>NZ_CP067101.1:3818181-4454545 GCF_016616425.1 Bradyrhizobium diazoefficiens
CGCCCAGCGCGCCAAGGTGAAGACGCGGCCGAAGGGAAAGAAGGCGGCGGTGAAGAAGCCGGGGTCGAAGAAGGCCGTCAAGCGCGCGAAAGCGGTGCCGAAGGCGAGCAAGAAGAGTCCGGTGCGCAAGCCGACCAAGCGAGGGGCTTGAGATCAGTCCACCGCCTTGGTCAAGCCAACCCTCATATCCTTGGCCGTGACGACGCAGATGCCGTCGGCGAGCACGCGCCCGTCAGCAATCCCGAGCACGAGCTTGCCGCGACGGACCATCCGCATCGCGACCTCGTAGCGTACGCATCGCGTGTCCGGTGTGACAGTGCCGGTGCACTCCACTTCTCCGACCCCGATGGCGCGGCCCTTGCCCGGCGAGCCCGACCAGCCGAGCCAATAGCCGATCATCTGCCACATGGCGTCGAGCCCCAGCGTCGGCGGCATCAGCGCGTCGCCGCGATGGTGGCAATCGAAGAACCAATGGCCAGGCGCGATGTCGAGCTCACCGATGATATGGCCTTTGCCGAATGCGCCGCCGTCCATGCTGATGTCCGTGATGCGATCCATCATCAGCATCGGCGGCGCCGGCAATTGCGCATTGCCGGGGCCGAAATAGCCGCCTTCGCTCGATCTCAGCAGCTCGTCCCTGGTGTAGAACGGTTGGGGCGTGTGGACATCATGGGGGTTGGGCAAGACGACAAGTCCTCGCGGTCAGGCGCCGCAAGGCGGCGAGGAAGATGTCGTTCGTCAGGCAAGAAAGTCAAGCGCGCGCATCTTTCGGCACGCTGCTTCCATCACGCCACCCGGCTACGGGTTTCGACCGCGTATTCCGGATCGGCTTCGCAGATCACGCGGTTGCGGCCGTTGCGCTTGGCGGCGTAAAGGCAGGCATCCGCACGCTCGATCAGCGCGTCGGTGTCGTCGCCCTGCTTGAGCATGGAGACGCCGACGGAGATGGTGACGCGGCCGAGAATCTCGCCGGTGGACTTCTTCTTCAATTCCTTTGCCATCACCGCGCGGCGGATGTGGTCGGCCACCGTGAGGGCCTGCCGCTGCGCGGTGTTGGGCAGCACGACCGCGAATTCCTCGCCGCCATAGCGCGCGGTGATATCCTGGCCCTTGATGGTCTGCTTCAGCGAAAGTCCGACGAGCCGCAGCACCTGGTCGCCGGTAAGATGGCCGTAGGAATCGTTGAACGACTTGAAATGATCGATGTCGAACAGCAGCAGCGACAGCGGCTCGCCCGAGGCGAGCGCGCTCTGCACGGCCATGTCGATCATGCGGTCGAAATATTTGCGGTTGCCGAGACCGGTGAGCGGATCGGTGAGACTCTCGGCGCGGATCGCCTCCAGGCTCTGCTGGAGGTTGCTGATCTCGTTCTTCGACAATGTCAGGCGATCTTCCAGCGCCTTGTTGGTCTCGCGCATCTCGCTGGTCGAACGCAGCAGCGTTTCGACGATCGCCTTGATCTGTTCGCGGCTCTTGGCCGACGACAGTTTCTCGGCCGCGCCCGACAGGCTGGCATCGTAGGAGCCGGTCATGCCGAGCGCATCGCTCAAGACCTTCATGACGTCGTCGATCTCGCCGATGACGCGCGCGCCGACCTTGTCGATGCGGTCGGTGGTCTTGATGTGGGAGAGATAGGTTTCGTAGATCTGCTCGAGATCGGCTTCTGTCAGCTTGCCGCTGCGCGCCAGCGTCTCGTTGATGATCTTGTTCAGCGGCGCATTGTAGCCGCTGGCGTAGACGTACCAGATCTCGTAGTTGCGGGGAATTGCCGTCTGTCGCAGCGATCGGATCTGACCGAGCGCCACCTCGGCAAACGCCATTGTGCGTTCGTGTTCGTCGAGAACCTTGACCACGGAACATACCCCACAGCGGTCGGGGCGCCTTCGACCGCAGCAATGCTTAAATTATGTTCGCAGGCTAACGGACGATCGTGAACGCCCCGTAAATATACGTCCACGAATGCATCTAAAAATTGCGCGGCGGCTTTGCCCAACCAAGGCCGCGTTAGCGCGCCTCAAGCGCCGGCGGGAGAGCGGACCGGCCGCAGCAGAAATGCCGGCAGATGCGAGTGATCGCCCGGCTCGGTATCGGCCTCGCGTTGGCGGCTTGGCTCGGGACGGCCGATCGACGGCACATGCGACGTATTGGCCTGCTGGCGCGTGCCGTGACGCGGCTCGGATGATGGCCGCGTTTCGCGTGCGGGTCGTGCTTCGCGTGCGGGTCGTGCTTCGCGTGCAGGCCTTGCTTCGCGTGCAGGTCTTGCCTCGCGTGCGGGCCGAGCTTGGGCCGCGGGCCTTGCGTCGACCGAGGGTGTCGTCTCCGACGGCTGCGGCGCGTCGCCACGCGGCTCGTGGCTTCGCCGCGGCTTGCCGCGTCCGCCGCGGGAACGTTCGCGGTCCCGTCCACGCGACTCGCGCGGGCGTTCGCTGTAGTCGCTCGTACTGGCGTGCACCTCGAAGTCGCCTTCGGCGCGCGGAATGCTCTGGCCGATCAGCTTCTCGATCGCCACCATCGACTTCTGGTCGAGCGGCGTGACGATCGAGATCGCGGTGCCGGTGCGGCCGGCCCGGCCGGTGCGGCCGACGCGGTGGACATAATCGTCCGGATGGTGCGGAACGTCGAAGTTGAAGACGTGGCTGACTTCGGGAATGTCGAGGCCGCGGGCGGCGACGTCGGAGGCGACGAGCAGCGGCAGCTCGCCCTTGCGGAACTGTTCGAGCGCGGCCATGCGCGCCGGCTGGTCCATGTCGCCGTGCAACGCGCCGACGCTGAAGCCGTGCTTCTGGAGCGATTTGTGAACGATCGCAACTTCACGCTTGCGATTGCAGAAGATGATCGCGTTCTTGAGATCCTTTGCCTCGCGCAGAAGGCGGCGAAGCAGCTCGCGCTTCTCATGCGCCTCGCGTCCGGCGGGTACCTGGGACTGCGTGACCGTGACAGCGGTGGTGGCGGGCTTGGAGACTTCCACCTTCTGCGGATTGTGCAGGAAAGTCTCGGTGATGCGCCGGATTTCCGGCGGCATGGTCGCGGTGAAGAACAGGGTCTGGCGCGTGAACGGCACGAGCTTGCAGACGCGCTCGATGTCGGGAATGAAGCCCATGTCCAGCATGCGGTCGGCTTCGTCGATGACGAGCAGTTCGACGCCGGTGAGCAGCAGGCCGCCGCGCTCGGTGTGGTCGAGCAGGCGGCCGGGGGTTGCGATCAGCACGTCGACGCCGCGCGTCAGCTTGGCATCCTGGTCGCCGAAGGAGACGCCGCCGATCAGGAGGGCGACGTTGAGTTTCTGGCCGGCACCGTAGCGGTCGAAATTCTCCTTGACCTGGGCCGCGAGCTCGCGGGTCGGCTCGAGGATCAGCGTGCGCGGCATGCGTGCCCGGGCGCGCCCTTTTTCGAGGATGGTGAGCATCGGCAGCACGAACGCCGCGGTCTTGCCGGTGCCGGTCTGGGCGATGCCAAGCACGTCCTTGCGTGCGAGGACGTGGGGGATCGCCTGTTCCTGAATGGGGGTGGGGGTGGTGTAACCGGTGGCCGCCACTGCGGCGAGGACTTTTTCGGACAGTCCGAGATTTGAAAAGGACATTGAGCCTCTGGTCGAAACCGCCGTTCGGAATCGAGGGTGATAAGGCTGTCGCGTTCCACCCCGAAACGGCGCGCTCTCAAAGAAGCTGGGGGTGCTGACTCACGCGAACAAAGCGCAAGGCTCAGGAATCGCTCTTCGATCTGAGCCGCGTCGCCACGGAACATAGGCGGGAATCGGCCAAAGTCAATGGAGCGGGCGCAGGAAGATCCTAAAAAACCTGAGGTTTTTGCCAAATGGCGGGCGCGGCTGGGTTTTTCCGCCCGACCCCGTGCTCCGGCCGGGGCCGCCAAAACGGAGCCTAGCCGCCCTCCGAGCCTCGATCGCGGGAGTCACCGGGCGCCACGCCTTAGGCGGCATTGAAGACCCTGATAGGTCGCCAGGCTTTCGAAGCTGCAGGAGGTCAGATTCGCGGGAATCTGCGATAGCCGGATCAAGGAAGCGAAGCTCGGGCCCTTGAACCGCCGTTACGTGTGGGCCGACTATCCCACAGCGGCAGGAGGTCCAATGAACTGCTGTTCGAGGGAAGCGGCGTGAGGCCGTTCTGCAACGGGAATCTTGCGATGACGCGTCGGCTTTTCGGAATTCTGGCGGTCCTTGGCCTGGCGGCGGCCCTGAGCGGCTTCGCTCTTCCCGCCCATGCCGAGAAGCGCGTCGCCCTCGTCGTCGGCAACAACGACTACAGGAACGTCCCAAAGCTGCTCAAGGCGGTCAACGACGCCCGCACCATGGGCGATACGCTGAAGCAGCTCGGCTTCTCGGTGATGGTCGCAGAGAACCAGAACCGGCAGCAATTCTCCGAGACGCTGCTCGCGTTCGATCGGGCGATCGAGCCCGGCGATACCGCGTTCTTCTTTTACGCGGGCCATGGCTTCGAGATCGCGGGCCAGAATTACCTGCTGCCGACCGACGTGCCGGCGGCGACGGAAGGGCAGGAAGAGCTGGTGCGCGACGCTTCCATCCTGGCCGATCGTGTCGTCGAGCGCCTTCAGAACAAGAAGGCGCGGACATCGATCCTGGTGTTCGACGCCTGCCGCAACAACCCGTTCGAGCGCAAGGGAACCCGCGCGGTTGCCGGTGGCGGCGGGCTGGCGCCGATGACGCAACTGCCCGAAGGCGTGTTCTCGGTGTTCTCGGCCGGTCCCCGCCAGACCGCGCTCGATCGTCTGTCCAACGACGACGCCGATCCCAATTCGGTGTTCACGCGCACCTTCGCCAAAGAGCTGCTCAAGCCGGGCGAGAACCTCGTGCAGGTGGCGCAGCGTACCCGCCGTGCCGTCAGCGAGATGGCCGACGCCGTGAAGCACAAGCAGGTCCCGGTCTATTTCGACCAGATGGTCGACGACGTCTTCCTCAGCGGCATGGCGAAGGATGCCGTCGCGCGGCCGGCCGATCCGCCGCCGCAGAAGCTCGCGGCCCTGCCGCCGGTGTCGGTGCCGCGCGTGCCGAAGGAAGAAACCGCCAATGCGCCGATCGCAAGCTTCTCGCGCCACAATGGCGGCTGGAGCGTGGTGTTCTCGTTCGCCGATCCGACGCTCGGCATTTCCTGGCGCATGGCCGGCAAGGGCGATTTCCGCGAAACCGGTTTCATCGACACGCTCGATCCGCGCACGCGCAAGCGCATGCCGAATCCGTCGATCGAATTGCCGCCGGATGCCGCGGCCGGCACCATCGAGGTCCGTTACGTCGATCAGTCCGGCGACATGCAGGGGCCGTTCCCGATCAGGTTCGATCCCGAGGCGGCGCTGATCCGCGACCAGCGCAAGATCCTCGACATGACGTCGACGAGCTGGCTGTCGTTTCGCGAGTTCAACGGGCTGCTCGTCTATTACACGCACCTCGTGTCCTATCGCTGCGCCATCCGCGAGGTGCGGATCGGCATCGACACCACCGTGCCCAACCAGGTGCTGAAGATGCCGCCTTGCGACATGCGCGACCCCAGCGCGATCACCGCCGGCATGCCGCTCTACATGAAGCTCGCCCCGGCGACGCAATCCGTTTCGGTGGAGCTGACCTATCGCGACGGCAGCGTCTCGGAAATCAAGAGTTTTCGCAACGCGAGCCGCGGCAATAATTGAGGGATGGTGGTTCTTCCTCGGATCGCCAGCCGGTGACTTGAAGCTGCCAGCCGGCGCTGGCAGGACGCATCCAAATTGATGCTGCGCTCGGCCTGAATCGTTAGTATCGTTCGGTACACATCGCGGAACGCAGCTGCAATGACGTCCGACCAACGATCGAGCCGCACGAAAAAAGTCCGTTGCTGTATCGTCGGTGGCGGGCCGGCCGGCATGATGCTCGGCTATCTCCTGGGCCGGGCCGGTATCGAGGTCGTGGTGCTGGAGAAGCATGCGGATTTCTTCCGCGATTTCCGCGGCGACACGGTGCATCCCTCGACACTCGAGGTCATGGACGAGCTCGGCCTGATCGACGGCTTCCTGAAGCTGCCGCATCAGCGCTTGCAGAAGTTGGACGGCCTGTTCGGCGGCACGCCGGTGCGCATCGCCGATCTCGGCCGGCTCGACACCAAATACCCGTTCATCGCCTTCATGCCGCAATGGGACTTCTTGAATTTCCTGCGCGAGGCCGGCCGGCGCTTTGCCTCGCTCGAGGTGATGATGAGCACGGAGGCGGTGGATCTGATCCGCCGCGGCGAGACGATCACCGGCGTGCGGGCGAAAACGCCTGATGGCATCATCGAGATCGAAGCCGATCTCACCATCGCCTGCGACGGCCGGCATTCGACGGTGCGCGAGCGCGCGGGCCTTGCCGTCGAGGAGATCGGCGCGCCGATGGACGTGCTGTGGTTCCGCGCCGGCCGCAAGGCCGACGAGACGGAAAGCGTGTTCGCGCGCGTCGAGTCCGGCAAGATGATGATCACCTTCGATCGCGGCGACTATTGGCAATGCGCCTATGTCATCGCCAAGGGGCAATACGAGGCGGTGAAGGCGAGGGGATTGCAGGCGCTGCTCGACGACGTCGTGCGGATGGCACCGATCCTCAGGTCCGGCATCGCCGACGTGAAGAGCTTTGATGAAATCAAGCTGCTGACCGTCGCGATCAACCGCCTGAAGCGCTGGACGCGGCCGGGCCTGCTTCTCATCGGCGACGCCGCGCACGCGATGTCGCCGGTCGGCGGCGTCGGCGTCAATCTCGCCGTGCAGGATGCGGTCGCGACCGCCAATCTGCTGGCGGACAAGGTGCAGCACGGCTGCCCGTCCGAGAACGATCTCGATGCCGTGCGCCGTCGCCGCGAATTCCCGGTGAAGATGACGCAGCGAATGCAGGTGATCGTGCAGAACAAGATCATCAGCGGCGCCTTGCAGGGCGGCGAGCGGCCGCTCAAAGTGCCGCTGATCGTGCGCCTCATCACCGCGTTGCCATGGCTCCAGGGCATTCCGGCGCGCCTGCTTGCGCTCGGCGTGCGGCCCGAGCACGTGCAGTCGAAGGCCGCGCCGGCATCCTAGATGCAGGAAATCGGTAGGGATAATTCCGCGTTAATTCGCGCGCACGGCGTTGCGGGCGTGCAACAGCGCCGACGGATTTGCGGACCGGCGCGTGCCCATGCGCCGCGTTAACTTTGTTGATTCGAATTTTAGTAACGCCCGTCTGTGACCGTGTGCCCGTCAAAGGACACGGGGTGTACCATGCGTAACACATTGATTGCCGCCTTCGCCTGCACGACCGCTCTGGTTTCGACGGGTGCGGCCTCCGGCGCCGATCTCGGCGCGCGCTACACGAAGGCGCCCGCCTATGCGGAGCCGCTGTTCAACTGGACCGGCTTCTATGTTGGCGGCCACATCGGCGGCGCGTGGACCAACGAGCAGTTCATCAACAACGGCAACGGTGGTGGCTTTGGCGACCTGGTTCCGGGAGAGGGCTATCGTCAGCGCAAATCGGGTATCATGGGCGGCGCGCAGATCGGCTACAACTGGCAGGCCAACAACTACGTTTTCGGCATGGAAGGCACGATCTCCGGCCTCGACAACAAGGGCTCATTCACGAACACCGCGTTCCCCCCGGCGAACGACGTGTTCTCCTGGCGTGCCAATGTGCTGGCGACGGTGGTGGGTCGTGCCGGCTTTGCCGTGCAGAACAACCTCTTTTACATCAAGGGCGGCTACGCGGGAGTCAACAACCGGCTTTCGGTCACCGATCCGGTTGTGACGGGTACGGGCGGACAAACTCATTGGCACAATGGCTGGACCGTCGGCGCCGGTTGGGAATACGGCATCACCCGCAACTGGATCGTCGGTCTCGAATACAACTACGCGGCCTTCGCCAGCCAGACCTATCAGCTCGGCGGCACTGCGGCTAACTACACCTTCGATGCCAAGCCGCGCGATATCCAGTGGGCCGTCGTGCGCGCGAGCTACAAGTTCGACGCGCCGACCATCGCCCGTTACTGAGCACGTCGACGCAACGCGACCAACGATCAAAAAAAGCACTGCCAAATTCAAAAAGCCCCGGCCTGGTCCGGGGCTTCTTTTTGCGTCGTTGGATTGCGGCCAGAGCATGATCCGGAAAGTGCGAAGCGGTTTTCCGAAAAGATCATGCTCAAACAATGATCTAAAGCGCGATGACGATTCATCCCGATCTCATCGCGCTTTAGGCCCGGCCTCAGGCCATCACAGAGAAGCCGCCATCGACGGGGATCGCGGTGCCCGTGACGAAGTTCGACGCGGGCGATGCAAGGAACACGGCGATGCCGGCGAAGTCGTCGATGTCGCCCCAGCGCCCAGCAGGCGTGCGCGCCAGCACCCGCTCGTGCAATCCCGACACCTGCTGCCGCGCGCCGCGGGTGAGGTCGGTATCGATCCAGCCCGGCAGGATCGCGTTGACCTGGATGTTGTCGGGCGCCCAGGCATTGGCGCAGGCGCGGGTGTATTGCACGATGCCGCCCTTGCTCGCCGCATAGGCGGTGGCGAAGCTCGCACCGAAGATCGACATCATCGAGCCGATGTTGATCACCTTGCCGTTGCCGGACGCCTTCAAGGCCGGATAAGCGAGCTTCGAGCACAGGAACGCGCTGGTCAGGTTGGTGTCGATCACCTTGTTCCACTCGTCGAGCTCGAGTTCGTGCGGCGGCTTGCGGATGCTCATGCCGGCATTGTTGACGAGAATGTCGATGCGGCCGAGATCCTTCACCACGCGCGCAATCATGGCTTCGATCGCGGTCTTGTCGGTGACATCGGTCGCAACCGCGATCGCCTTGACGCCGCGCTGCCTGAGATCGTCGACTGCTGCTTTGGACTTTGCTTCGTTGCGTCCGATCACCGCGATGTCGGCGCCGGCATCGGCAAGGCCGCGCGCCATACCGAGCCCGATGCCGCCATTGCCTCCCGTCACGACCGCGGTCTTGCCGCGCAAATCGAACCGGCTGGATGATGTCATGCTTGTATTCCCTGGTTTCTTCTATTGGTTGCTCTGCCAGATCAGCACCAGCCCGAAGCCTGCCATGGCGGCGCCATAGCCGGCCCATTGCAACTGGTTGACCATGAAGCTCGATCGCGGCCAGGGAACCGTGCCGGTGCCCTGTCCGATCCAGAGCAGCCCGATGGCAGTGGCAAGCAGGCCTGCGATCAGCAGAAATCTGCGCATGCATTCCTCCCATCGGTCTGCTTCTGTCGCGGCTCGCGGCTTGAACGATTGCTGCGGCCTCGACAGCTTGGGCGCACAGTAACCGCAGCTCTGGTTCGGATACAATGGCGGCGGCGGCATACGCCGGCGCGTGCAAAGTCCAACGGATGTCGCCGTGCGCGGGAAGGGTCGATCACCGACGCTGATTGGGCGGCGAATCAAGCTCGGCGCGCCGCTGCATACCGTCGTCGCGGGCGGGCATCGGCCGCCGGCAAGCCCGCACACGAAAAAGCCCCGGACAATGCCGGGGCTTTGACGTCTGAATGTGAGTTCAGATCAGTACCTGACGGCCGGACCGGTCCAGTTGAAGCGATAGACCAGCGAGGTGCTGATGGTCTGGACAAAAGGCTTGAAGCTGATCGAGTCGGTCGTCACGAGGTTGCCAACGTCGGTGCGAACGTCAACGTCCTTACGATCGTAGTAGGCGGCACGATATTCCGTCTTCATGAACCAGCCCGGCGCCGAGATGCCGAAAATGTTCAGATTGTTCTCGACACCACCGCCGATGAACCAGCCATTGCGGTTGAACGAGTCGGTGTGGAAGCCCGAAGCCGTGCCGCCGAGAGTCGTCAACGTAGCGCCCGACCAGTGCGATCCAGTATAACCGCCGTTGACGTAGGAGAGAACGTTCGGAGCAACCAGATAGCCGAGGCGAACACCCGCAGCCCAGGCGTCCTGCATCTTGATGCGGCCGGTCAGCGCAGCAAACTCATCGTTGATGCTGCCGCGCAGGCTGCCGAACTGACCATCGGCGAACACGCCAGCCACCCAGGTGCCGCTGAACTGCCAGTCGTAGCCGGCACCGACCGTTCCAAACCAGCCATCGCCGCCAACACGCTGATCGATCGTAGAGGCCGTGATGCCACCGATCGTGCGATTGCTGTGCTCGTCCGCATCCCAAATGCCGCCGCCGGCGCCGCCGAAGATGTAGAAGCCGGTCCAGTTGGCAACCGGCGCCGCCATCGGAGCCTTCACGTAGGGACGGGCGGCAAGGTCGGCCGCCGAGGCCGAACCGGTCATCGCCGCAACCGCGGTCAGAGCGAGCAAAACCTTCTTCATGTCAAAATCCCCAACCTTGGTTCGCTACCGGGCGCGAGCGCCGCTTCGGTCAAATTCGATGATTGGACTATAGACGTTTCCGACCGGAATGCTGTTGCCGGCCAGACACAGATGACCGAAAACGGTCCGGTGTTGTACGGAAGACACATCGGGGCGGGGCCCCGCCTGTGAGGAAAAAAGCGATGCTGTCACAGTTGGTTATGCCGGCTGCCCGGAGCGCACGTCAAAGCTGTGCTTGACGCGCCATCCGCCATTTGGGTGATCAAGATCGGACGCGGGTTCAGTAGCGGCCAAAATCGCACCATCCAACCAGGCCGATTCTGCCTGAGCCGGCACGATCCAGAATCGATTCGGCAGCGATTTGCCGCCGGGCTGGTCTGGCGCATCGTAAAGCGAGCGGTCGATGAAGTTCCGCAAGACTAGCTTGCCTCAGACGTCCAGCAGCTCCTCGCTGGCAAATTCGGCCTTGTCCGAGATGAAGGCAAACCGCGCCTCGGCCCTGGTACCCATCAACCGCTCCACCGAATCCGCCGTGGTATCGCGATCGTCGGCGAGCAGCACCACCTTGAGCAGCGTGCGCTTGCCCGGGTCCATGGTGGTTTCCTTGAGCTGCGCCGGCATCATCTCGCCGAGGCCTTTGAAGCGGTTCACCTCGACCTTGGCGCTGGCGTTGAACGCGGTCCTGATCAGCTCTTCCTTGTGCTTGTCGTCGCGTGCGTAGACCGACTTCGTGCCGTGGGTGAGCTTGTAGAGCGGCGGCACCGCGAGGAAGAGATGTCCTTCGTCGATCAGCCGCGGCATCTGCCGGTAGAAGAAGGTGATCAGGAGCGAAGCGATGTGGGCGCCATCGACGTCGGCGTCGGTCATGATGATGATGCGCTGATAGCGCAAATCCTCTTCGCGATAGTGCAGAAGCTGGCCGCATCCGATCGCCTGCACGAGATCCGAGAGCTGCGCGTTCGCCGTCAGCTTGTCCTTGCCGGCGGAAGCGACGTTGAGGATCTTGCCGCGCAGCGGCAGCACGGCCTGGGTCTTGCGGTCCCGCGCCTGCTTGGCGCTGCCGCCCGCCGAGTCGCCCTCGACGATGAAGAGCTCGGAGCCTTCGGTGCCGGCGTCGGTGCAGTCGGCGAGCTTGCCGGGCAGGCGTAGCTTCTTGCCGGCCGTCTTGCGCGCGGTCTCCTTTTCCTGGCGGCGGCGCAGCCGCTCCTCGGCGCGGTCGACCACAAAGTCGAGCAGCCTGTTGGCCATGTTCGGATTGCCCGACAGCCAATGATCGAACGGATCCTTCATCGCCTGCTCGACGATACGCTGCGCTTCCGCGGTGGCGAGCCGATCCTTGGTCTGGCCCTGGAATTCGGGCTCGCGTACGAACACGGACAGCATCACGGCCGCGCCCACCATCACGTCCTCGGAGGTGACGGAGGCCGCGCGCTTGCCCTGGCCGACGCGCTCGGCGTGATCCTTGAGGCCGCGCAGCAGCGCGCTGCGCAGGCCGGATTCGTGCGTGCCGCCGTCGGGAGTGGGGACGGTGTTGGTGTACGAAGAGAGGAAGCCGTCGGCATCCGCGGTCCAGGCTACCGCCCATTCACAGGCGCCGTGCGCGCCGTTGCGGCCCGACTTGCCCGAGAAGATATCGGGATGCACCAGCGTGTCGGCGTGGATTGCAGCCGCAAGATAGTCCTTGAGACCGCCGGGGAAGTGGAACGTCGCTTCGGCCGGTACGTCCTCGATGCCCTTGAGCAGCTCGGGCGCGCAGTTCCAGCGGATCTCGACGCCGCCGAACAGATAGGCCTTCGAGCGCGTCATCTTGAACAGGCGCTGCGGCTTGAACGCGGCCTTAGGCCCGAAGATATCGGTGTCGGGCTTGAAGCGCACGCGCGTGCCGCGGCGGTTGTTGACCTTGCCGAGATCCTCGAGCTTGCCCTTCGGGTGCCCGCGCTCGAACGTCATGCGGTAGAGTTTCTGGCTGCGCGCGACCTCGACCTCGAGCAGCGAGGAGAGCGCATTCACCACGGAAATGCCGACGCCGTGCAGACCGCCGGAGGTCTCGTAGACCTTGGAGTCGAACTTGCCGCCCGAATGCAGCGTGCACATGATGACTTCGAGCGCCGACTTCTTCGGGAACTTCGGATGCGGATCGATCGGGATGCCGCGGCCGTTGTCGATGACGGTCAGGAACCCGTCCGCGCTCAGCTCGACTCCAATGAAGGTCGCGTGCCCTGCCAGCGCCTCGTCCATCGAGTTGTCGATGACTTCGGCGAATAGATGATGCAGCGCCTTCTCGTCGGTGCCGCCGATATACATGCCAGGCCGACGCCGCACCGGTTCCAGGCCTTCGAGCACCTCGATGTCGGCGGCGGTGTAATCGGCTTCCCCGCCGCTTCCGCGCGGCGCCGCCTTGGCGGCGCGGGGCTTCGGCTCGTCGCCGCCGAAAAAATCGTCTTTTGCTTTGGGCTTCAACTGCTTGGACATATATCTTGATGGGTTTTGAGGGCCGCATGAGCGGCGAATCGATGAGGCCGACTATGCCACTTCTGAATTGGAAACGTTACCGCAGGGCGGGCAGGGCGGTGTGGTTGGGGACCAATCCCGGCGATTTTACGCCGCAGGCCCTCCAATTCCCGGCAATTTGACCCGCCAGTCGCCGCCAAGCCGGGTTTTGTGACTTGATGTCACACAAGTCCTTGGCTTACCAGTCTTTTTCATCGAGCAGCACCTTGAGACGGGGCGGGAAGGCTTTTTTGGATGGAGCAGTTTGCGCACGCCTTGGCCGATTTCGTGCGCGCTCACCAGGCTTGGGCAGCTCCGATCGTGTTCCTGCTCGCTTTCGGAGAGTCGCTCGCCTTCATCTCGCTGCTGATCCCGGCCTGGGGCGCGCTAGTGGCGATCGGTGCACTGATCGGGGTAAGCGGCATCAACTTCTATCCGGTTTGGATCGCCGGTGGATTTGGCGCGGCGCTGGGCGACTGGGTCTCGTACTGGTTCGGCTACCGCTACAAGGAGAAGGTCGCCCAGATGTGGCCGCTCTCGCGCTATCCGGAACTCCTGCCCAGAGGCGAGGCTTTCGTACGCAGCTGGGGCGTTCCCAGCATCTTCATCGGCCGGTTCTTCGGCCCCTTGCGCGCTTCGGTGCCGCTCGCAGCCGGCATCTTCGAGATGCCTTATTGGAGCTTCCAGGCCGCCAATTTCGTCTCGGCCCTGGTTTGGTCGGCCGTGCTTCTGCTGTTCGGCGACGTGCTCGCCAAAGTCATGGAATGGATCTGGCGGGTGGTTTAAGTCCTGGCATTTCGAGTTCGATGCTCTGCAGCGCCCGGAATGACAACGGTCACCTTGACGGGAACCCGATATGGCCTTATAGGCCGCCGCCATGATCAACGCCGCGACCATCCTGTTCGCCCGTCGCCGCCGCCGCAGTCTTGCGGTTTGGGCGGTCGATCGCGTTTGAGATCATCGTCTTTGCCGCTGGGTCCGATCCGCGGCATTCTCTCTCCTGTCAGCGCGATCTGATCCGGCGGCTCCCCCCAGGAGGCCCAGCAGGAGACCACGATGTACACGCCCCCCTTTTTCAAGCAGGACCGCGCCGCGAGCCTGAAGTTCGCCGAAGAGCGCGGCTTCGGCACCATGTGCGCCTTTGACGGCAACAAGCCGACCGCTTCGCCGCTGCCGTTTTATCTGACTTACGCCGCCGACGGCACGCCGCAGGTCGCCTTTCATGTCGCCCGTCACAATCCGCTGCTAAAGCTTGCGGACGGCGCGGCATCCTGGCTGCTCGCGGTCAACGGCCCCGATGCCTATGTATCGCCGGATTGGTACGTCTCGCCGGATCAGGTGCCGACCTGGCTTTATCAGTCGGTGCATCTGAGCGGGCCGGTGCGGCTGTTGTCGGACGAGGAGCTGGCGGTGCAGATCGACACGCTCAGCGACAAATTCGAAAACTGGCTGTTGCCGAAGACGCCGTGGACGTCGGCGAAGATGACGGCGGGTCGGCTGGAAGCGATGAAGAAGGCGATCGTGGGTCTGGTGATGACGGTTGAGGATGTCGAAGGCAGCTTCAAGCTCAACCAGCACAAATCGGACGCCGACTACGCGGCGATCGCGAATGCGCTCGGCGCCGGCGATGCCGACGCGAAGCAGATTTCACATTTGATGCGGCAGGCAAGGCCGCAGGTTTTTACAGACGACACGAACATGCTCGAAGGGAGCGCGCCATGAGCCTTTCTGAAACCGGCCTCGCTGACAGCGCCAAGGCCCCGACCGCCAGCGCGGCGAAGAAGCCCGCAACCGTCTTCGTCGATGGCGGCTCCGGCACCACCGGGCTCGGCATCAACGAGCGATTGAAGCTCCAGGGCGACGTCGCGGTGAAGACCATCGCCGACGACAAGCGCAAGGACCCCGCGGCCAAGAAGGCGCTGATGGAGGAGGTGGACCTCGTCATTCTCTGTCTGCCCGACGATGCTGCCAAGGAGACGGTCGCGCTGGTGGAGAGCATGGGCGCCTCGGCGCCGAAAGTGCTGGACGCCTCGACGGCGTACCGGGTCGCGCCCGACTGGGCCTATGGCTTTCCCGAACTGACGCCGGACCAGGCCGGCAAGATCAAGGCTGCGAAGAAGGTCTCCAATCCCGGCTGCTATCCGACCGGTGCTATTGCGCTGCTGCGGCCGATCGTCGATGCCGGCCTGTTGCCATCAGACTATCCCGTCACCGTCAACGCGGTGAGCGGCTATTCCGGCGGCGGCAAGTCGATGATCGCGAGCTTCGAAGACGGCAGCGCGCCGTCCTTCGAGCTCTACGGCCTCGGCTTCGAGCATAAGCACCTGCCGGAGATGCAGCTCTATTCGAACCTGACACGGCGGCCGATTTTCATTCCGTCGGTCGGCAACTACCGGCAGGGCATGCTGGTCTCGGTGCCGCTGCAGCTCGATACGCTGCCCGGCAAGCCCAGCGGTGCCGATCTCCAGGCCGCGCTCGCAAAGCGGTATGTCGGCTCGAAATACGTCAAGGTGATGCCGCTGCAGAACGAAGCGTCAAAGAGCGGCCGGCTCGAACCGGAGGCGCTGAACGAGACCAACATGCTCGAGCTCTATGTCTTGGCCAGCGACAAATATCACCAGGCGGTACTGGTCGCCCGGCTCGACAATCTCGGCAAGGGCGCCTCCGGCGCAGCCGTGCAGAACATGCGGCTGATGCTCGGCCTGCCGGAGGAATAGGTCGGTCGCGTGCCTTGGACGCAGCGCAGCACTCCTTCACTAATGCGCTGCGTCCGGGGCCCGGTCTTGCGACGTTGATTGCAGCTTTCTGGATTCGGCCTTGCGCTTCGCGCGTCCGGGATACGAAGTCAAAGCACCCCGAAGATCGCCAGCGCCAGCGCGGCCTGGGCGAGGAATCCGACGGTGAAGGCCAGCGTGCGGAACACCGGGATCCCCATCGCATAGACGATCAGATGCGCGACGCGGGACCAGAAATAGACGGCGCAGGCGAGCGCGGTCCATTTCGTCGAATAATCGATCGCGTTCAGGATCAGCACCAGCGGCGCGAAGAGCACGAGGTTCTCGACCGCGTTGTCATGCGCGAACATCAGGCGGTTCGCCCACTCCGACTGCGGCTTGTCGCCGCGCGAGGGATTGGCCATCGCGCCGCTGAGGCCACGAATCTGGCAGCGGTTGATGGTGTAGGGAATCCAGAGAATCCCGGTCAGGATCACCGTCAGCGTCAGCCAGAACAATTCGCGCGTCATGATCCGATTCCCTCTGTCGGCGCTGCGTTGAGCGCGAGTCTATACAAGAGTGCGGAACATTCCGCTATGCGCGGACTCTCACATAGCTGCCGGGCGCGTCCTCGATCGGCGGGAATGCTTCGCTGCCCGGTGCGCGCGCCGGAACCTGCTCCGGATCGAGCTCACCCAGCCATTGCCGCCAGTCGGGCCACCAGGAGCCCTTGTGCTCCACGGCGTCCTTCATCCATTGCGCGACGTTGACGTCCTTGATGTTGTCGTTGGTCCAGTACTGGTACTTGTTCGAGGCCGGCGGATTGACAACGCCGGCGATGTGGCCCGAACCCGACAGCACGTATTTCACCGGACCGCCGAAGAACTGCGAGCCGTACAGCACCGATTCAGCCGGCGCGATGTGGTCCTCGCGGGTGGCGAGGTTGTAGACGGGCACCTTGACCTTGGAGAGATCGAGCAGCGTGTTGTCGAGCACCATCGTGCCGGTGGAGAGCCGGTTCTCCAGATAGCAGTTGCGCAAGTAATAGGAATGGTTCGACGCGGTCATGCGGGTTGCATCGGAATTCCAGTGCAACAGGTCGAATGCGCTCGGCTGCTGGCCCTTCAGATAGTTGCTGACGACGTAGGACCAGATCAGATCGTTGGAGCGCAGCATGTTGAAGGCCATCGCCATCTTCGAGCCTTCCAGCACGCCGGCCGCCTTCATGTCCTGCTCGAGCGCCGCGATCTGCTCCTCGTCGACGAACACCAGGAGGTCGCCGGCATGGGTGAAGTCGACCTGCGCGGCGAAGAACGTCGCCGAGCTCACGCGCTGGCGGCGCTTCTCGGCGAGCCAGGCCAGCGTGGTCGCGAGCATGGTGCCGCCGACGCAATAGCCGGCCGTGTGCACCTTCATCTCGCCGGTGATCTTCTCGATCACGTCCATCGCCGTGAGCAGGCCTTCCTTCATGTAGTCTTCCCAGCTCTTGTTGCCGAGCCGCTTGTCGGGATTGACCCATGAGATCACGAACACGGTGATGCCCTGGTCGACGCACCACTTGATGTAGGATTTCTCCGGCTTGAGATCGAGGATGTAGAACTTGTTGATCCAGGGCGGCACGATCAGGAGCGGAGTGCGCAGCACCGTCTCCGTGGTCGGCGAATACTGGATCAGCTGCATCATCTCGTTCTGGTAGATCACCTTGCCCGGCGTCGTCGCCATGTTGACGCCGACGACGAGATTGTCCGGATTGGACTGGCGGATCTTCAACATGCCCTTGCCGGCGGCGATGTCCTCGGCCAGCATGGTCAGGCCGCGTGCGAGGTTCTCGCCGCTGCTGGCCACCGTCTCGCGCAGCACTTCCGGATTGGTCAGCACGAAGTTGGACGGCGACAGCGCGTTGGTGACCTGCTGGACGTAGAACTCCGCCTTGCGGCGGGTCTGCGGATCGAGTCCTTCGGCATCGCGCACCAGCTCCTGCGCCCACTTGGTCGTGAGCAAATAGAGCTGCATGACGAAATCGAAGAACTGGTTCGACTTCCATTCCGGGTCGGCAAAGCGCTTGTCGCGCGGCGAGGGCGCGATCGCGGGCTGGGCGTCCTGGCCGGCCATGCGGCGCACTGCCGAGCCCCAGAGGTCGAGATAGTCCTTGGCGAGCTTGGCCTGCAGCTCGGACGAGCGGGACGTATCCGACAACCAGTATTCGGCGACCGATGTGAACGTCTTGACGACCTCGGCAAGCTCGGCCGGCGGGCGATCCTGCACCTCGCCGCTCTCGCGCGGCTTGAGGTAGGCAGCCAGCGCCTTGCCGCCGCTCTCCATCGCCCGCGCAACATTCATCGCGAAGGCTTCCGCATCGAACTTCGTCTTGGGTTTGGGCGTATCGGTGGTGGCCATACTCATGAGCAGAACAGTAACGATTCATTCCGTATTCGTCACCGCGAAGCTCGCATGTTTGACGTTAAACAAGCTCCAACATGTGCTGCACTGCGACAAGTCTTCTTGGTTTTGTCACAATCAGGGTGCACCCACTGGTCGGTGGGCCTTGGATGTATTCTCGCTCGTACCATTTGTGGGCAGCACATGGTTTGAGCTTGAGCAGGTTGTCGGGTTAGGCTCGGCCGGCTTGCTTTGGGACGAGTAGGGGGTTTCCCAGGTGTTGGCGTTGAGGGACCTGCAAAAGTCGCTGCCGATCTGCGGCGTGCTGCTGATCGCGGCGTTCGCCATCGGCGGCTGCTCGAGCCAGATCGCGGATCTGACGCCAGCGGATGCGCAGGCGCAGCCCAGGGAGCCCGGCAGTTATCTGCCGGTGCACGACCTGCCGCCGGATCGCGACGAAGCGATCATCCCGCCGGACCAGCGCGCCAAGATCGAGGCCGAACTCGCCGCCGCGCGCGATCGCCAGGCCGTTGCCGCCAAGGAGACGAAATGAGGCGCTGCAAGGTAATCGCTGGCGCCCCCGTCTTGCCGTGCTAAAAGACCCCGGTTCAGCCGAGAGCCAGGGCGAACGACTTCAGTCCTCGTTGTCGATGATTGCTCTAAGCATTTGATTTTGAGTAATTTTCACGACGAGCCTGAGCGCCTTTCCGAATCGCCGTTCTGGCCCGTCGATTCTGTCCCGACCGGTCGCCCGGAGCCCAGAGAGCCATGGAAGAATTTTACCGCATCCGCCGCCTTCCGCCTTACGTGTTCGAGCAGGTCAACCGAGCCAAGGCGGTCGCGCGGAATGCCGGGGCCGACATCATCGATCTCGGCATGGGCAATCCGGATCTGCCAGCCCCGGCGCATGTGCTGGAGAAGCTGAAGGAGACACTCGGCAAGCCGCGCACCGATCGCTACTCGGCGTCTCGCGGCATCCCCGGACTGCGCCGGGCCCAGGCCGGCTACTACGCCCGCCGTTTCGGCGTGAAGCTCAACCCCGACACCCAGGTCGTGGCGACGCTCGGCTCGAAGGAGGGCTTTGCCAACGTTGCGCAAGCGATCACGGCGCCCGGCGACGTCATCCTCTGTCCGAACCCGAGCTATCCGATTCATGCCTTCGGCTTTTTGATGGCGGGCGGCGTCATCCGCTCGGTGCCCTCCGATCCGACGCCGCAGTTCTTCGAGGCGGTGGAGCGGGCGATCGTGCATTCGATCCCGAAGCCGCTCGCGCTCGTTGTCTGCTATCCGTCGAACCCGACCGCCTATGTCGCGAGCCTCGACTTCTACAAGGACCTCGTCGCGTTCGCGAAGAAGCACGAGATCCTGATCCTGTCCGATCTCGCTTATGCCGAGGTCTATTTCGACGAGAGCAATCCGCCGCCCTCGGTGCTACAGGTCCCCGGCGCGATGGACGTCACGGTCGAGTTCACCTCGATGTCGAAGACTTATTCGATGGCCGGCTGGCGCATGGGCTTTGCGGTCGGCAATGAGCATGTGATCGCGGCGCTCGCCCGCGTCAAATCCTACCTCGATTATGGCGCCTTCACCCCGGTCCAGGTCGCGGCGACCGCCGCGCTGAACGGCCCTGACGATTGCATCAGGGAGATGCGCGACACCTACCGCAAGCGCCGCGACGCGCTGGTGGAATCGTTCGGCCGCGCCGGCTGGGAGATTCCGCCGCCGGAGGCTTCGATGTTCGCCTGGGTGCCGCTGCCGGAGGCCTTCCGCAGCGTCGGCAGCATGCAGTTCGCGACCCTGATGGTGGAGAAATCCGGCGTTGCGGTGTCGCCCGGCGTCGGCTTCGGCGAGCATGGTGAAGGATATGTCCGCATTGCCATGGTGGAAAACGAGCAACGGATCAGGCAGGCCGCGCGCGGCGTGCGACGCTTCCTTGAAAGCGGCATCGAAACGTTGCACAACGTCGTTCCGCTCGCCAATCGGCGTTAAGTTCTCTTCGGCAGGTTTTCTAAGACATCATGGTTGCACCCCTGAAAGTGGGCATAGCGGGGCTCGGCACCGTGGGCGCCGAAGTCATCCGTGTGATTGAAACGCAGGCCCGCGTCCTCGCGGGACGCAGCGGCCGCGGCATCCGCGTCGTTGCCGTCACCGCGCGCTCGAAGGCGAAGAAGCGCGGCATCGATCTGCGCGGCGTCGAATGGGTCAGGGATCCGATGGCGCTGGCCACCCATCCCGGCATCGATTGCTTCGTCGAGCTGATGGGCGGCGCCGGCGATCCTGCGGTGTCTGCGGTCGAGGCCGCGCTCAACGCCGGCAAGTCGGTCGTCACCGCCAACAAGGCGCTGCTGGCCAAGCACGGCCTCAAGCTCGCCAAGGCAGCCGAAAAGCACGGCGGTGCGCTGAATTTCGAGGCAGCCGTCGGCGCCGCGATCCCCGTCATCAAGACGTTACGCGAGGGTCTTGCCGGAACCGGCATCAACCGCGTCTACGGCATTCTCAACGGCACCTGCAATTACATCCTGACGAGGATGGAGCAGGAGGGGCTGTCGTTCGCCGAATGCCTCAAGGACGCGCAGCGGCTTGGCTATGCCGAGGCCAACCCGTCCTTCGACGTCGACGGCCATGATACCGCGCAGAAGCTCGCGATCCTCGCCAGCCTCGCCTTCGGCACGAAAGTTGCTCAAAGCGCGGTGTATGTCGAAGGCATCTCATCCATCGCGCCGGAAGATCTGCGAGCGGCATCCGATCTCGGCTATCGCGTCAAGCTGCTCGGCGTTGCTGTGCGGACCGCCAAGGGCATCGAGCAGCGCGTGCATCCGACCATGGTGCCGAAATCCTCCTCGATCGCGCAGGTGATGGGTGTCACCAACGCGGTGACGATCGACGGCGAGGGCATTCCGCCGATCACGCTGGTCGGCCCCGGCGCCGGCGGCGCCGCGACGGCGTCGGCTGTGGTCGCCGACATCGCCGATGTCGCGCGCGGCATCCGTGCCAATCCGTTCGGCCGGCCCATTTCGCAACTGCGCGACACCGAGAAGGCGCCGATGGAGCGGCACGAGGGCGGCTACTACATCCGCCTGCTGGCACGCGATTTCCCCGGCACCGCGGCGGCGATCGCGACCCGGCTTGCAGAACAGAAGATTTCGATCGAGTCGATCGTGCAGCGTCATCCCAATGGCGGCGCTGCGCCGGCGGACGGCAAGGCGGTCCCCGTGCCCGTCATCCTGATCACCTATGCGACGCATGAGGACGCCGTGCGCCGCGCGCTCGCCGCCGTGCAGAAGGACAAGGTGATCAGTGGGCGGCCGCAAGTCATCAGGATCGAGAAGAACTGACACGGTTCGAACGAACTGTGGGTGTTACGAGTTGATGCGGACGGGAGATTTCCGTCCCAAACGTTTCGAAGGAGTGAGCCGATGTCGAGCCATATTTCAGTCCCGCCGCAAGCGTTGCTCGAACGCATCCTGACGCTGGAGATCGTGCGGGTGACGGAGCGGGCGGCGGTGTCGTCGGCGCGGCTGCGCGGGCACGGCAACGAGAAGGCGGCCGACCAGGCCGCGGTGGACGCGATGCGGCGCGAGCTCAACAAGCTGCCGATCGAGGGCACCATCGTGATCGGAGAGGGCGAGCGCGACGAGGCGCCGATGCTCTTCATCGGCGAGAAGGTTGGCATGAACGCCGGCCCGCAGGTCGACATCGCCGTCGATCCGCTCGAAGGCACCACGCTGTGCGCCAAGAACATGCCGGGCGCGATCGCCACCATGGCGATGGCCGATGGCGGCACGCTGCTGCACGCCCCCGACGTCTACATGCAGAAGCTCGCGATCGGACCCGGTTACGACAAGGGCGTCGTGGCGCTCGACGCTTCGCCCGCCGACAACGTCCGCCGCCTCGCCAAGGCCAAGGGCGTCAAGCCGGAAGGCATCACCGTGCTCGTGCTCGACCGCCCGCGCCACGCCGACATCATCGCGAGCGTGCGCTCGACCGGCGCTGCGGTGCGCCTGATCACGGACGGCGATGTCGCCGGCGTGATCCACTGCGCCAACCCCGACGACACCGGCATCGACATGTATCTCGGCACTGGCGGTGCGCCGGAAGGCGTGCTCGCGGCCGTGGCGCTGCGCTGCATCGGCGGCCAGATGCAGTGCCGCCTCATCCTGGATTCCGACGAGAAGCGCGAGCGCGCCGCCAAGATGGGCGTCAACGACCCCAAGATGATCTACGGCATCGAGGACATGGCGCGCGGCGACTGCCTGTTCGCTGCCACCGGCGTCACCACGGGCTCGCTGCTCTCGGGGGTCAAATTCCGCAAGGACGGCGTGATCGAGACCGAGACGGTGGTGATGCGCTCCGTTACCGGCACCGTGCGCTACATCAAGGCCGAGCACCGCGAGCTGGCGAAGTTCCATCTGGATTGATCCAGGCAACACCAGCTGCCGTCATTCCGGGGCTCGCGAAGCGAGAGCCCGGAATCCATCGGGCGGCAGATTCCGACGCGAAATGGATTCCGGGTTCGATGCTGCGCATCGCCCCGGAATGACGACAAGAACAATCGGGGGAAACGCACATGTCCGAACTCTCCGTCGTCAAAGCCCTCGTCTTCGACGTATTCGGCACGGTCGTGGACTGGCGCACCAGCCTGATCACCGACTTCATGTGGTGGGGCAGGCAGCGCGGCATCAGCGCTGATTGGACCGCGCTCGTCGATGGCTGGCGCGGCATGTACATGGCCTCGATGGACGAGGTACGCAGGCATCCCGAGCGCGGCTATGTCATGCTCGACGACCTGCACCGCCGCTCGCTGGAAAAGCTGGTCGAACAGTTCGCGATCAAGGGCCTCACCGACGCCGATCTCGACTACCTCACCAAGGGCTGGCACCGCCTGCATCCCTGGCCCGACAGCGTTGCGGGCTTGACCCGGTTGAAAACCAAATTCGTGATCTCGCCACTCTCGAACGGCAATGTCGCGCTGCTCACCAACATGGCGAAGTTCGCAGGGCTGCCGTGGGACCTCGTCATGTCGGCCGAGCTGTTCGAGCACTACAAGCCCGATCCTGAAACCTATCTCGGCGCCGCGCGGCTGCTTTGTCTCAAGCCGGAAGAGGTGATGATGGTCGCCGCCCACAATGGCGATCTCGCCGCCGCGCAGAGGAACGGATTGAAGACAGCCTTCGTGGCGCGGCCGACTGAATATGGTCCGCTTCAGAAGGTCGATCTCGAAGCCACCGGCAAATGGGACATCGTCGCCAGGGATTTTGGCGGGGTCGCCGACAAACTGGGTTGTTAGCCGTGTCTTCATGACGCAGCAGGGTCGCTTGCGTCCAAATGCGGCACGCCGTTGCATGGCGGCGAGGGGACGTGACGTGAAGGCCTGAAGACCCATGAGCAAACCTATGCCTGAGCGCTATCAGAACCTCCGAACCTTCGCGTTTGGCGACAGCCCTGCGCTGGCGAATGAATTGGTCGAGCTCGTCATCAAGGGTATCAAGACCGCGACGTGCAGCACCGAAGACGAGCCGAACACCTCCACGCCCGGTGAGCGCTGGGTCGTGCTCGACGGTCGAGGAGAGCCGCGTTGCGTCATCGAATCCGTCGACGTGACGTATCGGCGCTTCAACGAGGTCGATGCAGCGTTTGCGCATGAGGAGGGAGAGGGCGACCGGAGCCTGGCCTATTGGCGCCGCGCCCATCAGTCCTATTTCGGCAGGCTCGGACGATATAGCGACGACATGTTGCTGATGTGCGAGCGCTTTCGTCTGGTCGAGGTCTTCGGGGATGCCGAGCTGGATCCATAGCGACGAAGGCGCGCTACGCAATTCTCAACGTGACGTCGTTGCCTTCTGTCTCCGCAAAACCCGCTTGTAAAACCTCTTCGCGCTTGTGGCGGAGATGCGCACGCAGGATGTGAGCGAGCCCGGCGCCGTCGCGGCGCTGAAGCGCGTTGAGGATGGCCTCATGCTCCTTCACGGCGAGCTCCCAGCGCTGCGGCGTCATGGGCGTGACGTAGCGCGCCCGCCGGATGCGCGCTGTCACCGACGTGTAAAGCCCCGCGAGCACGGGGTTTCCGGCTGCGGTGACAATGGCTTCGTGAATGGCGCGGTTGCCGCGGTAGTACTGGATCAGATCGCCCTCGCGATAATGCTGCACCATGTCCGTATGCGCGGCGGCGATCGCGTCGATCTCGGCGTCCGCGATGCGTTCGCAGGCAAGCTCGCCGGCGAGGGCCTCCAGGCCCTGGCAGACCTCGAACAGATCGCGCATGTCCTTGTCGGTCAGCTTCGCCGCGCGCGAGCCGCGATGGGGCAGGAGCTGTACGAGACCCTCGGCGGCGAGCACCTTGAGCGCTTCGCGCAGCGGGGTGCGCGAGATGTCCAGCCGTTCGCACAGCTCGCGCTCGGGAATTCGCGCCCCCGGCGGGATTTCGCCGTCGAGCAGGATGGCGCGGATGCGTCCGACGACTTCCTCGTGAAGCATTGGGACCAGCGCTCCAATTTGAATGCAAAAGTTGGGATAATCGATGCGAATTACGAAGTTCCGACTTGCTAATCGCAGATTTTGCATTCAAAAATGTAAAAAACAAGAGGATATGAGGAAATGGACCTGGCCGCGGAGGCGGACGACCTCGTTTTTGAATGCAAGGATGGCATCGGGCGGATCACCTTCAACCGTCCGCAGGCCCGCAACGCCTTCACGTTCGCCATGTACGAACGGCTCGCCGCAATCTGCGAGGAGGCCAATCGCGACCAGACAATCAAGGTGCTGGTGCTGCGCGGGGCCGGCGACAAGGCCTTTGCCTCCGGCACCGACATCAACCAGTTCCGCGAATTCAAGACACCGCAGGATGCGATCGATTACGAGAACCGCATCGATCGCGTGTTGACCACGCTGGAACAATGCCGGGTGCCGACGATCGCGGCGATCAACGGATTTTGTACCGGAGGCGGGGCGGGCATCGCCGCGGCCTGCGACCTGCGCATCGGTACCAGGAGCGCCAGAATTGGATTTCCCATCGCCCGGACGCTCGGCAATTGCCTGTCGATGTCCAATGTCGGCCGTCTCACCGCGCTCATCGGCGCCGCGCGCGTCAAGGATCTGATCTTCACTGCGCGCCTCGTTGACGCAACGGAAGCTGCAAATGTCGGGCTGCTCGGCGAGGTCGTCGACGATCTTGCGGCGCTCGACAGGCGCGCAAATGAGGTTGCAAGGCTGCTCGCCAGTCATGCGCCGCTGACGCTGATTGCGACCAAGCAGGCAGTGGCCCGCCTCCAAAGGCGGCTGACGCGGGACGAGGGGGAGGACCTCATCCTGATGTGCT
The DNA here is from genome assembly GCF_016616425.1 of Bradyrhizobium diazoefficiens. Classification (NCBI taxonomy): domain Bacteria; kingdom Pseudomonadati; phylum Pseudomonadota; class Alphaproteobacteria; order Hyphomicrobiales; family Nitrobacteraceae; genus Bradyrhizobium; species Bradyrhizobium diazoefficiens. The sequence goes on from NZ_CP067101.1 coordinate 3,843,353, forward strand.
ACACGAGCCGGGATTTTCGCGAAGGGCTCGATGCTTTCCTCAGCAAGCGCGCGCCGCAATGGCGCGGCCAATAGGACGCCCCCGATGCAAAGCGATCGATCGCAATCCGCCTCTCCGCGTTCGGGACCGCTCGCCGGCCTCAAGGTCATCGATCTCACCCATGTCATGGCTGGGCCGACCTGCACCTTGATGCTCGCCGACATGGGCGCCGATGTCATCAAGATCGAGAAATGGCCGAACGGCGATGACACCCGCCATTCGGTGCCGCCGAAGATCGGCGATGAGGCGGCCTCCTTCCTGATGATGAACCGCAACAAGCGCGGCATCGTATTGGACCTGAAGACCGATGGCGGCAAACAGGTGCTGCGGCGGCTGATCGCGAACGCCGACGTGCTGGTCGAGAACTTCGCACCCGGCGCGATGGAGCGTCTCGGTTTCGGCTACGAGGCGCTGCACGAGCAGTTTCCATCGCTGATCTATTGCTCGCTCTCGGGCTTTGGCCGCACCGGCCCCTACAAGCATCGCCGCGGTTTCGATCTGGTGGCCCAGGCCATGAGCGGCATCATGAGCTTTACCGGCGAACGCCCCGACGGCCCGCCCGTCAAATGCGGCCCGCCACTGTCCGACATCACCGCGGGCCTGCTCGCCAGCATGGGCATCCTCGCGGCCTACACGCATCGTCTCAAGACCGGCGAGGGGCAGTGGGTCGAGACCTCGCTCTATGAGGCCGCCCTGGTGCAGACCTATTGGCAGTCGACCATCGCACTGGCCGCAGGCACTGCACCCCGCGCGATGGGCTCGGCTCATCCGCTCAACGCGCCGTATCAGGCTTTTGAGGCCTCGGACGGCTGGCTCGTGGTCGGCGGCGCCAACAAGAAGCACTGGCTCCTGATGCTGGAGGCACTCGGCGCGACCGAACTCGCCTCCGATCCGCGCTTCGCCACCGGCGCCGACCGCATGGCCAATCTGAAGGCGCTCGAGGCGGTCCTGAGCGAGCGTTTCCGCACCAGATCGCGGGCGCATTGGCTCGCGGCACTCGACGAGAAAGGCGTACCGTGTGGTCCCGTGCACGACATGCTGGAGGCGCTGAGCGATCCCCAGACGCTGGCGCGCGAAATGGTCGTCGAGGTCGAGCATTCCACGCTCGGTCCGGTGAAGACGATCGGCCTCCCGGTCAAGTTCTCGGAGACCCCGGGCAAGGTGCGATCCGGTGCTCCCGTCTATGGCGAGCATACGCGCGAGGTCCTGGCCGAGCACGGGTTCGATCAGAAGCAGATCGAAGCGCTCGCAAAGGACGGCGCAATCGTCCTGGCGTCAGGAAGACATGAGGAACGCGTCGCCTGACCGCGGATACGACAGACCACAACGAAAAATCAAAATCAGCTGGAGGAAATCATGGGTCGGACGTCAACATTTCTGCTCTCCGCGGCTGCGATCGTGCTCGCCGGCGCGATGCCGGCGCACAGTGCCTGGCAACCGCAAAAGCCGATCGAGTTCGTGGCCACCGCCGGGCCGGGCGGCGGTACCGACAACCTTGCCCGCGCGGTGCAGAATATCATCACCAAGCACAAGCTGACGGAGCAGCCGATCGTCGTCGTCAATAAGGGCGGCGGCAGCGGCGCCGAAGGCTACGTCTACGGCAAGGCGTCCGCCGGCGATCCCTACAAGGTGATCTTCGGCACCTCGAACGCCTGGCAGCAGCCGCTCGTCTCCAAGGTCGCCTTCAACTACACCGATCTCACTCCGATCGCGGCGATGGCACAGGACGAATTCCTGCTCTGGGTCAAGCAGGACGCGCCGTACAAAACGGCGGGCGATTATCTGAAGGCCGCCGCATCCGGCGAATTCAAGATGGGCGGCGCGCAGTCAAAGGACACTGACGAGGTGCTGACCCGCATGATCGAGAAGGCCGGCAAGGTCAAGCTGACCTACATCCCGTTCAAGAGCGGCGCCGAGACCGCCGTGCAACTCGCCGGCGGCCATCTCGACTCCCACGTGAACAATCCCAGCGAAAGCCTCGGGCAATGGCGCGGCGGCACGCAGCGCCCGCTTTGCGTGTTCAGCCCCAAGCGTTTGCCGCAGGGCCCCAAGGTCACCGCGACCGAGGGCTGGGGCGACATTCCGACTTGCGTCGAGCAGGGCCTCGACATCAAGCAATATGAGCAGCCGCGCACGGTGTGGCTGCCAGGCAAGGTCACGCCGGAACAGGCCGCGTTCTATGTGGACCTCATGAAGAAAGTACAGGCGACGCCGGAGTGGAAGGACTACATCGAGAAGACCTCCCAGGTCGACACGTTCCTGACCGGCGCCGAGTTCGACAAATTCATCAAGCAGGACCTTGAGCACGTCAAGCAGGTCGCGGCCGAGCAGGGCTGGCTGGTGAAGTGAGAGAGGGCGTCCCTCAAACCCGGCTGTCGTCCCTGCGAACGCAGGGACCCATACCGCGTGATCTGTCGAGAGCTGTTGGTCGTCGTCCCGATGTGGATTTGACGTCAAGTCTTCGCGAAACTTCTCCCTGGGGTTATGGGTCCCTGCGTTCGCAGGGACGACACCGATTGCTTGGGAAAGACGCGTGCGCCGTAGCGGGCCATTGTTTGATTCCTGAACGGAGCCCCCAATGATCTCCCGCCGCGCGCTTGAACTTGCGACCGCCGTCCTCACCGGCAGTTTTGGTGGCGCCGTCGTCGTCTCCAGCCTCGACAACGGCATCGGCTGGTCGAGCGCTGGCGTCGACGCCGGTACGTTCCCGTTTCTGACCGGCATCATCATCGTGCTCGGGAGCCTCTATAATCTGGCGCGGGGCGTGCTGCCGGTTGCGACACTGGCAAATGGGCCCGTCGCAATCACGTCGATCGAGCTGCGCCGGCTTACCGGCCTGTTCGTGCCGGCCGCGATTTTCGTTGCCGTGATCCCGCTCGCCGGGATGTACGCCGCCTCGGCGCTCTACATCTTCATGGTCCTTGCGATTCCCCGGCACCAATCCGCGCTGCGCGCGCTCGCCATGGCAGCCGCGACATCGCTCGCGCTCTATGTCGTGTTCGAGCGCATGTTCCAGGTGAGCTTGCCGCACGGCGCGCTCGCTGCCGCCTTCGGGTTCTGACGGAGCGTCCGATGGACAACCTTGGAGAACTCCTGCACGGCTTCAACATCGCGATCACCGTGCCGCATCTGGTGCTGATGGCTGTCGGCGTGCTGCTCGGCATTCTCGTTGGCGTCCTGCCGGGGCTGGGCGCGCCGAATGGCGTGTCGCTGCTCCTGCCGCTGACATTCGGCATGCAGCCGGTCTCGGCGATCATCCTGCTCTCGAGCATGTATTGGGGTGCGCTGTTCGGTGGCTCGGTCACCTCGATCCTGTTCAACATTCCAGGCGAGCCGTCGTCGGTCGCGACCACCTTCGACGGCTACCCCATGGCGCGCGACGGCCGGCCGACCACGGCGCTCGCGACCGCCTTCGGCTCGGCGGCGTTCGGCGCCCTGGTCGGTGTCATCCTGATCACCTTCCTGGCGTCCTGGGTGGCGCAGGTCGCGCTCGCCTTCGGGCCGGCCGAATATTTTGCCGTCTATTTCCTGGCCTTTGCCAGCTTCGTCGGAATGGGCGGGGCGGCACCGATCAAGACCGTCGTGGCGCTGGCCATCGGCTTTGCGATCGCTGCCATCGGCATCGACACGGTGTCCGGAAGTGTCCGCCTCACCATGGGTGTCGACGAACTCGTCAAGGGTGTGAGCTTCGTCGTCGCGGTGATGGGCTTGTTCGGCATCGGCGAGCTGCTGGTTGCCGTCGAAGAGGAGTTTCACGCCCGCGCGGTCTCCTCGAAGATCGATTGGGCCGAGGTGTTTCGCGCCGTCGGCCGCCTGCCGCGGCACGGCGTGGCTCTGCTGCGCAGCGCTGCGATCGGATGCTGGATGGGGATCACGCCCGGCGGTCCGACCGCGGCATCCTTCATGAGCTACGGCATTGCCCGCCGCTTCTCGCGCCGCGGCCGATATTTCGGCACGGGGGAGGTCGAAGGCATCATCTCGCCGGAGACGGCCGACCATGCCGCCGGCACCAGCGCACTACTGCCGATGCTCTCGCTCGGCATTCCCGGCTCGGCGACCGCGGCCGTCATGATGGGCGGTCTGATGATCTGGGGCCTCAATCCCGGGCCGATGCTGTTCGTGGACCAGAAGGATTTCGTCTGGGGCCTGATCGCCTCGATGTATGTCGGCAACATCGTCGCCGTCGTGCTGGTGCTGCTGACCGTACCTGTCTTCGCCGCCCTGATGCGGATCCCCTTCGTGGTGATTGCGCCGCTGATCGTGATCATCTGCGTCGTCGGCGCCTATTCGGTGTCGAATTCCTATCTCGACGTGGTCATGATGCTCGGCTTCGGCATCGTCGGCTATCTCTTCAAGAAGCTGTTCTATCCGCTGGCGCCGCTCGTGCTTGCCATCGTCATCGGCGACAAGGCCGAGGATGCGTTCCGGCAGTCGATGCTGATGTCCAAGGGATCGCTCGGGATCTTCTTTGCAAACAAGCTTGTGACATGCCTGATCGTGGCCGGCATCGCGCTCTTGCTGCTACCGCTCGTGTTGCAGCTCCCGCGCCTCTGGCGCAAACCCACGTCCCCCACGGCCGACGCGACAAGCCAGGAGAAAGTGATCATATGACCGCAAAGCCGCTGATTGCGCTGGCCATGGGAGATCCGGCCGGCATCAGCCCCGAGCTGACGGCCAAGCTGGTGGCGCAGGACGACATCCGCGCCCGCAGCCGGCTCGTCGTCATCGGTGACCGCCGCATTTTCGACGAGGGCGCGCGCATTGCCGGCGTCAAGCCGGAGCTGACCACAATGGAGCCGGGGGCCGACCTTCGCGCGGCGGAGGGCGAGGCGCTATTTGTCGATCTCGGCCACCTCGATCCCGGGGAAGTCGAACCGAAATCTGCGACCCTTGCCGGTGGAAGATTCGCCCTGGCCAATTACAAGCACGCACTCGAACTTGGCCGCGACGGACGGGCCGATGCGGTCTGCTTCACGCCGTTCAACAAGCAGGCGATGCGGCTTGCCCGCGCCGAGTATGATGACGAGATTGCATTCTCCGCAGAGATAGTCGGCCTCAAGACTGCCGCGAGCGAGTTCAACGTCCTGGACAGGCTCTGGAACGCACGGGTCACCTCCCACATCCCGCTCAAGGACGTCGCCGCGACGCTGTCCAGCGAACGCATCCATCGCGCGCTCAAGCTGACCGATTCCTGCATGCGTACCGCCGGCTTCGCGCGGCCGCGCATCGCGGTTGCCGGTCTCAATCCGCATGCCGGCGACGGCGGCAATTTCGGCCGCGAGGAGATCGACATCATCGCGCCGGTGGTTGTGGCCGGTCAGCGCGAGGGCATTGCGGCGGAGGGACCGTTTCCGGCCGATACCGTGTTTCTGCGCGCCAAGGGCGGCGCCTTCGATGCGGTGCTGACCATGTATCACGATCAGGGCCAGATCGCGATGAAGCTGATGGGCTTCGATCGCGGCGTGACGCTGCTCGGAGGCTTTCCATTTCCGATCTGCACGCCCGCGCACGGCACCGCCTACGACATCGCAGGGCAGGGCGTCGCCTCGATCGGAGCCAGCCGCGCCGCTGTGCTGCTCGCCGCGGAGATGGCGGCGCGGCGCATGGCCTGAGCAAGCGCCTCGTAAGGGACCGTTCCCGTCTCACGATGGTGCGCGCGTGCCCAGACGCTCGACGAACCGGATCAGATAACCATCAGGGTCCTGAACGAGGAATTCGCGCTGGCCGTACTCCTGGTCGCCGACCCGATACCAGGCTTCATTCGGCTGCTCGTAGAGCGGCCATTTGGCGTCGTCGAGGGCTTTCAGCATCGGCGCGATGCGATCCACGATCATCTGAAAATTGACGCCACGTCCGAACGGTCGTTGCATCTCGGCCGTCTCCCAGCGCCCATTCAATTCGCAGAGCATGATCTGCAAACGTCCCCTGACGAGATAGGCAAACCGGGCGGCGGGGCGGTCGTAAGCGATTTCAAAACCGAGCAAATCTCGCCAGAACGACAGACTGTCCAGCATACTGGAAACGCCAAGCTCGGGCACGAGATCGGCAAAGCCGTTTGACGGCGCGCTTCCGGTGCTGTCGGCGGTGGCGCGAGAGCGCGGATCGGACAGGGGCGGTTTGGACATTGGTGGCACCACATGTTGGAACGGGCGTTGCAACAAAGAGCGAGAGCAGATGACGCGGACGATGAGCCGATCGTAAACGGCCAATCAAGTTGAACGATTAAGCCGCTCTTGATCAAGTGCTCGAGCACCGCAACGGACGTCTACGAGAGCTGCGGGCTCGGAGTGGTTTTGACTGCTCCCGAGCCATTCAGGTAGTCGAGGAAGAGGTCGCCGCCATCGATGCAGGATAGGTCAAACTTGGAGATGCGGAGGCGTAAAGCCGACATTGCTGCACGGTTCGGTGCAAACCAAGTCCTCTACCGATGGTCTGCTTTCCTCAAAGCAAAATTGTGCCGCCGGCCATCCTCGAGTGGAGGAAAAGCGATCACTCGGAAGGCCACCTGGCCCCACCTTGCCGAGCGAACCCCTACTGTCCTTTCCGGGGAATAATGCTGATCCCGCCACTCACCTCGAGGATGGCGAACCTGATGTCTTCGACCCGCTCAAGGCCCTGCGTCTCGCGCGCCGCCCGCATGATGTCGTCAAGCTCCACGCGCGACCGCCGCATCCGTTCCCTCAGCGGCATTCCATTTTCGACCAGAACCATGGGAGTGCCCTCCACGATCTTCTTCAGCAGCGGAAACTTCCCCTTGATCGCGCCAAATGCAATGTCGAGACCTATCAAGGTCGCGATCACAAGGAAGGCGTTTGTTAGCGAGAAATCGTCTCCGAGCAGTGCCTGCTGCGTCGACTCGCCGACGATGAGAAGGAGCACGAAATCGAACGTCGTGATCTCGCTGAGAGATCGCCTGCCCGCCAGTCTGAAGATCAGCAGCAGGAACAGGTACATCAAGAACGGACGCAGGATGCTTTCCATTCACGACCTCATGGATAGACATAGGTTTTGAGCGACACGCGTTGCTTTCCGGCGGAGATGATACCCGACACCATGCCGAAGCGCTCCGGCCTGATGCCGAAGAAAATCCTTCCTCCGTCCGACGCATCGAATACGAGATGCATACCGTCCGCAGCCACGGCCGTGCGAAGCGGCGTCGGACGGACAGTTTCCAGGACGAGGGCCTCCGCCAGGTTATTGCTGATCACCAGCTCGTCTTGCTCTCCCTGGAGTTCGACGACAAAGGAGGCGGAAGCGCCGCTGCGATAGAATCGCTGATATTCTACTGCGACGTCCTTTTCGACCCGGCGCAGCTGACTGACCGGTCCGTCTGAAAACAGTCCGGCAATGGCGGCGAGGATCAGAGCGGCCGCGACAGTCCACCCTGCCGCCTGTGCGCGCCAGAAATTCCGCTGCAAACCCATGTCCTCGCGGACGGGCGCCTCGCGGCTTTGCCATTCCTGGTTTGATTGCGGATCCATCGGCTGCCCCATCCAACACATGGAAGCGGAACCTGGTTCCAAAAGCGCCAACCTGGGGGTTTCATGTGCCTGCGCGAGCGCATGGAGGAGTGCGAGATGCGAGAGAGTTCGCCAACGGTGGTGTTTTCGCACGAAGACCAAGCAATGCAGATTCCCGGTGTTTTGCCCGACGTGTCAAAGTACTTTGGCGAGGCATTCTGGCGAGTGCAAAACACCAATGAAAACAACCCTCCGCCTACTGTGCATGGGGTTGTTTTCGCGTCTTTGAATCGGCCTGCGGCTTCACGCCCTGCAGATCGAATACGAGACTTTTCGAAGACTCCGCCTGACGCTTGCTTAATTTGCTGTTCCGCCGGTTGCCCAAATGATAGTCAGTCAACTGGTCGCGGCCATCCACCGCTTTGTGCGGCTGGCCCGTTGCAAATCGCCGCCGGTTGCCCGCCAATCGCTTTGAAGCCAGCGAGCGCGTCCGCGTGATCGCCCGGATCCGAGTCTCCAACAACCTGCCTCCTTGTCATGACGCCGCCCGCCACCGTCTTGCCCGCCGAAACGCCCCAGGCTTTCCTGGGAGTGGCGCGCTCGCTCACCGACAAGCTCTGGCGCGACCGGCTCGATGCCCGCGGGGCGGCCAAGGCGCTTGCCATCGTGCAGCGGCGCCAGCTCCCGGAGCTGCTGGCGCGGGTGCTGGCGGGGCGCGGCGTCGATATCGACGCGGTCGAGGACTTCCTCGATCCGACCATCCGCAAGCTTCTGCCGGACCCGTTCACCGTGACGGAGATGGAAGCGGCCGCCAAGAGGATCGCGGATGCCGCAGTGAGGGGCGAGACGGTTGCGATCTTCGGCGATTACGACGTCGACGGCGCAACCTCGGCGGCGCTGCTCGCCTGGCACCTGCGCCATTGCGGGCTCGATCCGCTGATCCACATTCCCGACCGCATTTTCGAGGGCTACGGCCCGAATACCGAGGCGGTGCGGGCGCTGGCGGCGAAGGGCGCCATGCTGCTTGTCACCGTCGATTGCGGCACCACCAGCATCGAGCCACTCGCGGAAGCGAAACGGCTCGGCATGTCCGTGGTCGTGATCGATCATCACCAGGCCGGCACGGAGCTGCCGGAGGTCGACGCGCTGGTCAATCCGAACCGGCTCGACGATCTCTCCGGTCTCGGCCATCTCGCTGCTGTCGGCCTGGTGCTGGTCACGCTGGTCGCCGTCAATCGCGAGCTGCGCCAGCGCGGCTTCTGGAATGCGGAGATGCCCGAGCCGGACCTGCTCGGCATGCTGCATCACGTTGCGCTCGGCACCGTTGCGGACGTGGCGCCGTTGATTGGCCTCAACCGCGCCTTCGTCGCCAAGGGGCTGATCGCGATGCGGCGGCGCGACCATGTCGGCCATACCGCGCTGATGGATATCGCGCGGCTCAGCGGCCCGCCCGAGGCCTGGCATCTCGGCTTCATGCTGGGGCCGCGCATCAATGCCGGCGGTCGCATCGGCCGCGCCGATCTCGGCGTGCGGCTGCTGCTCGAAGGCGACAGTGTCGAGGCCGCGCGGATCGCCGCCGAGCTCGACCGCCTCAACAGCGAGCGCCGCGTCATCGAGCAGGCCGCGGAAGCGCAGGCCGAGGCCGAAGCGCTGGCCTCGATCGGGCTGGAGGACAAGCTCGGCGTCATCGTGACGGCGTCCGAAGGCTGGCACCCCGGCGTCGTCGGCCTCGTTGCCTCCCGGCTGAAGGAAAAGTTTTCGCGACCCGCCTTCGCCATAGCCCTGGAGCCCGGCGGCATCGGCACCGGCTCGGGCCGCTCGATCGCCGGCGTAGACCTCGGCAAGGCGGTGCGACAGGCGGTCGCCGACGGCATCTTGCTGAAAGGTGGCGGGCACGCGATGGCCGCGGGTGTGACATTGCGCAAAGAGAAGCTCGCCGAATTCCGCGCCTATCTCGAGAACGCATTGGCGCAGGACGTCGCCGAGGCACGTCACGTCAACGAGCTCTATGTCGACGGCGCGGTCTCCGCGCGAGCGGTGACGACTGAGCTTGCGGCCACGCTGAACCGTGCCGGTCCCTTCGGCAGCGGCAATCCGGAGCCCGTGCTGGCGCTGCCGGCGCATCAGCTCGTGTTTGCCGACGAGGTCGGCCAGGCGCATTTGAGGCTGCGCTTCAAGTCAGGCGACGGCGCGATCGTCAACGGCATCGCGTTCCGCACGGTCGGCCAGAAGCTCGGCAATGCGCTGCTTGCCAATCGCGGCCAGCAACTGCATGTCGCGGGCTCGCTCTCGGTCGATCGCTACCAGGGCGTCGAGCGGGTGCAATTCCGCGTCATCGATGTCGCGCTACCGGACCAGGGGCCATCCGTGATTAGATAGCGCATGATCCGGAAAAGTGCGAAGCGGTTTTCCGACGAGATCATGCGCAAGACATAGATTGCCTCAAACAACAAAAAAAGGGAGTGAACATGGCAGGGCAGGTTGAGGGCAAGGTCGCGCTGGTGACCGGCGGCGCCTCCGGCATTGGCGAGGCCATTGTCGAGCTGTTCGCGCGTGAGGGGGCTACCGTCATTGCCACCGACATCGACGAGCTGCGCGGCCCGGAGCTCGTCAAGCGTGTGACAAGCGCCGGCGGCAAGGCGATCTTTCTCGAGCAGGACGTTACCCGCGAGGAGCGCTGGGTGGAAATTGCCGCCGAGATCGCCAGGCGCTACGGCCGGCTCGATATTCTCGTCTCCAATGCAGGAATCGGCATTGCCGTGCCCTCGATCGTCGACATGACGCTGTCCGACTGGCGCAAGCAGAATGCGATCAATCTCGACGGTGTGTTTCTCTCGGTCAAGCATTGCCTGCCGCTGATGCGCAAGCATGGCGGCGGCTCGATCGTGATGATGTCGTCGCTCGCGGGCCTGCGCGGCGCTCCGGGGCTGTCGGCCTATTCGGCAACCAAGGGCGGCGTGCGGCTGTTCGCCAAATCGATCGCCATGGAATGCGCGGCCGCCGGCGACGGCATCCGCGTCAACTCGGTTCATCCCGGCATCATCGAAACGCCGATCTGGGGCAAGATCCCGACGGGAGCGACTGGCGCCGGCCAGAATGCCCCGATCGATCCGGAGGAGCGGGCAAAGGTCGTCACCCCGCTCGGCCGCGCCGGCCAGGCGGCGGAGGTTGCGAGTGGCGTACTGTATCTGGCCTCCGATGCCTCGCGCTACGTCACCGGCAGCGAGCTCGTGATCGACGGCGGCATGAATGCAGGCGGCGTGCCGCGGCGGGCCTGAGCCGCGCAGGGCAGGCTGCCTCGCGCAGGGGCTGACGTGCAGGCGCAGGCGCTGTACAACGGGAGTAGCTCCCGCTCGATAGAGGTGTCCTTTCGCCATGGCGCACAGCCTTCACGCTACCTCGTCCGCGCCATCCCGCACAAACCGACCGGACCTTGCGACCGATGCGATCCGCACCGCGCGCGAGGATCTGGCCGCCTGCTTCCGGATGGCGGCGCGCAACGGTTTTGAAGAGGGCATCTGCAATCACTTCTCGGCCGTGGTGCCCGGTCATGACGATCTGTTCCTGGTCAATCCCTACGGCTATGCCTTCCGCGAGCTGACCGCATCGAAGCTCCTGATCTGCGATTTCCACGGCAACGTGCTCGACGGCGAGGGCGTGCCGGAGGCGACCGCCTTCTACATCCATGCCGAGATGCACAGGCGCCTGCCGCGCGCGAAGGTCGCTTTTCACACCCACATGCCTTATGCGACCGCGTTGTCGATGACCGAGGGCGAGCCCTTGATCTGGGCCGGCCAGACCGCGCTGAAATTCTATGGCCGCACCGCGGTCGACCGTGACTACAACGGCCTCGCGCTCGACAAGCAGGAAGGCGCGCGCATCGCTTCAAGCGTCGGCGATGCCGACATCATCTTCATGAAGCATCACGGCGTGATGGTGCTGGCCCCGACCATCGCCGAGGCCTGGGACGATCTCTATTACCTCGAACGCGCCGCCGAGGTGCAGGTGCTGGCAATGTCGACAGGGCGAAAAGTGCTGCCGGTCGATGCCGCGATCGCGGCCGAGACCTACAGGCAGATGCGCGAAGGCGATTCCGAATCCGCGCGGCTGCATCTCGCAGCGATCCGGCGACAGCTCGATGCCGAGGAGCCGCAGTATCGGCACTGATGTCGCCTACGACCCCTGCCGCAGCTTGGCCAGCACCTTCAGCCCGCCATAGCCGTCCGCCGGCGTAATCCCCGCGCGCTGCTGGAAATCCTTGATTGCCTTCATGGTGTCGTTGCCGACGCGGCCGTCGGTGCCGCCGGTGTCGAAGCCGGCCTTGGTCAGGCGTGTCTGCATCTCCTGCACCTCGGCCAGCGTCAGCGCACGCTCGGAGCCGGGGAAAGGCTGAATGAAGGACGGCGCCCCGAGGCAGCGGTCGCCGAGATGGCAGATCGCCAGCGCATAGTTCATCGAGGGATTATAACTCTTCACCGAATAGAAATTCGGCCCGAGCAGGAAAGTCGGCCCGCCCGCAACGGGCGTCCACATCTGCGCCGATGCGTTCGGCTGCGGAAACGGCTGGCCATCTGCGCGGGTGACGCCGGCCGACGCCCAGGCAGCGTAGGTGCGGCTTCCGCCCATATTGCCGGCAGCGCGCACCTCGTAGCCCCAATGCTCGCCGCGATGCCATTTGCCGCGCTTGACGAGGTATTTCGCGGTCGAGCCCAGGGCGTCATCGGGCTTGCCGAATGGCGACACCTTGCCGTCGCCGTCATAGTCGATGCCGACATTGAGCCAGACTTCCGGCATCCATTGCGAATGCCCCATCGCGCCGGCCCAGGATCCCCGCATCTGCTCCGGCGTGCTCCAGCCCTTGTCGACAATGCGCAGCGCGTTGATCAGCTCGGCCTCCCAATAGGCCTTGCGGCGCGGCTCGTTCCAGGCGAGCGCGGCGAGCGAGGGAAATACCGGCGTCATGTGGTTCTGCTGCACAAGCGGATCGCCATAAGCGGACTCGACGCCCCACAGCGCCAGCAACGTACCGCGCTCCACGCCGAAATCGCGCTCGATGCGAGCGAACAATGCCTCGTTGTTCTTCAGCGCGATCTTGCCGTTGATGATGCGCCAGTCGGAGACGCGGCGGTTGATGTATTGCCAGACCTGCTCGTGGAATTCGGGCTGGTTTCGCATCTGCTTGAACACGCTCATGTCGGGCTCCACCCGTCCCATCGCGCGCTGCCATGTCGCGGCCGAAATGCCTTTGGCGATCGCCCGTGCGCGAAAAGCCTCGCGCCATTCGTCAAAACCTGGAGGTGCGGCGAGGGCGTTCGCGCCTGACGTGAGCAGCGCGGCTGCGCCCAGCGTGGATTTGAGAAGGGCGCGGCGAGTTTGACGGGGCAAGGAATCAGCGTGTTTCATCGGCATAGTCTAGCCGGAAACATGGCGCGTGTGAGTCGGTTCCTGGAACAACCGCCCACCGGATTCCGTGCTGATCCGATGGCCCGTTCCGCCGGAACAATCTTGCGCAGTCCCGCATTCCCCTCGGCACGAGATGAGGAAAAGAGCATGAGGAAATATCTGTTTGCCGCCGCCATGGTCACCGCCATCGCGGTTCCTGCAGAAAGACCGTGATTCATCACGACAACGACTGACGGAGCGGGGCTCCGGCCGCGCGCCGGCGGCCGCGCTCAGCACGTTCGTCACATCGAATTCGGGGTGGAATGAAGATACGCGCGCATGCGGAAAGCCATGTCGTCGAGCTCGACGATGGATCGCAATGGCAGATCTTTCCGGGCGATCTCGCGACCACGCTGAGCTGGAAGCCCGAAACCGATCTGCATCTTGAGCGGAGCGGTGAAGGGGTAAGTTCGCACGTGCTTGTGAATGCCGCCGATCAAAGCCGCGTGCGGGTGATCGCGGTGGACGAGAGCTGGCCCGACGGCGAGGTCAAAAAAGCGTTGAAGGATGGGTAGGGCCGGCTGCTGCGATGGCGGAGACGGCGTTCAAGGACCGCTGCGAAGGCCGGTCGGGCTAATCCTCCTGTAGATCAGCCGCGAGTCCGGCGAGCCAACGCCGGATCGCAGTTTCCGCCTTGCTGTCCAGATTTCGTGCGAGGCGACTCTCGAGTGCCATCACCCGTTCCCTGCAAGCCTTCAAGAGCCTCGCGCCGCGCGGCGTCAGTGTCCATTGCTGGATGCGGCCGTGGACGGGGTGCGGCGTCTTCAGAATCGCGCCGTCACGTTCGAGATTGCGGATGATGACGCCGACGGTCTGGGGCGTCAGGAAGGTGAGGCGGGCGACGTCGGCGCCGGACAGGCCCGGATAGGCGTTCAGCATTGTCAGCACGGCGAATTGCGGCGAGGTCACGCCGAGATCGGCGAGCGTCCGCTCGGTCGTGAGGCGCACTGCGGCGTGAGCCTGACGCAGCAGATAGCCGAGATAGCCTTGCTCGCCGCGCTTGCCTTCGCCCGGCGCGGGGACGCGCACCGCGGTGCCGGCGGCAGTCGCGGACATTGCCCGCGCAGTTTGCGATTTCGTGACGTCGACGGACTTGCGCGACATATAAGGGCTCTTATAACATGTAAGCACCCTTATAATAGACGAGGTGAACGGCAATGTCACACGCCCGCAGCGAATACGAGGATTTCAAGCGGATCGCGCCCGAAGCGTATGATCTGGTGCTTGCGCTGGGCCAGGTTGCGGCCAAGGCCGGCCTCGACAAGCAGCTTCTCGAGCTCGTCAAGCTGCGCGCCTCGCAGATCAACGGCTGTGCCTTCTGCGTGCAGCATCACATTCTCTTGTCCGAACGGATCGGCGTGCCGGTGGACAAGCTCAACCTTGTCGCGGTCTGGCGCGAGGCGCCGATCTTTTCGCCGCGCGAGCGTGCCGCGCTGGCCTGGGCCGAGGCGCTTACTCTCCTGCCCGACGGCGTCAGCGAGGAGGTCTACGCCGAAGCTGCCCGTGAGTTCTCGGAGACCGAGCTGATGTACCTGACTTCGGCGGTTGCCTCGATCAACGTCTGGAACCGTTTCGGTGCTGCATTTCGCTGGACGCCGGCGGCGCGGCCGGTGGCCGCGAGTGCCGCGGCATCCTGATCGGCACGAGGGGAGGTCACGATGACAGCAATGAGTTGTTCTGCCGTGCAGCGTCCGGCGCCGTCGCGTTCCACGGCGGTCGCCATCGTCGCAGGGCTCGCCTGCGCGCTGGCGATCGGCAAAGCGATCCCGGTGACGATCGACAGCGTCTCAGGTGTGCTTGCCCCGCTCTGCGCCACCGCTGCGGATGGCTCCTCGCTCGACAAGGTCGAGCCGATCGGCTCTTACGCGCTGCCCAACGTCCCGGGAAAGCGCGTCACCATCGTGCGTGTGTCCTACGGTCCCGGCGGGTTTTCGCGGCCGCATCGCCATGCAGGCTCGGTGACGGCTTACATCACAAAGGGCGAGATCCGCTCCCAGCTCGGCGGTGGCCCGGTCGAGACGTTCGGCGTCGGCCAGTCCTTCTTCGAGCCGCCGGGCTCGACGCATCTGGTCTCGGCCAACGCCAGCATGACCGAGCCGGCGGAATTGATCGCAGTGTTCGTGGCGGACGAGGGCGCGCAGCTCACGACGTTCTTGGAGTAGCAGGCACGCGTCTTCCGGATGATCGCATCGCGCTTCAGGAAGCTCGATCCCGCGACCGCCTCAGCCGTTTCCATGCTGGTGCGAGACCGTATTCGACTGCCGGAATCGCAAGTGCACCGACAAGCAGTCCAAGCACGCCTGAGATGGTTGCCTCGACCGACCATTCGATGATGCCGGCAACGGATGGAAGGGCATGTGCGGCAGCCTCGGTTGCGGCATGGACCGTGCGACCGACAATGGGCGGGCCGTATTTTTCGATGCCATGCAGGATGATGCCGCCGCCGACCCAGATCATGGCGGCGGTGCCGATGGTGCTCAGCACCGCCAGGAAGGTGGGCATACCGCGGACGAGCGCGCGTCCCAGCAAGCGAATCGCGCCGCCAATGATTGAGGCGCTGCCATAGCCCGCAAGGGCCACGCCGACATCGTCAGCCTTCACGATCAGGGCCACCACACCATAGACCCCGACCGTGATACCGAAGCCGACCAGCGCCAGCACCAGCGCCTGCGTCCAGATGCTGCCCGCCGGGAGGGCCGCCAGCGTGATCGCCATGATCTCCGCCGACAGGATGAAATCTGTCTTGATGGCGCTCGCGACCTTCTCGTCCTCGAGCGACTGGGCATTCAACGCGACCGACTGGAGTTGAGCCTCGTGGTGGCGCGCGTGATGCGGCATCACGGCTTCGAGCACCTTCTCGACACCCTCGTAGCAGAGAAAGGCTCCGCCGAGCATAAGCAACGGCGTGACGGCGGCGGGAAGGAAATAGCCAAGCAACAGGGCAATGGGAAGCAGGATCAGCAATTTGTTACGCAGCGATCCGACCGCAATCTTGCCGACGATCGGCAGTTCGCGTTTCGAGGCAAAACCGATGACGTAGTTCGGCGTGACGGCCGTGTCATCAATGACCACACCAGCCGCTTTTGTGCCCGCTTTGGCTGCCTGGCTCGCCACGTCGTCGAGCGAGGCTGCTGCCACCTTTGCAATCGCCGCGATATCGTCGAGAAGACCGATCAGTCCGACGCTCATCAACCCTATTCTTTCTTCGTTCGAGCCGGCGATATAAGCAACAACACGCTGTTGCACCGCCCGGCATTGGAACGAGCAAGTGATCAGTTCTCCTCGCCGCTCGACCCCTCGCGCAGGTCAGGCTTGCTCACGTCGTCAGGCAGCGCATGAGCGACCGGCTGCGCCGTGACTGCGATCTCCGGGCCGATCTCGCGCCCTCGGGCGCGGATCAGGCGTTCATAGGCGGAGACCAGGGTGATATAGGGGCTGACCCAGATCCAGCCGTCGCGTGTGAACACCTGCACGTCGAAATGCAGATGCATTGACGTTCCGGCGGGATGATCGAGATAGTTCGAGATCACACCGATCTTCTCGCCTTCGGTGACGATGCGGCCGTTGACCATGCCATCGGCGTTCATCGCCTGCGGGTTCATGTGCATATAGCGGAAACGGATGTGCTCGGTGCGGCTATTGACCTGAAGCGTCGCGGCCTGGTCCCTGGCCCCGCGGATCACGATCGCGTCACGCACGGCGACGACGCCGCGCTGCTTGGGATCGCAGGGCTCACGGCCTTCGCCGGGCGGCGGGCAGTCGGCGGCGCGGATGTCCTCGCCCTGGTGGCCGTGGCCTCCGCCGCATTGCCCCACCTCGAAACTGCGTGACTCGCAGAAATTGTCGCGCCAGGGATAGGCAGTCGGACGTTCGTTCTCGTCACGCCTGCCGTGGGATTGCGAGTGCACGAAGGCGGGTGCTTCTTCGACGGGAAAGCGGATCTGGGCATAGGCCATCATGTCGGGATGGCCGCCCTGCTTGCGGTAGCCTGTGTTCGGGATGATGTCGCCGCTTGGACGATAACTGAAATCCGGCGAACGCTCCGCGGGACGATCGAGGATGTTGGAGGCAATGTCCATCAACGGTCGCGCGCGCTGGCCGCCGGCGACGCGCAGCGCCTTCAGGAAGCGCTCGGCAACCGGATAGGCCTCCTTGCAGGCGAGCCGCCGCGGCTTGGCGGCGCTATCGAGGCACTGGATCGACACGACATAGGCGACGCCAAAACGGGTGAAGGCGTAGCGCACGTAACCTTCGCGGATGAACTTGCGCAGGTCCGGATACAGCGTTGCGAGCGGCTTGACCTGCTCGCCCTTGCCGCCGGCGGGATCGGCGATGTCGTAGACGAGCGCCGACCCCGTGATCTCTACCTCGACCGGCCTTGTGAACGCCCGGCCCGGCATGCCGTCGCCGGCACCGGGCTCGAGCGAGAAGGTCGCGCTGTAGCCGGCAGGGCCGGCATCGAACATGTCGACGGGATCGAAGTCCGCCTGATAGCGCGACAGCGCGAGCGTCGCCGGTGCGCCGCCACGCTGTGCTTCGAGGTAAGCGGCGGCGTCGAACGGCAGCAGCACGGGCACCGGACTGCGGGTGATGCCGGTGAAGAATTGCGAGGAGATCGCGTTGAGCTGCACCAGTGCGGGCGTCGCGCGCGGATCGTCGCGCGGCACGGAACGGCGAGGTGCGAAGATGAAATCGTCCGCGACCCGGGGGTGGCTGTTGATCTCGGTGCGGAGCTGGTCGAGCGCTGCGCGCCAGTCGACGCGCAGGGCCGTGAGCGAGGGACTGCGGAATTCATCCGCGGCGAGCGGAGAGGCAACGAGGAGCGAAAGCGACGCCAGAAGGTGCGAGACGAAGCGGAAACCGTTCCCAACCACTGTCTCGCCCCCCGGCGCCACCTGTTGTCACCGCCCTGTTCCCGTCAGTCCTTGGCGCGCTCGGAGTAGGAGCCGTCTTCGGTCATCACCACGATGCGGGTGCCGACCGAGATATGCGGCGGCACGGTGGTGCGCACGCCGTTGGAGAGCACCGCGGGCTTGTAGGACGACGAGGCGGTCTGACCCTTGGTCACCGGCTCGGTATCGACCACTTCCAGCGTCACGCGCTGCGGCAGCGCGATCGACACCGGGTTGGCGTCGTGCATGGACAGCTTGACCGTCATGCTCTCCTGGAGATACGCGGCCGCGTCGCCGATGACGTCCTTGGAGACCTGGACCTGGTCGTAGCTCTCCGGGTTCATGAAGTGGTAGCCCTCACCATCTTCATACAGGAAGGTGTAGTTGCGCTCTTCGATGGTGGCCTTTTCGACCTGGTCGGTGGTCTTGTACCGCTCGGAGATCTTTACCCCGTCCGAGATTCGGCGCATTTCGATCTGGCTGACCGGGGTGCCCTTGCCGGGATGGATGTTCTCGGCGCTCACGACGACATAGAGCTTGCCGTCTTGCTCGATCACGTTGCCCTTGCGAATAGAACTGGCGATGACTCTCAAAGCTATATTTCCTGCTTGCTTGGCCCGGCTCGGGCCAGGACGTGGTCAAATCGGTGGGGGACTTGGGGTCTCAAATCGGACCTCGGCGCCCGTTTCGGGCCGCAACATACGCATTTTGCCATTGAATGCCAGCATTTTGCTGGCCTGCGGGGTGCTCGGGTAATGGCTGGGGACAAGCCCATCTCACCGTTCTGGTCGCCCGGGCGGCACCTCGACCGGCGGCCGTTCCTCCAGGCCAGGGTGGCCATAACCGGGGCTCTACGAGGCTTCTTTGCCGAGCAGGGATTTATTGAGGTCGAAACCTCCGTGCTCCAGGTCTCCCCGGGCAACGAGACCCATCTGCACGCCCCCCGAACCGAGCTCATGTGGCCGGACGGCAGCCGCGCCAGCCGATATTTGCGGACCTCGCCCGAATTCGCCTGCAAGAAGCTGCTGGCGGCGGGCGAGAGGCGGATATTCGAGCTCGCCCGGGTGTTCCGGGACCGTGAGCGCGGCGACCTGCATCTGCCCGAATTCACCATGCTGGAATGGTATCGGGCAGGCGCCCCTTATGACGCCATCATGGCCGATTGTGTCGTCGTCATCGCCCGTGCGGCGCAGGCGACCGGCATCGGGACCTTCTCCTTCCGCGGGCGGACCGCCGATCCCTTTGCCGAGCCAGAGCTCCTGACGGTCGCGGGCGCCTTCGACCGGTTCGCCGGCATCGACCTGCTGTCGACAATTTCGGGCGGCGAGGGTAACCGTGCCGCGCTCGCCGAGGCGGCCGGCGGCAAGGTCCGTGTGGCCGGGGATGACACCTGGTCCGATATCTTCAGCAAGACCCTGGTCGAGCATGTCGAACCGCATCTGGGGCAGGGACGTTTGACCATCTTGTTCGAATACCCATCTCCAGAGGCGGCGCTGGCACGGGTGAAGACTGACGATCCCAGGGTTGCCGAGCGCTTCGAGGTCTATGCGTGCGGCGTCGAGCTCGCCAACGGCTTTGGGGAACTGACCGATGCCGAGGAGCAGCGCAAACGCTTCACGGAATCGATGACCGAGAAGCAGCGCCGCTATGGCGAAGCCTATCCGCTCGACGAGGACTTTCTGGCTGCGGTCGCCGTAATGCCGGAGGCGAGCGGCGTCGCGCTCGGCTTCGACCGGCTGGTGATGCTGGCAAGCGGCGCCTCGCGGATCGATCAGGTGGTTTGGACGCCGCCTGCAAATGAAACGTTTTGTGAGACATGACGAAGACGAATCTTGCACGCACTTTGCGCGAGCCGGCCGAACTGGTGGCCGAGCATCTTGCTCCGGCCGCAGCGCTGCCCGCGCTCGAGCGCGTCGCCGCGCGTTATGCGGTTGCGATCACGCCAGCGCTGGTCGAACTGATCGATACGGCCGATCCGGATGATCCCATTGCCCGTCAGTTCGTTCCGACGGCCGCGGAGCTGGAGATGCAGCCGGGCGAGAATGCCGATCCGATCGGCGATCATCCACATTCGCCGGTTCCCGGGATCGTGCACCGCTATCCCGACCGCGTGTTGTTCAAGCTCGTCCACGTCTGCGCGGTCTATTGCCGATTCTGCTTCCGCCGCGAGATGGTGGGGCCCGGCAAGGAGAGCGCGCTGTCGGACAGCGCCTATCGCGCGGCGATCGACTATATCCGTTCGCATCACGAGATCTGGGAAGTGATCCTGACCGGCGGCGATCCCCTGATGCTGTCGCCGCGGCGGATGGGCGAGATCATGGCGGAACTTGCGGCAATCGATCACGTCAAGATCATCCGCCTTCACACCCGCGTGCCGGTGGCCGATCCCGCGCGCATCAGTGACGAGCTGGTTGCGGCGCTCAAAGTCGAGGGCGCGACCACGTGGATGGCCGTTCATGCCAACCATGCACGCGAGCTGACGGGGCCGGCGCGCGCCGCCTGCGCGCGGCTTGTCGATTCCGGAATTCCGCTGGTGAGCCAGTCCGTGCTCCTGCGCGGGGTCAATGACGACGTCGCCGCTCTGTCGGATTTGATGCGCGCTTTCGTCGAATGCCGGATCAAGCCGTACTACCTGCATCACGGCGATCTCGCGCCGGGCACAGCGCATCTGCGGACGACGCTGGCGGAGGGGCAGAACTTGATGCGGCAGTTGCGCGGGCGGGTGTCAGGGCTATGTCAGCCAGACTATGTCATCGACATTCCCGGCGGCGCTGGCAAGTCGCCAGTGGGGCCCAACTATGTGTTGGCGGAGCAAAATACCGCACCCGATGCAGGTGAAGCGGAAGCGAAAGCGAGCTATCGTATCGTGGACTATTGCGGCGACGTTCATCTCTATCCGCCTGAAATCTGAGCGGTGAGAAGCGCCGGCTTGAGAATGGAGGATCGGACATGAAGAAGATCATGCTGGCAGCATCGCTTGTGCTCTTGCTCGGCGGCACGGCGATTGCGCAGACCGGCGGCCCCAAGGGATCGACGTCAGGCGGCGCGAATTCCGGATCGGTGCCGCAGGCTCCCGTGGGCCATCGTCAGCCACGCGCCTCGGACGTGCCGAGCGAGAAGACTGTGAGCGATCCGAGCGATCCGCTCAGCAAGGAAAACAAGGCGCTCGACAAGAAGATCAAGAGCATCTGCCGCGGCTGCTGATCCATGATGATTGCGGGCAGGGCGCCACGACTCGCCCCGCCCGTGTTGGCTCGGGCCTTATGCCGACCGCTCGTGCAGTCCGGCGCGGCGGGTATTGCGGCGGACCTCGACCGCATCGGCAAGCTGCTCGAGCACGGTCGCCGTGGTTGGCCAGTCGATGCAGCCGTCGGTGATGCTCTGGCCGTGGGCGAGCGGCTTGCCCGGCACGACGTCCTGGCGACCGGCGACGAGATTGCTCTCGATCATCACGCCCATGATGCGGCTTTCACCGCCCGAGATCTGGCTGGCGATGTCCGCCGTCACCAGCGGCTGGTTCTCCGGCTTCTTGCTCGAGTTGGCGTGGCTCGCATCCACCATCACCAGCGGCGCGACGCCGGATTTGGCGAGCTCGTTGCATGCAGCCGCGACGCTTGCCGCGTCGTAGTTCGGCTTGCTTCCGCCGCGCAGGATGATGTGGCAGTCCTCGTTGCCGGCGGTCGAGGCGATCGCCGAGCGGCCGAGTTTTGTGACGGCCATGAAATGATGCGGATGCGAGGCTGATTTCACCGCATCGGCGGCGATGCGAACGTTGCCGTCGGTGCCGTTCTTGAAGCCGACCGGGCAGGACAGGCCGGAGGCCAGCTCGCGGTGGATCTGGCTCTCGGTCGTGCGCGCGCCGATCGCGGCCCAGGACACGAGGTCGGCAATGTACTGCGGCGTCGTCATGTCGAGGAATTCGGTGCCGGCGGGCAGGCCGAGATTGTTCACCGCCGACAGCACGTTGCGCGCCAGCCGCAGACCCTTGTTGATGTCGAAGCTGCCATCGAGATCGGGATCATTGATCAGGCCCTTCCAGCCGACCGTGGTGCGCGGCTTCTCGAAATAGACCCGCATCACGATCTCGAGCTGGTCGGCAAGGTCCTCGCGCAGCTTGGCGAGGCGGTCGGCATAGTCGAGCGCGGCTCTGGGATCATGCACCGAGCAGGGGCCGACGACGACCAGAAGCCGGTCGTCCTGGCCTTCCAGAATGGCGTGGATGGCGTTGCGCGCGGCCATCACAACACGCGTCGCCGTGAGCGTGCGCGGGACCTCCCGCATCACCTCTTCCGGAGTGCTCAGTTCTTTCAGTTCGCGGATACGAAGATCGTCGGTCGTGCTCAGCACGGCGGGCTCCTGTCTGTTTAGAACCCGCCGGCCAATAAAAAAGCCGCCAGGTCTGGCGGCTTGTTCGGACTTTTGCTGCAATGTTTCAGATTGAGCGCGATCCTCCTGCCGCCAGCGAGCTGTCGTAGCTAAAGTACCAAAAATAGCTGGTGGCAACGGTGATCATGACAGGCCATATAGCGCGCCATTGCCGGGTTGTCACCCCCCAATCGGCGCGGCGGGCAACGAAGCGAGTCAGGTGCTGCTGTTGCGTGCCGCCAGCGCCATGCCGATCAGGGTGGCGCCGCCGAACAGCAGGTTGATACCGACGAGGATTCCGATCGCCCATTCCGCCGAGCTTGGCAGTCCGGCGATCACCATGAAGGAGATTGCGATGTCGACGAGGCCCGCGATCAGGAGCCACGACCAGCGGCTGTTCAGCTCGCGACGGTGCTCCAGCGCGTACATGATGGTGGCGACGCCTTCGGCGAGAAAGTAGGCGCCGAGGACGATGGTCAGCGTCAGCACCGCTTGGGCCGGCCGGGCCAGCAGAATTCCGCCGGCGAGCACCGCCAGCGCGGCCGAGATCAGCGACCACCAGAAGCCCGGCATGCTGCGCGCCCAATAGGTCGCGATCAGCCCACCGATGCCGCTGATCAGGAACAGCCAGCCGAGGAAGATCGTGATCGCAAGGCTCGCGAGCGGCGGCAGGATCAGCGCGGCAATGCCGAGAACGGCAAGCAGGATGCCTTCGAACAGGAAGGCCTTCCAATGCGCCTTGACCGTCTGGCTCATGACGGACTGCAGCCGTGAAAAATCCTCGGGCGATGTCATCGGCGGGCTCCGGATCGAAAGCTCAGCGCTCAGTCTAGTATGCGCGCGGCGCGCTCGCCATGCCGCGGGCCTACCCGCCGCCGGGTGCCGAGGAAAAACCTTCCGCGCTGGTGCGGATGCGGTTTCGGCCGAGAATATAGATCGCCGTCGTGACAACCAGAAGCCCAAGTCCGAGCAGGATCGAGACGAAACCGATCGGGATCAGGGCCAGCGTCAGATTGCGCTCGGGGTTGACGAGCCAGTGATGGATCGAGGTCAGCACGAAGGCAAGCCCGAGAAAGCCGCCGCCGCCGCCGGCAAGCAGCAGCGCCCACATCCTGCGCAGCTGGCTGAGCCGCGCTCGCGCAACATCGGTCCGGGGTGCGTGATGGCGGGCGACGCGCCGGACCAGGCGGATGGCGAATGCGATCGAGCTGAAGCCGATCAAAAGACTCGCCCCGCCCAGCCACATCCGCAGGGTTGGATCGAGATCCGGCATCCGCTGGAGAGTGAGCAGGGGGAAATCGAAGGCCGAATGCAGCGCGAGCGGGCCTGCGAAGATCAGCAGGCGGCTGGAGAGGCGGGCCCAGTCGCGATGGCGGCGGTTGGCGCCCAGCGCGGTGCCGGCGCGCGCGATGGTCAGGTAAGCGCCCGCAATGATGCCGAGCGCGCCGTGAAATGGCACGGTCAGCACGCTGCGCAATGCGGCCAGCGAGCGCCACATCTCGGCGTGCTGGACCAGATAAGCCAGGTTTTCGTAGGCGGCGAAGCCGAGGCCGACCGCGGCGCCATAGACCACGGTATCCATCGGGTTGGCAAAAGTCCGCCGCTTGGTCGAGGAGACCAGCACGATGGCGATGACCTTGACGGCTTCCTCAGGCAGCGCGACGCCGAAGATCGAATGCATGGCGAGTGCGGCCCAGGGGTCGTCGGGCGCAGCGACCATCCTGGCGAAGGGGGCACGGGCGAGGCCCAGCAGCGAAATGCTGGCCGCGCCGAGCAGGAACGCGGTCCAGACCTGGGCGGGCGGCCCTGGGCGCTCCTCGGCGGCGATGACGAGCCACAGCATCAGCAGCGCCGGGGCGATGGCGGCAGTTCCGATGACGGTGGGTAACGCTTCAATCAGGTACATCGGCGCCGAAAATAGGTTCCCTTGGTTTGCTTATCCACATTCACCGATGCGACCATGTGTCATGCGCTCGCCATCGGCGCGCTTGACGAGCGCGACGGCTTCCGTGGCCCATGGAGGTGTGGAATACAAGCGCAATCAATTGCATGACAGAGCCTGTTCGTCATCCATGACAATGCGTGTGCGACGGATGTCGGGACGCAATTGGCAAGCCAGATCAAGGAAATGCGCAGGCTTCCTCGATTCAGCGCGCATGTGTCTGAACGTGTCCCGGCATCGGCCATGCGAGGCGCTGCCGCAACGGCTGGCGCCTTCGCGCCTTCAGTGCGTGGCGAACGGCGGCGGCGCACCGGGAGCAACGTCGAACGCGCCGAGACGGAATTCCTCGCCAACGGATGCGTCCGACTCGCCCGGTTGCGCCAGCAGCGTGAACTCAGCCTGCGGGTAGAGCTTCCAGATCTCCAGATCATCGGCGGTGATGGTGAGCCAGCCGAACGTGTACATGTAGCGTCCGGGTTCGGTGACCCGGCCGACCCTGTCCCAAGTGATCTTATCCACCCTGATCTTATCGACCGGGATCTTGTCGACTGCCATTCGGTCCCCCGATCGCAGGTCTGCAACGACGTCCGGCACGAGGCGCAGATCCCAAAAGGTGATCCCGCAATAAGGCCGCGATAGGGCGTCGATGCGAAGGATCAGGCCGACTGCAGCAGGGGTGTGCGGACGACCAGCCGGACGAGGTCGTCGCGGTGCTGCTTCTCGGCGAATTTGACCGCAAAGCCATGCTCGAACTTGCGGATCACGCGCCCGACGCAGGCACCGACCGCAAGCGGGGTTCCGACCGGCGGATCGTACTCCGAAGACACCGCGACGCCGGCCGTGGAGACGTCGATGATGAAGCAGGAATGGGTGGTGCCGTCAGCCAGCGTCAGGAAGGTGTGCGAGGCTTGCGGAACGAAGCGCGCGTCATGCCGCAACTCCTGAACGCTCGCGTCCTTCTGCTTTTTCTCGAGCCAGGTGAGCTTTTCCGACATCCAGGCGCGCCGCGCCCGCGGCATGTCGAGCTCCATCAGGAAGCCCGCTTTCAGCGTCGCGCTGATCGTGCACTGGAATTCGCCGAAATCCTGGAAGTAGGAGGTCACGCGCTCGCCGACTTTGCCGATGACAGGCACGTCCACGATCATGCGGAAGGGCGAGACGCGCTTGGTGCGGCACGCGAAGCTGCGCAGCCTGCCCTCGCAATCGTACCAACGGTGCAGCGAGTAGCTGCCGCTCACCGTGACGTCCACTGCGCGCTGCCTGAGGAACTCTGCGACGGACATTAGCTGCCAATGATGTTCGGGATTGCTTCCGTAATTCCACGGTAGCGGTCAAATTCTAAGCAAATGATACCGTCAGTCCTGAGCAGGGGTAAATTTCCGGTAAACGCGCGCCTCGGTAAGGCAGCGGAAAGCGCGGCATAAGGACCCGCTTTGCGACAAGCAGGCTCACGACATCTGATGAGGGTCGGCGGCGAGCGGCGGGGAGGTTCATGCTGCCGCGGCGGAAATCATTGCTCGCCGGGGGGGGGGAAGACGCCGTTCATCGCCGTCGTCGCTGTGGCGCTCCCTAGCGGAATCGAACCGCTCTCTCCACCGTGAAAGGGTGGCGTCCTAACCGATAGACGAAGGGAGCAAACGCAGGGCCCCGCCGATGTTCCCGGCGCGACCGCTGGCCGGCCAAACAGGGGCCGGCGGGTTGCAGCGGGCGAACCTATAGTGGCCTTTCCGGCTCCGGGCAAGCCGTTCCGGACCGACTTTTGGTCCGGTGGACGGCGCCGGTCCGGGATGATCAGGAGGCGATTTCAACGGTTTCTTAGGGTTCCCCAAGTAGCGCTGGAATGGGAGACATTCACCAATGCCACCGCCGAAAAAGCGCGCAGACCGCAAGCTGCTGTCGCGGCACGCCTGGATCACGCTCGACGGCGGCTTCGCCGCGCGGCACTGCCTGGTCCAGGACATTTCGGACTCCGGCGCCAAGATCACACTGGACGACGACGCGAGCCAGCTTCCCGGCGTGATCCGGCTCGCCTTTGCACGCGATGCGCGCACCGGGCGGAGCTGCCAGGTGGTCTGGCGCCGCGGCAATTCGGCCGGCATCAAGTTCATCTGATCGCGGACGGCGACCGCCGCCCATGGCGCGCTGCGCCGGTCCGGGCTAGAACGCCGCCATGCGCGCGCCGCTTCTCATGCTGATCTCGTTGCTTGCCACATCCGCCGCCGCGGCGGAGGCCTTGCGTCTGCCGCCTGCCGAGCGGCCGCAGGCCGGCAAGACCCTGCCGCTGAAGGGCACGGCCGGCAGGGCAAGCGCGGGCTCCTGCGCTGCCTATGGCCCGCGCTTCGTCATGGTCGAGGGCACCGGCACCTGCGTGAAGATCGGCGGCTCGGCGCGCATCGACACCACCGTGGGGCGCTAAAGGTCCATGCCGGCGGATCTGCTGCGGCTCGACCTCCTCGTTCCCCTCCTGATGTACTGCGCGCTGCTGTGGTGGGTCGGCCGCGGCCTGAGCTGGACGGCCCGGCTGGCGACCGCGGCCGTGACGCTGGTGCTGATCGTCGGCGTGCTGCTGGTCGAGCGCGGCTGGCGCTAAGCCAAAACGAAAACGCGAAAACAACCCCATGCACAGTTCTGTCAAGTACCGAGTTGACGCCGGACGCCTGCGTCCAAACGAGGATTCATCGCGCTGTCACTGCAGCTTACGTCGCGCCAGCGGTCACGACATCGGCGGTGCGACGAATTGCGCAAATCCGGGCCGTTTGCCGAGCTCGGCGAGCCAGCGCGTCAGATGCGGCTGCGCCGGCCGGCTGATGCCCTCGACGCCGAGCCAGCGCCGCGCATAGGACCCGATCGCGATGTCGGCGAGCGTGAACGCATCGCCCTCGATGAAGCGGCGCGACGAGAGCAGGCGGTCGGCGATCGCCCAGACCTCGGCGGCGGCATCGGCATTGCGCTGCACCTGGACCATGTCGCGCTCGGCGGGCGCGGTGCGCACGATGCCCCAGAACACCGGGCGGTCGACCGGCTGCACGGTCGACAGCGTCCAGTCGAGCCAGCGGTCGACCGAGCTGCGGCTCTTCGGCGCCTCCGGATAGATCGGCGTGTCGCGCCCATGCGCGAGGCAGAGATAGCGCAGGATCGAATTGGATTCCCACAGCACGAAATCGCCCTCGACCAGTGTCGGGATCCGCGCATTCGGGTTCATCGCGAGATAGTCGGCCTCGCGCGTCCTGCCATAGCTCATGCCGGCGTCGATGCGCTCATAGGGCAGGGCGAGCTCGGTGAGGCACCACAGCACCTTCTGCACGTTGACCGAATTGGCGCGGCCCCAGATCGTCAGCTTGGTGTCCGGCATGAAGCGTCTCCCGCGGCGTTTTCGTCTGACGCGGGTGATAGCGGAATTTGCGATGCCCGGCGACGCGCGATTGCGGCGAACCTCTCATGCAAAAAGCTCCGCCATGGGCGGAGCTTTCATTGCAAAACAACTCGGCAAAGTTGAATCCGTCGCTCAGCGGCCAAAGAACAGCCACAGCAGAATGATCACCGGGATCGGCACGCCCAGTAGCCACAGCAATAGTCCTCGTCCCATCGCGTCCTCCTCCAATCGTATTGTCAGGGAGAGAACCGATGTAGAGAGGGCTTGTTCCTGTCGTGCGAGCCTTACCAGTGGCCGGTGTTGGGCATCGACGCCCAGGGTTCCTGCGGCGCCTTCGGCTCGCCCTTCTGCAAAAGCTCGATCGAGTGCAGGTCCGGCGAGCGGACGAACGCCATGTTGCCGTCGCGCGGCGGCCGGTTGATGGTGACTCCGGCCTTCATCAGCTTCTCGCAGGTGGCATAGATGTCGTCGACCTCATAGGCGAGATGGCCGAAGAAGCGATCCTCGCCATATGTCTCCTCGTCCCAATTCCAGGTGAGCTCGACCAGCGGCGCGCCGCGCGTTTGCGGCTGCTTCTTCAGCGCCTCGAGATCGTCCGCGGAGCACAGGAAGACCAGCGTGAAGCGCCCCTTGTCGTTCTCGATCCGCCGCACCTCCTTCAAGCCCAGCGCATCCTGGTAAAACTTCAGTGCGACGTCGAGATTGCGCACGCGCAGCATGGTGTGGAGGTATCGCATTTTGCAGAGCTCCTTGTGAACGTTTGTTGTTTTTCAGGGGTCAGAGTCAGCCGGGGGACGATAAATAGCAGCAAATTGCAACGCGGGGCAGGGTGTTCCGCGTCAATTGCGTGTCACCGGGTCCGGGGACGTTTCTAACCGGTGCGAGTAGCGGAGAAGCTGCCAAGCTAGTTGGCGTATCAGCATTGCCCGTGTCTACGCCGCCTACGAAAAAGGCTGCCGTAGCAGCCCCGCCTTACTTCTTGATCTTACTTCTTCTTGGGATTCCACGTATCGAAGTTGCCGTCCTTCTTGCCGACGGCGCGGGAATTACGGAATTACGGTGACAGTGCTGTCACCGTAACAGGCTCGACGTCGGACGTCGGCGGCTCTCGATGACCTTCACGCTGGTCTTTGTTGCCGCGATGCTGGGGGTCGCGATTTACGAGATCTGATCGAACAGGCGCGGGGCGATCGGATGGATCGTCAACGTCGTCGCCGCAGCCTTTGGCGGCCTGTTTGCGGCTGCTCTCATCGGAATGGCCATGGACGCGATGCTCGCGTGCCTTCAGTTCGAAGGTTCGCTTGCGTCCTCGCAAAAGCCGCCGAAGTATATCGGCTGCAGCAACTCCGGAGGCGCCAGCCGAAACCGAGACCTTCGCCGCCTGCAACTAGGCCGCAATGCGTTGCTCGAACGGGGCCGTCAGCAGCTTGAGCGCTTGGGCATGTTGCAGGTCGGGGACCGCGATCGCTGTGTGGCTGTAAATCGCGTGAGTCCTTGATTTTGCAATCTCGTCCAGGATCTGGCTGCCCTTGATGACGTGGAGGCCCATGCCCTCCTCAGCGGGAAAGATCGCCAGCACGACGTCATAGGCCGCGATGACGGCTCTGAGCGCCTCGGCCTTGTCTTCGGCGAGCTCGACGAACACACGCACATCGGCTGCGAGTTCACGCAGCTCGTTAAAATCCAGCACTGTGGGATACTCCAACGCAACGATACTGACCGAAGCTTGGCGATGTTGGGTTACTGAAGTGTCAACAACGCGGACCGGCCCACAAGTTTCGTGCGGAGGTGACACCTCGCTCGTCTTTCTCACTCGATGCTTCTGCTCGTCATCCAAAAGCGAAAACCCCGCCTGGGGGAAGCGGGGCTCTCTGGTGGGGTGAAGCTCAGGGACTTCAATGATAAGACGCGCCGGCCGCAAAATGGTTCAAAAAAAGGGTTCGAAAGGAAAGGGGCACGTCCTGCGGCCCGTTCAGGAGGTAGGGAACTCCACAGAACCCCTGCTTGCGTTTTCGGGCTCGATGGGTTCTAAGCCCGTCACTTCATGACCTCTGGCATGAAAATCAGCAGCGCGCCGCTCCGCGGTCAGGCCGCGTCCTCAGCAGAGTTGCTCGCGCGCACAAAGGAAATTCAGACATGGCGAAGATGACGAAGACTCAATTGATTGATGCAATTGCCGAGGGCACGCAGCTTTCGAAGAACGACGTGAAGTCGGTGATCGAGTACATGGCGACGGTCGGCTACAAGGAGTTCAACGAGTCCGGCGAGTTCGTCATTCCCGGTTTCGTGAAGATGTCGGTCGTCAACAAGCCGGCGACCGAGGCGCGCATGGGCGTCAATCCCTTCACCAAGGAGCCGATGCAGTTTGCGGCCAAGCCCGCGAGCAAGTCGGTCAAGGCCTCTCCGCTGAAGGTAGCCAAGGACGCCGTCTAAGGCGTCGGCGATGTCGTTGCGACGGGCTCCTTCGAAAGACGGCGCAACCATCAACGGCTGAAGACAAGGTGCTGCTCGGCGATTGCGATGCCGAACATCACCACGACCATCAGGACGAACCACCGAGCGCGCCGGTCGGACTGTCCGGGCGCGCTCTGCGGTTTCCCGCAAGTCGGGCAGACCGAAAGACCGATCGGGATTTCGTTCTCACAGAACTCACAGACCATCGGCGCCTCGATGATGAATGACGCACTGCGGGGCCTTTCGGAGCCGGACGCTGCGTCGTGCAATCGGCAGGACCGCTGGCTTCGACCGGTCAATGCGCAAACGTGAAAATTCGTCCTCGCGGCCTGATGGCCTGCTACGGCCTCAAACGAAAAACCCCGCGCTTTCACACGGGGCTCTTCTGGCCGACGGCGTTGGGATTTCAGCGCCTTGCCGCCGGCCTTGCCGCTAAGTTTCTTGCCGCTAAGCTAAAGTTGAAAATCCAACAGGCAACCGCGCCGCAATGACGGAGTATGTTCGTTTACCGCGGCGCTGCCATATGACCGGGCCCTGAAATTCCCAGCCCCCATGCGTCCGCTCCGCGTCGAAAAGGTCCAGCGCGGACATGCCAGGGAAAATCGCCTTCGAGGCGCTGGACTTTTTGTTCTCATTTTGTTCTAGTGAGCCGCGTTGGTTGGACCGCGTGGAGATGACTCATGACCGTCGAAAAACAGCGCGAAGTAATCAGGCTCTGGAACGAGCTCAGGAAGCTCGAGGGCCCGGCCGCAGAAGAGATCCGCATCCAGATCCTGGAATGCTTCTCGGAGAAGGGCAAAGCGAAGCGGGCGGCTTGATCGGCGCCGGTGACCGAACGGCACCCGGCAAGTGGCGTTTCGGTCGAGGAGCTTCGTGGGAGCCTGTGAACATTCGCTGCTGATGCTCGGGAACGATCATGTGCCGTCCGCGTTCGGCCTGCATGACATGCCCGCGATGCGCCAAGCCGATGACGGCAATCTCCGCCAAGAGCTTTCGATGCGAACCTTGCCGCGAGATCGTCATCGTGTTTGCGGTCGTCTCGAAATTCTTGTCGCCGACGATTTTGCCGATGACGAGTCCCGTCGCTGAAGACGTGACGTCGCGCGCTTTCACCGATCGTTAGGATTCGCTTCCTGCCGATTTTTCCGACTCCGATTCGTTCTTCGAGAACGAAATGGAGTCGGATGCAGAACAAGTTGCGCCCGCCATCGGCGATGCGATCACGCGCGTCATCCCGCCATCGGCGATGCGATCACGCGCGTCATAATGAGACAGCGTCAGGGCTTCGCAGAGTCCCGTCCTCACATCCCGCGCAGGACATCGTAGGACGTCGCCGACGGGAGAACGAACTGGATGCGTACCGGTTCGTCGAGATGTTTGTCGATCCGCACCCTTTGTTAAGAATTGCGTCGCGCCGAATTCTTCGATTCCGATTCGTTCTTCGAGAACGAAATGGTGCCGAAGCTGGAACAAAGCCGCTGCGCAGACTCCTAACGATCGTTTGCGCGGAAGCGAATAACCCTATTCGGTTAGGTTAAAAGTCCAATCGCGTTGCGCTTGCCGCGCGTTGAGCTAGGTGTCTGGCAAAGACAAGCAAGAAACGATTTCGCCAAGAAGCATTTTGCCATGACAGCTTTTTCAGAGCCGTCCTTTTACCAGGGCGACCGGCACACCTATAAGCGCGTCGCCATCGTCGGCACGCTGTTCTGTCTCGCTTTCGTGGTGATCAGCTTCTCGCTGCGGCCCCAGGCCGAGGACACGCGCGTTGCGCTCAGGGCCGACCGGCTGGTGCGCACGGCGGGCCAGGCGACGCACGCCAACTAATCGACGCACGCCAATTAACGCTCGTCGCTGGAGATGCGATCGTCGGCCGGCGCCTGCGGGCCCGCGGTGCCGCGCGAGGCGAGCGCCACGAAGCCGGCATAGCCGGACAGGTTGAGCAAAACTTCGAGCCACGCGGGCATGTCGGCCTCTTCTGCTCTGCGCAGGACGGAACGTGCGCGCGCAATCCTGGTTCCTGCTCCCGCGAAGAAATTCAAACCGGAGTGAATTCAAACGGGAGAGGAAGGGTCGAGCCGGCGCCCGAGACTCGCAACGGATTTGCTCGACGGCCGCTCTTTCAGGAACTCGGCGATGGCCTGCGCCAGTTCGCGGTCGCTCATCGGCATCGGCGGCGGGCGCAGCGTGCCGGCCCCGAAGCTGCGCACGATCTCGTCGTAATGCTGATCGTCGGATCTGGGAACCAACCTGCGGATACGGGCCAGCAGAGCGGATAATGACAAGGCTTCCTCCTCGATCTCCGCCCCGCTGGCAACCATTGTCGTGTGCTGCCATCTGCTCCCGTGAAACTCAAAACCCCGCCAACATCGTGGAGATGCCGACGGGGTCTTCGTGCTGTCGCCTCAACCCGGATGGCGGAGGCTCCCGCACTTGAACGGGCAATGCGCGCCCGGCGATTTCGTTCCGGCTGCATCGGCTTTTTTGCGGAGGCCGGTTCTGCAGCGTGCGCGCAACTATCGCAGGCGCTCGTCGTTATCTCCCGACGACGCGAAGGAGGAGAGCATGAAGAAGACACTTGCAGTTCTGGCCACCGTCGCAGCCGTCGGCGTGACCGCGGTTGCAGCCCCAGCGCCTGCCGAGGCACACGGGCGCGGCATCGGCCCGGGCCTCGCATTCGGCCTCGCCGCCGGCGCGCTCACCGCGGGCGCAGTCGCAGCCTCCCACCCATACGGCTATTACGGCCCCCGCTACGGCTATTATGAGGGCCCCGGCTATTACTACGAGCCTGGCCCCTACGCCTATTACGGTGGGCCGTACTACCGGCACCACTACCACCACTGGCGCCATTGGTAGCCAGCAAGCAAAAAGCCCGGAGCGATGATGCTCCGGGCTTTCTCGTGCGCGTCGATCGAATCTACCTTACGGCCAAAGCGAGGGCCGTTCGACCTTGCGGGCATTTTCCAGCGTCGACACGAAATACTCCTCGCGCTCGCGCTTGAATTTTTCCTGCGTGGCACGGAAGGCGCCGACACGGGCGGCGATCTCATCGCGCTCACGGGCTTTGCGTTCTTCGTCTTCGGTCATGGCCATCCCCTCGGGTTTACTAAGCTCAAGCACTGCCGCCGCATCATGTTGAGTCGCATTGACACATCCATTGATGCTCCTGAATGGGGCGTCAATGGGGAGGTGACATTGCAGGATTGTGATATGCGAAGGCCGGAAAAAATTGCTGCGCGCATCGCGTCAGCGCTTGATAAGAGCGTCAACAATCTTGCCCCTTGCACATGTCGCTGGCAGGGCAAAACGAATCGGGAGGCCATGAATGATTGCCTCGGATCTTCAGGGCGGCGTTGAACGGCTCGGCGAGATGATCGCCGAAGCTAGGACCATCGTGCCGTTCACCGGCGCCGGCATCTCGACCGAATGCGGCATTCCCGACTTCCGCTCGCCGGGCGGAATTTGGACGCGCTACCGTCCGATCCCATTCGACGAATTCGTCGTGAGCCGGTCAGCGCGGGACGAATCCTGGCGTCGCCGGTTTGCGATGGAGGAGGTGTTTGCGGCGGCGAAGCCCGGCCGCGGCCATCGCGCGCTGGCCTCGCTCTACCGCGCCGGCAAGGTTCCCGCCGTCATCACCCAGAACATCGACAATCTGCACCAGGCCTCCGGCTTCGCCGGCGAGCACGTGATCGAACTTCACGGCAACACCACTTATGCGCGCTGCATCGGATGCGGGCAGGCCTATCCGCTCGACTGGGTGAAGCGCCGCTTCGAGCGCGGCGGCGCGCCCAACTGCACCGCCTGCGAGGAACCGGTGAAGACCGCCACGATCTCGTTCGGCCAGATGATGCCGGATGACGAAATGCAGCGCGCGACCGCGTTGTCGCAAGCCTGCGACCTCTTCATTGCGATCGGTTCCTCGCTCGTGGTCTGGCCGGCGGCGGGCTTTCCGATGATGGCGAAGAACGCCGGGGCACGTTTGGTGATCATCAATCGCGAGCCGACCGAACAGGACGACATCGCCGACCTCGTCATCCACCACGACATCGGCGAAGCGCTCGGGCCCTTTGTCGGCAATTGAGGCATCAATTTGATTCGCGCCTGTGCAAGCTGTTCATAGGTTCCGGCGAATCTCTTTTTTGTCTATGCCTCGCAACCGGTAGTGTTATCTTTTGAGTCGAAAGATTCGCGTCGCGTCCAGTTGAGAAGGTTCTCGAAGGACGCGTGATTCGGCGCCGCCGCTGAGGCGGGTCGCATGACAGTGTGGGGTCCGGGGTTATGGGGTCGTCGGACGGATTTGAGTCCAAGAAGCTCGGGATTCCCGGGCAGGGAGTATCGCCAGGGCGGCCGGGTGAGCATGGCGGCGCCGGCCGCGAGAGCGCGGTCAGTCCCTTCAGCGGGCTGGGTGAGGCCGGTGCCAATCTCGTCGAAGTCCATGGCGTCATCAAATGGTTCGACGCCTCGAAGGGTTACGGCTTCATCGTTCCCGATAACGGCTGGCCGGACGTGCTCCTGCACGTTACCGTGCTTAGGCGCGACGGCTTCCAGACCGCCTACGAGGGCGCCCGCATCGTCGTCGAATGTATCCAGCGCACCAAGGGTTACCAGGCGTTCCGCGTGGTCTCGATGGACGAATCGACCGCGATCCATCCGGCGCAGATGCTGCCGCCGCGCACCCATGTCACGGTCACCCCGACCAGCGGGCTGGAACGAGCCCAGGTCAAATGGTTCAACCGGCTGCGGGGCTTCGGCTTCCTGACCTGCGGCGAGGGCACGCCCGACATCTTCGTGCACATGGAGACGCTGCGCCGCTTCGGCATGACCGAGCTCAGGCCGGGCCAGTATGTCCTGGTCCGCTTCGGGCCCGGCTCCAAGGGCATGATGGCGGCCGAGATCCATCCCGAGACCGGATCGCCGGGATTGCAGTCGCACTAAAAGGCGCCAATTCCCGCAATCGTGAGCAGAGGCGCGCTGGCAGGCCGGCGCGCCTCTTTCTTTTCCGGCGACCGCCGCGTAAGGACTGGTTCCAGTCCCACGCATCGAGTGTCATCCATGAATCCTGATCGAAAGGTCGTCTGGTCCGCTCTGAAGGGCTGGCTTGCCGCCATGCTCGTCATCGCCGGCTGTATCGTCGCCAGCGTGCCCGCCGAAGCCGCCAGCTTCCAGCCGCTGGAGATCGTCACCAAGAATGGCGTGCAGGTGTTCTCGGTGGAAATGGCGACGACGGAGAAGGAGAAGGAGACCGGCCTGATGTACCGCAAGGAGTTGGCGGACGGCAAAGGCATGCTGTTCGACTTCAATCCCGAGCAGGAGGTGTCGATGTGGATGAAGAACACCTATGTCTCGCTCGACATGATCTTCATCCGCGCCGACGGCCGCATTCTGCGCATCGCCGAGAACACCGAGCCGATGTCGACGAAGATCATCTCGTCCCGGGGACCCGCACGGGCGGTTCTTGAGGTGGTGGCGGGAACGGCGCAGAAATATGGCATCCGCCCCGGCGACCGCGTCGGTCACCCGCTGTTCGGCAGCAAGTAGGCGGGGCAGGCGGACGCCTTGAAAGCTTGCTGGCGCCTTGGGAAGCGTGTATCGACGGGGCTCGCCGGACATTCGGGGTATAGCGCAGCCTGGTAGCGCGGCAGTTTTGGGTACTGCAGGTCGTTGGTTCGAATCCAGCTGCCCCGACCAGTCCCGTCATCCCCGGACTGTTGTCCTCGCAAGTCCGACAAGCGGTTCGTTACGTCGTTGCGCGATTTCCGCGCGATGCTTCAAGAAATTGGGCCCGCTGACCGGGGCAGAATCGCCAACGGCTTATCGAACCTTTGGCTGCCGCCATAGACATATCTATGTTGGGGATTTCAGCGCCCAATGTCTAAACGGACGCCGCCGAGCGATGATATTCCGCTTGAGCGGCGTTGCGCATTTCAGGCGTCATTTTGTCAGATCCGGCTAATCAACCCGACGCATGCCAGCCCGGCGGAAACGGGACGAACGGCCAGGCCGCCTGGTTGTCGTTGGCGGCTTTCGGCGGCTCTTGTGCCGGTATCATCGAGACTGACGCAGGCGGCGTGGATCGCAGCACCAGGTGCACATGCGCACATTGCAAATTCATTGTGGTCGCCCCGAAAGAGTCTTCTCGGAATTTCAACTGCAAAATTGGACGTCGGCTCAATCAAATAGCCATGCGCTCAAGATGGCGCGGTCATTCTCAAATCGCGCGCGCAATGTAGATAAATCAGCGCCGGCTTTCAACCGATCTCGGCCCTTGGCCAGGCGAAGTAAGGTTGATCGGTTAGGTTAAGGACGAGCGGTTATTGCGGCCGCTTTGGCAATCGTTATCAGATCGGTCCCGGCTCGCGATGGACTGCCTGCAATTCGTGCTCACGCAAGGTCACAGTTCGTCGCAGCGTGCGTATCCTGTGAGTTCTGCGCCATGTCTTTCGATCGCAACTTCAAAACCGCCGGTCCGCAATCGAGCTGGAGCGAGATCTGGCACCTCTGGACCGTGATCGTGCCCCGCCGTTCGATCAACGGGCAGCTCGTCTTCGGCAAGGTCTGGCGCCGCCACGACGGCCGCGATTGGATCTACAAGAAATTCACCGAGTTCGACGGCGAGGAAGCGGCCTGAAGCACGATGAGCCCGGAATGAGCCGTCATCGCCCCTCGGGTTAATGCTGTGGCCGTTGCCTGGGCCTTGTCCGGGGGGAAAGACATCGGTGCGGCGGCGCATGTCGCGACGACACATGCTGGCCGGCGCCGCCCCTAACCCAGGTCAATCGATCTCGGTCCAAGCCGCCGGGCGCCCGAACAGCGCGCTCCGAACGGCAGGCGTTCTCAGCTCAGGCTGCCTTCGCCGCGGTTGCCGCCGGCTTGGGCGGCGGCGGCTTCAGCGGCTTGTCCTGCTTCTTCGACCACGAGATGTAATAGGCCACCGTCGTCATGATCGCGATGCCGGCGATGCTGACGAAGATCTGCGCGAGCAGCGAGCCCGAGCTCATCGACAGCTCGAAATGGCCGACGAAGGACAGGAACACGCCGACGCAGAACACGGCGAGCGACTGCTGGCCGCAGACGATCAAGGGATCGAACACCTTCCATTCGAGCCCCGACCATTCCTTCGGCACGAAGCGGATCACCAGGATCACGATCACGACGAAGTGGATGAAGCGGTAGGGCGCGAGGTTGGTTTTGTCGTTGGGGTTGAAGGCCGAGAACAGCCACTCGGGGAACATGCCGCCGAACGCGGGGAAGCGGCCGGCCATGGTCATGATCAGCGCGAACAAGAGATAGCCGAGACAGAGATAGAGCGTGATCGGCGCATTGATCAGCGTCATCGAGCGCCGCGCGCCGCCCATCGCACACCAAGCGCCGAACACGAACAGCACCTGCCAGCAATACGGGTTGAAGTACCACTGGCCGGCAGGATAGGCGTGCAGATTCCAGTCGAAATGACGCGCCGTCAGCCACAGCACGATCGACAGCATCATGGTGAGATCGGGCTTGCGGAGCATGAACCACAGCACCGGCGGAAACAGCCCCATCAGCACGATGTAGAGCGGCAGCACGTCGAGATTGAGCGGCTTGAAGCGGAGGAACAGGCCTTGGCGCAGCGTCTCGGTGGCGTTGTCGACGAGGCCGGCGACGTTGAACTCGTTGATCATCTCGGAATCGCCGAAGCGCAGCGCCAGATAGCTGATCGAAGCGATGTAGATTACAAACAGGATGATGTGGGCGACGTAGAGCTGCCAGACCCGCTTGGTCAGCCGCGTGGCGCCGACGATGAAGCCGCGCTCCAGCATCATTCGCGCATAGACGAACGAGGCGGTATAGCCGGAGATGAAAACGAACAGGTCGGCGGCATCGGAAAAGCCGTAGTTGCGCGTCGTGATCCAGTTCACGACGTTGTCGGGGATGTGGTCGAGGAAGATCGCCCAGTTCGCGACGCCGCGAAACAGGTCGAGCCGGAGGTCACGGCCTTTGTCAGGGAGCGTGGCGTTGATGTTCAGGAAGGCCATGCGACGGGAGCTTTCGGAGGGGGCGGTTGCGCTGATGTCGGCGAGGCGGTGCCGCCGGGCGGGACCCAAAGCGGAAGGTGGCTACGCAATTGTCACGGTGCAGCATAATGATTATATCGTTCGTGAGGCCGCCGGGGGCCGGAATCACCGATCGGTTCCCAATCGGTGTCTCTATACTATCCCTGAGGTTTCCACCAACTGCTACCGTGACGCATTGAAATCGAACGAAAGACGAAGAGGCCGGACCGCCAATGACCGCACGCATTTTCATGCCCGCCAAGAACGCGATGCAATCCGGCCGGTTCAAGACCAAGGAATGGCAGCTCGACTACGAGCCGGAGCAGCCGCGCGCGGTCGAGCCGCTGATGGGCTGGACCTCGTCCGGTGACATGAAGCAGCAGATCACGCTCCGCTTCCACAGCAAGGAAGAAGCCGTCGCCTATTGCGAGCGCAAGGGCATCGCCTACCAGGTGATCGAGCCCCAGGATTCGGTCCGCCGCCCGGTCGCCTATGCCGACAATTTTTCGTTCCGGCGCGGCGAGCCCTGGACGCATTGAGGGCGGCGCGAGCGCGCTGCGTCCAACCGACGTAAACTCATGCCCGGCTTGTCCCGGGCATCCACGTCTTTGGAAGCTCGTGAAAGAGCGTGGATCGCCGGGATGTGGGCAAGCGGAAGCGCCGCTCCATTGGACGGCTATGTCCGGCCATAACGACAGAGCCGTCGCCCAGACCGTCGCCCAGACCCTTGGCACCCATTCCGCCGCATGCTTGGCTGCCCCGCATGACACGACCATGGCGAGGTTAGGGGATGGCCGGGCCGGACCAGCTCGACGGCGTCGATCTGAAGATACTTTCCGAGCTGCAGCAGGACGGGCGGGTTCGCAACAACGAGCTGGCGCTGCGCGTCGGCGTGTCCGCGCCCAACTGCCTGCGGCGGCTGAAATCGCTGTTCGGCCGCGGCGTGATCCAGGCGGTGCGGGCGGTCATCGACGAGCGGCAGCTCGGTTATGAGGTGGTGTCGTTCGTCTCGATCCAGCTCGGCAGCCAGGCCCAGCCGGTGCTGGAGGCGTTCGAGAGCTCGATCGCTGCGATCCCGCGCATCCAGCAGTGCTGGCGGATTTCGGGCGACACCGACTATCTCCTGAAATGCGTCGCGCCGAGCGTCGAGAGCATGCGTCAGCAGCTTCTGCATTTTGCGGCAATGCCGAACGTCAAGAACGTCCGCAGCTTCCCGGTGCTCGGGGTGGCGAAGGACGCGCCGCTGCCGTTGCGAGAGATCGCGCCGGCCGCTTCGGCGGGATAGGACAACGCTGTCGACGACGGCCCGGCGCGCTCATGTGCACCTCAGCGATACCGGCCGCGAAACTCGCGCGGGGAGGATCCGGTCCAGCTGCGGAAGGCGCGGGAAAAGCTCTTTTCGTTGCGGAAGCCGGCGATCTCCGCGATGCGCTTGATCGGCGTACGGCCGCGCATCAGCTCCTGCTTGGCGAGCTCGAACTTTGCCTCTTCCTTGAGATCGCGCAGCGAGGTGGCTTCCTCGCGCAGGCGCCGATGCATTGTGCGGGTGGAGAGCGCCAGCTCGCTTGCGACGTCCTCGGCGCCGAGACTGCGTCCGCGCGCATTGCGGAGCACGCGGCGCACGCGTTCGACCAGCAGCCGGTCGCGCCGATAGGGGAGCACGGTCAGCCGCAACGCGCCCTTGAGCATGTTGTCGAGATCGGCGGCGCTGCGCGTGAGCGGCAGCGAGAGATAGTGCTTGTCGAAGACGATGGCCGCGCGGTCCGCTTCGAAGCGGATGTTCCGGCAAAAGATGGTCGGATAGACCGAGACGTGGCCGGGCTCGGCGTGCGGGAACTCCGCCGCGCGGAGCGCGATCCTGGAGTCGACGGCCCAACAGGAGAAGCCGAGCACGTACCGGAGCAAAGTGACCAGGCAGAATTCGCGCAAGGAACCGAGATCGCGCAGCTCCCGGATGGATACCACAGCGGTCTCCTCGCCGACCTCGAGATCGAGCAGCACGTCCTCGGTGAGCAGGCGGTGATGCCGGCACCAGCGCTTGAGCGCCACCTCCAGCGTCGGCGCCGTGATCGAGGCGCGGCAAAGCATGCCGTAGGTGCCGAAGGGCAGGCGCCGCGAGAACCAGCCGAGCGCCTCGTCGTCGAGCTCCCGCATGGCATGGCCCGCCAAGGCCTCGAACTGGGCGGCCGTGATCCGCCCGTCCGGAGAATTGACAAGGTCTGGCGGTACCTGACCCCGCTGCAACGCCTCGGCCGGATCCCGTCCGTATCGCGCATAGGCGGCAACCACGCCACGAACGAAGGCGGCAGGGGTGACGGCGCGGCGCGACATCGCGGTTGCGGCTTGAAAAGGCATGGAAATCCTCTGGGAAAATCCTCGCCAAGTTTGGCGGAAAATGCAACCTTTTCGACCGCAGAAGGGCCCTGACCCCGGTAGGTTTGGTGCCCAAAATACGGAGGACTCGCCTTGAACATCCCGAGCATCGATTTCGATCTGGGCGAAGACATCAGCCTGCTGCGCGAGACGTTGCGCGCCTTTGTGGAGGCGGAGATCACGCCGCGCGCTGTGGAGATCGAGAAGGCCAATCTGTTCCCGGCGGACCTCTGGAAGCGCCTTGGCGACCTCGGCCTGCTCGGCATGACCGCGCCGGAGCAATATGGCGGTTCGAACATGGGCTATCTCGCCCATATCGTCGCCATGGAGGAGATCTCGCGCGGCTCGGCCGCGGTCGGGCTGTCCTATGGCGCCCATTCCAACCTCTGCGTCAACCAGATCCGCCGCAACGGCAACGACGCACAACGCGCGCGCTATTTGCCGAAGCTGATCTCGGGGGAATATGTCGGCGCGCTCGCAATGTCCGAGCCGGGTGCGGGCTCCGACGTCGTCTCGATGAAGCTGCGCGCCGACAAGCGAGGCGGGCGCTACGTCCTCAACGGCTCCAAGATGTGGATCACCAATGGCGGCGACGCCGACGTGCTCGTCGTCTACGCCAAGACCGATCCGGAGGCTGGCCCGCGCGGCATGACCGCTTTCCTCGTCGAGAAGGGCTTCAAGGGTTTTACCCACGGCCAGCATCTCGACAAGCTCGGCATGCGCGGCTCCAACACCTATCCCTTGTTCTTCGATGAATGCGAGGTGCCGGAAGAGAACGTGCTCGGCAAAGTGGGGGAGGGCGTCAAGGTGCTGATGTCCGGCCTCGACTATGAGCGCGCGGTGCTGTCAGGCGGGCCGCTCGGCATCATGGCGGCCTGCATGGACGCGGTGGTGCCCTACATGCACGAACGCAAGCAGTTCGGTCAGCCGATCGGGGACTTCCAGCTGATGCAGGGCAAGCTCGCCGATATGTATGCGACCTGGCAGGCCACCCGCGCCTATGTTTACGCCGTGGGGCGCGCCTGCGACCGCGGCGATCACGCGCGGACGCTGCGCAAGGACGCGGCCGCAGCGATCCTCTATTCCGCGGAGAAAGCGACGTGGATGGCGGGCGAGGCGATCCAGGCGCTCGGCGGGGTCGGCTATACATCCGAATTTCCGGTCGGACGCCTCTGGCGCGACGCGAAGCTCTACGAGATCGGCGCCGGCACCTCGGAGGTCCGCCGCATGCTGATCGGCCGCGAGCTGATGGCCGAGACGGCTTAAATCCTCCACGCCATTGGAATTGCCGCGAAACCGGTCCAACCTGTCCGCGGCCTCTCATCACGCCACACGAAACGCGGGACTTTCATGCCGCTCCATTCCAGCATCGATCCGTCTTCATCAGACTTTGCGCGTAATTCCGAGGCCATGCGCACCCTTGTCGGCGATCTGCGCGAAAAACTCAGCCAGGTCGCCGGCGGCGGCGGCGAGGTCTCGCGCAACCGCCATACGTCGCGCGGCAAGATGCTGGCGCGCGAGCGCGTCGACCTGCTGGTCGACCCCGGGACCTCGTTCCTGGAGCTGTCGCCGCTCGCGGCCTACGGCCTCTATGGCGGCGACGTGCACTCGGCAAGCGTCGTCACCGGTGTGGGGCGCATCTCGGGCCGCGAATGCGTCATCGTCGCCAACGACGCCACCATCAAGGGCGGCACGTATTATCCGATGACCGTGAAGAAGCACCTGCGCGCGCAGGACGTGGCACGGCAGAATAACCTTCCCTGCGTCTACATGGTCGATTCCGGCGGCGCCTTCCTGCCGCTGCAGGACGAGATCTTCCCGGACGAGCGCCATTTCGGTCGCATCTTCTACAACCAGGCGCAGATGTCGTCGCAGGGCATTCCCCAGATCGCGATCGTGATGGGCTCCTGTACCGCCGGCGGCGCCTATGTGCCGGCGATGTCGGACGAGAGCATCATCGTGCGCAACCAGGGCACCATCTTTCTCGGCGGTCCGCCGCTGGTGAAGGCTGCGACCGGCGAGGTGGTCAGCGCCGAGGAGCTCGGCGGCGCCGATGTGCATTCGCGGCAATCCGGCGTGACCGATCACTACGCCCAGAACGATGCCCATGCGATCGGCATCGCAAGGCGCATCGTCGGCACGCTGAAGCCGTCGGTGCGGCCGAACCTCAATATGCACAAGCCGCGCGATCCGCTGTTTGCGGCGGAGGAGATTTATGGCGTGGTGCCGGTCGACGGCAGAAAGCCGTTCGACGTGCGCGACATCATCGCCCGCGTCGTCGACGGCTCCGAGTTCGACGAGTTCAAGAAGCTCTACGGCACGACGCTGGTCTGCGGCTTCGCACATATCTGGGGCTATCCGGTCGGCATCATCGCCAACAACGGCATTCTCTTCAGCGAGAGTTCGCTGAAGGGCGCGCATTTCATCGAGCTGTGCTGCCAGCGCGGCATTCCGCTGGTGTTTCTGCAGAACATCACCGGCTTCATGGTCGGCAAGAAGTACGAGGCCGGCGGCATCGCGCGCGACGGCGCCAAGCTGGTGACGGCGGTCGCGACCGCCTCGGTGCCGAAATTCACCATCGTGATCGGCGGCTCCTACGGCGCCGGCAACTACGGCATGTGTGGCCGCGCCTACTCACCGCGCTTCCTCTGGATGTGGCCGAACGCACGCATCTCGGTGATGGGCGGCGAGCAGGCCTCGATGGTGCTGAGCCAGGTCCGCCGCGACAATATCGAGGCCAAGGGCGATAACTGGTCGAAGGAAGAGGAAGATAAATTCCGCGAGCCTATCCGCGCGCAATATGAGAGCCAGGGGCACCCCTATTATGCCACCGCGCGTCTGTGGGACGACGGTGTGATCGACCCGGCCGACACGCGGCTCGTGCTCGGTCTTGGCCTTTCGGCGGCGTCGAATGCGCCGATCGAGCCGACGAAATTCGGCCTGTTCAGGATGTGATGCGATGGACCGCTCGAAGCTCTACCGTCGTTTTCGCACCCTCCTGATCGCCAACCGCGGCGAGATCGCCTGCCGCGTCATCCGCACCGCCCGCGCCATGGGCCTGCGCACGGTTGCCGTCTATTCCGAGGCCGACCGCGACGCGATGCATGTCGCACTCGCCGACGAGGCCGTGCTGCTCGGTCCCGCACGCGCCCGCGACAGCTATCTCAATGTCGAGCGGCTGATCGAGGCCGCGCGGAAGACCGGAGCCGAAGCGGTGCATCCCGGCTACGGCTTCCTGTCGGAGAATGCCGAATTCGCACAGGCCTGCCTCGATGCGGGGCTGGTCTTCGTCGGCCCGACCGCCGAAATGATGAATGCGATGGGCTCGAAGTCCGGCGCGAAAGCGCTGATGGAGAAGGCCGGCGTGCCGCTGGTGCCCGGCTATCACGGCGAGGCCCAG
Organism: Bradyrhizobium diazoefficiens; assembly: GCF_016616425.1. Taxonomy (NCBI): domain Bacteria; kingdom Pseudomonadati; phylum Pseudomonadota; class Alphaproteobacteria; order Hyphomicrobiales; family Nitrobacteraceae; genus Bradyrhizobium; species Bradyrhizobium diazoefficiens. Next base: position 3,887,126 of record NZ_CP067101.1, read on the forward strand.
GACGAGGCGACGCTTTCGAAAGCCGCCGACAAGATCGGCTTCCCGATCCTGGTGAAGGCGTCCGCCGGCGGCGGCGGCCGCGGCATGCGCATCGTGCGTTCGTCCGACGAGCTTGGCCCTGCGATTGTCAGCGCCAAGCGCGAGGCCAAGGCCGCGTTCGGCGACGATCGCATGCTGATTGAAAAATATGTCGACAATCCCAGGCACATCGAGGTGCAGGTGATCGGCGACAGCCACGGCAATCTCCTGTCGCTGTTCGAGCGCGAATGCACCTTGCAGCGCCGGCACCAGAAGGTGATCGAGGAAGCGCCATCGCCGACGCTCAACGCCGCCCAGCGTGAAACCGTCTGCGCCGCCGCACGAAAAGCGGCAGCCGCGGTGAACTATGTCGGCGCCGGCACGATCGAGTTCGTCTCCGACGGCAAGGACGTGTTCTTCATCGAGATGAACACCCGTCTCCAGGTCGAGCATCCCGTGACCGAACTGATCACCGGCATCGATCTCGTCGATTGGCAGTTGCGCGTCGCCTTCGGCGAGGCATTGCCAATGAAGCAGGACGAGATCAAGCTCAACGGCCATGCGATCGAGGCACGCGTCTACGCAGAGAACCCGACCAGGAATTTCATGCCGTCGGTCGGCAGGATCTCGACCTGGCGGCTGCCGGCAGAGACCGGGGGCTTGCGCATTGACGCCGGTTATCGGGAGGGCGATAGCGTCTCGCCGTACTATGACGCCATGCTCGCAAAAATGATCGCCTGGGCGCCGACGCGCGACGTCGCGATCGAACGATTGAACCGCGGATTGGAAGATTCCGACGTCCGCGGCATCGTCACCAACATCCCGTTCCTCTCCGCGCTGATGACGCATCCGAAGGTGCGGACCAATGCGATAGACACCGGCTTCATCGAGCGCGAGCTGGCGGTCCTGACCCCGGCCGCGGCGGCGCCCGGAGAGCTGGAGCTTTGCGCAGCCGTCGCCGCTGTTATCAACGACGAGCAGCAGACCGCACAGGCGCAGGCGAATTCGCCCTGGCAGACCTTCGGCTGGCAGCCGGTCGGCCGCCGCCAGCGCAGCTTCGCTTTTCGCGTTGGTCATGGGCCGGAGCAGAAGATCATTCTGAACTACGGCAGCGGGCCGGCCACGCTGGCGATCGGTGACCGCGAGCTTGCATTCGCGATTGCGCCACGCGATGGCGGCTTCGATCTGACGCTCGACGGCGTCAAATCGTCCGTGGCGGCCGTGATCGACGGTCATGAGCTGTATTTGCGCACACGCAATGGCCGCTTCGACCTGCACTGGGTCGATCCGTTCGGCGGCGAGAGTGAGGAGCAGACCGGCGAGGACAAGATCGCGGCACCCTTGCCGGGAACGGTCGTCGCGGTCTTGGCCGAAGAGGGCGCGACGCTCGACAAGGGCGCGCCGATCCTCACCCTTGAAGTGATGAAGATGGAGCAGACGTTGCGTGCGCCCCATGCCGGCGTGCTGAAATCCGTCAAGTGCAAGGTCGGCGACATCGTGCAGGAGGGGGTCGAACTCGCCGTGGTCGAGCCTGCGGGAGAGTGACATGAGCGACCAGATCCGCATCATCGAAATGGGGCCGCGCGACGGGCTCCAGAACGAGAAGGCTCCGGTCAGCGTCGAGGCCCGCATCGCTTTTGTCGAGGCGCTGGTCGCCGCCGGCCTCGATACGGTCGAGGTCGGCGCCTTCGTCTCGCCCAAGGCGATCCCGCAAATGGCAAGCTCGGACGCCGTGCTGCGCGGTGTTGGCCACGTGACGGGCGCCGAATTCCACGTGCTGGTCCCGAACGAGAAGGGCTATGACGCCGCGCGCGCGGCCGGTGCAAAAGTGGTCTCGGTGTTCGCTGCGGCCTCCGAGGGGTTTTCGCGCGCCAACATCAACTGCACGGTCGCGGAGTCCATCGAGCGTTTCAAGCCGGTGCTGGCGCGCGCCAAGGCCGACGGCATCAAGGTGCGCGGCTATATCTCCTGCGTGCTGGGCTGCCCGTTCGACGGCGAGATCAAGCCGAAAGCGGTGGCCGATCTTGCCAAGACCCTGTGGGATCTCGGCTGCTACGAGATCTCGCTCGGCGACACCATCGGCGTCGGCACGCCAAGCAAGGCAAAGGAGATGCTGCGCGCGGTTGCCGCCAACATTCCCACCGCCAGGCTCGCGATGCATTTCCACGACACTTACGGCCAGGCGCTTGCCAACCTCTATGCCGGGCTGGAGGAGGGCGTTCGTGTCATCGATGCGGCCGCCGGCGGCCTCGGCGGCTGCCCCTATGCGCCGGGTGCGACCGGCAATGTCGCGACCGAGGACGTCGTCTACATGCTCGAGGGCATGGGCGTGAAAACCGGCGTCGATATGGACAAGCTTTTGGCGGCGACCAACGAGATGAGCCGCGTGCTCGGCAAGCCGCCCGTGAGCCGGGTGGCATCGGCGCTGAACGCGAAGCGCAAGCGAGCGGCTTCGTAGGGTGGGCAAAGGCGCGGAGCGCCGTGCCCACCCTTTCTCCGCGATCGAAGTCGTAATGGTGGGCACGATGCGCTTTGCCCACCCTACGGCACCTCGGCTCTACCTGCTCCCGTCCGGCCCCATCACCAGATCCGGCAGCCCGGTCGAGATCTCCGGCACGAAGCACAGCAGCAGCACCGCGAGCATCATCAACAGCACGAAGGGCAGAGTGCCCCAGATCACCTCGCGCAAGGGAATATCCGGCGCGACGTTGCGGATGACGAAGATGTTCAACCCTACCGGTGGGTGGATCAGCCCCATCTCCATCACGATGGTCATCACCACGCCGAACCAGATGATGTCGAAATTGGCGGCGCGCAGCGGCGGCAGGATGATCGGCGCGGTCATCAGGATGATCGAAACCGGCGGCAGGAAGAAGCCGAGCACGACCACCATGACGAGGATTGCGAACAGCAGCTCCCAGCGCGGCAGGTGCATCGCGACGATGGATTCGGCGACCGATTGCGAGATGTGCAGATAGCTCATCACGTAGGAGTAGAGCAGCGACATGCCGATGATCATCATCAGCATGGTCGATTCCCGGATCGTCGATTTCATGATCGGGGCGAGGTCGCTCGGCCGCCATACGCTGTAGATCGCCGCGATCAGCGCCAGCGCGAGCAGGCCGCCGAGGCCGGCGGTTTCCGACGGCGTGGCGTAGCCGCCATAGAGCGCGATCATGACGCCGGTCAGCAGCAGCACGAAGGGGATCACGCGCGGGAGCACGCTGAAGCGCTCGGCCAGCGTGTACTCGTCGCGGGCGAGGATCGCAGCCTCCGGTCCGCCTTTCTTATAGACGGCTTCGGCCGCCGCATATTCGTGGCGGAAGCGGATCACCGCGTAGGCGCCGAACAGGGAGACCAGCAGTAGGCCGGGCCCGATGCCGGCGAGGAACAGCCGCCCGAGCGACTTTTCCGCAGCGACCGCGAACAGGATCATGGTGATCGACGGCGGCAACAGGATGCCGAGCGTGCCGCCGGCGGCGATGATGCCGGCGGCAAAGCCGCCGGAATAGCCGCGCTTGCGCATCTCCGGGATGCCGGCCGAGCCGATCGCCGAACAGGTCGCGGGCGAGGAGCCCGCCATGGCCGCGAACAACGCGCAGGCGAACACGTTGGCGACACCGAGGCCGCCGGGCACGCGATGCAGCCAGGCATGCAGGGCCGAATAGAGGTCCTGGCCGGCGCGCGACTTGCCGATCGCGGCGCCCTTCAGGATGAAGAGCGGGATCGACAACAGCGTGATCGAAGCCATTTCCTCGTAGACGTTCTGCGTCACCGTATCCAGCGAAGCGGTGGGCATGTAGATGCCCATGAACACGACCGCAACCGCGCCAAGCGCGAACGCAATCGGCATGCCCGAGAACATCACCAGCAGGGTCGCAATGCCGTAGGCGAGGCCGATGCCGAAGACGCTCATGGACGCTTGGCTCCGGCGAAAGGCAGCGCAAGCTGCACGAGAATCTGGACACAAAGCAGGCTCATGCCGAACGCCATAAGCGAATAGGGGATGGCGAGCGGCGGCGACCACATCGAGTTGGAAACCTGGCCGTCGACATAGGCCTCATGGGCCAGTGTCCAGGACTTCCAGGCGAAGAAGGTGCAGAACAGGAACGTGGCAGCATCGACCAGCCAGAGCCGGACCTTGTTCGCCAGCGGCGACAATAGGCCGACGAAGGCTTCGATGCCGATATGACCGCGGTTCTGCTGCACATAAGCGGCCGTCATGAAGGTCGCGCCGACCAGCAGGAACACGGCGGCCTCGTCCTGCCAGTAGTTGGCAGCCTGGAACAGCGCGCGACTGAGCACGCTGTAGCTCAGGATTGCGCAGGCTGCGACCAGCGCGACCGCTGCGAACACCATGATGATGCTGTTGAGGATGGCAAGACCGCGATCGACTGCTGCCGCAAGGCCCGTCCTTGCGGCAGCGTTTGTCGGTTCGTCACGATCCGGAAGGGGACCGTGGCTCATGCCGCGACGTCGTTGGCGAGCTTGAGCAGTTTCGCCGCAGTCGCGGTCTTGGCGCTGTAGTCCTTCCAGGCGGTATCGCGGGCGATATCACGCCACTTGCCGACGGTCGCGGCATCGAGCGCCGAAACCTTGGCGCCGGCCTTCTCGTAGACCTTGGCGACCTCGATATCGTCGTCCTGCGCGCCCTTGCGGCCGAAGGCCTCGAGCTCGGTGCCGACCGCGAGCAGGATATCCTGCTGGTTCTTCGGCAGCTTGTCGAAGATCGCCTTCGACATCATCAAGGGCTCGAGCATGAACCAATAGGAGGCGCCCGCGCCCGAGGTCAGCGACTTCGCGACCTCTTCCAGGCGGAACGAGATCAGGCTGGTCGAGGAGGTGATTCCGGCATCGCAGGCGCCGGTCTGCATCGCCGCATAGATTTCGTTCGAAGGTACCGACAGCACCGAAGCGCCGGCGGTCTGCAGCACCATGTCCATCTCGCGCGAGCCGCCGCGCACCTTCAGGCCCTTGGCGTCTTCCGGGGCGACGATCGGCTTGGAACGGCTGGCCACGCCGCCGGCCTGCCATACCCAGGTGAGCAGGATGATACCCTTGTCGGCGAGGAAGTCGGTCAACGCCTTGCCGACCGGCTCCTTCTTCCAGCGCAAGCCCTGGTCGTAGGTGGTCACGAGGCCGGGCATCAGGCCGATATTGGTCTCCGGCAGTTCGCCGCCGGCGTAGGGCATTGGATAGAGGCTGATGTCGAGTGCGCCCTTGCGCATCGCGGAGAACTGCGCGTTGGTCTTGATCAGCGAGGAGTTCGGATAGATCTCGGCGGCGATGTCGCCGTTGCTGCGCTTGGCGACTTCGGCAGCGAACATGCGGCAGAGCCGATCCCGGAAATCCCCCTTGTCGATGGTGCCGCCTGGAAACTGGTGCGAGATCTTCAGTGTGGTCGCGGCCTGCGCCGTACCGATGCCGAAGCGAAGAATGGCGGGTGCGGCGACAGCGGTCGCGAGCAGGTGGCGGCGCGTAAGCATGGTGTGATCCCCTTGGCGTTTTTTGGACAGTTCTTGTTTGGCGTGATTTGTTTAGCGTGATTTGGATCTAGGCTCTTGAGGCCGGCGCGAGACCCATCCTAGCCGGTGTTTCATCTGATAGTTCGAGACCGAATGCCGCGGCAAGTGCCGGTCGTGCTGCGCTGCACACTTCCGACTCCCGTTGCAGGCTCCGGGCTCCTCCAAACGATGGATCGCAGCGAGATCGTCAAAGATTTATTGGCGGTGGCGTAACAACGCACGCCATCCATCCGTCGAGATTGATTAGCGGCGTCCGTCGCTGACCAACACCATTTCGAAGGGAAGATGATCCATGACCATTCGCACCCGCATCGTGCTCGGCGTCTCGGCTGCCGCTCTCTCGCTTGGCCTCGCGTTTGCGCCGGCCGCCTTTGCTCAGGACAAGATGAGCAAGGATGGGGGGATGATGAAGAAGGACACGATGTCCAAGGACGGCATGATGAAGAAGGATGCAATGTCCAAGGACGACGGCATGAAGAAGGACAAGATGTCGAAGGATGGGATGAAGAAAGACGACGGGATGATGAAGAAGCACTGATCGCTGGTCGTCACGAGGCGCCGGGCCAGGACGCAGGCGCGCTTCGGATGCCGTCCGCGCTCAACGATCGGGGCCGCGCGTTCGCGCGGCCCCGATCGCGACCATCCCGAAATGAGATTTGAACGGAAGCGCGCTGCCTCGGTCCGATTGGGGTCGAGCGCTACTTCCGCTTGGCCTTGCGCGCGGCGTAGCGGGCATCGCGCTTGGCCTTTTGCTCGGCTTCGAGCGCAGCGCGTTGTGCTTCGGCTTCCTCGGCCTCGCGCGCGATCCGCGCGGCTTCTGCGGCCTTGGCTTCTTCCTCGCGGCGCTTCTGCTCGGCCCTTTCCGCCTCGCGCGCGGCCTTTGCCTCGGCGCGCTTGGCCGCGAGAGCCTCGCGCTCGGCACGTTTCGCCGCAACGGCCGGATCGTCGTGACCCGGCTGCGACTTGAATTTGTTCAAAAGATTTTTGCGTGCTTCCTGCGCCGCCTTTTGCCGGTCGGAGAAGCCTGGTTCCCTAAATCCACTCATCGAACGAACCTTGTCTTCCTCACTTTCGATCCTACATCACTGCGGTTGGTACGTCGGCTGGGCATAGCAGGCACCACGCGACGCAGAAGCGTGTACATCGCTGCGCGTCGCGAAGCCACCCATAATCGCAGCCGATCAGGTCAACGAAAAATCGCCCCCTCCCGACGATCTCTCGTAGCCCGAAAAAACTGCCGAATTGTGATGTCCCTCACAAGGGAGCATCAGGGCGACGCCTAGCGTCCGCCCCGATACGAGACGGAGCACGGGCATGACGATCTTCCGATTGACCCTGAAGGCACTCGCAATCGCCTTCACCCTGGTGGCCGGTGCCGCGCTGCTGCGCGCTCGTCCGCAGCCCATCGAGAGTGCCGTCCTGGGTGCCGACTGGAAATGCACCCAAACCGCGTTTGTGCTTACGATCTGCGCACCGCGCGTCCAGCAGGCGATTCCGGCAGTCGAAACCTCGCGCAAGGATGCCATCCGGGCCACCCGAGGGTGAACCTGAGAAGCAGATTGGGATGTGATCGGACGTCGCAGAGGTGATAAGCCGGCTCGCCCGCCATAGGTAGCCATGTATGTCCATGTCCAAGCCCGAACCGGGCGCAAAGCCCAAATCTCCGCCGCAGCCTCAATCCGGTGACAGCCGCCGCGGCGCGATCGCCGGCTTGATCATCGTGGTCGTGATTCTCGGTATTGGCTGGTGGCTCGTCCGGGACCTCACCGTGGCCAGCAAGATGCAGGACTGCCTGATGTCCGGGCGGAGCAATTGCAACGTGATCGAACCGGCCCGCTAGAGGCGCTCCGGCGTGAGTCGTCGAGCCGAAAAATTGCCGTGATTTTAATCATTTGTAACGAGGCTTCGCCGACCAAAGCAAGTCAGCTATGTCAGCCGGCATCAAGCCCAGCGCGAGGCGAATCGTCTATCGCGCCAGGCACCACGGCAATCGAGAGAGCAGGGGGTCCAGCACGCATGAGTGCGTCCAGCCGCATGAAGATCATCATTCCCTTGGTTTCGGCCATGTCGTTGCTCACGCTTTCGGCGCAGGCCCAGGACGCCAGGCCATCGAGGGGCCCCGGCCAGCCTCAAGCCGGCCCGGGTGCAGGGGCATCGTCCCCGAACAATCAGAACCTGCGCAAGGGCCCGTCGCCGCAGCAGGCCGTCCGGCCCGCGCCGCAGTCCGGCGGCCAGCGCCACGCGGGTCCCGGTCCGTACGGCGCCGGCGGCCCCTCGCCGGGACGCTATGTCGCCCGCGGTCCTGCTCCGACGCGCGATTGGGGCGGGCACGCCTATCGTGGCAATCGCGCTTGGGATGGCGGACGCTGGCGCCACGAAGTCCACAACGGCCGCTCCGGCTGGTGGTGGGACGTTGGCGGCGTCTGGTATTATTATCCGCAGCGGATGGCTGGTCCGCCCGCCTATATCTCGGAGGAGTATTACGACGACGTACCGGTGGCCTATGCGCCACCGCCGCCTCCGGTCGTCTATGCGCCGCCACCTCCGCCTCCGCCCCCGGCTGATCCCGGCGCGAGCGCGCTTGGCGGCGCCATCGTCGGCGGCGTGCTCGGCGGACTGCTGTCGGGCAATGCGACAGGGGCTGCCGCCGGCGCGGTTCTCGGCGGCGCAACCGGAGCCATCGCGGGCGCAACCGCCGCATCCCAGCCGGGCTACTACTGGGCGCAAGGCAATTGCTACTACCGCTATCCGGATGGGCAGTATGTGGCGGCCGATCCGCGGGCGTGCCGTTAGGCACTGGTCGCATCCTGATCTGAGAGAGGCGGGCGAAAGGTCCGCCTCGTTTGCACTATCAGGCAATTGTCTGGATGTGAGGCCCAGCCTCACGGCTTCGCAATCAGCGCATGCGGGTGAGGCGAGGGTGCGCCTGGGCGGCTCGCCCAGTCCGGGAGGCGGCGACGTCACCCCGCAATCGTACGGACGAAATCGCCATGCGCTTGTCCAGATGGCCGGCTAGGGTCGGGTCTCATGTGTACCAAGTACGATCCACAGCACGAAGCCGAGGCCGCGATGAAGCGGGCTGCGGCATCGGAAGGCGCCGACCGGCAACGCCTGATCCAATTGGCCCTGGCCTGGCACGAACTCGCCCGCGATCCGCGCGAGGAGCAAACGGATTCGTCAGATCCAGCCGGGCACATTCGTTCCGGCTGGTAGGCCGACCGACATGAGAAAAACCCCGTGCTCGGGGGACAAGCACGGGGCTCTTCAAAGCCGACCGGGGCTGGAAGGTCGGCACCACCTGACTTCATGGCATCCAACGTGCCGGTCGTGATCTCGTTCCACGCCGCCTTCGCATTTTACTGTGCCTTACTATGCTGCGGTTCGAGGCGCCCGGCGTTGCGCGGAGCGGCTCGCTTCGCGCGCTGCGGCCGGTGCTCGTGACGCCAGTTCCAAGATCAATCTGACCTGACGAAACGTAGCGTTAAGAAATGTGCGGCGCCGATTATTGCGATTACGATTCGTGCTCTTGGAACGAAGCGGAGTCGGATCATGAAGAAACAAGAAGCCCGAAGCGGCTCAGCGTTTTTAGGCGGCTTCCGTCTTCGGTACCGCGTCGGCATTCACTGAAAGCTTGACGACATCGCCTTCGACGGCACCGACATATTTCGTGTCAATGTAGTGATGATGGTCCTTGTGACCTTCCGGACTGTCCTTCCGCGTCAGCTTGATCCGGTTGCCCTCGACGCGGTCAACGGTGCCGACATGTGCGCCGTCCTTGCCGATGATTTTCATGTGCTCTCTGATGTCAGCCATGTTGTTCTCCTTTGCACAGTCTCAACGTCGAACATCGATCTTCGTTGCGGCGGGCGTGGCACTGGACCCAAGGCGGTTTCCGAACGTTGACGTCCGATCGGATCAGCCAAGACGCGCATGGAGAGCATTCAGGCCTATCTCGACAGAAAGCACAGGGAAATCGGGCTGCTGAACGACTGCCTGAGAAGCCCGTTGCATCTGACTCGTCCGCGATCGGTCGACGAGGTCATCACGTCGAAATTCCGGATCACGGCGGCGCTGCGCGCGGACCATGAACTGCGGGACTGGAAAGCGACGGAGACGGCGTGGTCGGCGAGCGCACGTCCTGCCAGCGGTCCGTTCGTGTTCGCTTACGACTATCAGCGCGCGGATCTCGCCGTGCAGGGGCCGTCCTTCTACGATCTCGATCGCGGTTGCACGAGCGAGACGATCTATACCGCCTCCGGCATGGCCGCAATCTCGGCACTGTTGCTGGCCTCCAGGCATGTCGTCGGCCCTGCCGATATTCTCGTGCTGCCGGGCTCCTATGGCGAGACGCTGGAACTCATCCGGGATTTTGTCCCGCATCTGCGGCTACGGGCCTTGAAGCTCCCACTGCAGGATGCGTTCGCTCCGGCGAGTTCGCCGCAAATCCTGCTGCTGGATTCCTGCATCTCCGCCGCCGCCTTCGAAGCGGCGCTGTGCTGCGTCGGTTCGGAGCTCGATCTGTTGATTTTCGACACGACGTGCTTTGCCGGCCGATCGGGCCGCATCCGGCGCGTCCTGAGATGGACGCGCCGATATGCAGTCCCCGTCGTAATGGTGCGAAGCCACACCAAGCTCGATTCGCTCGGCGCGGAATATGGCCGGCTCGGCTCTGCAGTTTTCGTGCACGGAAACGAGCATCAGCAGCGGGCAGGACGGCCTGAATGGACACGTCTCGCGTCCGAAAGCCGCAACGCGGTGCGCCTGCTCGGCGGGGCGGCATTGCCGGCGCACTTCCCGCCCTTTGTGGGCAGCGCGGCCTACTGGGCGCTCACGAGAAGGCGTGTTGCCGCGATCTTGCGCAACGGCCGAATCACGACTCGCTATTTTGCGGCGAGGCTCCCGGCGCTCTCGGCCGAACTCCATTTCGCTCACGGTCTCTACGTCACCCTTCGCGGCAGGCGCCCCCTCGACGAGGCGAGCGCACGGCAGGCCGCCGAGGACATGAGCAACGAACTGCGTGGAGAAGGCTTCCCGATCCGCCACGCCGGCAGCTTCGGTTTCGACTTCGCTGCGACCGAGTGGTTTCACAATGCGACCACGGACCAGTATAGCGTTCGGGTCGCCGTCCCGGATTTGCCGACGGAGCTGTGGGGCGATCTCACCGCGGCCATAGCGCGGTGGTGGCGGGCCCATCAGTCCGCAGGCGGTGAAGGATGAATGACGCCGCTTGCGCGGAAGAGCGCGCCTCGATCAATCGATCGCCAGGCGATGCTCCAAGGCCGGCTTTTTGTTGTTGTCGCGGCTGGGACGCGCCCACTCCTGGAGGGCGAAGGAGAGGTGATGCTGGCCCATAGCGGCGCCAATGATCGATGCTTGAGCCACCTTGATGGGCCTTGTGACCACGCTGTGGTGTTCACCACGCCTGCGTCGATTGCCAAATACGACATCGCGCCGATCGCCACCGCAGATGCGATAGCCATTCTCGTCCATTCGGTAGGAAGCATCGGAGTCCTTAACCGGGCGCATTCGCCCGGCGCTTAGATAGGAGGCATTTGCGCGGCTCAAAGGCCGGCGTATGGTTACCCACGCCTTCGTGAAGGGCGATGGATTTGCATGAGCGACCCGAGACATAGGTGACAGAACGTACCGGACACATGGGTTACACTTTCCGCTTTTGTTCTGCGGGAGGGTGTTGATGCCGTGGAAAGCGAGTTCGGTAATGGAAGAGCGCCTTCGTTTTGTCGCCCGGCTTCTGGATGGAGAAGCCATGACCGAGGTGTGTCGGGAGTTCGGGATATCCCGCAAGACCGGCTACAAGACTTTCGACCGCTACAAGGAGCACGGCCTTGAGGCCCTGAGCGATCGCTCCAGGCGGCCGGTGCGCTACGCCAATCAGTTGCCGGCGCAGATCGAGACCTTGATTGTCCAGCTCAAGACCGAGAAGCCGCATTGGGACGCACGCAAGATCCGCGAGCTCCTGGTCCGGCGGCTGGATGGCGATATCAGAATCCCTGCCAAGAGCACCATCCATGCCGTCCTCGACCGCCACGGCCTGGTCAGGCGGGGCCGCGGCCCGCGCTATCGCGCCCATGGCACGCCGCTATCGCAAGGCGCGGCGCCGAATGATCTCTGGTGCGCCGATTTCAAGGGCGAGTTCAAGCTCGGCAATGAGCGCTACTGCTTCCCGTTGACCGTCAGCGATCATGCCTTGCGCTTCCTGCTGCTGTGCGAGGCGCTCGATTCCCCCCGGGAGGAGCCGGCCTGCCGAGATGGAAGCGTCTGCCGGGACTGGGCCGCGGATGCGGACGACGACACGCGCGCGGCGCTGCTTGAGTGGCAGAGCGCTATCGGTCGGCTGGTTCGTCACACCTCCCACAGACAGTAGCTCTCGCGGCATTCCTAGCGCCGGAACGGATCAGAGCTACTGCGCGTCGTGGGTGTTGAAGGGCCTGTGTCGGTTCAGGCCGGCGACTTTTTTCATGCGTTTGTGAACTGCTTCACAACGTGCGAGCGTTGGCCGTTTTTCTATACTGCCAATGGCCCTGTGCGGGTCGCGTTCGACACAAGAGGGGATGTTAATGAAACTTATTCTTTCCATCCTTATGATTTTGCCGGCGAGCGCTTTCGCCAACGATTGTCCCGGATTTCTAAACTACGTGAAGGCCAATTCGCAGCTAAAACAGCGCAATAACAGCCAGATTCAGTGTTTTGCGACCAAGCCGTCCAAGCAGCACACTACGCTATTCACTTTTACATCTGGCAACGTGACCGTCGCTTGTACAAGGTCTGGATCTTATCCTTACCGACAACTGTCCTGTTCTGACGGCGGCCAAAGCTTCGGAAAGGCGCTGAAGAACTAATCAAATAAGCGGGTCCGGCCGGCCGGCATCACATCCGTTTGATTGTGGGAAACGACCCCCTGCGCTCCCCATTAGCTTCTAGGTCACTCCTGATCCGGAGGCTTGCATGGCGAAACTCAGCACACTCGGGGCGGTCGCAATTTTATCATGCGCGCTCGCAGGCGCCGTAAATGCGCAGCAGGCGACCAAAAGTAAGGGTCACCCCGCAACCGGCACAGTCGGTGCCGCATCGAAGAATGATGCCAGCAACAGCCAACACCGCAAATCTGACGTTCCAGGACGCCCGGGCGTCTCATGCCAGCGCGATACCTTTTTCACCGGCAATGACGGGCAAAGGCACCTTTGCAAGTAACGAGCGTCGCTCGCCTGAGCCTCGACACGTCATAGCCGCGTTCGATTTCTCGCCGGTTTGTTTCGGGACGTTTCATGCCGCCCCCGGAAAACGGTTTCGCTTAACGCCGCCCCAAGTGAGGCCCCAGCTCCCGCCGCTGGGGTCTTTCTTTTTGCCCGCCAGTTCATGCTGCGGGCAAATGAAAATTGCTGGCGATCCCGGCAGGACTCGAACCTGCAACCCGCGGAGTAGAAATCCGCTACTCTATCCAGTTGAGCTACGGGACCGTCTTGAGCCGCCCCGGCCTGGGCTGGCTGTTCATCTAGCATGCCAATATGAAAAATATCGTCTTTCGCCAAGCCTGAACCGAACCGTTTTCCTCAAACTCGCGACAAAGCGGAACGGTGGCGTGTCAGGGTGCCGGGTTGAGCGGCAGCGGACTAGACGATGGATCACATCGCCGGGAACGCTGGCCAGCTTCCGGGATATGGCCGCCGGTCGACTGCTCAGGTATTGCTGCGTCATCAGGACGGCGTGCGCGACGGTATCTTGATCGGTCTCCTCTGGACTTGCCTTGTCATGGCGAATGCGACGATTTGCACCTTTGGTTCCATCGCCTTGAGTCCGTCACCTTTCAGCGCATTTCATGCTGCCTGCGGGCCGCTGTCCGCGATTTCCGGGAGTCCCTCATGATCGGTCTTGTTCGCGCCGTCACATTGTGCGCCACGCTGGCGCTCGGCCTCAGCGCAGCGCAAGCCGCGGACAAGGCGTTCAAGCGCGACGATCTCGCCGATTCCGCGATCAAGCTGGAGGCCCAGATCAAGAGCGAGGCGGGGCCGGTCGCCAAGACCAGCGCGACGCTGCGCACGGATGCGGACGCCGCCTTCCGGCGCAACGATTACCGCACAGGGCTGTCGATGCTCGGCCAGATCGCGGCCACCGCGCCGGGGGATGCCGGCAACTGGCTGCGGCTCTCCAAGGTGATCTTCCAGATCTCGCCGAAGAGCTCGAGCGAGCAGACGTTCCTGCTGGAACGCGCCTCGACCGCCGCCTACATCGCCTACCAGCGCGCGGGCAATCCGGGCGAGGAGGCCGACGCGCTTGCCGTGCTCGGCAAGGCGCTGGCGGAACGGAAACTGTGGCGGCCGGCGCTGGATGCGCTGCGGCTGTCGCTCGACATGCGGGAGGTCGCCGACGTCCGCGGGCAATACGAGAAAATGCGCGACGAGCACGGCTTCCGGCTGCTCGATTATACCGTGGACTCGGATTCGGCGAGTCCGCGCGCCTGCTTCCAGTTTTCCGAGGAGCTGGCAAGACGCACCGATTTCGCGCCATTCCTGGCCCTGGCCGGCCAGGACAAGCCGGCGCTGTCGGCCGAAGGCAAGCAGCTCTGCGTCGACGGGCTGAAGCACGGCGAGCGCTACAACATCAATCTGCGCGCCGGCCTGCCGTCCACCGTGAAGGAAGGCCTGCCGAAATCGGCGGAGTTCAACGTCTATGTGCGCGACCGCAAACCCTTCGTGCGCTTCACCAGCCGCGCCTATGTACTGCCCAGGACCGGCCAGCGCGGCATTCCCGTGGTCAGCGTCAACACGCCCGCGGTCGACATCAACGTGTTCCGGATCGGCGACCGCAATCTGATCAACACGGTGGTCGACAGCGATTTCCAGAAGACGCTGTCGAAATACCAGCTCAGCGATCTCGGCGACGAGCGCGGTGTCAAGGTCTGGTCCGGCGAGCTCGCGACCGCCATCACCCTGAACCAGGATGTCACCACGGCATTCCCGGTCGACCAGGCGCTCGGCGAGCTGCAGCCGGGCGTCTACGTGATGACGGCCGCCGCCAAGGGTCCTGGCTCGGACGACGATTATCAGCTCGCCACCCAATGGTTCATCGTCTCTGATCTCGGGGTAACAGCCTATTCCGGCAATGACGGGATCCACGTGTTCGTCAACTCGCTGGCTTCGACCGATCCGGTCGGCAAAGCCGAGGTGCGGCTGGTTGCGCGCAATAACGAGATCCTGGCCACCCGCAAGACCGACGACAGCGGCCATGTGCTGTTCGAGGCGGGCCTTGCGCGCGGCGAGGGCGGCTTGTCGCCGGCGATGCTGACGGTCACTGGCGAGAAGGCCGACTATGCCTTCCTCAGCCTGAAGTCCTCCGCCTTCGATCTGTCCGATCGCGGCGTCTCCGGCCGCGCCGTGCCTGTGGGCGCCGATGCCTTCGTCTATGCCGAGCGCGGCGTCTACCGCTCCAGCGAGACCGTCCATCTCACCGCGCTGTTGCGCGACGGGCGGGGCAATGCCGTCACCGGCGGGCCGCTGACGCTGGTGATCGAGCGTCCCGACGGCGTCGAATTCCGTCGCGCCGTGCTGTCCGATCAGGGCGCGGGCGGCCGCACGCTGGCCGTGCCGCTCAATTCGGCTGTGCCGACCGGCACGTGGCGGGTGCGCGCCTTCACTGACCCGAAGGGCTCCTCGGTCGGCGAGACCACCTTCATGGTCGAGGATTACGTCCCCGATCGAGTCGAATTCGACTTATCCGCCAAGGACAAGGTGATCAAAGCTAATGCTCCTGTGGAGCTTAAGGCGGACGGCCATTTCCTCTATGGTGCGCCGGCCTCGGGCCTCCAGCTCGAAGGCGATATGCTGGTTGCGCCCGCGGCCGAGCGCCCGGGCTTTGCCGGCTACCGGTTCGGCGTCGCCGACGAGGAGACCACCTCGAACGAGCGCACGCCGCTGGAGAACCTGCCCGAGGCCGATGCCAATGGGGTCGCGATCTTCCCGGCGACGCTGGACAAGCAGCCGGCCTCGACCCGTCCGCAGGAGGCGCAGATCTTCGTCCGCATGGTCGAGACCGGCGGCCGCGCCGTCGAGCGCAAGATCGTGCTGCCGGTCGCGCCCACGGCGGCGCAGATCGGTATCAAGCCGCTGTTCGGCGACAAGAACGTCGCCGAGGGTGACAAGGCCGAGTTCGACGTCGTGTTCGTCTCGCCCGAGGGCGAGAAGCTGCGCCGCGACGGCCTGCGCTACGAGCTGCTGAAGATGGAGTCGCGCTATCAGTGGTATCGCCAGAACAATTACTGGGAGTACGAACCGGTCAAGTCGACCTCGCGCGTTGCCGATGGCGACGTCACGGTTACGGCCGACAAGCCGGCGCGGATTTCGCTCAGCCCCCAGCCCGGCCGCTACCGGCTCGATGTGAAGTCGAATGACGCCGATGGCCCGGTGACCTCGGTGCAGTTCGACGTCGGCTGGTATTCCGACGGCAGCGCCGACACGCCGGACCTCTTGGAGACCTCGATCGACAAGCCCCAATATGCCTCCGGGGACATCATGACGGTGTCGGTCAATGTTCGCAGCGCCGGCAAGCTCACCATCAACGTGCTCGGCGACCGCTTGCTGACGACGCAGACCATCGACGTCAAGGAAGGCACCGCACAGGTCAAGCTCCCGGTCGGCAAGGACTGGGGCACCGGCGCCTATGTCGTGGCGACGCTGCGCCGTCCTCTTGATGCGGCGGCGAAGCGCATGCCGGGCCGGGCGATCGGGCTCAAATGGTTCGGCATCGACAAGCAGACGCGCACCTTGCAAGTGAAGCTGTCGCCGCCGGCGCTGGTCCGGCCGAATTCGACGCTGAAGATCCCCGTCAAGATCGACGGGCTCAATCCGGGCGAGGACGCCAAGATCGTGATCGCCGCGGTCGACGTCGGCATTCTCAACCTCACCAATTACAAGCCGCCGGCGCCGGACGATTACTATCTCGGCCAGCGCCGCCTGACCGCCGAGATCCGCGATCTCTACGGGCAGCTGATCGACGGCATGTCGGGCACGCGCGGCCAGATCAAGTCCGGCGGCGATGCCGGTGCGGCCGAGCTCCAGGGCTCGCCGCCCGCGCAGAAGCCGCTCGCGCTCTATTCCGGCATCGTCACCGTTGCTGCTGACGGCACGGCGGAGGTGAGCTTCGACGTTCCGGAGTTCGCCGGCACCGCGCGCGTCATGGCGGTGGCGTGGACGGCGACCAAGCTTGGCCGCGCCAGCACCGATGTCGTGATCCGCGACCCCGTCGTGCTGACCACCACCCTGCCACGCTTCCTGCTCAATGGCGACCACGGCACGGTCAACCTCGAGATCGACAATGTCGAGGGGCAGGCCGGCGATTACGTCATCAACGTCAAGACCGGCGGACCGGTGAAGATGACCGGCAATCCCGCCACCACGGTCAAGCTCGCTGCCAGGCAGCGCAACGCGTTCGCGCTCGCAATCGATGCGACCGCGGCGGGGCAGGCGACGCTCGACGTCGACATCAAGGGACCGAACGGCCTGGCGCTGGCGCGCCACTACGCGCTCGACGTCAAGGCGGCGACGCAGGTGCTGGCGCGACGCTCGATCCGGACGCTTGCGAGAGGCGAGAGCCTGACGCTGACCTCGGACATGTTCTCCGACCTCGTGCCGGGCACCGGCAGCGTCTCGGTCTCGGCGAGCCTGTCGACCGCGCTCGACGCCGCGACGATCCTCAAAGCGCTCGACCGTTACCCCTATGGCTGCTCGGAGCAGATCACGAGCCGCGCCTTGCCGCTGCTCTACGTCAATGATCTCGCCGCCGGCGCGCATCTGGCGATGGACACCGGGGTCGACCAGCGCATCCGCGACGCGATCGAGCGGCTCCTGGCGCGCCAGGGCTCGAACGGCTCGTTCGGCCTGTGGTCGGCGGGCGGCGACGATGCCTGGCTGGACGCCTATGTCACGGACTTCCTGACCCGCGCTCGCGAGAAGGGGTTTGCGGTGCCGGACGTGCTGTTCAAGAACGCGCTCGACCGCATCCGCAACTCCGTCGTCAATGCGAATGAACCGGAGAAGGACGGCGGGCGCGATCTCGTCTACGCCCTCTACGTGCTCGCGCGCAACGGTGCTGCACCGATCGGCGATCTCCGCTATCTCGCCGACACCAAGCTTGCCAATCTCGCAACCCCGATCGCAAAGTCGCAGCTCGCGGCGGCGCTCGCCCTGGTCGGCGACCGCAACCGCGCAGAACGCGTCTATGGTGCCGCGCTCGACAGCCTCACGCCGAAGCCGGTGCTGGAGTTCGGACGCAGCGACTACGGATCGCAGCTTCGCGATGCCGCAGCTTTGGTGTCGCTTGCCAGCGAGGGCAACGCGCCGAAGGCGACGCTGACGCAGGCGGTGTCGCGGGTCGAGACCGCACGCGGGCTCACGCCCTACACCTCCACGCAGGAGAATGCGTGGCTGGTGCTGGCCGCGCGCGCGCTGGCCAAGGAGAACCTCTCGATCGAGGTCGACGGGCAGAGCGTCAAGACCGCGCTCTACCGCAGCTACAAGGCCGCCGCGCTGGAGGGCAAGCCATTGAAGATCACCAACACCGGCGATGCGCCAGTGCAGGCGGTGATCTCGGTGTCGGGCTCTCCGGTGACGCCGGAGCCTGCGGCGTCGAACGGCTTCAAGATCGAGCGCAATTACTTCACGCTCGACGGCAAGCCGACCGACATCAGCAAGGTCAAGCAGAACCAGCGCTTTGCGGTGGTGCTGAGGATCACCGAAGCCAAGCCCGAGTTCGGCCACATCATGGTGTCCGATTATCTGCCCGCCGGTCTTGAGATCGACAATCCGAATCTGGTGTCATCGGGCGACAGCGGCACGCTGGACTGGATCGAGGACGGCGAGGAGCCGGAAGATACCGAGTTCCGCGACGACCGCTTCACCGCGGCGGTCGATCGCGCTTCGGACTCCAAGTCGGTCTTCACCGTCGCCTATATCGTGCGCGCCGTCTCGCCCGGCAAATATGTGCTGCCGCAGGCCTATGTCGAGGATATGTATAATCCCTCGCGCTACGGTCGCACCGGGACCGGCACCGTCGAGGTCAGGCCGGCGAAGTGAGGTGGTGAGGTGAGCGAAGCCAGTCAAATATCTCATCATTCCGGAGCGGCTCGAAGCACCGAATCCGGAATATCGAGATTCCGGGTCTGGCCCTTCAGGCCATCCCGGACTGACGGCAGCGGAGCGAGAGGCAGGGGCTTTCGCCTCCTCTCCGCCCTCGCACTCACCTTCATCTTCGCCATCGTCGGCTTCGTCGGCTGGGTCTACTCCCTCGGTCCTCTCCCGCTCGACGAGGCGCGCCGGGTCTCGACCACGATCGTCGACCGCAACGGCAAGCTGCTGCGGGCCTATGCGATGGCAGATGGCCGCTGGCGGCTGCCGGTCGATGGCAGCTCCAAAGTCGATCCGACCTATCTGAAACTGCTCTTCGCCTATGAGGACCAGCGCTTTTACGCACACAACGGTCTCGACCCGCTGGCGCTCGGACGGGCCGCGCTGCAGCTTGGAACGCGCGGCCACATCGTCTCGGGCGGCTCGACCATCACCATGCAGGTGGCACGGCTGATGGAGCCGCGGCAGCACCGTTCGTTCTATGCCAAGTTGCACCAGATCGTGCGCGCGATCGAGATCGAGCGGAGCTTGAGCAAGGAGCAGATCCTCGATCTGTATCTCGCGCTGGCGCCTTACGGCGGCAATCTCGAGGGCATCCGGGCCGCCTCGATCGCCTATCTCGGCAAGGAGCCGAAGCGGCTGTCGCTGGCCGAGGCCGCGCTGCTGGTGGCTCTGCCGCAATCGCCGGAGACGCGCCGGCTTGATCGCCATCCCGAGGCGGCGCGCAAGGCGCGCGACCGCGTGCTCGACCGCATGGTCGAGGAGCAAGTGGTCGGCGCAGACGACGCAAGGCAAGCCAAGGCCGTTGCCATTCCGAAGCTGCGCAAGCCGATGCCGATCCTGGCGCCGCATGCCTCCGACACCGCGCTTTCGACGGTGAAGGACGCGCCGGTCATCAGGCTGACGCTGGATGCGAACTTGCAGAAGGTGCTGGAGCCGCTGGCGCGGGATCGCGCCATTGCGCTCGGGCCGAACATCTCGGTCGGCATCATCGTGGTCGACAATGAGACCGGCGACGTGCTCGCCCGCGTCGGCTCGGCCGATTATTTCGACGAGAGCCGGGCAGGGCAGGTCGACATGACCCGCGCGGTCCGCTCGCCGGGCTCGACGCTGAAGCCCTTCATCTACGGCCTCGCCTTCGAGGACGGCTTCGTTCATCCGGAAAGCCTGATCGACGACCGGCCGGTCCGCTTTGGCTCCTACGCGCCGGAAAATTTCGACATGACCTTCCAGGGCACGGTGCCCGTGAAGAAGGCACTGCAACTCTCGCTGAACGTGCCGGCAATCGTGCTGCTCGATCGCGTCGGCTCCAGCCGGCTGGCGTCGCGGCTGCGGCAAGCCGGCGGCAATCTGGTTCTGCCCAAGGACGAAGCGCCGGGTCTCGCCATGGGTCTCGGCGGCGTCGGCGTGACGCTGCAGGATCTCGCCCAGCTCTATACGGGCCTTGCCCGCCTTGGTACGACCAAGCCGCTGCGCGAGGTCATGGCGGATAAAGATGACCGCGAGACCCTCCGGCTGCTGGATCAGGTCGCGGCCTGGCAAGTCGGCAACGTGCTGCTGGGAACACCGCCGCCGGAGAATGCCGCTCACAACCGCATCGCCTTCAAGACCGGCACCTCCTACGGCTATCGCGACGCCTGGTCAGTCGGCTTCGACGGCCGCATGACCATCGGCGTTTGGGTCGGCCGGCCCGACGGCGCGCCGGTTCCCGGACTGATCGGGCGCGTGGCCGCCGCGCCGATCCTGTTCGACGCCTTTGCCCGGACCGGCAAGACGCTGGCACCGTTGCCAAGACCACCAAGGGGAACCCTGGTTGCCAGCAATGCCAGGCTGCCATTGCCGCTGAAGCGGTTCCGGCCGGTGGGGGAATTGGTGCGGACCGGCCGCGAGCAGGCGCTGCACATCCAGTTTCCGCTGAACGGTTCGCGGATCGACGTCGATCGATCGGGTGGTGCTGACAGCGCAGCGATGCCGGTCAAGGTCGCCGGCGGCGTGTTGCCCATGACCGTCATGGTTAACGGCACGGCACTCGGCGAGATCGACGGCCGCCGCCAGCGCCTGATCGATCCACCCGGTCCCGGCTTTGCGCGGCTCACCGTGATCGATGCCACGGGCGCCGCGGACACAGTCGTCGTTCGAATTCAATGACCATGCCTTAAGCGGTTGTGGCGATGGCGGTTTCAGCGTAAGCGGAACCAATGGCCGAGACCTACCCACCCCCCCGTTTTGGAGCACCCCGCGAGCCGAAATCGCCCGCAAATCCGGGCAGCGGGCTCGTGCGCATGCTCGATGTGGTCACGGCCAGCCATGCCCGCGCCGTCGCCTTCATGATGCTCTGCGCGCTGCTGCTGTTCCTGCCGGGCTTCTTTACCATCCCGCCAATCGATCGCGACGAGGCGCGGTTCGCCCAGGCCACCAAGCAGATGGTCGAGAGCGGCGACTATGTCGATATCCGCTTTCAAGGGGACGTCCGCTACAAGAAGCCGGTCGGCATCTACTGGTTGCAAGCGGCGACGGTCGAAGCCGCCTCGATGCTCAAGCTGCCGAGGGCCGAACTGCGGATCTGGGTCTACCGGCTGCCGTCGCTGTTAGGGGCGACCGGCGCCGTGCTCATGACCTATTGGGCCGCGCTCGGATTCGTGACCCGGCGCGCGGCGGTGCTGGCTGCGCTGATGATGTGCGCGTCGGTCCTGCTCGGCGTCGAGGCGCGGCTCGCCAAGACCGACGCGATGCTGCTGTTCTGCGTGGTCGCCGCGATGGGCGCGATGGCGCGGGCCTATCTGTCCTGGCAGCGCGCCGAGGATGAGACGCATCCGCCCTGGAGCTGGCCAGCGATCTTCTGGACCTCGCTTGCGGTGGGCATCCTGATCAAGGGGCCGCTGATCCTGATGTTCGCTGGGCTGACCATCGTCGTGCTCGCGATCCAGGACCGCGATGCCTCCTGGCTGTGGCGGCTGCGCCCGGTCTGGGGCCTGATGTGGATGCTGGTGCTGGTGCTGCCCTGGTTCGTCGCGATTTTCTGGCGCGCGGGCGATGCCTTCTTCGCCGATTCCGTCGGCGGCGACATGCTGAGCAAGCTAGCGGCCCAGGAATCCCATGGCGCGCCGCCCGGACTATACTTGGTGCTGTTCTGGATCACGTTCTGGCCGGGCGCGCCGCTCGCGGCTATGGCCGCGCCGGCGGTATGGCGGGCCCGGCGTGAGCCCGGTGCGCAGTTTCTGCTGGCTTGGCTGATCCCGTCCTGGATCGTGTTCGAGGCGGTGCTGACCAAGCTGCCGCATTACGTGCTGCCGCTGTATCCCGCGATCGCCATTCTCACCGCCGGTGCGCTGGAGCGGCGCGTGCTGTCGCGCTCCTGGCTGATGCGCGGTTCGGCCTGGTGGTTCGGGATTCCCGCGGCCGCTTCGATCATCGCGGTGGTCGGCGCCGTGATGCTGACGCGGCAGCCGGCCTTCGCGGCCTGGCCGTTCATCGCGGCGTCGCTGATCTTTGGCCTGTTCGCCTGGTGGCTCTACGACAACAATCGCGCCGAGCGCTCGCTGCTCAACGCGGTGGTCGCGGCCCTGATGCTGGCGGTGACGGTGTACGGCATCGTGCTGCCGTCGCTGACGCCGCTGTTTCCGAGCATCGAGATCGCACGCGCGCTCCGCAATGTCACCTGCGTCGGGCCGAAAGCGGCTGCGGCCGGCTACCACGAGCCGAGCCTCGTCTTCCTCACGGGCACCCAGACCCTGCTCACGGATGGTTCGGGCGCGGCTGACTTCCTGCGGCAGGGGAGCTGTCGCTTTGCACTGATCGAGCAGCGTTCGGAGCGGAGCTTCGTGCAGCGCGCCGAGGCGATCGGGCTGCGCTACAAGGTCGGCGCGCGCATCGACGGCTATAATTTTTCGCAAGGGCGCGCCGTCTCGATTTCGATCTTCCGCTCGGAAGGCACCGAATAGGATGTCGGCCTCGACCAGCACCGCGCCGCGTCCGGGCTATCCGGCGCAATTGCTCGCCGTGTCGAGGCTCGCACTGGCGCAGCTCGCTCGCACGCCCTCACACTCGCGCCGTGCAGAGGCCGCGCGAAAACTGGCGCGGCATTCGCTGTGGCTCGGCGCGGCGGGCGCAGCCCTCGTCATCGTGCTGATGGTTGCGTTCGACCAGACCGAGATCCAGCTGATGCCGGCGCGCGGCACACCCGGCCTGTGGCCGATCCGTATCCTCACCGATTTCGGCAAGGACGAGTATGTGCTCTCGGTGCTGGGGGGCGTGCTCGTGGTGCTGGCGCTCGTGGCGGCAGGGCTGCACGGCAACCGCCGCGCACTGCTGCTCGGCCTCGGCACGCGGCTGCAATTCGTGTTCCTGTCTGTCGCCGTGTCGGTATTCGTCGCCGAGATCCTGAAATATCTGATCGGCCGGGGGCGCCCGTTCGTCGGCGGCAAGGCCAATCCGTTCAACTTCGTGCCGTTGGAGGGAACGGGGGCCTATTCCAGCCTGCCGTCGAGCCATGCGGTGACGGCGTTCGCATTGGCGTTTGCGGTCTCGGCCGTTTGGCCGCGCCTGCGCGTCTTCATGTTCACCTACGCGATCGTGATCCTGCTGACCCGCTTGGTGCTGCTCGCGCATCACCCTAGCGACGTTGTGGCCGGCGCGCTGGTCGGCATGGTCGGCGCCATGGCGGTCCGCTACTGGTTCGCGGCCCGAAGGCTGGGCTTTGCCATCCGCACCGACGGCACCATCGTGCCTCTTGCAGGGACGGTCTCGGGCCGTCTCAAAAGGGTTGCCCACGGCGCCTCTGCCCCATAAAAGCGGCTGCCTGCCGGACCGCCGGTTCCCTCAGGTCGCAGGCCAATGCCAACCACGAGCTTTGATTTGTCGACGTCCCAGCCTTCGGTCTCTCAGCCCTCGGTTTCCATCGTCGTTCCCGTGCGCAACGAAGCCGATAACATCGCGCCGCTGATCGCGGAGATCGGCGCGGCGCTCGACGGCCGCTGGGCTTATGAGATCATCTACGTCAACGACGGCTCGACCGATGCGACCGGCGACCGGCTCGCCGCGATCATGGCCCAGCGGGACAATCTGCGCCAGCTCCGCCATGCCAGATCAGGCGGCCAATCCGCAGCCGTGCGCAGCGGCGTGCGCGCGGCGCGCGGGGTGATCGTGGCGACGCTCGACGGCGACGGCCAGAACAATCCGGCCTTCCTGCCTGACCTGATCTCGGCGGTCGAGAAGGGAGCAGGCCGCGTCGGCCTCGCTGCGGGACAGCGCGTCGGACGC
Organism: Bradyrhizobium diazoefficiens; assembly: GCF_016616425.1. Classification (NCBI taxonomy): domain Bacteria; kingdom Pseudomonadati; phylum Pseudomonadota; class Alphaproteobacteria; order Hyphomicrobiales; family Nitrobacteraceae; genus Bradyrhizobium; species Bradyrhizobium diazoefficiens. The sequence continues at coordinate 3,911,064 of NZ_CP067101.1, forward strand.
AAGGATACCGGTTTCAAGAAATTCCAGTCGCGCATCGCGAACGGCGTCCGCAACGCGATCCTGAACGACGGTACCCGCGACACCGGCTGCGGACTGAAGGCGTTCCGGCGCGACGTCTTCCTGATGTTGCCCTATTTCGACGGTCTGCATCGCTTCCTGCCGGCGCTGGTCCGCCGCGAAGGCTACGACATCGCCTATGTCGACGTGATCGACCGGCCGCGCCATTCCGGCGTGTCGAATTACGGTTTCTTCGACCGGCTGTGGATCGGCATCATGGACCTCGCCGGCGTGTGGTGGCTGATCCGCCGCAAGAAGCCGACACCGGATGTGACTGAGGTGAACGCATGATCATCCAATACGGTCAGGCGCTGAGCAGCTATCTCTACGACGTCTTCGTCGCCAAGTTCGATTTCTGGCTGGCATTCGGCCTCGTCGCGCAATTGTTCTTCACCGCGCGCTTCCTGGTGCAGTGGATCGCGAGCGAGCGCGCCGGCAACAGCGTGGTGCCGATGGCGTTCTGGTTCTGCTCGATGGGTGGCGGGCTGATGACGCTGGTCTACGGCGTCGTGAAGCGCGAGCCGGTCATCATCCTCGGACAATCGCTGGCGACCGTCATCTACATCCGCAACATCATGCTGATCGTCAAGAATCGCGCCAGCGCCTCGAAGACGCTGGATCGCTGATCCGGAGGGCTAACTAACGCGGCAATGCCGACGCGGCGTCCGGCGCGGGCAGGGCGGCTGTCTCCGCCGTGGTCTTCCGATAGGGTTCGCCGGCTGCATCGAGCACGGGATAGGCGACCGAGCAGATATGCGAGTGGATGCGCCTGAGGTCGCGCAGCACGTCGAGATGCAGCGACGTCGTTTCGATGGTCTCGGGCCGGCCCTCGCGCAGGCGGTCGAGATGCCGCTCGACCGCAGCAAGCTCGGTGTTGCGCAGCGCGGTTTTCTCCAGCAGCAGCTTGCGCGCCTCGTTGACATCGCCCGACATGAAGACGCCGAAGGCGATCCGTAGCGAGTCCATCGTGCGCTTGTGGAAGGCGGCCAGCTCGTCGGCCCCTTCCGCCGAGAACTGGAAGCGCCGCTTGATCTTCTTGGTGGCGAGTTCGCTCAGGCTCTTGTCGATGATGTCGCCGATATGTTCGAGGTTGATGGCGAAGGAGATGATCTCCATCGCGCGCCGTCCTTCGCTCTCGTCGAGGCTGCCCCGCATCAGCTTAGTCACATAGAGCTTGACGGCCTCGTCGAGACCGTCGACGAAATTGTCCATCTTGGAGACCTGGTCCACCAATACCCGGTCGCTGGTCATCATCGCGGCCATCACTTTGCGCAGCATGACCTCGACGAGGTCGCCCATGCGCAAGGTCTCGCGGGCGGCGTCGGCGAGCGCCAGTGACGGCGTCTCCAGCGCGGTCTCGTCGAGATAGCGGGGCCGGGCCGGGTCGGCCTCCTGCATGCGATCCGGCAAAAGGCGGATGAGCAGGCGCGACATGGCGTCAAGCAGGCCGATGAAGAGGACGGCCGTGCCGACATTGAAGGCGATGTGGAAAGCCGCCGTCATCTTGGCGAGATCGGGCTGCCAGGCGTGCATGTGTTCGGCGATCGCGCCCAGGAAGGGCAGGACGAGGGCAATCCCGATCACGCGGTTGACGAGATTGCCGACCGGCAGGCGATAGCTCGCGGCATCGTCACGATTGGCGCCCTCGAACACCGGATTGATGGCGCTGCCCAGATTGGCCCCGAGCACCAGCGCCAGCGCCGCGTAGGGCGTGACGAACTGCGCATAGGCCAGCGACATGATCAGCAGCACGCTGGCGACGCTCGAATGCACCATCCAGGTGATCAGGGCGGCGATGAAGATGCACAGAATCGGATCGCCTGTTATGGCCGACATCACGACGCGCATGCCGGGCGCGTTCTCGGCGGGCGCCAGCGTGTCGAGCAGGATGTGCAGCGAGAGCAGCATCAGGCCGAGGCCGATGCAGACGCGGCCGATGTCCTTGATCCGCGAGCGCGGGCCGGAGCGGAACGCGACGAGGCCGAGCACGAACAGGACCGGCGCAACGGCTGTGATGTTGAATGACAGCACCTGCACGATCAGCGTCGTGCCGACATTGGCGCCGAGCATGATGGCGAGCGCGGCGGCGAGGCTGACGAGACCCTCGGCGGCGAACGAGCTCGTGATCAAGGCGGTCGCGGTGCTGCTCTGGAGCAAGGCGGTGAGCCCGAGGCCGGCGGCGAAGGCACCGACGCGGTTGCTCAGCGCCTTGCCGAGCAGGCGCCGCAGATCGGGACCGAACGCGCGCAGGATCCCGCTGTGGACCATGTGCAGGCCCCACAGCAACAGCGCAACGCCGCCCATCAGATCCAGCAGAACCAACGTTCCCATGCTCCGTGTCCGGATTGGGGTCGATTGGTGAGGCTAGCGCCAAATGCTTGAGGATCAAACTCTTTGTTGGCGCGTCGGCGTTAACGTTTGCGCAGGTTGCTCGTTGCCGGGGGGCGATGCCTTGTGAGCAGGCTCACATTGCCGCCGTCAGAGCAGCGAAGCCGCGATCGAGATCGGCCTTGAGATCGTCGGTGCTCTCCAGCCCGATGTGCAGGCGCAGCGTAGGCCCACCGGGTGCCCATTTGGTCGCGGTGCGATAGGCATTGCAATCGAAGGGAATCGCAAGACTCTCGAAGCCGCCCCAGGAAAAACCCATGCCGAACAGCTTGAGCGTGTCGAGCATGGTGTCGACGGCTTTCTGCGGCGCCGGCTTCAGCACGATGCTGAACAGGCCTGACGCACCTGTGAAGTCGCGCTTCCAGATCGCATGGCCCGGATCGGTTTCGAGTGCCGGATGCAGCACGCGCGCGACCTCGGGCCGGCTCGCCAGCCAGCGCGCCATGTCGAGCCCGGAGCGATGGTGCTGCGCCAGCCGCACCGACAGCGTGCGCAGGCCGCGCAGCGCGAGGAAGACGTCGTCGGGACCGGCGCAGACGCCGAGCAGGCGGATGCCTTCGGCGACCATCGGCCAGGCCTTGGCGTTGGCGGAGATGGTGCCGAACATGATGTCGGAGTGGCCGCCGATATACTTGGTGGCGGCCTGCATGCTGATGTCGACGCCCTGCTCGAGCGAGCGGTGATAGAGCGGCGTCGCCCAGGTGTTGTCGTCGATGACGAGCGCGCCCTGGGCATGCGCGACCTCGGCGATGGCGCGAATGTCCGGCATCTCGAACGACTGCGAGCCCGGCGCCTCCACCAGCACCGCGCGGGTGTTCGGCTTGAACAGCTTTTCGATGCCGGCGCCGATCAACGGGTCAAAATAGCTGGTCTCGACGCCGTAGCGGGCCAGCATGCCGTTGCAGAAATTGCGTGAGGGCCGATAGACGTTGTCGCAGACCAGGAGATGGTCCCCGGCCTTCAGCACCGAGAGCAGGGTGGTCGAGATCGCCGACAGTCCCGACGGGACGATGCCGACGCCGGCGCATTGCGGCCCCTCCAGCGCCATCAGCGTCTCCTGGAAGGCCCGGGTGGTGGGCGTGCCGTGGCGGCCGTACTGGAACTCGCTGCGATGGGCGTGCAGGTCCTCGGCGGTCGGATAGAGCACGGTCGAACCGTGAAAGACCGGCGGATTGACGAACCCCTTTTGCGCCTTGGTGTCGCGGCCGGAGGTGACCAGCCGGGTCTCGGGCTGCTGCCCGGAGGGGTGCGAGGAATCCATGCGTCTGCTTTCAAAATCGCGTCTCCGCCGGACGCGCGGAGCGCCCTGCGGGCCGGCCGGTGGCCGTCGTCGTTAATAACAGAATACAGAAGAGTCCCGTCAACCCCTTGACCCGGCACGCCAGTCGTTCTGTGATGCGCAGGTGCTATTCAGTCGCTGCATGTTGAGGGGCCTGCCGCGACCTTCGATCCATCGTCTGTCCGAACCTTGCGCCACGACCATATCGGCGGGCGCCTGCGGCGGGGATTAAGGTATGGGCCTCCCGGGATCGGCGGGTGTTCGGCAAGGTTTTCCAGCATGACTCTTGCAGGGTGGGTCTTGATACGCCTGGCCCCGGCAGGGATGATCCTGAGACAACGTTCCTTGAGATGACTTTGAAAGGCCAAAAGCCCATGAAACGCATAACCCTGGCTCTCACCCTTGCTCTCGCCGCCGGCCTCTCCACCCAAGCCGCCGATGCGCAAACGCTCAAGACCGTCAAGGACCGGGGCATGCTGTCCTGTGGCGTCAGCCAAGGCCTGCCGGGATTCTCCTCGCCCGATGACAAGGGCAACTGGACCGGCCTCGACGTCGACGTTTGTCGGGCGATCGCTGCGGCGATCTTCAACGATGCGACCAAGGTCAAGTACGTGCCGCTGTCCGCCAAGGACCGCTTCACCGCGCTGCAATCCGGTGAAATCGACGTACTCTCGCGCAACACCACCTGGACCCTCTCGCGTGATACCTCGCTCGGCGCCAACTTCACCGGCGTGACCTATTACGACGGGCAGGGCTTCATGGTGAAGAAGTCGCTCAAGGTGAATTCGGCACTCGAGCTCAACAGCGCCTCGGTCTGCGTGCAGACCGGCACCACCACCGAGCAGAATCTCGCGGACTACTTCAAGGCCAACAACATGAAATACGAGGTGATCGCGTTCGGCACCAACGATGAAACGATCAAGGCCTATGAGGCCGGGCGCTGCGACGTCTTCACCACGGACCAGTCGGGCCTGTACGCCAATCGCCTGAAGCTCGCCAAGCCCAACGACCACATGGTGCTTCCCGAGATCATCTCGAAAGAGCCGCTCGGCCCGATGGTGCGCCACGGCGACGACCAGTGGTTCGACATCGTGAAGTGGACGCTGTTTGCGATGGTCACTGCCGAAGAGCTTGGCGTGACCTCGAAGAACGTCGACGAGAAGGCGAAGCTGGAAAATCCCGAGATGAAGCGTGTCCTCGGCACCGACGGCAATTTCGGCGAACAGCTCGGCTTGACCAAGGACTGGGTGGTGCGGATCGTGAAGGCGGTCGGCAATTACGGCGAAGTGTTCGATCGCAATGTCGGCGCGGGCTCGCCGCTCGCCATCAATCGCGGTCTCAACAATCTCTGGAACAAGGGCGGTCTTCAGTACGCGCCGCCGATCCGCTGATCGCCCTGATCAGCCGGCAGCGGCATGAGCACCGGGGTCCGAAAACCGCCGCCCCAGATCGCGCTGAAGATCAGGCGCCTCCTGGGCGGCAAGGCAGGCTGGAACGGCGTTGCCGTCCAGTTTGCCTTCGCGGCGATCCTGGGCTGGATCGGCTATGAGATCGTCTCCAATGCCCGCGCCAACCTCGAAAACCAGCACATTGCGGCCGGCTTCGGTTTCTTGCGGAACAATGCCGGCTTCGACGTCAACCAGACCCTGATCCCCTATACCGGCTCGGACACGTTCATGCGCGTGTTCGTGGTCGGGCTCCTGAACACGCTCGTGGTCTCCGTGGTGGGCATCGTCTTCGCCACCGTGATCGGATTCATCGTCGCGCTGTGCCGGCTCTCGCCCAATTGGCTGTTGTCGCGCGTCGGCGAGATCTATGTCGAGATCATCCGTAACCTGCCGGTGCTGTTCCAGATCCTGTTCTGGTACCTCGCAGTGCTCGCAGCCTTGCCCAATCCGCGGCAGGGTATCTCGCTGCTCGGCATTGCCTTCATCAGCAATCGCGGCCTCGTCATTCCCAGCCCGATCGGCGAGAGTGGCCTCGGACCGTTCCTGGCGATGCTGGCGCTCGCCATCGTGGCGTCACTGGCCCTGCGCATCCACGCGCGGCGCGCGTTGTTTCAGCAGGGACACGTGATCCGGATCTGGCCCTATGTGCTGGCGCTGCTGTTCGGGCTGCCGCTCGCCAGCATGCTGGTGTCAGGCCCGCCCTTCACCTTTGAGCTGCCGCAACTCAAGGGGTTCAATTTCGCCGGCGGCTCGCGGATCATTCCGGAGTTCGTGGCGCTGACACTGGCATTGTCGACCTATACCGCCGCCTTCATCGCCGAGATCGTGCGCGCCGGCATCCTGTCGGTCCACAAAGGGCAGATGGAAGCGGGATCGTCTCTGGGCCTCAGCCGCGGCAACACGCTCCGGCTGATCGTGGTGCCACAGGCCATGCGCGTCATCGTGCCGCCGCTGACCAACCAGTACCTCAATCTCACCAAGAACTCGTCGCTGGCGGTCGCGATCGGCTATCCTGATCTCGTCTCGGTGTTCGCCGGCACGTCGCTGAGCCAGACCGGGCAGGCGATCGAGATCATCGCCATGACGATGGGCATCTATCTCCTGATCTCGCTCCTCACCAGCGCCGTCATGAGCGTCTATGGTTGGCGTGTCAGCCGGAGTCTGGGCGCATGAGTGACATCGCCTCGAGCGGCTTCGTCCGCCAGGACCTGCTCACCGAACGTCCCGCGCCGGTCAGGACCACGGGCTTTGTCGGCCTGATGCGCACGCGCCTGTTCAACTCACCGACCAACATCCTGCTCACGCTCGTGGGCGCCTTGCTGCTGTGGTTCACCATCGTTCCCTCGATCAAGTTCCTGATTGTCGATGCGGTGTGGAGCGGTAAGGACCGCACGGCATGCCTGACGGAGAACGCCGGCTTTGCGGTCGGCGCCTGCTGGCCCTACATCCAGGCCAAGCTGCCGCAATTGATCTATGGTTTCTATCCCGAGGCCGAGCGCTGGCGGGTCAATCTCGCGCTGATCTTGGCGGCGGCGCTGCTGCTGCCGCTGCTCATTCCGCGCTTGCCGGCGAAAGGGCTCAACGCCGGCCTGTTCTTCTTCGCCTTCCCGGTGGTCGCATTCTTCCTGTTGCACGGCGGCGGCCTCGAGGGATTTGGGCTGAGCTGGACGGCCGGCCTGCTGCAATTGTTCGACGACAGTATCGTCAATGCCGGACAGGCCCTGCTTAGTCTCAGCAAAACGTTCTCCATCGGCCCGCTGCTGTGGGTCGTCGGCAAACTCATCGTGCTGGTCGGCACGGCGATCTCCTGGCTGATCTTTCCGCTGATCTGGCTGCGCGACCAGATCCAGGGCACCGGTCAGTCCGTCTGGACCGATTTCGCCGTCACGTCCCTCGTCGTGTCCCTGATCGCGTTTGTCCTTGGCGGCGGCCTGCGGACGGGATGGCACGCGCTTGGATCGAGCGCCGCCACCTTCATCGCCATCGCCATCGTCATCAAGCTGATGGGGCTCGATCACGGCGGATTGCCGGTCGTGGCGACGAATTTGTGGGGCGGCCTTCTGGTGACGTTGGTGGTCTCCGTCACCGGCATCGTCACCTCGTTGCCGATCGGCATCGCGCTGGCGCTCGGCCGTCGCTCCACCATTCCGCTGATCCGGATCTTCTCGATCGCCTTCATCGAGTTCTGGCGCGGCGTGCCGCTGATCACCGTGCTGTTCTTCGCCACTTACATGCTGCCGCTGTTCCTGCCCGGCAATTTCACCGTCGACGGCCTGGTGCGCGCGCTGATCGGCATCTCGTTGTTCACCGGCGCCTATCAGGCCGAGAACGTCCGTGGCGGGCTCGCCGCGATCCCGCGCGGGCAGGGCGAGGCCGCAGCAGCCCTGGGGCTGTCCTGGTGGAAGACGACCTCGCTGATCGTGCTGCCGCAGGCGCTACGTCACGTCATTCCGAACCTCGTCAACAGCTTTATCTCGCTGTTCAAGGACACCTCGCTGGTCTCGATCGTGGCGCTGTTCGATCTGCTCGGCTCGCTGCGGGCGTCGTTCTCGGATCCGAAATGGTCGACGCCCTCGACGTTGTTCACCGGCTTCGCCTTCGCGGGGCTGATCTATTTCACCTTCTGCTTTGGAATGTCGCGCTATTCGCTGTTCGTCGAGAACCGTCTCAACGCCCACCGCCGCAACTGATCGAGTTCGCCATGTCCGACCCCATCGTCAAGATTTCCGGCCTCAACAAATGGTACGGCGACTTTCACGTGCTGCGCGACATCGACCTCGAAGTGGAGAGGGGCGAGCGCATCGTGATCTGCGGGCCGTCGGGCTCCGGCAAGTCGACGTTGATCCGTTGCATCAACGCGCTCGAGGAATTCCAGGAGGGCGAGATCGTCGTCGATGGCATCGAGCTCGGGCCCAACCTCAAGCATGTCGACGCGGTGCGCCGCGAAGTCGGCATGGTGTTCCAGAGCTTCAATCTATTCCCGCATTTGACCGTGCTGGATAATTGCACGCTGGCGCCGATCTGGGTGCGCAACATCCCGAAGAAGGACGCCGAGGAGACCGCGATGAAATTCCTGGAGCGGGTCAAGATCCCGCATCAGGCCAGCAAGTTTCCGGGGCAGATGTCCGGCGGCCAGCAGCAGCGCGTTGCCATCGCGCGGGCCCTGACGATGAACCCGAAGGTCATGCTGTTCGACGAGCCGACCTCGGCGCTCGACCCCGAAATGGTCAAGGAGGTGCTCGATACCATGGTGGACCTTGCCGGGGAGGGCATGACCATGCTGGTCGTGACCCACGAAATGGGCTTTGCCCGCGAGGTCGCCAACCGCGTGGTGTTCATGGACGCCGGCCAGATCATCGAGGCCAACACCCCGCACGAGTTCTTCGCCGCCCCGCGGCACGCCCGGACGAAGTTGTTCCTGAGCCAGATATTGCGCTGAGCCCCGGGAAATCCCGGGGACGGGGCGGCGCAGGTCCGGTGACCGGCCGGCCCAGCCCGGGAATCAGTTAGACTCTGCCGGGGCCATCCTCCGGAGAGACACCTTGCAGAGCAGCGGCGGCGCGCGCGCATTCCAGAACGCGCGATTGCAGAAGAAATTGATGAAGCAGGCCGACGCCGTTATCGCCGCTGCGGCGAACGCCTATGGCCAGGGCCGATATGCCGAGACCGAGACGCTGTGCCGTGAGATCCTGAAAGCCCTTCCGGATCATGTCGACGCCACGCACCTGCTCGGCATGTGCGCCCATGACGGCCGGCGCCTCGAGGAGGCGCAACAGCTGATCGAGCGCGTGATTGCGCTCGATCCGCGCCTGCACGATGCCCATAACAACCTGGCGACCGTGCATTTCGACCTCGGCAATTACGAAGAGGCGCGGCGGTGCCAGGAGAGGGCGATCGCGCTGAAGCCGAATTTCGCGGTGGCGCTGACCAATCTCGGCAACACGCTGATGCATATGGGCCTGTACGAGCAGGCGCTCGAGATGCACGAGCGTGCCATCAAGCTGAAGCCGGATTATGCCGACGCACTCTGCAACCGTGGCATGGTCGAGATCGTGCTTGGGCAGATCATGCGCGCCAAGGAGAGTTTTGATCGCGCCCTGTTGTTTCAGCCGCGTCATGCCGAGGCGATCGTCGGCAGCGGCATGGTCAGCATGGAACTCCGGCACTACGAAGAGGCTGCCGCCAAGCTCGCGACGGCGCTGGCGATCAAGCCCGGCGCGCCGAGGATCCTGGCCCAGCGCGGGCGGCTCAGCTACGAACTGCAGCGCCTGGAGCCTGCGCTTGCGGATTTCGAGGCAGCGCTTGCGATCTCGCCCAAGCTCGAGTTGGCGCTCCGGGGCAAGGCCCAGACCTGCCTAGTCATGGGCAAGACCGCGCAGGCGATGGCGGCCGCGACGACCTTGATCGAGCGAAATCCGCGCTCCGAAATGGGAATGGCGCTGATGGGTTTCGCTTACTCCAACCAGGGCGACATGGACACCGCGATCGAATATCTCGATCGCGCGCTGGACCTGCGCCCGGACTATGGCGATGCGATCAGAGGAAAGATCTTCCTGCAAGACTACCGCGCCGAAGCCGATTTCGTGGTCCAGCAGGCCGTGCGAAAATCCTGGTGGGATGCGATCGGCTCGAAAATTCCGCAAAGGACGCTGGCGAAACGGAAGCTCGACCCGGAAAAACGCATCGTGGTCGGCTATGTCGCCGCTGAATTCCGGCAGCACTCGGCGGGACTTACCCTGCTGCCGGTGCTGCGCAACCATGATCATGCCAATTTCGAAATCATCTGCTATTACTCCTGGCCAGGAGCGGACGAGTACACCGCCAGGTTCAAATCCTTGGCGGACGTCTGGGTTGATGCCTGGGGACTTTCGGACGACGAACTCGCCGATCGCATCGAGGCCGATAACGTCGACATCCTGATCGATGTTTCAGGCCATACGACCGGCAACAGGCTGCAATGCTTCGCGCGGAAGCCGGCTCCGATCCAGGCCACCGGATTCGGACATGCGACGGGCACCGGCATGCCGACCATGGACTATGTGCTCGCGGATCCCATCTTCATCCCGCCATCGGTCCGGCACTTGTTTCCGGAAAAGATTTTTGATCTGCCGTGCCTGATCACGATGGAGCCCGTCACCGATCTGCAGCCGTCCGAGTTGCCGATGCTGCGCAACGGTCATGTCACCTTCGGCGTGTTCAACCGCATCTACAAGATCTCGGATGATGCGATCCGCGTGTGGTCGCGCATCATGCAGGAGGTGCCGGGATCGAAGATCGTCCTCAAGCACGGCCTGCTCGATGACGCGCTGCTGCGCGACAGCCTGGTCGCGCGCTTCGTGGCGCAGGGCATTGCGGAGGAGAACATCACCTGTCTCGGCACCACCTCCCGCGACGACCACCTCACGGCGTTCGACCAGATCGACATTTCACTCGACACGTTCCCGCAAAACGGCGGCATCAGCACCTGGGAGTCCCTCTACAAGGGCGTTCCCGTCGTCGCCAAGGTCGGCAACGGAGCCTCCTCGCGTGCCGGCGCCTCCATCGTGGCCGCCGTCGGGCTGGGCGACTGGGTCGCGGAGGATGACGATGGCTATGTCGCGATCGCCCGCAAATATGCCGCGCAGCCCGAGCTTCTGGCAAAGCTGCGCGCCGGGTTGCCGGCTCAGATCGCAGCCTCGCCCGCTGGCAATGTCGAGATCTACACGCGCGCGCTCGAAGCGGGCTATCGCCAGTTCTGGCGCGACTATTGCGCCGCGGCCGCGCAGCGCGACGACGCTGCGGCCAGCGAGGCCGACGCACCAACCGGTTCCTGAGCCGGATCAAGAGCGAGCCTGGGATATCCCGGTCTGATTTCCATCCCGCCGGCCCGTTATGCGAATCAGTTAGACTCATAGCGGGCCATCTTTCGGAGAGACGGGCCATCCTTCGGAGAGATACCTTGCAGAGCAGCGCCGGCGCGCGCGCATTCCAGAATGCGCGGTTGCAGAAAAAATTGAAGAAGCAGGTCGACGCCGTCATCGCCGCCGCGGCGAGCGCCTATGGCCAGGGCAGATATGCGGAGAGCGAGGCGCTCTGCCGCCAGATCGTGCAAGCCGTTCCGGATCATTTCGACGCCACGCACCTGCTTGGCCTGAGCGTGCAGCAGGGCGGGCGCATGGAGGAGGCGCAACAACTGCTCGAGCGCGCGATTGCGATCGATCCGCGCTCGCACGAGGCCCATAACAATCTCGCCGCTGTGCTCTTCGGCCTGGGGCAATTCGAGGCCGCTCGCGCATGTCAGGAGAAGGCAGTCGCGCTAAAGCCGAATTTTGCTCCGGCCCTGACCGGCCTCGGCAACACCTTGCTCCAGATGAACCTGCCCGAACAGGCCATCGAGCTGTACGATCGCGCGATCAGGCTGAAGCCCGACTATGCCGATGCGCTCTGCAATCGTGGCTTGGCCGAGCTGGCGCTGGGCCAGTTCGACCGGGCCAGGCAAAATTTCGAGCGCGCTCTGTTGTTTCAGCCACGTCACGCCGAAGCGCTGGTCGGCAAAGGCGTGGTCAGCATCGAGCTCAAGCGCTATGACGAGGCGGAAGCCGCGCTCGCAGCGGCGCTCGCGATCAGGCCCGGTTCGGCGAAGGCCCTCGCGCATCGCGGACGGCTCAATTTGGCGCTGTCGCGGCCGGAACAGGCGGCAGCAGATTTTGATGCGGCACTTGCACTTTCGCCGAAGCTCGAAGTGGCGTTGCGGGGGAAGGCGGAAGTCTCGCTGAGCATGGGGAATACGGCGCAGGCGGTGCTGGCCTGCAAGACGATGCTCGAGGAAAATCCGCGCTCGGCGATCGCGTTGGCGCTGCTGAGCTCCTGCTTTGCAAACCAGGGAGAGATCGCAGCCGCGATCGAACATCTCGACGCGGCGCTGGCAATCGCGCCGGACGAGCCGGACTTGATCGCGCGCAAGATCTACTTCCTGGACTTCCTCTCCGAGGCCGATTTCGCGGTCCAGCAGGCAGCGCGCAAATCCTGGTGGGATGCGATCGGCGCCAGATTGCCGCAAAGGACGCTGCCACCCCGGCAGCTCGATCCGGACAGACGAATCGTGATCGGTTATGTGTCCGCAGAGCTCTGGTACCACTCGGCGGCGTTCGCTCTGTTACCGGTGCTGCGCCATCACGATCACGACAAATTTGAGATCGTCTGCTATTCGTGCTCGCCGCTGCGGGACGAGATGACCGCCAGGTTCAAGTCGTTGGCGGACGTCTGGGTCGACGCCTGGCAGCTTTCGGACGACGAGCTGGCCGATCGTATTCAGGCCGACAAGGTCGATATCCTGATCGACGTGTCCGGGCACACGACCGGCAACAGGCTCCCTGTCTTCGCCCGCAAGCCGACTCCGATCCAGGTCACCGGCTTCGGGCACGCGACTGGTACGGGCCTTCGGACCATGGACTACGTGCTCGCCGATCCGGTCTTCATTCCGCAATCGGCCCGCCATCTGCTGGCCGAAAAGGTTCATGATCTGCCGTGCCTGATCACGATCGATCCCATCCTGGATGTGCCTGCTTCGGAGCCGCCCATGCTCCGCAACGGCCATGTGACCTTCGGCGTCTTCAACCGCATCTCCAAGATCTCGGATGACGCCATCCGTGTGTGGTCGAAGGTGATGCGGGAGGTGACCGGATCGAAGATTATCATCAAGCATACACTGCTTGACGATCCCTTGCTGCGCGACGGCCTAATCGCGCGGTTCGCGGCACAGGGCATCGGCGAAGACAACGTCATCTGCATGGGCTCGACGCCGCGCCACGAGCACCTGCTGGCCTTCGCGCAGGTCGACATCTCCCTCGATACTTTCCCGCAAAATGGCGGCGTCAGCACCTGGGAATCCCTCTATGCGGGCGTCCCGGTCGTTGCCAAGCTCGGTCACGGCGCTTCCTCGCGCGCCGGCGGCTCCATCGTGGCGGCGATTGGCCTCGAAGATTGGGTCGCCGAGGGTGACGATGGCTATGCCGCGGTCGCGTGCAAATATGCGGCGCAGCCTGCCCATCTGGCGAAGTTGCGCGCGGAATTGCCGGCTCGGATTGCAGCCTCGCCCGCCGGCAATGTCGAGATCTATACGCGCAGGGTCGAGGCGGGCTATCGCCAGTTCTGGCGCGACTATTGTGCCTCGGCCTCGGAAAACGGCAGGGTCGCGTAGCGGCGGTGCGAGCAGGTGCCTTGTTCTTCGAGTTGCCGCAGTATCGGACGACGAAGGCGGTATGTCTTTTGACCGCAGCAGCAATGCTCGTCACGCTTGCCAAGCCTGCGAGCGCCGGCCATGATGATGACGACGAGGGCGGCTGGTCCCAGCCACGTGTCCACGATTGGCACTCGGGACCGCATTATGGTGCGCACAGCAGACATTGGCACGCTGGCCCGCACCATGACTGGTACGGCGGTTAGTTCCGCTAGGCCAAGCTCGGGAGGAGCGTACATTGCTCCATCGAAAGGATCGTGCATGAGAAGCTGGAGCCGCGACATCCTGGCGCAAGCACTGTGAATTCATCGTCGCGAGCGAACACGGTCCGAAGGAGAAGGAGCATGCGTAATTTTATTGGTCCGAGGCTCGCAATTGCCGTGCTTGCTGTGATGACGTTTGCCGTCACTCCGCGAACGATCGCTGCCGCGCACGAGGGGCACAAGATGAAGTGCGAGAAGACGCATATTCAGGCGATGAAGGTTGACATCCAGGCAATGAACGATGGGGAGCCCAAGGCAACGGCCGTCAAGGAGACGAAAATGGCCGAGGATATGCTAGCCAAGAAGGACGTGGCGGCCTGCGAGACGCATATGCACAAGGCGATGGAGGCGATCGAGAAATAAGATGAAACGTAAGTGAGGCGAGCAGGTGCCGGATTTCACGTCCAGTAAAGGGAAGCGGTGGTTGGCGTTGCTCGTGGTGGCGCCCGCGGTATCGATCGGTGCCGCCGCCATACTGATCTACGCGGGCATCTATGATGTTGCCGCGGATGCCCCGCACACCCAGCCCGTGTACTGGTTGCTCCAGACGGTTCGCAATCGATCGATCGCGGCTCACGCCACAGATGCGGTTCCGATTAATCTGAATGACCCTAAGCGCATTACATCGGGTGCGGGACAGTATGACGAGATGTGCGCCGGCTGCCATCTTGCTCCTGGCATGAAGAGGACCGAGATCAGTCGCGGACTCTATCCGAGAGCGCCGGAATTGAGGCGCGGAAGTCAGTTGACCCCGGCAGAGCAATTTTGGGTCCTCAAGCACGGGATAAAGATGACTGGTATGCCCGCCTGGGGCGTGACGCACGACGATGAAGTGCTTTGGGACGTCGTGGCGTTCTTGCGACAAATGCCTCAACTGACGGCCGACCAATACCAAGCTCTCGTAAAAAGTGCTCCAAAGACGCACTCGGAAACGATGCAGGACCAGGAGACGCAAAGCGGCCACCACCACGACGACAAGCAGCATCAATAGGGGGGGCGAGACTCCGCACCAAGCACCCTGCAAGTCTGAGCTCGCACGGCAGCCCGATCCTGACAGGCGGATCGTGATCGGTTATGTCGTCGCGCTTCAGACGAATGGCGGCTTGATGTTGCTGCGCTTCTCCAGCCACTCCGGCACCGGCAGGTTCTTGGCGCGCATGAAATCAGCGTTGAACAGCTTCGATTGATAGCGGCTGCCGGAATCGCACAGCACGGTGACAATCGTCTTGCCGGGCCCGAGCTGGTTGGCGAGGCGCATCGCGCCGACGATGTTGATGCCGGTCGAACCGCCGAGGCACAGGCCTTCCTCCTGCAGCAGCTCGTAGATCATGCTCACCGCTTCGGCATCGGGAATGAGATAGGCCTCGTCGACCTTCGCGGTCTCGACGATCGCGGTCTTCCGGTTGAGGCCGATGCCTTCGGTAATCGAGCCGCCCGGCGTCGCCTTGGCATCGCCGGTCCTGAAATATTCGTACATGCCGGCGCCGTGCGGATCGGCGCAGGCGATTCGGATGTTGTTGTTCTTCTCTTTCAGATAGCGGCTGACGCCGGCCAGCGTGCCGCCGCTGCCGACCGAGCAGACGAAGCCGTCGACCTTGCCGCCGGTCTGTTCCCAGATCTCGGGCCCCGTGGAGTCATAATGCGCCTTGGCATTGTCGAGGTTGTTCCACTGGTCGGCGAACAGCACGCCATTGGGCTCGGTCTTGCGCAGCTCGTCCGCGAGCCGGCGACCGACATGCTGGTAATTGTTGGGGTTGGCGTAGGGCAGGGCCGGCACCTCGATCAACTCGGCGCCGCACAGCTTCAGAAAATCCTTCTTCTCCTGGCTCTGCGTCTCCGGGATCACGATCAGCGTACGGTAGCCGCGCGCGCTGGCGACGACCGCAAGCCCGATGCCGGTATTGCCGGCAGTCGCCTCCACAACGAGACCACCGGGCTTGAGCTCGCCGCGCTTCTCGGCCTCAAGGATCATCCATTTGCCGGCGCGGTCCTTGACCGACTGGCCGGGATTCATGAACTCGGCCTTGCCGAGAATGGTGCAGCCGGTCAGTTCCGAGGCGCGCTTCAGCCTGATCAGCGGGGTGTTGCCGATGGCTTCGACAACGTCGTTTCGAATGGTCATGTCGGGGAAATCGCTACCAAGGGGTTGATCTGGTTGGCCAGAACCTAGTGCTTGGGAGCTCAAAGGGGAAGGCTTTTGCGCTGCGGCGAAACCGGCCGAAAGGCTTGCCCAAACAGCGATATTCCTGAGAGGCGCGACCGGCGATGATGCGCTTGGCCGCGAGGCGGGATATCGGTAGGAGGAAATGACTGAGCTTCGTCAGAGCACGGAAGATGACGGTCGTCACGAGCCGTTTCGCGACCGATTTTTGCCAAGGGCGAGACGGATCGATGTCGAGGACCGTGGCCGGTTGAAGTCACGCCGGTACGAGGGATGGCTTCATTTTCGGCGGTTGACGGACTCGTGAGATGGCTCGGGCAGAGCGTGCGGCTGAGCCGCGCGGACCGCGATGTGGTCGGATGGAAAACGCCCAAGTGCCCCCAAGTGCCGGTGTGGCAGCAATATCACATGAAATCTTGGTAAGCTCGATCGCGTTTCCCAATGTTTCAGAATGAGAGAAGTCTCTGCAAGACGGGTGCTTTTTGTATTCTCATCGGCCTGCTTCCGGCTCGTGGGCGTGGCCATATCGCAACTGCGGGACTGTCCCGGAGTTCAGCGCCCGGCTAGTATGAACTCCTGGTTCCGCAGAAAGCATCACCACTGTGAACGAGTTGTCCAAAGCTCCCCGACTGTTCTGCCGCGAATCGGTTAATCCGGCTGCGCGGCGGCTCGACCTGCCCGTCGGGGGATGGATGTGACACAGGGCGTTCCTGTGATCGCCATGTGGCGGTCTGAAGGTTCTGCATCCCGGACGTTGCGTGCAGCGCGCTGGATTGCAGCGCTGTGCCTCGCGGCCGGTTCGGGTGCTTGCGTGCTGACACAGGATCTCCCTGATCCCGCGCTCGACGTTCCCACGCAGTACAAATACGCGGGCAAGGGCGATGCGCCGCCGTCGCTGGATTGGTGGCGCGGCTTTCGCTCCGCGGAGCTGACGCAGTTGATGGAAGAGGCGCAGACTGTCAACCTCGACATCGCTGCCGCCGTCTCGCGCATCGTCCAGGCCGACGCCCAGGCGCGGCAGGCGGGCGCGGCGCTGCTGCCGAGTGTGTCGACGGGCGGATCGGAAAGCTACTCGCGCACGTCGGGCTCGAGCGCCTCGGGTCTGTCCATCGGCGGGCGCGAGGTCGTCAACTATTCAGCCTCGCTGAGTGCGAGCTACCAGCTCGACTTCTGGGGCCAGAACCGCGACGCCCTGCAATCGGCGGAAGAGACCGCGAATGCCAACCGGTTCGATCGCGACACCGTTGCGCTGACGACGCTCGCAGCCGTCGCCAATGCCTATTTCCAGGTGCTGGCCTCGCAGGATCGCATCAGAACCTCAGAGCGCAACATTGCGAGCGCGCAACACATCCTCGATGCGGTCAGAGAGCGGCGCAAGGCCGGCACCGGTACGGATCTCGATGTGGCCCAGCAGGAAAGCGTGCTCGCCAACCAGAAGGCCCTGGTGCCGCCGCTGCGCCAGACGCTGGATCAGAGCGTCAACGCGCTCGCCGTGCTGGTCTCGCGCCCGCCGGAGAGCGTGCGCGTGCGCGGCGGCTCCCTGGACCGGATCAGGATCCCGCGCGTGACGCCCGGCCTGCCATCGGAGCTCCTGACGCAGCGGCCGGACATTCGCCGGCAGGAGGCGCAGCTCGCCTCCGCCACGGCGAACATCGGCAATGCCCGCGCGCAGTTCTTTCCGACGATCCAGCTCACCGGCAATGGTGGCTATCAGAGCTCGGCGCTGGTCTCGCTGTTCCAGCCGCATGCGGCCTTCTTCCAGCTCGTCGGCAGCGCCACGCAGCCGATCTTCGACGGCGGCAGGATCCTGGGCAATTTCGAATATGCCAAGGCGCGGCAGGACGAACTGCTGCAGACCTACCGCAAGACCATCGTGCAGGCCTTTGCCGACGTCGACAATGCGCTGTTTTCGATCAGGCAGACCACGATCAAGCTGCAATTGCAGCGCGACGTCGTCGCTGCCTCGCGCCGCGCCTTCGATCTCTCCGAGCAGCAATTGCGCGCCGGCACCGCCGACATCGTGACCGTGCTCAACACTCAACTGACCCTGTTCCAGGCGGAAGACGCGCTGTCACAGGCGCAACTGGCCCGCTTGCTCGCCATCGTCAGCCTGTACCAGGCGCTCGGCGGCGGCTGGGAGCCGCGGATGGAGAAACCGGTCGATGCTCTTTAAGCCAGACACGAAGCAAGGCGCGAAGAAGGAGACGGCGAAGAAGTCGCGCGGCGGCTTCGTCCTGACCCTGGTCACGCTCGCGATCCTTGGCGGCCTTGGCTATCTCGGCTGGGCCGCCTGGCATAAACAGCCGCAGCAGGCGAACGGCCGCAACCAGCGGCCCGATCTGCCGGTGCCGGTGCTGGCGGCGACCCCGCGCATCCAGGACGTGCCCGTCTATCTCGACGGCGTCGGCGCGATCCGTGCGCTCAACACGGTGACCGTGCGCTCGCAGGTCGACGGAAAGCTGATCGCGGTGAATTTCACCGAAGGCCAGGATGTCAAGAAGGGCGACGTGCTCGGCGAGATCGATCCCGCGCTCTACCAGGCGACCTATGATCAGGCCGTTGCCAAGAAGGCGCAGGATCAGGCCCAGCTCGCCAACCAGCGTATCGACTTGACGCGCTACGAGCAGCTCGCAGCTTCCAATGCCGGCTCCAAGCAGCAGGCCGACACTCAGCGCGCGCTGGTGGCGCAGACCGAGGCACTGGTCAAGGCCGATCAGGCCGCGATCGACAACGCTGCGGCGACGCTGAGCTACACCAAGATCGTGGCGCCGCTGTCCGGCCGGGTCGGCCTGCGCCAGGTCGACCAGGGCAACATCATCCATGCCTCCGACACCACGGGTCTCGTGGTGATCACGCAATTGCAGCCGATCGCGGTGTGGTTCAGCCTGCCGCAGCAACAGATCATGCGCGTCAACGCGGCCGCGGCGAAAGGCGCCCTCGCGGTCGACGTGTTCGACAATGACGGCGTGACCGTGATCGACACTGGCAAGCTCACCGGCATCGACAATCAGGTCGACCAGACCACCGGCACGCTCAAGCTCAAGGCGGAATTTCCCAACGCCAACTACCAGCTCTGGCCGGGCCAGTTCGTCAACGTCCGTCTCAAGGTCGAGACCTTGATGCAGGCGCTGGTGGTGCCGACATCGGCCGTGCAGCGCGGCCCGATCGGGACTTTCAGCTATGTCATCGGCGCGGACAACGTCGTCTCGGCCAAGCCCGTGACGGTGACCCAGCAGAACGAGCATGAGGCCGTGATCGCCAGCGGCCTGTCGGCGAACGACAGGGTCGTCACCACGGGCTTTGCCAATCTGTCCGACGGCTCGAAGGTGATCGTCGGCCGCGACGACCAGACCCCGTCGGCCGATCTCGCCCCGCGCAAGCGCTCACGCGGGCCTGACGCCCAGAACAAGGACGGCCAGGGCAAGGCCGGCGAGTTCCGCGCCAAGCGCAAGAGCAGCGAAGGCGACCAGAAGGGACAGACCGGGCCGGCACCGGGGCCGGGGGCATCGGGAAGTGGATCCAAGCAGCCATGATCCCGACAACAGCCGCTTGAAGCGGCAGGCATATTCCATGGGTGTCTCCGAACCCTTCATCCGACGGCCGATCGCGACCTCGCTGCTCGGCATTGCGCTGCTGATCGGCGGGCTGCTGGGCTATTTCGCGCTGCCGGTCTCGGCGCTGCCGCAGGTCGATTTCCCGACCGTGCAGGTGACGACGCAGCTTCCGGGCGCGAGCCCCGACGTGATCGCCTCGTTGATCACCGCGCCGCTGGAGCGGCAGCTCGGGCAGATCCCGTCGCTGTCCGCGATGAACTCAACGAGCTCGTTCGGCGTCAGCCAGATCTCGCTCCAGTTCGATCTCAACCGCGACATCGACGGCGCGACCCAGGACGTGCAGGCCGCGATCAACGCCGCGGCGGGCGTGCTGCCCAAGACGCTGCCGTATCCCCCGACCTACGCCAAAGTGAACCCGGCGGACGCACCGGTGATGACGCTGGCGCTGCGCTCCGACACCATCTCGCTGCGGGCGATGAGCGACATCGCCGACACGCTTCTGGCGCAACGTTTGAGCCAGATTTCCGGCGTCGGGCGTGTCTCGGTGCTCGGCGGGCTGAAACCGGCCGTGCGCATCCAGGCTGATCTGGCGCGGCTGGCCGCCTACGGCATCGCCATGGAGGATCTGCGCACCGCAATCGCCAATGCCAATGTCTCGGGGCCGAAAGGCTCGCTCGACGGCGCGCAACAATCCTACATCATCGCGGCCAACGACCAGATCGCCGCGGCGGACGCCTACAAGCCCGTCATCGTCGCCTACCGCAACGGTTCGCCGGTCACCATCGCCGACGTCGCGCAGATCGTCGATGGCCTGGAGAACGACCGCACTGGCGGCTGGTACCAGGGCACGCCGGCCGTCATCATCGACATCCAGCGCCAGCCCGGCGCCAACGTGATCGACGTCGTCAGCCAGATCCGCGCCGAGATTCCCAAGCTGCAGCGCGCGATCCCGGCTGGCGTGAACCTCACCATCGTCTCCGACCGCACCGTCACGATCCGCGCTTCCGTCCACGACGTGCAGTTCACGCTGATCCTGAGCGTCGTGCTGGTGACGCTGGTGGTGCTGCTGTTCCTGCGCTCGCTGCGGGCCACGCTGATCGCCGGCGTGGCGCTGCCGCTGTCGCTGATCACGAGCTTCGGCATCATGTATTTCGCCGGCTTCAGCCTCGACAATCTGTCGCTGATGGCGCTCACGATCGGGACCGGCTTCGTCGTCGACGATGCCATCGTCATGATCGAGAACATCGTGCGACACATGGAGAACGGCGATGGCGCGATGGAGGCCTCGCTCAAGGGCGCCAGCGAGATCGGCTTCACCGTGATCTCGCTGACGGTCTCGCTGATCGCGGTCTTCATCCCGCTGCTGTTCATGTCGGGTCTCGTCGGGCGCATGTTCCGCGAGTTCGCGCTGACCCTGACGATCGCCGTCGTCACCTCGGCGGTGGTCTCGCTGACGCTGACGCCGATGATGTGCTCACGGCTGCTCAAACACGCCCACGCGGAGCTGGCGGTGCCGGGATTGGCGGCCGTCAGCCGCTTCATCGACCGTACCGTCGAGGCCTATCACAGAACGCTGTTGTGGGTGCTGGAACGCCAGCGCGCCACGCTGGTCGTGACCTTCGCCACGCTGGTTGCGACACTGGTCCTCTATGTCGTCGCGCCAAAAGGCTTCCTGCCGCTGCAGGACACCGCCTCGATCACAGCGGTGACCGAGGCCGGGCCCGACGTGTCGTTCGCGGAGATGCAGAAGCGGCAGGCCCAGGCTGCCGACGCCATCAAGGCCGATCCCGATGTGGTCGGCGTGGTCTCGGTGATCGGTGCGGGCTCGGTCAACCCGACCACCAATGTCGGCCGTCTCGTCATGAGCCTGAAGCCGCGCGGCGAACGGCGTGACGATGTCGGCGCGGTCGTGGTCCGGCTGAAGGAGCGGGTGGCCGGCATCCCCGGCATGACCGTCTATTTCCAGCCCGTGCAGGACGTGCAGATCTCGACCCAGTCGAGCCGCTCGCAATACCAGTACACGCTGACCGGCACCGATGCGACGCTGGTGTCCGAATGGGCGCGCAAGCTGGTTGCGGAGATGCGGCACGATCCCCTGTTCCGCGACGTCTCCTCGGAGGCGCAGGAGGGCGGCCTGCGGGCGCAGCTCGACGTGGACCGCACCCGCGCCGGCCAACTCGGCGTCAGCCTGCAAGGCATCACCGACACGCTGAACGACGCCTTCGCCCAGCGCCAGATCTCGACGATCTACGGTCAGGCCAACCAGTACCGCGTCGTGCTGGAGGCGCTGCCGATGTACCAGCGCGATCCCTCGATCCTGTCGAAGCTCTATCTGCCGGGCGCTGCGGGCGCCACCGCCGGCGCGCCCAAAGCCCAGGTGCCGCTGTCCGCCGTGGCGACGCTGAAGCGCACCACCGCGCCGCTCGCGATCTCGCACCAGGCGCAGTTTCCCTCCGTGTCGCTGAGCTTCAACCTTGCGCCGGGTGCCGCGCTCGGCGACGCGGTCGAGGCCGTGAAGACGATCGAGACCCGGATCGGCATGCCAAACAGCATCGTCGGCGTCTATGCCGGCGATGCTGCCGAATTCGCCAAGGCGCTCGCGGGCCAGCCCTGGTTGCTGCTCGCCGCCGTGATCACCATCTACATCGTGCTCGGCGTGCTCTACGAGAGCTACATCCACCCGATCACGATCCTGTCGACGCTGCCTTCCGCCGGCGTCGGCGCCATCCTGGCGCTGGTGCTGTGCGGGCAGGACCTTTCGGTCATCGGCCTGATCGGCATCATCCTGCTCATGGGCATCGTCAAGAAGAACGCGATCATGATGATCGACTTCGCGCTCGAGGCCGAGCGCAGGCAGGGTATGTCGCCGTACGAGGCGATCGTGCAGGCCTGTCTCTTGCGCTTCCGCCCGATCATGATGACGACGCTGGCGGCGCTGTTCGGCGCGCTGCCGCTCGCGATCGAGAGCGGCACCGGAGCCGAGCTGCGTTTCCCGCTCGGCATCTCCATCATCGGCGGTCTGCTGCTCAGCCAGCTGCTGACGCTGTACACGACGCCCGTGATCTACCTCGCACTCGACCGCATCAACCGCCGCCTCGAGCAGGCGCTGCCGCCGGCCGAATCCGGCGGCCCGCCGGTCGCGGGCGCGACCGAGGGGATGCAGTGATGGCATCGATCTCGGAGCCCTTCATCCGCCGCCCGGTCGCGACCACGCTGCTGTCGATCGGGTTGTTCCTGCTGGGTGTGGTCGCCTACGAGTTTCTTCCCGTCGCCTCGGTCCCGAACGTCGACTTCCCCGCCATCTTCGTCTCGGCCAGCCGGCCCGGTGCCGACCCGTCCGTGATGGCGGCGACGGTGGCTTCTCCATTGGAGCGGCGGCTCGGCGAGATCGCCGGCATCAACCAGATCACCTCGACCTCGACGCTCGGCACGACCAGCATCCAGCTCCAGTTCGACATCGGCCGCAGCATCGACAAGGCCGCGCGCGACGTCCAGGCGGCGATCAACGCCGCGATGATCGACCTTCCGAGCGACCTGCCGGCGCTGCCGCGCTTCCGCAAGGCCAATACCGCCGGCGCGCCCGTCTTCGTGCTGGCACTGACCTCGAAGACCCTTGCTGCCAGCGCGATCTACGACGTCGCCGACACCGTGCTGGCGCAGCGCATCTCGCAGGTTCCGGGCGTCGGCAACGTGACCATCAGCGGCGCCGACCAACCGGCGGTGCGCGTGCAGCTCAATCCGGTGGCACTCTCGAACGCAGGCATTGCCACTGACGACGTCCGTACCGCGATCATCAACGCCAATCCGCTCGGCCCCGTCGGCATCTTCAACGGCGAGCGCCAGAGCGAGACGCTGGCGCTCAACCGGCAGATGCGCACCGCCAAGGAATTCCGCGACATCGTCATCAAGAGCTCGAGCGGCAATTTCTTGCGCCTGTCTGACGTCGCCGACATCGAGGATTCCGTCCGCAACGCCCGTTCCATCGCCTGGTTCAACAAGCAGCCGGCCGTGCTGATCCAGATCACCAAGCAGGGCGACGCCAACGTCATCGACACCGTCGACAGGGTGAAGGCGCTGATCCCGGAGCTCAGGCAATGGATTCCGGCCGGCGTGGAGGTGTCCACCCTGGTCGACCGCACCAGCACGATTCGCGCCAGCGTGCTCGACATGCAATGGACGCTGCTGGCGACCGCGATCCTGGTGATGATCGTGGTGTTCCTGTTCCTGCGGAGGCTGACGCCGACGATCGCGGCCGGCATCTCGGTGCCGCTGGCGCTGGCCGGCACCTGCGCGGGCATGTGGATCGCGGGCTTCTCGATCGACAATCTGTCGCTGATGGCGCTCGCGATCTCCGTCGGCTTCGTGGTCGACGACGCCATCGTCATGATCGAGAACATGTATCGCAATCTCGAGCACGGCATGCGGCCGTTCCGGGCCGCGCAGGAGGGCGCGAAGCAGATCGGCTTCACGGTGGTCTCGATCAGCCTGTCGCTGGTCGCGGCGTTCACGCCGCTGATCTTCATGGACGGCATCGTCGGCCGCCTGCTGCGCGAATTCTCGCTGACGCTGACCTTCGCCATCCTGGTCTCGACGCTGGTGTCGCTCACGGTGACGCCGATGATCTGCGCCCATTACGTCCGGCAGCCCGCGTCCGCCACCGCGACCCTGTTCGACCGCATCGTCGAGGGCTCGCTGTCGCGCATCGTCGCCTTCTACAGCCGAACCTTGCGCACCGTGCTGGAATTCCCGCTGGCGACGCTGCTGGTGTTCTTCGCCATCATCGGCCTCACCGTGACGCTCTACATCAAGGTCCCCAAGGGCTATTTTCCGACCGACGATTCCGGCTTCGTGATCGGGGCGACGCGGGCCTCGGCCGACATCTCGTTCCAGTCGATGCTCGGTCTCCAGCAGCGGCTTGCCGACATCGTGATGCTGGACCCGGCGGTCGCCGGGATCGGCTCGACCGTCGGCGCCGGCGGCGGGCCGGGAGGAGCGACTTCGAACCGCGGCATCATGTACATCAGCCTCAAGCCGCCCGAGCAACGAGATCACGTCTCGACGCAGGTCGTGATTGACCGGCTGCGGAAGGCACTGTTTCCCGTGCCCGGCATCCGCCTCTTCATGTTCGCCGCCCAGGACGTCCGGGCCGGCGGCCGGCAGAGCGATTCCAATTACCAGTATACGCTCTCAAGCACCGACCTCGACTTGCTCCAGAAGTGGGCGCCGATCGTGGCCAAGCGCATGGAGACGGTCGAGGGTATCACCGATGTCTCGAGCAACCGCGATCCCGGCGGACTTCAACTCACATTGAACATCGACCGCCAGAAGGCCTCGGCGCTCGGCGTCAAGGTCCAGGACATCAACAACGCGCTGAACAACGCGTTCTCGCAGCGGCAAATCTCGATCATCTACACCCAGCGCAACCAGTACATGATCGTGCTGGAGATCGATCCGAAATTCCAGGTCGATCCCGCCAACCTCGATCGCATCTACGTGGCGGGTGCCGGCGACGCGCAAGTGCCGCTGTCGGCCGTTGTGCACGCAACGCGAGGTCTTGCCGCGCTCGCGGTCTACCACTCGCAGTCGTTCCCCTCGACCACGGTGTCGTTCAACCTGCTGCCGGACGTGCAGCTTCAGGCGGCGACGCAGAACATCCAGCGGGCGGTCGAGGAGCTGCACATGCCCGAGGGTATCCGCGGCAGTTTCGACGGCAATGCCGGCGACTTCGCCAGGACCAGCGGCCGGCAGCCGCTTCTGATCCTCGGCGCTCTGGTGGCGATGTATATCGTGCTCGGAGTGCTCTATGAGAGCCTCGCCCATCCGCTCACGATCATCTCGACGCTGCCCTCGGCCGGGCTCGGCGCGCTGCTCGCCTTGCAGCTGACCAACACGCCGCTGACGGTGATCGCATTCATCGGCATCATCCTCTTGATCGGCATCGTCAAGAAGAACGGCATCATGATGGTGGATTTCGCGCTCGACGCCGAACGCCAGCGCGGCCTGTCCTCGGCGGAGGCGATCTTCGAAGCCTGCCAGGCGCGCTTCCGCCCGATCCTGATGACGACAATGGCGGCGCTGTTCGCCGGCATTCCGCTCGTGGTCGCGACCGGCCCCGGCACGGAGCTGCGCCGTCCGCTCGGCATCACCATCATCGGCGGCCTGTTCGTTTCGCAGATCCTGACGCTCTACACCACGCCGGTGATCTACCTCTTGATCGATCGCCTGCGGCGGCGGTCCGAGCCGCGTCCGCTGGCGCTGCCGGCGGAATAGGTTGTTGAACGCCCGCATGAAGCGTATAGCGGCCCCATGTCGAACCCGCCAGATGCGGCCGCTGCCGATCCGATCCCCGAGTGCCCGCATTGCCAGAAGCCGATGCCGCTGTGCATCTGCGACAGCGTTACGCCGATCGAAAATCGGCTGTCGCTCCTGATCCTCCAGCACCCGCAGGAGCAGGACAGGGCGCTCGGCACCGCGCGCCTGCTTGCCAGGCATTTCGCCGGTGCCACGGTGCGGGTCGGCCTGTCCTGGCCGAGCTTGTCCAAGGCGCTGGGACGACCGGTCGAGAATGCCGCGCGCTGGGCCGTGCTCTATCTCGGCTCGGCACGCGCCGCCGATCTCGAAGCGGAAGGCGAGATCGTCGCGCTGAGCCGCAAGGGCGAAGTCGCGGAGAACCAGCGTGCAATCCTCGGCAAGCTCGAAGGGGTCGTGCTGCTCGACGGCACCTGGAGCCAGGCCAAGGCACTGTGGTGGCGCAATCCCTGGATGCTCAAGTGCCAGCGCGTGATCCTCAACCCGGCACACCCCTCGCGCTATGGGCGCCTGCGCCGCGAGCCGCGCAGCGACGGGCTCTCGACCATCGAGGCTGCGGCCACGATTCTCGCCAGCCTCGAGCGGCGTCCTGACATCGCCGACACACTGAACGCGAGCTTTGAACGGCTGTTGACACGCTACCGCGAGGTCCAGGCCGAGATGCCCGAATTGGCGCCCAAACCCGCGCCGAAGGGCCGGCGCGACTTCCGGCGGCGCAAACGAGGCTGACAGGCTAAGAAAGCATCGCGCTTGAGGTCTCCGTCAAGGCGCTCGAAGTCGCCTGGAAAGTGGGACGAAGGCGGTTGCCTAAACCCTTCATCCCCTATATTGCTCCGGCCTTACGGGGCCACGTGGCGGAGTGGTTACGCAACGGTCTGCAAAACCGTGTACACCAGTTCAATTCTGGTCGTGGCCTCCATAACAAGCTATTGGAACTCCTTGTAGACTTCATTCGCGCTCAGTTCCGCTGATCCGGCCTGCTAGCGGATTGCAAATTCCACGTAGCCGCGCACAGCAAGACCTTTCCCACCATACGGCGGCCCGCTGGTGTGTCTCGACGAGGTTGCTGTTCGAAACGACTCTGCGGCCAGGGGCGTATCGGTCAGTCGATCACCTCGGAGGCTAGGACGCGCTGAAGCGCCCCAAAGAGGATGGATTCTCCAGCTAATCCTAGTGCAACACGCGGGCGGCTTCGGCGAGCCGGACTTTCTCTCTCAGATCTTCAAGCTCCGCAATAGCGTCCAACAACGCGAGCAGCTTGTCGCGGATAGCATGTGTCAAATCGGACTTCGGACGCTTTGAAATACGAACTCGCTGTCCCATCAGTGCGCGCCTCCATGCTTGGGCAGGTCCAATAGGCAAGGAGCGTGCCTGTCCCGCAAAACCACGCCTATCAATCGAGCGCTGGAATGACGGTGGGCGGCATCGTCCGATTTATCCAGAAATCCGAGCTGAAGGGGGCTCGACTCATTCGCGGGGCGCGCGCGATCCATGACAGCATCGTTCAAAAATCCCGCAAGGCGGGACGCTTCCGTTGGCGATGAAGATAGTCAGCAGGCCGCGTACCAGCCTTCGGGAAACGGCAGGAGGGGCCAAGCGCCCTCGTTGTCATTGGCGGCCCTTGGCGTTGCCTGGGACGTCACGCCAAAATACCACGAGCGGGAGACGAGTTCCTCCTCTGCCGCGGGAGCCAAGTCTTCATAGGTCATGGC
The DNA here is from genome assembly GCF_016616425.1 of Bradyrhizobium diazoefficiens. Classification (NCBI taxonomy): domain Bacteria; kingdom Pseudomonadati; phylum Pseudomonadota; class Alphaproteobacteria; order Hyphomicrobiales; family Nitrobacteraceae; genus Bradyrhizobium; species Bradyrhizobium diazoefficiens. The sequence continues at coordinate 3,938,453 of NZ_CP067101.1, forward strand.
GTCCCGGACGGCATCCAGCAGCAAGTTGAATTCGGCTTCGCTTCTCATCGCACCCTCGCAGAACGCAGATGGCGCAACGTCGCAAAGCCGGTTTGTTACCCGATTGAACCGATCGCTCGCATTTTAACGATCCGGCGATTGGGTCCCGATTGGTTAGCGATCTCTAAAAATCTCATTGGGAAGCCTACGTTCCGTCTGACCGTACCCAGTGTGAGAGGGATCACATCCTTGCCGATCTATTTTTCCTACCTCTCACACGACACCGGCCGAAACGGACCGGGAGGGCAGGGCAGACAGGAGAACAGGTCATGAAGGCGAGGTTCTTGCGGTTTGCGCGTGTGAGAAGCCGGGCGCGCCGCGCCTCCACCCTCGGGCTGTTCCTGACGCTGTTTGCCTTCGCAGCCCAGGCGCAGCAAGGAGCGCCGGAGCAGCGCCGGGCCTGCACCCCTGACGTCCACCGGCTCTGCGGCGGCGAGATCCCCAACGTCCGCACCATCACGGCGTGCCTGCGGCGCAACTGCTCGAGCCTGAGCGAGGCCTGCCGCACCGCGTTCGATCAGGCCGGCGGCTGAAGCCTGTGGATTTGTGCGCAGCAAGTAGCTGGTGCGGGCTCGCGAATCCGGCGTCGTGCGCCTGTGGATATGCTGCGGACAGGCTGTGGAGCGCAAGGCCGACGCGTCAAACTCAGTCTCGTGCCCCGGACGCGGCGCAGCACGAGTTGATGCGCTGCAGAGCCGGGGCCCATGCGACAGCATGTCGTGCGGTTTCCTGGGTCCCCGCTCTGCGCAGCAGCGTAAGAACGCTGCAGCGCGTCCGGGACATGAGAGGCCACCGGAATTGCATTTTGCCGAACGCTCCCTGCATTTCGTCTCAAATTGCAACCCGCGCGTGCAAGAAGTCTTGATCAGGTATGAGCTAGGGGTGGAGCGCCCGACTTGAACGCCGACCCGGGGCACGACGACTAACAGGTTGCGTGCATGAGGATCAGGGAAACGTGATTAGGTCTCCTCTTCCTAAAGCACCAAAATGGTGCTTTAGTGCTTTCCATGAGCCAATCGCCCCGAAACGCGCCGTCCGCGCTGCGTTACAGGCTCGCCCCTGATCCGGCCGCCAAGGCCGCACTGGAGGCGACGTTTAGGGCTTATGACCGCATGATGGAGATCCTCGATGAGGTCGCACGGAGCCACAATGTCGGCTCCAATGTCGTGCTGCTGCATGCCCACGCCTATGATCCGATCCGGAAAGCAACCGCGCTGCCGTCACGCCTGGTGACGCTGGGCCTGCGTGACCGCACCGAATATCGCGCGGCGCAGGGCCGCCGCCTGCCGCTGGATGACAAGCTCGCCAAGATCAAGGGCCCGGCCACCATTTCGATTGCGACCGTGCAAGGGCGTTTCAGCGTGCCCTTCGACTATGCCGGCTATGCCGAGGGCTGGGGGCAAAGCGTGCCCGCGCGCCTGGTTCGCACCGAGGACGGTTTCGAAGTCCACTACGGCGTCACGCCGAACAGTCTGCCAGAGGAGGAGAACGCCATGGATACCATCGCTGCCGCTCCCGAGAATTTCCTGTCCCGGGTCGGGCGCCTGATCGCCGGGATTGCCTATGACGCGATCGAGCAGGCGGAAGGCAAGAACAAGCTTGGGGTCGTCGGACAGGCCATCCGCGAGATCGAGCGTGCCGAGAGCGAAGCGCGCGATGCGCTCGCCGCTGCGCGTGCCGAGGAATATCGCCTCAACGCCCGCCGCACCGAGATCGAGCGCGAGATGGCCGATCTCGCGCCCAAGATCGAGGGCGCGATCACGGACGGGCGCGACGACCTCGCCCGCGCCGGCATCGCGCGGCAGATGGATCTGGAGGCGCAGTTCGAGGTGCTCTCCCGCGCCATCGACGAGAACGACGAGAAGATCGAACAATGCGTCACCTCGCTGCGCGCCGTGCTCTCGGCGCTCCAGGATGCCGAGCAGCGTCGCGCCGATCTGGAAAAGAGCGAGGCGGCTGCAAACCATCAGGCCTCGACGTCACCCCGCAAGCCGGGCGGCGCGTCTGCGGCGGCGAAAGCGCTGCGGGCGGGCAGAGCCGTGGCGCGGGCCACCGGCGTGCCGCCGGGCATCCCGTATTCGAGCGACATCGACGAGCTCAGCACGTTGCATCGCGACAAGGAAATTGCGGCGAGGCTGGCGCGGCTCAAGTCGCGCTCCTGAGTGCCGTGTCATGAGCGCTCTGCTCGCACACGTCATGGCGCCGGAGGTCAGGCCGTTCGCCATCGCGGCGGCCATGATCGTCATCGTCGGTTCGATCGAGGCGGTCTCGATGCTGGTGGGGGCCTCCTTGAGCGAGATGCTCGGCACCAACATCGATTTCGGTCATCCCAGCGACAATGGCGTGATCAACGCCATTTCCTGGATCAATGTTGGCGGCGTGCCGCTTCTGGTCTTCCTGCTGCTGCTGCTCGGCGCCTTCTCCATCACCGGCTTCCTGATCCAGGACATCGCGCGAATGGTTGCGGGTCCCTTGCCGGCGACGGCCGCTTCGGTCGGGGCCGTCGTGGTCTCGGTTCCGCTGGTCCGTGCCGCCAGCCGGGCCATCGCGCGGGTGATTCCGAAGGATGAAAGCTACGCCGTCGGCTTAGGGGATCTTGTCGGCCGCATCGGCGAGGTCGTCATCGGCCCGCTCGACCAGGGGCCGCCCGGCCGCGTCAGCGTCGCCGACGTTCATGGCAACCGCCACTTCGTCTGGGCGGTCGCGGCGCCGGCATCGGGGCCGCTGCCGCAGGGAACCATGGTCCTGCTGGTCGATCGCGATGGCACGCGCTTTGTCGCGGTCAAGGCCGGCGATGAACTCAAACCGTCGAAGCCTACTCTAATCAACTAGCAAATCATTCATTGGAGAATATCATGTTCGACATCGCTGTCCCGGCCATGATCGGCGTCGCGCTGATCGTCGTCCTCGGGATCGTCTTCACTATCCTTTACAAGCGCGCCACGCGCGACGAAGCCTTCGTGCGCACCGGGCTGGGTGGCAAGAAGGTCGTGCTCGACGGCGGCGCCATGATCCTGCCGATCTTCCACTCCTATGCCAGCGTCAATCTGAAGACGCTGCGGCTCACCGTGGAGCGCAAGGAGCGGGAATCCCTCATCACCAAGGACCGCTTGCGCGTCGACATCGTCGCCGAGTTCTACGTGCGCGTCCGGCCGGACGAGGAGAGCATCGCGCTCGCGAGCCAGACACTGGGCGCGCTGACCAACGATGCGGAGGCACTGCGCAACCAGGTCGAGGCGAAATTCGTCGACGGTCTGCGCTCGGTGGCCGCGACCATGAGCATCCTGGAGCTTCAGGAGAAGCGTTCGGACTTCGTCAAGCATGTGCAGTCCACCGTCGAGTCCGATGTGAAATCGAACGGACTCGAGCTTGAATCGGTGTCGCTGACCAAGCTGGACCAGACCGACGTCAAGTTCTTCAACCCGGAGAACTTCTTCGACGCCGAGGGCCTGACCCAATTGAAGACGGTCACCGAGACCCGGCGGCGCGACCGCAACGCCATCGTGCGCGACAACGAGGTGGCGATTGCCCAGAAGGATCTCGAGGCGCGCCAGCAGACCCTGACTATCGAACGTACCAAGAAGGAAGCCGAGCTGTCGCAGGAACGCGACATCGCCAACAAGACCGCGAGCACGAGAGCCGAGGTCGCGACCGCCACGCAGACCGCGCGCCTCACTGAGGAGAATGCCCGCATCGATACCGACCGGGCCGTTGCCGAGAAGGAGGCCGGCGCCAAGCAGGTCAAGGAAACCGCTGTGATCGAGTCGGACCTGGCGATCAACAAGCGCAAGACCGATGCCCAGCGCGAGATCCAGATCGCGACGCAGGAGAACGAGATCCAGATCGCCGCCAAGAGCAAGCAGACCTCGGAAGCCGTCGCCGAGGCCAAGACCGCCGAGGCGATCGCCGTCTCCGCGGAGGAAAAGGTGGTGACCGCGCGCGCGGTCGAGGTCGCCGATCGTGCCCGTCTGACCCAGGTGCTCGCTGCGCGGACCGAGGCCGAGCGCAAGTCGACCGAGGTGATCGTGGCTGCCGAAGCCGAGAAGAAGGCGTCGCTCGACCGCGCCGAGGCCGTCACGACGCTGGCTACCGCCGAAGCCGAGTCCAACAAGATCAAGGCAGCTGGCGTCAGGAACATCGGCGAGGCCGAAGCCGCCGTCATCACCATGAAGAACGAGGCCCGGAACAAGCTCGGCAGCAACGTCATCGATTTCGAGATCGCCAAGAAGCGGATCGAGATCATGCCGTCGGCACTGGCCGAGATGGTCAAGCCCATCGCCAACCTCAAGGACGTCCGTATCCTGCACACCGGCGGCGCATTCGGCGGCAATGGTGCCGGCGGAGGCAATGTCGGCTTCGGCGAAGGACTCGCCGGCGAGCTCTTGAAGGTGCACGCGCTGCGCCCGATGATCGACGAGATTCTGCGCCAGGGCGGCTTTGCGCCCGGCGAGGATCCCGTGAAGGCGCTGGTCGGCGCCGTGACCGGGAAGGGCAACGGCGCGGTCGCGGGCACATCCCCGGCCGTCGCCCTCGAAAAAACCGAGGCCGCCGAGTAGACCGTTCCGTTGCGGCGAACTGGCCGGTGTGGACGCGTTTGCGGAGGACGACGAATTCGTCCTTTGCAAGCGCAAGCGGCTTTGTTATACGCAGCCGCGCGCGAACGACTGGTTCGCCTTTTCCTCGGTAGCTCAGCGGTAGAGCATCCGACTGTTAATCGGATGGTCGCTGGTTCGAATCCAGCCCGGGGAGCCATTTTACCGCCCTTCACCTCTGAAATCGTTGACAAAGCAGGCGAAATCGCCTCCCATGCTCTCAAAGTCTCTACACAATGAACCCCACAATCCTGAGATCATGGCCCGTCTGTCGAACCTGCGCTATCTCACCCGCACCCCCACGGGCATGTTCGGTATCCGAATCCGAGTGCCACGGGACATTCAGGCCCAAATAGGCTGCGGCGAGGTATGGCAGACGCTGGGAACTGACGACCCCGGAAAGGTGGAACTCCTCCACGCCCAAGCCGTCGCCGCCGTGAAGGCGCGGTTTGCCGATGCCAAGCGCAAGACTGGTCTCGGGCATGACGTGATCTTCGCCCAAGTCCTGCACCAGCTTCGGAACAAAGGTCTCCAAGTTAGCGATCAGGGCGTTGTCACGCCGCCCCGCCACGACCCGAGCGACCCCCGGGATGATCCACGGGATGCTATGTCTGTCGCCGCCGATGCTACGCTCGCGGACGCGGGCTTCTCTGATGAGGAGGAGTTAGCCACCGCACTGGCCGCCTACCCGAAGGGCAAGGCCCCTGCAAACCTGCAACGGGTGTCCACCACGCTTGCCGTGCTGGCTGGCGCTCCCCGGCGTCTCACGTTCTCATACTGCCTGTCGGTCTTTCTTGCGAAGAAGGCGAGGAAGCGGGACACCAGCAAAAGGGATTGGATCAGGTACGAGGCCGCAGCCAAGCGGTTTGTGGCTCGCCTCATCGATCATCTCGGCGGTGACAGAGAGATCACCGCTGTCACCCGCGACGAGGCAGAGGAGCATGTCGAAAAGTTAGAAGATGCTGGCCTTAAACCCGCTTCCGTCGAGCGGGAAGTCAAGTTTCTCAGCACCCTCGTTTCGTGGACGATCCGCAAGCATACGCTTGCCGCTGCGAATCCGTTCGAGAAGCTGGAGATAGCCACCCCCGCCGATTACGATGACACTGGCGTTTCGTTCGAGCGCTCTGAGGTACGGACGCTGCTCGCCAGCACCGGGACGCTCAACGATGAAGCTCAAGAGATCGCCCGCCTACTTGCCTGTACCGGCTCACGGATGGCCGAGATCACCGGCCTTCTAGTGAAGGACGTGCTAGCGTCAGCCACCGTTCTGGACATTCGCTTCAACTCCATCCGCCGCCTCAAGAACCTGTCATCTGTCCGACAGACGCCCATCGTTGATGCAGCCTGTGTCGAAGCTCTCAAGGCCCGCGTCAAAGGACGCAAGCCTTCTGATCCGGTGTTTCCTCGTTATGGGAATGAGGATGGTGCAGCCAACGTGTCCGCCGTAGTGAGCAAGTGGCTGACCAAGATCAAGCTCCGCGACCCGAAAGCCACCAAGCCCAAAACAGCCCACAGCCTGCGCCACACCTTCGAAGATGTCCTTCGCGAAGTCGAAAAGTCCAAGACCATTCGCGATATGATACAGGGCCACACTGCTGGTGACGCCGCGTCGGACTACGGCTCGGATGAACTGATCAAGATCAAACGCGAGGCAATGGAGAGGGCATGGCATCTCATAATACCGACCGCCACGCTGACCGTTGTCGGGCCTGACCACAGCCACTGAGCCTCATTAGCCCCGGCTGACACCATGCCAGCCGGGTCCTGTCCATGGGGGCAGGGCGTGATGGCGCTAACGGCCACCACACTCCGGTCCCATGTCCTTCACCCGCTTGATCGCTTCCTCACGGGCAGCCGTGGTGAAGAACGGGCATGGCCGCGATCAGGCCCGTGCATATTGCCGAGCCAAGGTCACGATGTGTTTCCACGTCACGCCCTTGCTCTTGCCGGTCATGCGTTTGATGCCATGATCAATCACAAGATTCTTGATGGCCGCGCTGTTGTCCGCCAGCCGGTTCAATTCGTCATAGTCAGCCTGACCAAGCTCTCGCATCGCCGCTGCCTGTCCGACTGACACAACCTGCTGCACTGACCCGAAGGCAGCATCCTTGCTGATGCCTCGCTGCTGCAAGCCAGTCCAGATCACGTCATCCTGTGCAAGCTCCCCGGTCAGAATGTCCTTTCCGAGTTCAGTGGCAGCATCCTGATCAAGTCCGGTGTGCATCGCTACTGCCGTGACAACGTTGTCCATCGCCACGCGCTCCGCATCCGTGGCGCGGCCATCATCGCCCTTCCGGGTATCGACAACAGCATCGTCATCAGTAGCATCGTCTCCCGGAGCCTTGGGCGTCACAGCCTCGCTGGCCGCCGTAGCATCCACGCTGATCTTGACACCCGCCGCCCTGGCCTGAGCCACGGTCATCGGAACGCCAGCCACTTCTACAATGTCGGTCGATTGAATATCGGCCTCAGAAAAGACAGCCCGTCGCGCTCCGGTCTGCCCATCAAGCACCGATGGCCCGGTGCTGCCGAAGTCCTCTGAGGAGATGAAGTTGGAGCCGCCGTGATCGTTGATGCGCTCTGTGCTAATGGTTGTGGTGATCTCTCCGCTGGCGTTGGCAGGGGAGCTATGGATGTCACACGTATAAACTGGCATGGTGTTGGTTCTCTCTCGTTACTGTTTGTTGATTGCCCATTGGTCTTCTTCGTCGTCATCGGCATCATCGAAGGTGGGGAAGGGCAGCTTGCCGATCTTCTCCATGAGTGCCTGCTGTCGGTCGTCCTTGTCCTTGGGTGACAAGTCCTCAGACCCGCTGGCCAAGTCCGCCGACGCTTCGATGAACTTGATCACCGCCGCCGCCGTGGATGCCGTGATCTCCCTCTGCCCGTTCATGATCAGGGAGAGTTCGTTCTGGATCACCGTGTCGAGCTTCCGCCACGCTTCCAAGGCAGAGCGCTTGATGTCGCTCTTGCCGATTGTGGGCGTGGCGGTGATGGTCTGATCAGGCTTGGGCTGCTTCTTAGTCTTGGGTGCCGCTGCCATCTCAGTCACCGTCCTGATTGGTCAGACCTTGCTGACGCAGTGGCTTGAAGCCATAGACGGGCCTGTCACCTTTCAGAGCGTCATCGTCATGGCCACCGGCCTTGCGGCTACGGTGCAGGATGTCCCTGAACTTCTGCGCCTCCGCCTTGGCGTTGGCGGTCAGGATTTCTGGATCATTATAGGGTTCGAACTTGGCAGGGCGCTGGATAGAAGGAACGCCAGCGGGTGCTTTCGAGGTCCGCGCCATTACGCTGCAATCTCTACCGCACGGTTCGCCTGTCCGACCCGGTTAGCCAGTGCCCAAACCGCGTCAGCCGTTTTGGAAACAGTGCCGGGATGGCTCAACTCCGTAATGGCCCTATCGAGTATGGTCACGCTGCGGTAGCGCTTGAAGATCGGGGAATCATCGGACAGCGCTTTCAGGTCATGGTCTGACAATTCGATTCTGTGGATGCTGTCCCATTCCTCCTGCCTGCTCTCGGTCAGCCTCTCGATAGCCGCCTTGATCGCAGCCTTGGCTATGTCAGTATCTTTTGCAAAGAGCGCGACAATGCGGGCAGGGTCTGCGCCGGGAGCGGGCGGCAAAAGGCCGGTCAGCGCCTTCTTGGCCTGCTCGAATGCACCTCGCGTGAACGGGTGCTTGCCACGCCGTCCTCGCTTGTAGCTGCGATGCGTGATGACGATCTCATGCAGCTTGAACGCTGCGTCGATGATGGCGATCTCCTCAGGTGAGAAGTTGGTGACGATGGTGGTAATGGTATCGTTCATTTCGATTGTTCTTCCATTGATTGATAGTCTCGCAGGGTCTCTGCGATCATGTCGTCGCTGATCCAGTTGGCGGGCAGCGCTTCTCTCAGGGCGAGGAAGACACGCTTGCCCACGGCCACCCGCACGTATGGCGTTGGCCTCCAACGATCTGTGACGGGGATTTCAGCAGTGACCTTCTGCATCGGTCCCTCGCTGGCGGGAAAACAGGACCGCATGACCCATCGGGTGCTGGTCCTGAACTTGGTTTCTTGGATGTGCGAACACCACACTGCGGTTCGGCCGACAGTGGTGTGCAGTAATCGGGGCAGGTGGGCTTTCTGGCCCTCATAGAAACACCGTGCCCATAGTTCGAGCGTCATGGCTTCGATCAGGAGACGATAGGCCAGCCTGTCAAAGTCCTGCCGCCTACTGAGCCACGCCCAAACGATCTGGCTCTTGCCCTTGGTGGTGAGGGAGTGGGCCTCACGCCTGATCTGCGCAGGCTTGAGGGCATTGCTGACCGGCTCTCGCAGCTTCCGCTTGATCGCGGCGGTCAGGAGGGCAAGCAATCGGTCAGCAGACTTGCTCTGGCTTGCAGCGTCCAGATAGCGAGCGACGGCTCGCCGTGCTGCCTTCCGCTGTTTGCCACGGGGCATCGGGTGCCATGCGTGACCAGCCTCCCGCTGTCTCCAATGATGCTTGGTGCAGAGATTGCCAAGGTTCTCAGGGCCTACCTGTGTCGAGCAGCCGGGAACGGTGCAGAAACGGTGCGGGTCCAGCTTGGCCTTACGCTTGCGGAGATCGTCTGCTCCTACTTCAAAACTCCATTTCGTTTTCGCTGGCTTCTTCCTGTCCAGCGTGATCGTGCTGTTGGTCATTGTCCTCTTGCTGTTGCTGTATTAGTTCATCCTCCTCCTCATCGTCCGCACCAAGGTCCATCCAGGCAGCGCTCCCGTTCATTAGAGCGGGGAGCTTGTCATCCACCAACGTGATGGCACGGGCAAAGATGTGAGCTTTCTTGTGAAGGCCGCCGAAGTTGCGCAGGAGCAGCGTCGCCATGCGGCGAGCCTCCTGCATTTCATAGTCATCCCAATCGCCTTCGAACTTCTGGCCGCCCCTGATGTTTCGCCACGTCTCGCCAGCGAGAACATAGCGGTGAGCCTGTTCGTCGGCGGGATTGTCCGCCTCAAGCTGCTCCCGGAGCTTCTTCCGCATGGTGGTCAGGATGCGGTCGCCTACGCCAGACGCACGGCAAATCCGCTCCACGGTCAGCCCGCCGATGCAGACAAGCCGCCAAGCGAAGTTGAGCCTGTCATCCTGCTTCATCTGGAGCTTGTTCTTATGGTTGTCCCGTCCAGCAAGCTCTATGGCCTCAACGAGCGTCCCCTTGAACTCAACGCAGGGAATCGACACGGCGGCCTTGCCGTGATGGCGTTTGTACGCCTCAAGTCGATGGTGACCGTCGATGACGTAGAAGCGCTGTCCGCCATACCAGACCGTGATGGGGTCGAGCGGTTCACCTTTCGATGCTCTCAGAACCTTCATCAGGTCGCGGACGAACTGGTCACTGTCGGCTTGGTTGCCCTCCAGCGAGCGGGGTTGGAATACAGCGGTGCGTTTGGAGACTTGGCGCAGCGGAATGCTGGTTAGCTCCCCGTTGGCATAGGCTGGCCTTGGTCGGGGCGCTTCCGCCTCCCGTTCAAGGTCTTTCATCGCCTCAGAGAGGCTGATTTGTTTGGTCATTCGTTCTTTCTTGTTCGACCCTAACTCTGGATAAAGAGAATAACATTCCACAGACACATGGCTCTGTGAAAGATTATTGTTGTAGGGTTCGGTTGGGTTTAGGTCCGCTTCGGGACCGGCTGACCCGCACGGCACAGGGAGCCGGTCGGGTTCCAACCCGCACAGGGCGGGTATAGGATATGCGGGTAGGTTCCGCGTTCTGTGATTTCCAGTTCCGCGTCGTATTAGTTCCGGGCAGGAACTCCCACATCTTGTGATATCGCAAACCCCGGCCGGAATGGCTCCCGCCAGCGTTCTGTGATTTTCAGTATGCGAGGGGTATTCGATGGCCTCTCAGAAGGTCAGGGAGATTCACCCAGCGGCCTAACGCAGCGGACGCTGCGGAGTGCCCTCCAGCCGTGAGCCTCTCCACGGCCGCTAGAATCGCTCTTAGGGCCTACGCCCGGTCTGATGCCCTCCCGGCCCCCGACACAAGATATTGGAGGAGAGGGCGTTCTGTGATTTCAGTATACTAGGGATAACCCAGAAACCCTCACAGTCCCCACGTCGCGAGCTGCTGTTCAACGCTGGCCGGGTTCTGCCTGATCCTCGCCACCGCCATCCGCTGCAAGCCCACAGTCTTAGCGATTTGGCTGGCGTTCATCGTGCCTTGGTCCGCGAGGGCCAGCACCTTCTCAACCTGCTGACGGGTGAACGTTGGCTTGCGTCCGCGATACGCTGTCGGCCTCTCAGCCTTGGCGTGAGCAATGCCAGCCTTCTGCGCATCCTTCGTCGCTTCTGCCTGCGCTTGCGCAGTCGCAGCCATGAAGCCAATCAGCGCATCTCTCACCGCCATCTGCATAGGATCGGTGGTAGCACCATCAAAGGCCGTGTTGTTGATCACCGTCCTGATGACGACACCACGGCGCATGAACTCCCTGATGGTGTCCACCACATCGATGTAGTTGCGGCCAAGCCGGTCCACCCATCGCACAACGAGGGTGTCACCCTTCCTCAACTTATCGAACAACCGCCTGCCTTGCGGACGCTCCGCAAGCTTGGTGCTGACACCGCTCACACCGTCGTCGGACAGGACTTCGTCAATCTCGAATCCCGCCGCCTTGGCCTGTTGAGCCTGATGCTCAATGGTCTGATCGCTGGTCGAAACGCGAGCATAGAAGATGGTCGCCATTGGTGTGCCCCTGCCTGAGAGAGTGATCACAAAGATCGTGCTCACAGAAAACATGCTCACTGAGCCATTGTCAACCCTAGTGATCACTCCTTCGGAACATGATCGCACGAATCGCTAGGCCATACCCATGTGATCATGTGAGGTTCAGTGATTTCAGTATCCGTGTTGTAATCGATTGCCTTCGGCGATTGCAGGATACGGCGGGTATTCGTCCGACGTTCAGCACGGGCGGGCGGGCCGCTCAACGCTGTTGGCGCGGCATCTAGCTGTTCAAGATAGGCAGGGGATTGCAGCGCAGTTTGTGATTTGCAGTATCCGGCCCCCCATTAACCCGGCCAGGTGCGCCCAAGGCGAAGAACCGCTGCGCTGCTCATCGGAGCGTGTTCCGGGACACGCAAAACTTCCTGTCGGGCAAAAGGAACAGGTGTGCTGCTTTGCACTTGGCATTGTGTCCCGGAAAGATTGGAGGAGTGATGATCATCCATCAGCGCGATCTGCCCACGGAGCAGACGCAAGATAGTCGGCTGCGCTGCCCAAGTTGCGCAGCCTTTCCACCTCTGACCGAGAAGTTCTTAAACCCAAGGGACGGCAAGACCGTCCGCCTGTACCAATGCGATTGCGGTGAACACATCTGGCTGGATTGAGGCCGCACCCGCTCGCCCCCGCATTATGCGGCGCAGTCGAACACCCCGCCACCGCCCTCATCATTTCGAACGCCGGTAGGGTAGGCAGACCCGCCCCGCCACGGGGGTATATCGCTCATCAAAACCGCCCGGCACCGTCTCAGTAGTTTGCCAGAAATTCAGACCGGGCTGCCTCTACACAATCGGCACTCATGTCTCTACACAAGCGCCTGTGTGAATTTAGAAAGATGCTTGTATCGCAAGAACTTACGCCGAATGTTATGGCTCCCGTTATCCAGCCCGGGGAGCCAAATCTTGCTGTAAATTCAATAGATTGTGAGCGCGCCTTCATGCGGCGCGGGATCTCGTTGCATTGATTTCTGAACAATGCGTCCATGATTCCTGTCTGGAATCGCACTCAAGCAGATCTGTGCATGGGCACCGTCACGCCATGCAGGCGGCGCTAAATCGACTCAATTGAAATCAAGCTTCGACAGCTGCCGGACCTTTGCGGAGCTGATTCCATGCCAGACATCCAGGTCGACCGTTTTCATGTCGCCCCCTCGATTCTGCCGGCTGACATTCCCGAGCTCAGCGACGATGAATGCCTCGCCTGTCTGGCGCGTGCGGTCGAGACGCCCGATTCGGCACGGCTGGAGGAGGTCGCCGCTCTGATCGGCCGTCTTGCGGTGGCCATCGAATAATCCGTCCCGGCCCTGATGCGGTAAGATGCGGAAGCCTTGGTCCTGCAGGCCAACGGCCGTGTTGCGTTTTGGACGGTCATGCTTCAAAGATGCCGCGAATTTCGTCCGCGGCATCGTCCGCCTTGCAGGGTTCGCAAATGTCCGGTTTCTCGACCGCGCGCCTCAAAATGGTCGATGGCCAGGTGCGCACCAGTGACGTCACTGACCGTCGTGTTCTCGATGCCATGCTCACGGTTCCGCGCGAGGCCTTCGTGCCGGCCGACAGGCAGGCGCTGGCTTACCTCGATCTCGACCTCGACGTGAGCGAGGGCGCCGGCAAGCGCTTCCTGATCAAGCCTGAGCTGACCGGCAAGCTGCTCCAGGCCGCTGAAATCGGCGCAGACGACAACGTGCTGGTGGTCGGCTGCGCCACGGGATACCTCGCTGCGCTGACAGCCAAGCTGGCGCGGCAGGTCACTGCGACGGAGTGCGATTCGGCTCTGGCCGCGAAGGCCAGGGGTGCCTTCACTGCCCTGGGGCTTGCCAATGTCACCTGCAAGGCCGCGGCCTGCACCGAAGGCGATCCTGGCGCTGCGCCCTATGACGTGATCATCCTCAATGGCGCTGCCGAGGTGACGCCGAAAGCGCTGCTCGAGCAACTGAAGGAGGGCGGGCGTCTGCTAGGGGTATCCGCCGAATCCAGGCCGCCGCGGGCCATGATCGTGACCCGCACCCACGGTGAATTCGGCCATCGGACCCTGTTCGACGCCGCCGGCCCGGTCCTGCCCGGGCTGGAACGGGCGGCCGCTTTCGTCTTCTGACGGCCCAAATCCCGCCTGAATCCCGTTCTGAATCAGAAGTGTGGCCGGGATGCTGCACGTGAAGAGTTTCCACCGAGAACTACCGTCAGGTAGTTCCGTCGCGCTTGACCGCGTCCTATGTTGCGGCGGGGCAATGACTCCACTGTTGACGGTAACCCAGCTCGCGGGCACGGGCCGGGCGTTAGAATGAACGGAATTTCAGGGATGCATGGGGTGAAGCTCTTCACCGGAGCTGCGGTTTCGGTCCTGTTGCTGGCGCTTGCCGGGCCGACGCCTGCCTTGGCGGACACGATCGAGTCCGCGCTGGTGCGCGCCTATCAGAACAATCCGCAGCTCAACGCACAGCGCGCCCAGGTGCGCTCGACTGATGAAAACGTGCCTCAGGCGCTGTCGGGCTATCGCCCCAAGGTCTCGCTGACGGCGAGCGGTGGCTATCAGTACTCGGACTTCAAGAGTGCCCCCACCAGCGATCCGATCAACGGTACCGGCCGGCCGCGCAGTGTGAATCTGACCGCTTCCCAGACACTCTACAACGGTAACCAGACTGCGAACAGGACGCGCGCCGCGGAGAGTCAGGTGTCCGGCTCCCGCGAAGCGCTGCGCAGCCTCGATCAAAGCGTGCTGCTTCAGGCCGCCACGACCTACATGGATTATCTGCGCGACGCGGCCACGCTCGAAGTCCAGCGCAGCAACGTACGGGTGCTCGAGCAGACGCTCAAGCAAACCCGTGACCGGTTCAATGTAGGCGAAGTGACACGCACCGACGTTGCGCAATCGGAAGCACAGCTGGCGGCCGGCAGGACGCAGGCCCTTACCGCGGAAGCAAATCTCACCACGACGCGCGCGAACTTCCGCCGCATCATTGGCAACGAGCCAACGAACCTTGCGCCAGGCTCGCCGGTCGACCGTTTCCTGCCTGCGACGCTCGCCGCTGCCGTCGAACTCGGCCTGGTGGAACATCCCAACGTCACGGCCGCAATGTTCGGCATCGACGTCAATTACTTGCAGGTCAAGGTCGCCGAGGGCGCGCTGCTGCCGACGGTCTCCCTGCAGGCGGCCGTAAGCCAATCTTACGAACAGTCTTTGATTCAGTACCGCGCGTTCAACGCGTCCGCGATCGCGCAGGTCTCGGTGCCGATCTATCAGGGCGGTGGTGAATATTCGTTGATTCGCCAATCCAAGGAAAACCTGGCGCAGCAACGTCTCAACCTCGAAACGACGCGGGACCAGACCCGCGCAACCATTGTGCAATGGTGGGGCTCGTTGCAGGCCGGCAAGGCGCAGGTGCAGTCCGCGCAGGCGCAGGTCGCGGCGTCCGAGATCGCGCTGAACGGCGTACGCGAGGAAGCCAAGGCCGGTCAGCGCACCACGCTCGACGTCCTCAACGCGCAGCAGGCGCTGGTCAATGCGCGCGTTGCGCTGGTGACCGCGCAGCACGATCGGGTCGTTGCATCCTATAACGTCCTTGCTGCCGTCGGCCGTCTCGCACCGCAGGTGCTCGGTCTCCACACCACTGTCTACGATCCCAGCGTTCACTACCATCAGGTCCGCGACAGCTGGGCCGGCGTGCGCACGCCTGACGGACGGTGATTCCCCGTAGTCGTCCGATCGGCCTCGCGAATAGCCGAGGCCGATCGGCACTTTGCTTGCAATCGTCAAAATCCCTGACATAGCCTTGTCAAGACAATGCAGGTCGATTCGTCCTGCATTGATGCTGTGTGCGTAAAGCTTGAGTGCCGGGGGCAGGGGCGCACCGCTGCACGTTGAGCCGTGATCTGGGGACAAGTCGGGCTGCCGCGACGAAAATGTCGGGCCACTCGTTGCGGAACCGGCCAATCCTGTCGTGCTTGGTGTAAAACAACGCATGCGAGGGCGTTGATGATGTGGAGTCGGAGATGACGCAGCCTGCAAAGGTCACAGAACCCTCGATGGAGGAGATTCTGGCCTCGATCCGGCGCATCATTGCCGACGATGAGGCCAAGCCGCCGCCGGCTGAGACCGCCAAGCCCGAGAAAGCTGCCGCGCCCGCCGCGCCGCCCAAGCCGCAGGCAGTGAACGACAGTCCGCCATCCAAGGTCGCACCGGCCAAACCGGCCGCCGAGAAGCCAGCTCCACCCCCGGCCGCAAAGCCGGCCCCGCCGCCCGCACCTGCGGTGGATGCATCACCAAACAGCCAGGACGACATCGACGCGCTGCTGGCAGGGCTCGATGCGGCCACGCCTGCGCCCGAGGTTCGCGCGCCCGAGCCGGAGCAGGAGCCTGAGCCCGATGTGCTCGAATTGACCGATGAGATGGCGATGGATCCGCCTCCGCCACCGAGCTTCCGCAAGGTCGAGCCTCGCGACGATCTCGAATTCGCCGAATCGCCGCCGCCGCGTCCAACGCCGCCACCGTCCCATGCACCGGTGGACTTCGATGCCCCGCCGCTGCCGCCGCAGCAGCCCATGCTCGCGCAGTCGACGGTCTCGGCGGTCGAATCCGCCTTCAACTCCCTGGCCCATACGGTGCTCAGCAGCAATGCACGGACATTGGAGGATCTGGTCAAGGAGATGCTGCGTCCGATGCTGAAATCCTGGCTCGACGACAACCTGCCGGGCCTTGTTGAACGCATCGTGAAGGCCGAAATCGAGCGGGTCTCGCGCGGCGGCCGCTGAGTCGGGCGGCGCGGCCCCGATAAAGCCCTGCTCCTGGGGCATATTCGGCCTGCGGACGGGCGGGAAGCCCGTTTGCTGCCGAGCTTCCCGTTGACTTGACCCGCACACGCGGCTTTCTAGCAGCCCCATGATCGAGAAAAATTACCAGCCCGCCGATATCGAAACCCGCATGTCCGTTGTGTGGGAGGACAGCCTCGCTTTCAAGGCCGGCCGCCCCGACCGCCGCGACGCCGTGCCATTTACCATCGTGATCCCGCCGCCGAACGTGACGGGCTCCCTGCACATGGGCCACGCCCTCAACAATACGCTCCAGGACATCCTGTGCCGGTTCGAACGCATGCGCGGCCGCGATGTGCTGTGGCAGCCCGGCACCGACCATGCCGGCATCGCCACGCAGATGGTGGTCGAGCGGCAGCTGACGGAACGCCAGCAGCCCGCCCGCCGCGAGATGGGCCGCGAAAAATTCCTGGAGCGAGTCTGGCAGTGGAAAGCCGAGAGCGGCGACACCATCACCAACCAGCTCAAGCGGCTCGGCGCTTCCTGCGACTGGTCGCGCGAGCGCTTCACGATGGACGAGGGCCTGTCGAAAGCCGTCGTCAAGGTGTTCGTCGAACTGCACCGCGCCGGGCTGATCTACAAGGACAAGCGGCTGGTGAACTGGGACACCAAGCTGCTCACCGCGATCTCGGATCTCGAGGTGCAGCAGACCGAGGTCAAGGGCAGCCTCTGGTACCTGCGCTACCCGATCGAGGGCAAGACGTTCGACCCTGAGGATCCCTCGAGCTTCATCGTCGTCGCCACCACGCGCCCCGAGACCATGCTCGGCGATACCGGCGTTGCCGTGCATCCCGAGGACGAGCGCTATCAGAAGCTGGTCGGCACGAACGTGGTCCTGCCGCTGGTCGGGCGCAAGATTGCGATCGTCGCCGATGACTATTCCGATCCGGAGAAGGGCTCGGGCGCGGTCAAGGTGACGCCGGCGCACGACTTCAACGACTTCGAGGTCGGCAACCGTCACGGCCTGCGCCGCATCAGCGTGCTCGACAGGGAAGGTTGCCTCGATCTCCTCGACAACGAGGACTATCTGCGCGACCTGCCGGAAGGCGCCGCGCAGTTCGCCGAGGAATTCCACAAGGTCGATCGCTTCGTCGCGCGCAAGCGCATCGTCGAGCGGCTGGAATCGTTCGGCTTCGTCGAGCGGATCGAGCCGCACACCCACATGGTGCCGCATGGCGATCGCTCGAACAGCGTGATCGAGCCGTACCTGACTGACCAGTGGTACGTCGACGCCAAGACGCTCGCAAAACCCGCGATCGCGGCGGTGCGGTCGGGCGAAACCTCCTTCGTGCCGCAGAACTGGGAAAAGACCTATTTCGAGTGGATGGAGAACATCCAGCCCTGGTGCATCTCGCGCCAGCTCTGGTGGGGCCACCAGATCCCGGCCTGGTACGGTCCCGACGGCAAGGTGTTCGTCGCCGAGACCGAGGAGGAGGCCGTCAGCCAAGCGCTCGGCTATTATGTCGAGCAGGAGGTCATCACGGTCGAGCAGGGCCGCGAGATGGCGCTCGACCGCACCAAGCGCGAAGGCTTCATCACCCGCGACGAGGACGTGCTCGACACCTGGTTCTCCTCGGCGCTGTGGCCGTTCTCGACGCTCGGCTGGCCGGACGACACGCCGGAGGTGCAGCGCTACTACCCGACCAACGTGCTGGTGACCGGCTTCGATATCATCTTTTTCTGGGTCGCCCGGATGATGATGATGGGCCTGCACTTCATGAAGGAGGTGCCGTTCTCGACCATCTACATCCACGCCCTCGTTCGTGACGAGAAGGGCGCCAAGATGTCGAAGTCGAAGGGCAACGTCATCGATCCGCTCAACCTGATCGACGAATACGGCGCGGATGCGCTGCGCTTCACGCTCGCCGCGATGGCGGCGCAGGGCCGCGACATCAAGCTCGCCACCAGCCGCGTCGAGGGCTACCGTAATTTCGCGACCAAGCTCTGGAATGCATCCCGCTTTGCGGAAATGAACCACTGCGCCGTGCCCGACGGTTTCGAGCCGGCGAAAGCGCAGCAGACACTGAACCGCTGGATCGCGCATGAAACGGCACACACCACGTGCGAGGTGACCGAGGCCATCGAAGCCTACCGCTTCAATGACGCCGCAGGCAGCGTCTATCGCTTCGTCTGGAACGTCTATTGCGACTGGTATGTCGAGCTCGCCAAGCCCGTGCTGCTCGGCCCGGACGGCCCCGCCAAGGACGAGACCCGCGCCATGATCGCCTGGGCGCGCGACGAGATCCTGAAGCTGCTGCATCCCTTCATGCCCTTCATCACCGAGGAGCTGTGGGAGGTGACGGCGAAGCGCGAGGGTCTGCTCGCGCTGGCACCGTGGCCGCTGAAGCCGGCTCAGCCTTCGCCGGAGCAACTCGCGATGCTCGCCGCAGCCGCCGGGCCGACCGATCCCCTGATCTCGCCGGCGCTGGTCATGCCGATCTTCGACCATGTCGATTTCACCGACCCCAAGGCGGAGGCCGAGATCGGCTGGGTGATCGACCTCATCACCCAGATCCGCTCGGTGCGCGCCGAGATGAACATCCCGCCGGCGACGCTGACCGCGCTGGTGCTCGCGGGCGCCTCGGCAGAGACGAGGGAACGCGCGCCGCGCTGGACCGACGTGATCAAGCGCATGGCGCGGCTGTCGGACATCTCCTTTGCCGATCGCGCGCCCGACGGTGCGGTCCAGTTGCTGGTGCGCGGCGAGGTGGCCGCGCTGCCGCTCAAGGGCGTGATCGACGTTGCCGCCGAGCGTACGCGTCTCGACAAGGAGATCGGCAAGGCCGACGCCGACATCAAGCGCGCCGAGTCCAAGCTGGCGAACGAGAAGTTCGTCGCCAACGCGGCCGAGGAGGTCGTCGAGGAGGAGCGCGAAAAGCGCGAGGCTGCGCTGGCGCGCAAGGCCAAGCTGCTCGAAGCCGTGGAGCGCCTGAAGCAGGCCTCTTAGGCCTATTTCGGGAACGGCTTGCTGAGAAACTTGGAGCCCATGACGCCGTAACGCCAGGGCAGCTCGACCGCCTTGGTGATGCCGATCCGGATGCCGGCTGCGACCTCGACGTCCTCGGTCCGCGCATGCAGCGCGATCGGCGGCCGGTCCAGCGGCAGGGCGTTGTGTGCGATGGTGATCCCGAGCGCTTCGGTCAGCTTGCCTGGGCCCGAGCACAGCGCCTGCAAATCCTGGAGGTGACGGCGACGGCGCATGGCCGCGATCCCATGCGTTGGCTCCAGCGCGCGGATCAGTACGGCGCTGGCAGAGCCTTCGTCCTCGCAGACGAAGTTCACGCACCAGTGGATGCCGTAGGAGCGATAGACATAGGCAAAGCCGGGCGGGCCGAACATCACCTGGTTCCGCGGCGTCGGCCCGTTGTAGGAGTGCGCCGCCGGGTCGGTATGATGATAGGCCTCGACCTCGACGATGATGCCGCCGACGCCGTCGACCAGCATCGTCGCGCCGATCAGGTCGGGCGCAACCTTGTGGACGCTGCGACCGAAAAACGCGCGCTTCAGCGGCTTGCCGAGCCGCGGGGTGGAGGCCTTCGAGGTTGGAGCCATTCGAGGTGAGAATCGCCAGAGGACAGAACAGGATATTGCCCATATCTGCCATGTTCCCTGAAGCGGGGCGAGCCGGGTTGCGATGCTTGGCCAGACCGACTAGGTAGGACCTGAACAGACCGGACACCCCATGGTCGTTATTGTCGATACCATCTCGAACCCGCTGCGCCCGCGCCACCCCGAAAAGGTGAACCGTCCCGATTCCGCTTCCCCGCCGAAGCCGGACTGGATCCGCGTGCGCGCACCCAACACCCGCGGCTATGCCGACACCCGCAACATCGTGCGGTCCAACGGCCTGCACACGGTGTGCGAGGAGGCGGGTTGCCCGAACATCGGCGAGTGTTGGGACAAGAAGCACGCCACCTTCATGATCATGGGTGACACCTGCACCCGCGCCTGCGCCTTCTGCAACGTCAAGACCGGGCTGCCGAATGCGCTGGACGCAGCCGAGCCGCAGAACGTCGCCGAGGCGACCGCCAAGCTCGGCCTTGCCCATGTCGTCATCACCTCCGTCGACCGCGACGACCTCACTGACGGCGGCGCCGAGCATTTTGCCCAGACCATCCGCGCCATCCGATCCGCATGTCCCTCGACCACGATCGAGATCCTGACGCCGGACTTCCTGCGCAAGGAGGGGGCGCTCGAGATCGTCGTTGCCGCCAAGCCCGACGTCTTCAACCATAATCTCGAGACCGTGCCGTCGCGCTATCTCACGGTGCGGCCCGGCGCGCGCTATTTCCATTCGATCCGGCTGTTGCAGCGGGTCAAGGAGCTCGATCCCACTATCTTCACCAAGTCCGGCATCATGGTCGGCCTCGGCGAGGAGCGCCACGAGGTGCAGCAGGTGATGGACGATTTGCGCTCCGCCGACGTCGATTTCCTGACCATCGGCCAGTATCTGCAACCAACCCGCAAGCACCACGCCGTGATGCGCTATGTGCCGCCGGACGAGTTTTCGTCCTACGAGAAAGTCGCTTACACCAAAGGCTTCCTGATGGTGTCGGCGAGCCCGCTCACCCGCTCGTCGCATCATGCCGGCGAGGATTTTGCGAGACTGAAGGCCGCGCGGGCTGCTAGCGCCCGCTGAACCGCCATGCCCAAATTTTCGAGCAAGCGCCGTGTCAATCACAGCGCCTCCGAGATGTTCGATCTGGTCGCCGACGTCGAGCGCTACCCGGAGTTCGTGCCGCTCTGCAGCGCGCTGAAGGTGCGCCAGCGGATGGCCAAGCCCGACGGCACCGAGGTGCTGGTCGCCGACATGACGGTGTCGTTCAAGCTGGTCAAGGAATCCTTCACCAGCCGGGTGACGCTCGATCGGGCCAATCTGAAAATTCTGGTCGAGTATCTGCAAGGTCCCTTCAGCAATCTCGAAAACCGCTGGACCTTCGAGCCCAAAGGCCAAGAGGAGGGCAATGGCGTCTGCGACGTCGGCTTCTTCCTGTCCTACGAATTCAAGAGCCGCATGCTGGCGCTGCTGATGGGCTCGATGTTCGATGCCGCTTTTGCGCGCTTCTCCACCGCGTTTGAAAAGCGCGCGGACGCCATCTACGGGCGGCCGAAGCTGGCGTCGTCGTAGTCTTCGGCCGGCTGTAGTCCCGATGGAGGTAAGCGTAATCCGGGGCACGTCGTACGTAGAAGCATGACGCTGCGATCTCGCGGCAGGTCTTGCCCGAGTCTTGCGTCGTCGTGTCGCCCTCTTTTTGTCAGAGGGCGCAGGGAAGACCGGATGCCGGCTGGCACCCGCGGTCCACTGTGCGAATTCTGCGTAACAAGAAGCTGCACAGCGGCATACAGGTGAAGCCTGGACAGCCCGGCCTTCCCTGCGCAGTGGTTTTACGGCTTATGCCGAGCTCTCCCCGGGGAGCGATGCACTATTGCCCCCGTCGCCTTGCAGATCGCTGATGCGCGCGCCCGGTCGGGCAATACGCATCACCGCAAGACTTGACGCACAGACCCCGGGCGTCAGGACCACACGGCTTTGCCGTACGCGAACCGCACCGGTCGTGTGCGCGAAGGCTCATCGCTCACGGTTTCCCGCCCTGCGATGCCTCTCGCGCCGGTGCTGCCAGCGTCCACCACGGCTCACCCCGCGTTTCGTGACGATCGCGATACGCCCCTCTGACCGGGATGAGGTGGCGTCGGTGTACTGCAAATCAGAAATTCGGTAAAGCGGAATATCTTTGCTTGGATGGATTGACCCGCAACTTGTGTGTTTTGCCCGTCGCCCAGCACAAGGACTCGTAGATGGGGTAACGGGCCGGCCGGACGAAACGCAACGCAATTCGGGACAGCGCATCCGCGGCGGCGTCGGGTGCTGGCGATGCGGCGGGTGTTCGACCAGCATCGCGCCAATCTGGCCGCGAGCCGTGTGATCGCCCGCCAACCATAGGCGAGGCCGTCAGCCCCGCGGCGACCGCGGCGTTCTTCGTTTGGCCGTATGACGGCGCGGCGAGCGGGTCACGCGCGGGCGCAGGCGGCTGGCGGCTTCGCGGCGCGGCTTGGCCTGGGCTTGCGGGCCGCGGGCCAGATCCATCAGCATGCGCAGCGCCTCGACCACGGAGCGGGCGCGCACGGCGCTGCGGCCGATCGCACCGAAACGGTGCTCGCGGTGGATGATCCGGCCATCGCGTGCCGCGGCGGCGAAGTGCACGAGACCGACAGGCTTGCCGGGCGTAGCGCCGCCAGGACCGGCAATGCCGGTGATGGCGACGGCCAGATCGACGCCGGCACGCTCCAGCGCGCCGACCGCCATCGCGGTTGCGGTTTCCTTGCTGACGGCGCCGAAATTCGCGAGCGTGCCGGCCTCGACGCCGAGCATCGCGCGCTTGGCGTCGTTGGAATAGGTGACGAAGCCGCGATCAATAACGTCAGAGGAGCCGGGGATATCGGTCAACGCGCCGGCAACGAGGCCGCCGGTGCAGGACTCCGCGGTCGCGATTGTCAGTTTGCGCATCCGGCACAGATCGAGCAGCGAGCGGGAGAGGGCACGTGCGTCGCTGCCGCCCATGATCCTACACGCCCCAGGGCAGACGGATGGTGGCGCTCGCGGTGGCCGCGATGCCTTCCTCGCGGCCGGTGAAGCCGAGCCGCTCGCTGGTGGTCGCCTTCACCGCGACGCGCGAGATGTCGACGCCGGAAATCTCTGCGATGCGCGCGCGCATCGTGTCCCGCAAGGGGCCGATCTTCGGCCGTTCGCAGATCATCGTCACCTCGAGATTGGCAATGCGCCCGCCGCGCCGGGTGACGCGCTCGATGGCGTATTTCAGGAATTGGTCGGAAGAGGCGCCCTTCCACTTCGCATCGCTCGGCGGAAAGTGCGAGCCGATGTCGCCATCGGCGAGCGCGCCGAGGATGGCGTCGACCAGCGCATGCAGGCCGACGTCGCCGTCGGAATGGGCGAGAAAACCCCGGGTGTGAGGCACGCGCACGCCGCAGAGCATGACGTGGTCGCCCTCGCCGAAGGCATGCACGTCGTAGCCGGTGCCGGTCCTGATATCGCCGAGCTGGGCAGCCAGGCGCGCTTGCTCGCGCACGAAATCCTCGGGAATGGTAAGCTTCATGTTGGCAACATCGCCTTCAAAGGTCGCAACCGTCAATCCCGCCCATTCGGCAATCGCGGCATCGTCGGTGAAATCGCTGCGGCCGTCCTTCGCCGCGCGACGATGCGCCTCGAGGATGACGTCGAAACGAAAGGATTGCGGCGTCTGCGCGATTCGCAGCCGCGCCCGATCCGGCGTGTCCTCGACATGGCCGCCATCGCCGATCAGCTTGATGGTGTCGGTGACGGGAATGGCGGGGATCGCGGCGCCGGTGCGGCTCGCCGCCTCGATCGCGCGCGAGATCAATCCTTCCGAGACGAAGGGCCGCGCGGCATCGTGGATCAGCACGATCTCCGGCTTGTGCTTCGCCAGCGCTTC
Source organism: Bradyrhizobium diazoefficiens (assembly GCF_016616425.1). Taxonomy (NCBI): domain Bacteria; kingdom Pseudomonadati; phylum Pseudomonadota; class Alphaproteobacteria; order Hyphomicrobiales; family Nitrobacteraceae; genus Bradyrhizobium; species Bradyrhizobium diazoefficiens. The sequence goes on from NZ_CP067101.1 coordinate 3,962,095, forward strand.
GAGGCCGGCAAGCACCGAAGCCTGCCGCGTCGCGCCGCCATTGGCCGGCGGCTCGTGCTTGAGGCCTGCGACGGCGGCCGTGAACATGGCGCTGTCATCGGGGTTCACCACCGGCTGCACCGCAAACACGTCGGCGTGGCGGCTGAACGCTTCCATGGCGCGAAAGATCACGGGCACGCCGCCGATCTCGCGATATTGCTTCGGCCCGCCGGCGCCTGCACGCAGTCCACGTCCGGCTGCGACGAGGACGACTGCGGTGCGCTGTGATTTCGCCATAGGACTCGAATACTCAGTTGATGATGGAGAGTCGCGGGAGTGGGGTGATTGCCGCATGCCTCTAGCACGGCAGGCCCGCAAAAAAAGGGGTTTCCCCGCATTGTTGGAAACAGCATTTTGCTGCACTGCACTTGAAAGATTTGTGGAATTGTCTAAACTGTAGGCAAGACTCTTGACTGCACAAGAATTGTGCGCAAGATGAGTGATGGCAGGCGCGATGAAGCCCTGCCCAGTCAACGAGACCCCTGTGACCGGTTCGGCATCGTCCGGCTCTAAGCCGTTGAAAATAGGCGACATTGATGTCGCCACCCCGGTCTTCCTGGCGCCGATGTCGGGGGTGACTGACTCGCCTGTCCGGCGGCTGGCCGCCGAGCTTGGGGCCGGTCTCGTCGTGTCCGAAATGACCGCCAGCGATGAACTCGCGAACGGCCACCGGATGTCCCGGTTGCGTTGTGAAGCCACCGGGATCGGCCCGCACGTGGTCCAGCTCGCCGGCTGCGAGGTGCACTGGATGGCGGAGGGCGCCCGGATCGCCGAAGCCGAAGGCGCCGATATCATCGACATCAACATGGGCTGTCCGGCCCGCCACGTCACCGGCGGCCAGTCCGGCTCGGCCCTGATGCGCGACCTCGACCATGCGGTGAGCCTGATCGATGCGACCATCGCGGCGGTGAAGGTGCCGGTGACGCTGAAGATGCGGCTCGGCTGGGACGATCGCACGCGCAACGCGCCGGAGCTGGCGCGGCGCGCGGAAGCCGCCGGCGTCAAGCTCGTCACGGTACACGGCCGAACCCGCAGCCAGTTCTACAAGGGCGAGGCCGATTGGGCCGCGATCCGCGCCGTGCGCGAGGCCATTGCCATTCCGCTCGTCGTCAACGGCGACATCACCTCCTACGAGAAGGCGCTCGCGGCCCTCGAGGCTTCCGGCGCCGATGCCGTGATGATCGGCCGGGGCGCGCAGGGCCAACCCTGGCTGCCCGGCCAGATCGGCCGCCGCCTGCAGGGCGGGGCCGAGGAGACGGTGCCATCGCTCGAAACTCAGCTGCATTACGTCCGCACGCTCTATGAGGGCGTCTGCGCGCTCTATGGTCTGCGCATCGGATTGAAGCACGCCCGCAAGCATCTGGGCTGGGCGCTCGATGTCGCGGCGCGGGCGAGCCTTGCGCCGGCCGAGACGCTGAAATCCTGGCGCCAGAAGATCCTCACCTCGGAGGATGCGCGCCTCGTTCACCAGTCTCTGCAGGATGCGTTCGACGACTTCGCATGGAGCGCTGCTGCATGAGCTCAGCCGCTGAACATCGCCGGCCGTCCGACAGCGATGCGATGCTGGATGCCTTGCCCAATCCCGTGCTCATGATCGGGCCGGACGGCAAGATCGTCGCCGCCAATATCGCGACCGAAGCTTTCTTCGAAATATCGACCCAGTTCCTGAAGCGGCAGTCGTTGAAAGAGCTGGTGCCGTTCGGCAGCCCCTTGCTGGCGCTGATCGACCAGGTGCGCTCGTCGAACGCGCCGGTCTACGAATACAAGGTCGATCTCGGCACGCCCCGCATGGGCGGCGACCGGCAGGTCGACCTCCATGTCGCTCCGCTCACCGAGCGGCCGGGCCATATCGTGGTGATGCTGCAGGAGCGCAGCATCGCCGACAAGATGGATCGCCAGCTCACCCATCGCAGCGCGGCGCGCTCGGTGATCGCGCTCGCCGCGATGCTGGCGCACGAGATCAAGAACCCACTCTCCGGCATCCGCGGCGCGGCCCAGCTTCTGGAGCAGCAGGCCTCGTCCGAGGACCGCATGCTGACGCGCCTGATCTGCGACGAGGCCGACCGCATCGTGACGCTGGTCGACCGCATGGAAGTATTCGGCGACGAGCGGCCGGTGGTGCGCGGTCCCGTCAACATCCATTCGGTGCTCGACCACGTGAAGCGGCTGGCGCAGTCCGGATTTGCCCGCAACATCCGCTTCATCGAGGATTACGATCCCTCGCTGCCGCCGGTGCTGGCGAACCAGGACCAGTTGATCCAGGTGTTCCTCAACCTCGTGAAGAACGCTGCAGAAGCCCTGATCGATGTCCCCGACGCCGAGATTCAGCTCACCACCGCGTTCCGCCCCGGCGTGCGCCTGTCAGTCCCCGGTCAAAAATCCCGGGTATCCTTGCCGCTCGAGTTCTGCGTGAAGGACAATGGACCAGGCGTGCCGGACGATCTTCTGCCCAACCTGTTCGACCCCTTCGTGACCACCAAGCAGACCGGATCGGGTCTCGGCCTGGCGCTGGTTGCCAAGATCGTCGGCGATCACGGGGGCATCATCGAATGCGAATCTCAGCCGCGCAAGACCACCTTCCGCGTGCTGATGCCGATGTATTCCACGTCGGTGAAACATGCCGATCCAAGCAGTCGCGCCGACTCTGCCGGGAAGTCGTCGCCTGTGTCACAGGGGGCGAAATGAGGATTAACGATGCCCGCAGGTAGCATTCTCGTAGCCGATGACGATACCGCCATCCGCACCGTTCTCAATCAGGCACTGTCCCGCGCCGGCTATGAAGTGCGGCTGACCGGCAATGCCGCAACGCTGTGGCGCTGGGTCAGCCAGGGCGAGGGCGATCTCGTCATCACCGACGTGGTGATGCCGGACGAAAACGCCTTCGACTTGCTGCCGCGGATCAAGAAGATGCGGCCCAATCTGCCCGTCATCGTCATGAGTGCGCAAAACACCTTCATGACGGCGATCCGCGCCTCCGAGCGTGGGGCTTACGAATATCTGCCAAAGCCCTTCGACCTCAAGGAGCTGATCGCGATCGTCGGCCGTGCGCTGGCCGAGCCGAAGGAGCGGGTCTCGACGCCGGACGAGGACGCCGAGATGGAGGCGATCCCGCTGGTCGGCCGTTCGCCGGCGATGCAGGAAATCTACCGCGTGCTCGCGCGGCTGATGCAGACCGACCTCACCGTGATGATCACGGGCGAGTCCGGCACCGGCAAGGAGCTGGTGGCGCGCGCGCTGCACGATTACGGCAAGCGCCGCAACGGCCCGTTCGTCGCGGTCAACATGGCGGCGATCCCGCGCGACCTCATCGAATCCGAGCTGTTCGGCCATGAGCGCGGCGCCTTCACCGGTGCCAACACCCGCGCCTCCGGCCGGTTCGAGCAGGCCGAGGGCGGCACGCTGTTTCTCGACGAAATCGGCGACATGCCGATGGAGGCGCAGACCCGATTGCTGCGCGTGCTGCAGCAGGGCGAATACACCACCGTCGGCGGCCGCACCCCGATCAAGACCGACGTGCGCATCGTCGCGGCCTCCAACAAGGATCTGCGGGTCCTGATCCAGCAGGGCCTGTTCCGGGAAGATCTGTTCTTCCGACTCAACGTCGTGCCGCTGCGGCTGCCCCCCTTGCGCGAGCGCATCGAGGACCTGCCGGATCTGGTGCGTCACTTCTTCGCGCTGGCCGAGAAGGACGGCCTGCCGCCGAAGAAGCTCGACGCGCTGGCGCTGGAGCGGATGAAGCAGCACCGCTGGCCCGGCAATGTGCGCGAGCTCGAAAACCTCGCCCGGCGCCTCGCCGCGCTCTATCCGCAGGACGTGATCACGGCCTCCGTCATCGACGGCGAGCTGGCGCCTCCCTCGGTCAGCCCGGGTGCGGCGGTTCAGCAGGGTGTCGACAATCTCGGCGGCGCCATGGAGGCCTATCTGTCCTCGCACTTCCAGGGCTTTCCGAATGGCGTGCCGCCGCCGGGCCTCTATCACCGCATCCTCAAGGAGATCGAGGTGCCGCTGCTTACCGCCGCGCTCGCCGCCACCCGCGGCAACCAGATCCGCGCTGCCGACCTGCTCGGCCTTAACCGCAACACGCTGCGCAAGAAGATCCGAGATCTCGACATCCAGGTCTATCGCAGCGGGAACTAGCCGGCGGGACGGTGGCTCAGCTCCCCCTACCAAGGCAGAGCTGAGCCTGTCCGGATCGCGCTGGCCGTTGTGGCTGACGCGGTGAGCAGAAGTCGGGGCGGGGCCGAAATGTTCCGCCTGACCCAGCCAAAATTGGCTATCCGGCCGCTCGGCGCGGCGTCGCACCTACCTGACGAGACCGCCTGATGCCGGCATGAAGCTGGCGACCCTCACCGGCGGCTCCTGCAGGCCGGGGCCATTGACCAGCAGATCCGAGGCCACGATCAGGACCAGAACAGCCGAGATCATCATCGCGAGAAAAAATCTGTCCATGCGAGGGATCAAGCCGGGACAGGGACATCCGTTCCCGCCTGGCGGCATATCCTTGTGGATGCGCCGCTCCGCCATGCCAACGACGCCGCGGAATTGTCGCAATTCGGCAACAATGTGGTACGAATACATCAGTATCCGCCGCCCGTCGCGGACCCGTTTTCAGCACCATTGCCGGAATGACCAGCGCAAATACCTCGGCCGCACACTTTGACACGGCCCCAGCGGAAGAGCCCCGGCGCTGGTCGGTGCGACGCTGGCTGGCGCCCTTTGCCGTGGCGCTGGCGTTGCTGTCGGCCTTCCTGACCTTCCTGGTCCTGACCGGGCTCACCAAGATCGAGCCGACGCCCGAGGTCGTCCGCTCGTTCTACCTGATCAACGCGGCCACGATTCTGCTGCTGGTCGGCATCATCGCCCGCGAGCTCTGGAAGCTGATCCAGGCGCGGCGGCGGGGCAGGGCGGCGGCGCGCCTCCATGTCCAGATCGTCAGCCTGTTCTCGATCGTGGCGGTGCTGCCGGCGGTGTTGGTCGCGGTCGTCGCCAACGTCACCATCGAACGCGGCCTCGATCGGTTGTTCTCCGGCCCGACGAAGGCGGTGATCCAGAACTCGCTGACGATCGCGCGGGCCTATATGCAGGACCATGCGCAGCTGATCCGCGGCGACATTCTCGGCATGGCCAACGACATCGCGCACGCCCGGCCGCTCTACGACCAGGATCGCCGCTCGTTCCGGGAGATGCTCACCGCCAGCGCCGCCTCGCGCAATCTGCCCGGTGCGATGATCATCGACAAGAACACCAACATCCTGGAATCCGCCGACACCGGCATGCGGCTCGCCTATTCGCCGCCTGCGCCGGACTTCCTCAGCAACGTCAACGAGAATGAACCCGAGATCGCTGTGCTGCCGGACGCGAGCTACGTCGCCGCGGTGATCCGGTTGCGCGCCTTCAGCGACACCTTCCTCTATGTCGCCCGTCCGCTCGACCCCAATGTCGTCAATCAGCTCAAGCAGACCGAGGTCAGCGTCGCCGAATACGCCCAGATCGAGTCGCGCCGGCTCGGCATCCAGGTCGCCTTCGCGCTGATGTTCGCGGTGATCGCGCTGACCATCCTGATGGCCTCGGTGCTGATCGGTCTCAACTTCGCCAATTCGCTGGTCTCGCCGATCCGGCGGCTGATGAACGCGGCCCACACGGTCTCGACCGGCGATCTGCATGTCCAGGTGCCGGTGCACCAGTCGGAAGGCGACCTCGCCCAGCTCGGCGAGACCTTCAACAAGATGACGCAGGAATTGCGCAGTCAGCGCGATGAGCTCGTCAATGCCAGCGACCTCATCGACAGCCGCCGCCGCTTCATCGAGGCCGTGCTGTCCTCGGCAAGCGCCGGCATCATCGGCGTCGATGCCTCCGGCAGCGTCGGCATTTTGAACCGTTCCGCCGAGAAGCTGATCGGGCACGCCGAATCCGAGACGCTCGGCCATCCGCTCTCCGACGTGCTGCCCGAGCTCGACGAGATGATGAAGGCGGCACGGGAAGGGACCCAGCGTCTGGTGCAAGGCCAGATCACGATCACCCGCGACGGCACCGAGCGCAATCTGTCGGTCCGCGTCAGCGCCGAGAAGAACCAGCCGCACGACAGCTACATCATCACGCTCGACGACATCACCGAGCTGGTCTCGGCGCAGCGCACCTCGGCCTGGGGCGACGTGGCGCGCCGCATCGCGCACGAGATCAAGAACCCCCTGACGCCGATCCAGCTCTCCGCCGAGCGCATCCGCCGCAAGTTCGGCAAGGGCATCACCGAGGCCAAGGACAAGCAGATCTTCGAACAGTGCACCGACACCATCGTTCGCCAGGTCGACGATATCCGCCGCATGGTCGACGAGTTCTCGCGCTTCGCGCGGATGCCGAAACCGGTGATGGAGGGCGAGGACGTCGCCGACACCGTGCGGCAGGCGGTGTTCCTGATGAAGGTCGCCCATCCCGAGATCGATATCGAGGCCGAGTTCAAGCAGGACCCGCTGCGGGCGCAATTCGACCGGCGGCTGATCTCCCAGGCGGTCACGAACATCGTCAAGAACGCCAGCGAAGCGATCGAGCAGGTCCCGCCGGAGGAGCTTGCCCAGGAAAACGGAAAGGGTCGTATCGACGTCGTGGTGTCCCGCGAGGGCGAGGACGTGCTGATCGACGTCATCGACAATGGTATCGGCCTGCCCAAGGTGGCCCGCTCGCGGCTGCTCGAACCATACGTCACGACGCGGGCCAAGGGCACCGGCCTGGGGCTGGCAATCGTCGGCCGCGTGCTGGAAGACCATGGCGGGCGCATCGAGCTGAAGGATGCCTCCGACTTCCGCGAAGGGCAGCGCGGCGCCTGGATGCGGATGCGCTTTGCGATCTCCGGGCAACCCGCGAAAGCCGAGGGCGCCGAACAGGCGCCGGCGGACGAGGCGAGGGCCATCGAATCCGCCAAGGAATCCGGCCGGGATATGGAAACAAACGAGGCGGCGGGCGAAACCAAAGAGCCCGCCGAAAAGACCAATGATTCAACGAAGATCGAAGCCTCAACAGGCAGCTGACGAGACAGGCGCGACCCATGGCAAGTGAAATTCTGATTGTCGATGACGAGGCAGATATTCGGGATCTCGTAGCGGGCATTCTCGAGGACGAAGGGTTCGTCACTCGCACCGCACGCGACAGCGACACGGCGCTGGCCGAGATCGCCAACCGCCGGCCGCATCTGGTGTTCCTCGACATCTGGCTGCAGGGCTCTAAGCTCGACGGCTTGCAGCTGCTGGAGCAGGTCAAGAAGGACAACGCCGACCTGCCGGTCGTGATGATCTCCGGCCACGGCAACATCGAGACCGCGGTCGCTGCGATCAAGCGCGGCGCCTATGACTTCATCGAGAAGCCGTTCAAGGCCGACCGGCTGATCCTGGTTGCGACCAGAGCGCTGGAGAACTCGCGGCTCAAGCGCGAGGTCAAAGAGCTGAAGCAGCTTGCGCCGAGCGCCAGCCAGCTCGTCGGCCGCTCGCCGAGCATGAACCAGTTGCGCCAGACCATCGAGCGTGCGGCGAAGGCCAACAGCCGCATCCTGATCGTCGGCCCCGCCGGCGCCGGCAAGGAGCTGGCGGCGCGCACGCTGCACACCGCCTCGGGCCGCGCCGACGGCCCCTTCGTTGTGATCAACGCCGCCGCGATCACGCCCGAGCGCATGGAGCACGAGCTGTTCGGCATCGAGCAGTCCAACGGCGAACAGCCGCGCAAGCCGGGTGCGCTCGAGGAAGCCCATGGCGGCACGCTGTTCATCGACGAGATCGCGGACATGCCGCGCGAGACCCAGAACAAGATTCTACGCGTGCTGGTCGAGCAGTCGTTCCAGCGCGTCGGCGGCACCGCCAAGGTGCAGGTCGACGTCCGGATCATCTCGTCGACCGCGCGCAATCTCGAAGAGGAGATCGCGGCCGGCCACTTCCGCGAGGATCTTTATCATCGCCTCTCGGTGGTGCCGATCCGCGTGCCCGCGCTCTCGGAACGGCGCGAGGACATCCCGGAACTGATCGACTACTTTATGGAGCAGATTTCGGCCGGCAGCGGCCTGCCCAGGCGGCAGATCGGGCAGGACGCGATGGCGGTGCTGCAATCGCACGTCTGGCCGGGCAATGTGCGCCAGCTCCGCAACAACGTCGAGAGGGTCATGATTCTTGCGGCGGGCGGGCCGGAGGTCATCATTACCGCCGACATGTTGCCGCAGGACGTCGGCTCCATGGTGCCGGCGATGCCGACCAGCAACAACGGCGAGCATATCATGGGTCTGCCGCTGCGTGAGGCGCGCGAAGTGTTCGAGCGTGACTATTTGATTGCACAAATCAGCCGTTTTTCAGGAAATATTTCTCGTACGGCCGAGTTCGTCGGCATGGAACGATCGGCGTTGCATCGAAAGTTGAAGGCGCTCGGTGTCGGCTAGAACCTTTTCGAGCGAAGTGGTCGCGTAAGAAGCAAGACGCCAAGGCCGCAATCCAGCACTCGACGTTGCGGCGACACCTTAGGGATAAGCGAGGAAAATCATCGATTTCGGTAGTTTTTCGGGCAGTACGGCGGGGCTGCCACGCGAAGCGGCTTGCCTAATAGGCCCACCTGTCCTCTAATCGCACAGTCGTTCCTTCCGAGGGGGATCTCATGAGGAACGGCAACCGGGAGAGGCCCCGAATGTGACAAAGAGGGCCGCAACCGGCGCAATAAAAAGAAACTCAAAGCGAGAAAAAAACAATGGCGGCAGACCGCGCACAAAACCTACAGGACACCTTCCTTAACCACGTTCGCAAAACCAAGACGCCACTGACGATCTTTCTGGTCAACGGAGTGAAGCTCCAGGGCATCGTGACCTGGTTCGACAATTTCTGTTTGCTGCTTCGGCGCGACGGTCATTCGCAGCTCGTCTACAAGCATGCGATCTCGACCATCATGCCCGGTGCTCCGATCCAGTTGTTCGAGGGCGGCGAGGATCAGCCGGCTTGAGAGTGCTCTGATTGGAACCCCGGAATTTCGACGGGGATGCCGACCGTCCGCAGTCGGCAGGGGCTAAGCAAACGGGGCGGGTGCTGGTCATCGGCCCCTATTTGCGAGTGCGCGCAGGCAATGCCGACGCGCCATCGGAGAGTCACGTGCTGCGTGATGCCGAGGCCCGTCTCGATGAGGCCGCGGGCCTTGCGCGCGCGATTGATCTCGTGGTGGCGGATGCCATCATTGCGCCGGTCAGCCAGATCCGCCCTGCAACCTATATCGGCAAGGGCAAGGTCGAGGAGATCGCCGGACTGATCAAGAGCCTCGACGTCGAACTCGTGGTGATGGATTGCGCGCTGGCACCAATCCAGCAGCGCAATCTCGAGAAAGAGCTGCACGCCAAGGTGCTGGACCGCACCGGGCTCATCCTGGAAATCTTCGGCCGCCGCGCCAAGACGCGGGAAGGCTCGCTCCAGGTCGAGCTCGCGCATCTCAACTACCAGCGCTCGCGCCTGGTGCGCTCATGGACCCATCTGGAGCGCCAGCGCGGCGGTTTCGGCTTCATGGGCGGTCCCGGCGAGACGCAGATCGAAGCGGACCGCCGACTGATCCAGGAGCGCATCTCCAAGCTCGAGGGCGAACTGAAGAAGGTGCAGGCGACGCGGCGCCTGCACCGTGCAGGACGCCAGCGCGTGCCGTATCGCGTCGTGGCGCTGGTGGGCTACACCAATGCCGGCAAGTCGACGCTGTTCAATCGCCTGACGCGCGCCGACGTGCAGGCGGCCGACATGCTGTTCGCCACGCTCGACCCGACCCTGCGCGCACTCAACCTGCCGCATGGCGGCAAGGCGATGCTGTCGGATACGGTCGGCTTCATTTCCAACCTGCCGACCCAGCTCGTCGCCGCCTTCCGCGCCACGCTGGAGGAGGTGCTCGAGGCCGACGTCATACTCCATGTGCGCGACATCTCGCATGAGGACGCCGAGGCCCAGCAGAGCGACGTCGACGCCGTGCTGCGCCAGCTCGGCATCAACCCCGATGACTCGGGCCGCATCATCGAGGTCTGGAACAAGATCGACCGCTACGAGCCTGATAAGCGCGAAGAGCTCTTGAACATCGCGGCACGCCGACCAGACGATCATCCGGCGATGCTGGTCTCCGCCGTCACGGGCGAGGGCGTCGATGCACTGCTCGCCGCGATCGAGGAACGGTTAGCGGCCAAGCGCACTACGCTCGATCTCTCCATCGACGCCGCCGACGGCGCCGGCATCAGCTGGCTGCACCGCAATGCCGAGGTGCTGGCCAAGGAACTGCACGACGGCCGCTTCGACATGACCGTGCGGGTGGACGAGACCAAGCGGGACATCGTGGTGTCGAGGTTCGACGCTGTGCCGCGCGTGGCGTGACTGGTGCCTGCTGCCAAAATCCGGTGATTGCTGCGTATTCTGTTCCTATGGAACGGTGCCATGCCCGCCGAAACAGAGCGAGGGATCCTGCTGCACCTAACGATGCGGCTCCTCCCGCTTTGCCGCGTTCCACAACGCGTCCATCTCCGCCAGTGAAGCCTGCTCCAGCGTCCGTCCCTGTGCCTCCAGCGCCCGTTCGATATAGGCAAAGCGCCGCTCGAATTTCGCATTGGTCGCGCGCAGCGCGGCTTCCGGGTCGGCATCAACGTGGCGGGCAAGGTTGACGAGGGCGAACATCAGGTCGCCGGTTTCCTCCGCCAGCTCCTGCCTCTCATTGCGGTCGAGCGCGGCTTCGATCTCGTCGGCTTCCTCGCGGATCTTTTGCAAGACCGCGCGCGGGTCGTTCCAGTCGAAGCCGACGGTTGATGCCTTGCGCTGGAGCTCCAAGGCGCGCGTCAGCGCGGGCTGGCCGGCCTTGACGCCCGACAGCAGCGATTTGCGCGACGGCGCGTCCTCCGGCGGCCGGCGGGCGGCGCGCTCGGCTTTCTCCTCGGCTTTGATGCGGTCCCACACTTCCTTGACGTGGGAGGAGGCGAGATTGCCGTCCTTGTCGGCGAAGACGTGGGGATGGCGCCGGATCATCTTGCGGGTGATGGCCTCGACGACATCTCCGAACGTGAATGCGTTCTGCTCCGACGCCATCTGGGCGTGGAACACGACCTGCAACAGCAGGTCGCCGAGCTCCTCGCAGAGATCGTCGAGATCGCCGCGGTTGATGGCCTCGACGACCTCATAGGCTTCCTCGATGGTGTAGGGCGCAATGGTCGCAAAATCCTGCTCGAGGTCCCAGGGGCAGCCGGTCATCGGCGTGCGCAGCGCCGCCATGATCTCGATCAGGCGGGAAATGTCGCGGGAAGGGGTCATTGCGGGGCAGTCTCCTGGGTCCCCAGCCTTATGCCAAAAGCGGTCCGCCGTTCCCAGCGTGAGCATGGGGAGCGGGCCGATTTCCACCGATTGGCGGGCTGGTCGGGCAATGCTAAAGCGCAGGTCATGAGTGACGCATTTTCATCGCAAGCCGCCCTGGTGCTGTTTTCCGGCGGACAGGATTCGACCACCTGCCTCGCCTGGGCGCTGAGCCGCTTCGCGCGCGTGGAAACGCTGGGGTTCGACTACGGCCAGCGCCATGCGATCGAGCTGGCCTGCCGCGAGCGGCTGTTCGACGGCGTGAAAGCGCTGCGCGCGGATTGGGCGGCGAAGCTCGGCGAGAGCCATACGCTGTCGATCCCGACGCTGGCCGCGGTGTCCGAGACCGCGCTGACCCGCGACGTTGCGATCGCGATGGGCGCCGACGGCCTGCCGAACACCTTCGTGCCGGGCCGCAACCTCGTGTTCCTGACCTTTGCGGCGGCGCTGGCCTACCGGCGCGGCATCACCCACATTGTGGGCGGCATGTGCGAGACCGACTATTCCGGCTATCCCGATTGCCGCGACGAGAGCATCCGCGCCATGCAGACGGCGCTCTCGCTCGGCATGGCCAGGACGTTCGAGCTGCATACGCCCTTGATGTGGATCGACAAGGCCGCGACGTGGAAGCTTGCGCAGGATCTCGGCGGCGATGGGCTGGTCGATCTCATCCGCGAGCACTCCCACACCTGTTATCTCGGCGAACGCGGCGCGCAGCATGATTGGGGTTATGGCTGCGGGGAATGCCCGGCGTGCAGCCTGCGGGCGAAGGGGTGGCGGGAGTTCGTAGCGGGGCGATAGGACCACACATTCGATGTCATCACCCGCGAAAGCGGGTGATCCAGTACTCCTTGGCCGGACTTGTTCGCACAATGACCGCCGCGGAGTACTGGATTCCCCGCTTTCGCGGGGAATGACAGCGTAAGGCTTGGCAACGAGTGTGCCTCTTACCGAGCTACCGAAAATCCTCCGGCCGCAGCTCGATCGGCTTGCCGTGCGGCGTGCGATCTGCGGCGTGATCCCACGCGTCGCGATAGCGATACAGCGTGTCCATCGACGCGACGCCCTTGCGCGCGACGAGGCCTTCCAGCGTGGCGAGCCAGTGCAGATAATAGGTTTCACCCGTATCGGGATCGCCGGCGGCCTGCGCGCGTTTGATCTCGGAGGCCAAGGCTGCAGCCCATTCCGGCCAGGTGAACACGCCGCGTTCGTGCAGCGTCAATGCCATGGCGAACGCATGCGCTTCCCAGGGCGCGCGGAACACCGGGCCGTCGTCATCGCGGGGAATGCTCGGGATGGCCGCTGCCGCCGCCGCTGCAAGCGAACTGCCCATCACGCCGAATCCAGATAGGGTTCGAACGCGTCGATCGAGACCTTCAGGGTGGGATCGCCATCCTCGCCCCAGAGATCGCGTCCCTCGAACACGACGGTGTAAAGCCACTGCGGATGCTCGCCGCGCTCCATCGCCGCCGTGTCCGGAAACACGTGGCAGCCATGGTTCAGCTCGACGATGCCAACATGGCCGCGCACATAGCGCGGCAGCCTCGTATGTGTGGCCGGGTGGATGTTCCTGGCACGCACGCGATCGCCGATGTTGAACCTGGCAGGAGCCGGGGCAGGGCGGGCGAACTTGCCGCGCACCATCACGCGCTCGACGTTGGCGAGATCGAACTTGCCGTGCTTGAGCGCCTTTCCGGGCTGCATCGCATGGCCGGCAGCGACCTCCTCCCGTGTCAGGTAGCCCTTCTCGATTAGCATCTCCTCGAGCCCGAGAAACCATTTCTTGTAGTACGAGCTCGACAGATAGACGTGCGGCGGGATCGTCTCGCGATAGAAGCGCGAGGTGTCGATGTTGAAGGCGCCCGCCGCGCCCATCGCGCGCACCATGGCGAGGACGCGCGATTCCCAATCGGCGTGAAACATCGGCTCGTTCGGCTCGGGCTCGACCTTGCCGAACCCGTCCATGCCCCCCATGTCGTGCACGCCGTTCACGACGGGGCTCCCGGCGCTTTCGGGAAACCAGTGCCGATCATGGAATCGCGCGTGACGAGTTCGGCGAGTTGCTCCTCGCTCCAGCCTTGGGTGCCTTCGGGGCGCATCGGCAGCACCAGGAAGCGCGTCTCGGCGGTGGAATCCCAGACCCGGATCTCCATGTCCTTGGGCAGGGTGACGCCGAAATCGGCGAGCACGCCGCGCGGATCCTTCACCGCGCGGGAGCGGTAAGGCGCAGCCTTGTACCAGACCGGCGGCAGTCCGAGCATTTCCCAGGGGTAGCAGGAGCACAGCGTGCACACGACCATGTTGTGCCGCAGCGGCGTGTTCTCGACCACGACGAGATGATCGCCGACGCGGCTGACATGGCCGAGCGTGCCGATCGCCTTGGAGCCGTCCTCCAGCAACGCCTGCTTGAACGCCGGATCGGTCCAGGCCTTGGCGACAACGCGCGCGCCGTTGTGCGGGCCGATCCTGGTCTCATAGGCCTGGATGATGGCGTCGAGCGCGGTGGGCTCGACATAGCCTTTTTCCGTCAGGATCGTCTCGAGCGCGCGTACGCGCAGCTCGGTCTCCGACAGCTCGGAATGGTCGTGATCGTGGTGATCGTGATCGTGGCTCATGAGGCGAAGGATAGGCGCAATGGTCCCTGCCTGTCGAGTATGCGTTGCAGCGCAATCGGGTCCCATATTCGTGAGACCGGATGTAGGCCAGCATTGCTGCAACGCAGATTGGGAGGCGTTGCTGACGGACTACGTGAAGATCGAAAAGGGCCTCGGACCCGAGCGACGGATTGCCGTGGTGCGTTTCGACTGCGGCGACGGCATCAACGCCCTGTCACCGAAGCGTTGCGGCGGCTGACCGCGGCGGCGCGCAGCTTCGAGGACGATGCCGCGACGGGCGGTAGACGGCGCCGGCGTCAACCGCCGGCTGCGGCATCATTGATTGTCAGCCTGGACATATTCCAATTCTAAAAACATGAATGCTGAATGTGCCTGTCGAGCCGCGCATTGCGCATGAGCGGATTCGTCGCACGTGCTGCGCACATGTCTGTAGAAGTTCTAACGTCGTTCCTATCGCACTCTGAAACCGCCTGAGCTAGGGCGAGGCATCAAGAACGATACCGGCAAAGCCGGCAGTGCGTGGGGCTTCGAACAACGTGACCGACTTTCAACTTTCTTCGCGTGATGACACGCGTCGCCGACAGATTCGAGGGCTGCTCCTCGGGGCGGCCAGTACGTTCTCTCTCGCAATTCCCTTCGGATCCGCGGAGGCGCAGACGCAGATTCCCGCCGTCACGGTCGACGCGCCGGCTCAGCGCGCCCGTCCTGCGGCGGTTGCTTCGTCGCGAAGGGCGGCGACACGCACGTCTCGCGGCAATCGTCGCTCTCCTGCGCAGCAGGCCACGCCGACCCAGCCGGCATCATCGAACGGCGTGACGGGCGAACGTGCCAATGGTCCGGTGCGCGGTTTCGTCGCCACAAGGAGCGGGACGGCCACCAAGACCGATACGCCGCTGATCGAAACGCCGCAGTCGGTGTCCGTCGTCACCACCGACCAGGTCAGGAACCAGGGCGCGGTCTCGATCGGCGAGGCCTTGCGCTATACCGCCGGTGTCAGTGGCGACGTCAATGGCGGTTCGGACACCCGCTTCGGCGCCCTCCAGATCCGCGGCTTCGACACCACCATGTCGGGCCTCTATGTCGACGGCTTGCGGATTCCCTCGAGCAATTACGTGCATTTCAACGGTCTCGATCCCTACGGGGCCGAGCGCCTGGAAGTCCTCAAGGGACCGTCCTCGGCGATGTACGGCGGCAGCGGCAC
Organism: Bradyrhizobium diazoefficiens; assembly: GCF_016616425.1. Classification (NCBI taxonomy): domain Bacteria; kingdom Pseudomonadati; phylum Pseudomonadota; class Alphaproteobacteria; order Hyphomicrobiales; family Nitrobacteraceae; genus Bradyrhizobium; species Bradyrhizobium diazoefficiens. The sequence continues at coordinate 3,977,265 of NZ_CP067101.1, forward strand.
CGGCGGCATTCTGAACTACATCACCAAGCTGCCGACGGCGCGGCAGTTTGGCGAGGTCTCGATCTCCGGCGGCAGCTTCAACCGCTATCAGGGCCAATTTGACGTGGGCGGCCCCGCCAACAAGGAAGGCACCGTGCTGTGGCGCCTCACCGGCGTAGTGCGCGACGGCGAGACCCAGGTCGACTTCACCAAGGACAACCGCGTCTTCATCGCGCCGGCCGTCACGTTCAAGCCGAACGAGGATACCACCATCACCTTGCTCGCCAACTATCAGAGGGACAGGGCAGGGTGGGGTCTCCAGTTCCTGCCGGCCTCGGGCACGGTCTGGCCGAACAACGGCCGCACCATTCCGGTCTCGTTCTTCGCGGGCGTGCCGAGCTTCAATGCGTTCAACACCGAGATCGCAACCGCCGGCTACCAGCTCGCGCACAATTTCAGCGACAACATCATCTTCCGGCAGAATCTGCGCTACGCCTATCAGCACAACGAGGAGAAGGTGTTTTACGGCGGCGGCTATACGGACGAGGCCGCGGGGCAGCTCGCGCGCTTCGGCAGCTACAGCAACTCCTACATCAACTCCTTCGCGGTGGACAATCAGCTCCAGGGCAAGTTCACCACGGGCTTCCTCAGTCATACCACGTTGGTCGGCATCGACTATCGCAACACGCGGTTTCGCGACACCGCCTTCAGCGTCACCACGTCGGCGCCCGAAATCAACGTCTTCAACCCGGTCTATAGCTACGACTGGACCCTTGGCGGCATGAGCGACAACACCGGCGTCAAGCAGTCGCAGCTCGGCCTCTACGCGCAGGACCAGATCAAGCTGGGCCGGCTGTCGTTCCAGCTCGGCGGACGCCAGGACTTCGTGACGGCGCAGGTCGACAGCAATCTTCCCGCGGCTCGTACGTCGGTCTCGAAAGATGCCTCGGCCTTCACCGGCCGCGCCGCCGTGATGTACAATTTCGACAACGGCATCGCGCCGTATTTCAGTTACTCGGAATCGTTCCTGCCGGTGCTGGCGATCGGTCCGTCCGGCCAGCTGCTCAATCCCGAGACCGGCGTCCAGTACGAGGTCGGCGTCAAGTACCAGCCGCTCGGCTGGAACGCACTGTTCACCTTGGCCGCCTTCGACCTGACGCGCGACAACGTCGTCACTTATGCGCCGCCGAGCTATCTCGCCGAACAGACCGGGCAGGTGAAATCGCGCGGCATCGAGCTCGAAGGCACCATGTCGCTCGCCGACGGCTGGAACCTGCGGGCTGCTTACGCCTATGTCGACGCCATGGTGACGCAGGATCCGGTCAATGTCGGCAAGGCGCCGGTCACCGTGCCGCTCAACCGCGCGTCGCTGTGGAGCGACTACACGCTCGAGACAGGGCTGCTGGCGGGCCTGCAATTCGGCGGCGGCATTCGCCATGTCGGCGCGACCTGGGGCGATGATGCCAATACGTTCAAGGTGGGGGCGTCGACCGTGCTGGACGCGTTGCTCGCTTATACCCGTGACAATTGGCGGCTGTCGCTGAATGTCACCAATCTCGCCGACACCCGCTATGTCGCCGCCTGCTACAGCCTGTCGGGCTGCTTCTACGCCGAGGGACGCAAAGCCATCGGCAAGCTGACCTACCGCTGGTGAGCTCGAAGACGGTCCGGCAATGGGGAGCCGGATCTGCTGGATGGGAGTGGAAGACGATGAGAGCGATATTCGGCAGGCTGCATCGCTGGGCGGGACTGCTCACGGCCGGATTCCTGTTCTTCTCCGGCATAACAGGCGCGATCATCTCCTGGGATCACGAGATCGACGACGTCCTGAACGGCCATTTGTTCGACATCACCAGCAAGGGCCCGGCTATTGCCTCGATCGAGCTCGCCAAGATGATCGAGCAGCGCGATCCCCGTGCGCGGGTCGTCCATCTCTTCATGACGCCGGAGGAGGGGCACTCGCTGTGGTTCTTCGTCATGCCCCGGATCGATCCCGCGACCGGCAAGCGTTACGCCCTCGACTACAATCAGGTCTTCCTCGATCCCAATACCGGCGCGGAGCTTGGCCGGCGCTATTGGGGCGCGGTCTGGCCCGTTACGCGGGAAAACTTCGTCTCGTTCCTCTACAAGCTCCACTACACGATGCACATCCCGGAGTTCTGGGGCAGCGATCGCTGGGGCATGCGCCTGCTCGGCGTGATCGCCATCATCTGGACCATCGATTGCTTCGTCGGATTCTATCTGACGCTGCCCTCGCGGCGGCGAGCCAAAGCTGCGCGGGCGCCTGCCGTTACGCGCCAGCTTGAGCGTGGCTTCTGGGCGCGCTGGGCGCCGGCCTGGACGGTCAAGACCTCGGGCAGCGCCTACCGGATCAATTTCGACATCCACCGTGCCTTCAGCCTGTGGACCTGGGGCGTGCTGTTCGTGATCGCGTTCACGGCGTTCTCGCTGAACCTCTATTTCGAGGTGTTCTCGCCGCTGATGAAGATGGTCTCGAACTACACGCCAACGCCCTATGAGCAGCGACCCTATCGCGATCTCGACGATCCGATCGAGCCCAAGGTGACCTTCGCCGACATCGCAGCCCGTGCGGCGGCCGACGGCAAGGCGCGAGGGTGGACGATCCCGGTCGGCTCGATCAATTACGGCCCGGCCCATGGCGTCTATGCCGCCGCCTTCTTCCACCCCGGCGACGATCACGGTGCCGGCGGTGTCGGCCCGGCGCAGCTCTATTACGACAGCGAGGATGGCCGCCCCATTGGCGAGCGGCTGCCCTGGGTCGGCACCGCCGCCGACATCTTCGTCCAGGCGCAGTTCCCGCTGCATTCGGGCCGTATCGTCGGATTGTTCGGCCGCATCCTGATCTCCATCATGGGGCTGGTCGTGGCGACACTCTCGGTCACCGGCGTCGTGATCTGGTGGCGCAAGCGCCGCGCCCGGGTCCGCGTCCGCCAGACCGCTGCGATGCGCCTGAACCAACAGCAGCTGACGCCGGCAGAATAGGGCGCTGGTCCGGTCTTCGGAGGAAACTTGCCGTGAAACCGAGCCTCGGTCCAATGCCGGGCTCTCGGCGCCGGCCTGTTGCGTGGCGGCTATGGGCCGGACGAGTTCAGGCAATCCGGCGCTTTCCGCGTCTATGATCCCGCCGACGTGCTGCGCCGGATCGATGAAGTCGGCGGCCAGCGCTAGCGCCGCTCTGCGATTACGGTCACCTGAGGATGTTTAGGAACCAAGAATATTCCGGCACGGTTTGTGAGTTGCAGGGGATCCTATTTTGCCGAAGGCGGTACCGCCAGGAGGCGACTGATGAGTGATCAATTCAAGCCGGTAGGTGCAAGCTCTTCCTCCAGCAACAAGCCCGATAAAGGTCTCTCTCGCCGCGGCTTCATCGAAAAAACGCTCTGCGGCGCAGCCCTCGCGGGCGCGACTGTGGCTCCGGCATGGGCCCATGGCACGGCAGGACATGCCGCTGGTGCCTATGCCCGCGCACGCAGGCCCATCCCGAAAGAGGTAGCGCGGTATCAGTATCAACCAAATGGAGCCCAACACTGCGGCGTTTGCGCCCACTTCCGGCCACCCGGTAGCTGCGAGATCGTTGCCGGACCTATCAGCCCGGACGGGTGGTGCCGCTACTTCCGCGGCGCGCGAGGTTCGCGCGGCTCGTCTGGCCCGGGCCGAAGTTATTGAAGGGACTGTGATCGCTCGCCGTTCACCGCGCGACAAGGAGGGACTCTTCTGGCCCGCCGCGACCGGTTTGCTTTGCGCGTAAGGCTGCTGAGACGCTCAACGCTGTCTCGCGGTGAACCCGTTGCCGCCCAAGTTCCAACCGCGGCCGCCCTCGCCAAAAATCTCGTAGCCGGTTGGTGTGACCGCGACCGTGTCTTCGAGCTTGATGAAGCCGCGTTTCGGATGCTTCATCGTGGTCTCGATCGACACCACCATGCCGGCTTCGAGCGGCAGATGGGCGTCCGTGTCATCATAGGGAACCGGACCCGTGGCGGTCAGGCGAGGGGCCTCGTGGCTGACGAGGCCCATGCCGTGGGCCAGGAAATCGGTGCAGTCGCGCTGGGTGATCTGGGCGAGCTGCCGTTCGGCCGCGACATAGATGTCGCCGCCCAGGGCGCCCGGCCGGACCGCGGCAAAGGCGGCGCGCTGGACGGCCTCGATCTCGGCAAGGCAGTCCTTCAGCTCGGTGTCGGGATCGCCGAGCACGGCCATGCGCGCGAGGTCGCCGATATAGCCGTGATAGTTGCCGCCGGAATCGAGCGACAGCACCTCGCCTTGCTCCCAGCGCTGCGCCGACGGCGCTCGGTTGTGGCTGCTGCCGCAGGCGAGCAGGCAGTATTCGAAGGTCAGCCCGCGGTTGGCTTCGGCAAGCCGCAACGCATCGGACAATTGCTGCTTGGTGCTGCCGGGGCCATGCCCGGCGATCACCTCCAGGATGGACGCGATGACGAGCTCGGACGCCGTCTTCAGCTTCGTCAATTCCTCAGCCGACTTGACCGCTCGCAGCCGCTCCAGCACCAGCACCGCATCTCTCAGCTCGGCGCCGGGCAGGGCGTCGGTCAGCGCCCGGCCCGCATCCATCGGCAGAAACGCCATCTCGACCCCGATCCGCTTCAAAGGTACGCCTGTGTCCCGGATCAGCGCCACGGCTCGCGTGACAGCATCGACAGAGCCGTTGGACTCGGTCCGAACCTGCGGCACCCATGGCGTCGCGACACTGCGTTGATGGGCCTCCAGCCGGTGCCCAATATAGACCGACTTCTCGGGCGCGCCCTTGGGATAAACCAGGACCGGCAGATAGCGGCTGACGCCGAGCGCATCCATGTAGTCGAAGAAGATCGCACGCTCGGCGCCCAGCAGATATTGCACATTGTGCTTCGAGGTTGCGATCAGGACGTCAAGGCCGGCTGCCTCCATCAGGCGGTCGAGCTTGGCGGCATCGAACGGAATGGCGCACGAGCCGGCCGCGCGAGCAACGTTCTCTTGCATAACGAACCTCCCAAGGCTGGCGCGGCTTTCGGTGCCTGGCGCCTGTAATCTGGGCTTGCCCAAGCAACTCTGGGCCGGGAGCGGGGTTCTCGGTAGCTTCGATTTGGCCGGGCTGACCTGCGCAAGCCTATACGCGGGATTCGCATAAGGTATATTATGGAATATTTGTATTTACAACCAGATCAATCATTTAGATGGATTTCCTGTCATTGCACCTTCGCCCAGCGCCCAATTTCTGTCCGAGCCTCGACCAGTCGCGCCGGGTGTTCGACGGCGACTGTGCTTGGGGTTGTTTCTCAGATTTTGAATCCGGCCGGCGTGCCGAAAGCCGATATTGCCGTGACCGTATCCGGCTGCAATAAGCGAGGTCTCGCGAGATCGCAGATGACCTTCTGACCTTCCGTCCGTATAGGTTTGCGTCTCAGAACAACAACAAACCTTCCGAGGAAGCAGACCCATGAGCTTTTCCCGACGCACGCTTCTCAAGGCCTCCGCCGCGACCGCGGTCCTGGGTGGCCTCGGTGCGCCCCATGTGGCCCGCGCAGAGAGCGCCGAGTTCACTTACAAATACGCCAATAACCTGCCGGACTCCCATCCGCTGAACGTACGTGCCAAGGAGATGGCGGCGGCGATCAAGAGCGAGACGAATGGCAAGTTCGACCTCCAGATCTTCCCGAACAACCAGCTCGGGTCCGACACCGACATGCTGAGCCAGATCCGCTCCGGCGGCGTCGAGTTCTTCACGTTGTCCGGCCTGATCCTGTCGACCCTGGTGCCGGCGGCGTCCATCAACGGCATCGGCTTCGCGTTCCCGGACTACGACACGGTCTGGAAGGCCATGGACGGCGATCTCGGCGCCCATGTCCGCGGCGAGATCAAGAAGGCCGGCCTCGAGGTCATGGACAAGATCTGGGACAACGGCTTCCGCCAGACCACGTCGTCGACCAAGCCGATTACCGGACCGGACGACTTCAAGGGCTTCAAGATCCGCGTGCCGGTGTCGCCACTGTGGACCTCGATGTTCAAGGCGTTCGACGCGGCGCCCGCCTCGATCAATTTCAGCGAAGTCTATTCGGCGCTGCAGACCAAGATCGTCGAAGGCCAGGAGAACCCGCTGGCGATCATCTCGACGGCAAAACTCTATGAGGTGCAGAAGTACTGCTCGCTGACCAACCACATGTGGGATGGCTTCTGGTTCCTGGCCAACCGCAGAGCCTGGGAAAAGCTCCCGCAGGACGTGCGCACCGTCGTCGCCAAGAACATCAACGCGGCTGCGATCAAGGAGCGCGCCGATACCGCCAAGCTCAATGCCAACCTCCAGCAGGAGCTGGCGACCAAGGGCCTGACCTTCAATCAGCCGACCGTGGCGCCGTTCCGCGACAAGCTGCGGTCCGCCGGCTTCTATGCCGAGTGGAAGGGCAAGTATGGCGATCAGGCCTGGGGCCTTCTGGAAAAGGCCGTCGGCAAGCTGTCGTAACGCTTTAGGGCCGTCGAGGTTCGTATCAGGATGGCTCACGTCGAGGTCGAGGTGATCGAAGTGGCGGGCGAGGTGACTGTTCAGTCCCCTCGCCGACCTTCGTTGCTGACTTCGATCGAGCGCGTGCTCGGTCTCGTCGTTGAAATCCCGGCGGCGATCCTGGTCGTCGCCGAGATCGTGATCCTGTTTGCCGGCGTGGTCGCGCGCTACGGCCTGCACCGGCCGCTGATCTGGTCGGACGAGCTCGCCTCGATCCTGTTCCTGTGGCTCGCCATGCTGGGCGCGGCGGTCGCGTTCCGCCGCTCCGAGCACATGCGCATGACTGCGGTCGTCGCCAGCGCGAGGCCCGCCATGCGGGCCTATCTCGATCTGGTCGCGACCTGCGCGGCGCTGGCGTTTCTGGCGCTGGTCATCCTGCCGTCCTGCGACTACGCCTATGAGGAAAGCTATATCACCACGCCGGCGCTCCAGATCTCGAATATGTGGCGCGCCGCGGCGCTGCCGGTCGGCATCGGCCTGATGGCGGTCTTTGCCTTGCTGCGGTTGCTGCGCACGGCCGACTATCGGATGCTCGCGGCCGCCGTGTTGTCGGTTGCGGTCCTGATCGGTCTGTTCTGGCTGGCGGAGCCGTCGCTGCGGCCGCTCGGCAATCTCAACCTCGTCATCTTCTTCGTCGGCGTCGCCGGGTTCTGTGTCTTTGCCGGCGTTCCCATTGCGTTCGGCTTTGGTCTCGCGATCTTCGGCTATCTCGCGCTGACCACGCACACGCCCGTCATGGTGCTGGTCGGGCGGATGGACGAGGGCATGAGTCACCTCATCCTGCTCTCGGTGCCGCTGTTCGTATTCCTGGGACTGCTGATCGAGATGACCGGCATGGCGCGGGCCATGGTGGCGTTCCTGGCGAGCCTGCTCGGCCACGTCCGCGGCGGCCTGCACTATGTGCTGGTCGGCGCGATGTACCTGGTCTCCGGCATTTCCGGTGCCAAGGCGGCCGACATGGCGGCAGTCGCGCCGGTGCTGTTTCCGGAGATGAAGCAGCGCGGCGCCAGGCCCGGCGATCTCGTCGCGCTTCTGGCGGCGACGGGCGCCCAAACCGAGACCATTCCGCCGAGCCTGGTGCTGATCACGATCGGCTCGGTAACAGGTGTTTCGATCGCCGCGCTGTTCACCGGCGGCCTGCTGCCCGGCGTCGTGCTCGCGATCACGCTCTGCATGCTGGTGTGGTGGCGCTACCGCCACGAGGACATGAGCCACGTCCGGCGTGCCACAGGCAGCGAGATCGGCAAGACCTTCATCATCGCCCTGCCCGCGCTCGCACTGCCCTTCGTGATCCGCTACGCCGTGGTCGAGGGCATCGCGACCGCAACCGAGGTTTCCACCATCGGCATCGTCTATGGTGTGCTGGTCGGCCTCCTCATCTACCGCCGGTTCGACTGGCGGCGGCTGTTTCCGATGCTGGTCGAGACCGCGGCGCTGTCGGGCGCGATCCTCCTGATCATCGGCACGGCGACCGGCATGGCCTGGGGCCTGACCCAGTCCGGCTTCTCGCGCTCGCTGGCTGCGGCCATGACCGGACTGCCCGGGGGAGCAGCGAGCTTCATCGCTGTCTCGATCCTGGCCTTCACCGTCCTCGGCAGCGTGCTGGAGGGCATCCCGGCGATCGTGCTGTTCGGGCCGCTTTTGTTTCCGATCGCCCGGGCCGTAGGCGTGCACGAGGTGCACTACGCCATGGTCATCATTCTTGCCATGGGTATCGGACTATTCGCCCCGCCCTTCGGCGTCGGCTATTATGCAGCCTGCGCCATCGGACGCGTCGATCCGGCCGAGGGCATTCGGCCGATCTGGGGCTATCTGCTGGCGCTGCTGGTGGGATTGATCGTCGTCGCGATCTTCCCCTGGATCTCGATCGGGTTCCTTTGAGGCGCTTTGAGGAGGGTGTCGATGAGTGAGCGACAGAACCAGTACGATATCGGCCTCGACAGGACGCCTGCCAACTACGTGCCGCTGAGTCCGCTGAGCTTCCTCGCGCGCAGCGCCGCCGTCTATCCCGATCATGTCAGCACCGTCTACGAGGAGCGCAGCTTCACCTGGGCGCAGACCTATGAGCGCTGCAAGCGTTTTGCGTCCTGGCTCGCGAGCAAAGGCATCGGCCTCGGCGACACCGTTGCCGCGATGCTGCCGAACATTCCGGCGATGAACGAGGCGCATTTCGCCGTGCCCATGACCGGCGCCGTGCTCAACGCTCTCAACATCCGCCTCGACGCGCCCTCGATCGCGTTTCAGCTCGACCATGGCGGCGCCAGGATCATCCTGGTCGATCCCGAGTTTTCAGGAATCATCGGTGACGCGCTTGCGCAGATGACGGGCCCCAGGCCGCTGGTGATCGACGTCGACGATGCCGCCTTCAAGGGCGGCGGGCGCATCGGCGAGATCGAATATGAGGCGGCGCTCGCGGAAGGAGATCCCGCATTCACGGCGATTTCGCCCAAGGACGAGTGGGATGCGATCGCGCTGAGCTACACTTCGGGCACGACCGGAAATCCCAAGGGCGTCGTCACCCATCATCGCGGCGCCTATCTCAACGCCGTCAGCAACATCCTTGCCGGCAATCTCGGCCAGCATCCGGTCTATCTCTGGACGCTGCCCATGTTCCACTGCAACGGCTGGTGCTTTCCCTGGACCATCGCGGCGGCAGCCGGCGTCAATGTCTGCCTGCGCAAGGTCGAGCCGACCAGGATCTTCGAACTCATCATGAAGCATGGCGTCACCCACATGTGCGGCGCGCCGATCGTCTACAATACGCTGATCAATGCTCCCGATGCGCCCAAGGGCAACGCCGCGCGCCGCGTCGTCGGCCTGATCGCAGGCGCTGCACCGCCGGTCGCGGTGCTCGAAGGCGCGGAAAACATCGGCATCAAGCTGACGCATGTCTACGGCCTGACCGAGGTCTACGGCCCCGCTTCCGTCTGCGCCGAACAGCCCGGCTGGGACGAGCTTCCGCCTGCCGAACGCGCGCGGATGAAGCGCCGGCAGGGCGTGCCCTACCCGCTCGAGGAAGCCGTCACCGTCATCGATCCCCAGACCATGCAGGAGGTGCCGCGCGACGGCGAGACCATCGGCGAGGTCATGTTCCGCGGCAACATCGTGATGAAGGGCTATCTCAAGAACGAGAAGGCGACGAAGGAAGCCTTCGAAGGCGGCTGGTTTCACACCGGCGATCTCGGCGTGCTCGACGAGCACGGCTATGTCATCATCAAGGACCGCTCCAAGGACATCATCATTTCCGGCGGCGAGAACATCTCCTCCGTCGAGGTCGAGGACATCCTCTACAAGCATCCGGCCGTGCTGTTCGCCGCCGTGGTCGCAAAGCCCGATCCGAAATGGGGTGAAGTGCCCTGCGCCTTCGTCGAACTGAAGGACGGCGCAAGCGCCAGCGAAGCTGACATCATCGCCTTCTGCCGCAGCCAGATGTCGGGCTTCAAGACGCCGAAGGCCGTCGTGTTCGGGCCCATCCCGAAGACCTCGACCGGCAAGATCCAGAAATTCCTGCTGCGCAACAAAGTCGGCTCGGTGAGGGCGATCTCGGAATAAGTCAGCGGCGCGTGCGGAGACTGTCTCGAGATCGAGGAAGAGACCTCCGCCCACGCGCCGGAAAGCGGTGGGCGGAAGGCTTTGCCATCCTCACATCTTCTTGTAGGCGTCGACGATCGCCTTGCCCTCTGCCCCTGCCTTCTTGAGCCAGTCAGCCGTGAGCTGTTGGCCGATCTTCTGGAAGCCGGCCTTCAACGCCGGGCTCGGCGGCTCGACATTCATGCCTTTCGCCTTGAGCTGATCGAGGTACCACGTGCTCTTGTCCTGCCAGGCCTTCCAGCCCCGGGTTTCCGCCGTTGCCGCGGCCTTGAGGATGGCCTCCTGGGTCGGCTTGTCGAGCGCGTCGAACGCGGCCTTGTTGACGAAGGTGTAGTCCTTGGGAATCCAGGCCTGCACGTCGTAGAAATACTTCAAGGATTCCCAGGCCTTCGAATCGTAGCCCGTGCCGCCCGACGACATGAAGGAGTTCACGACGCCGGTCGCCAGCGCTTGCGGCAATTCGGCAGCCTGGATCGTCACCGACTGCGCGCCGACCAGTTCGCCGATGCGTGCGGTTCCGACGTTGTAGGCCCGCCATTTCAGGCCCTTCATGTCCTCGATGGTCGCAAGCGGCTTGTTGACGTAGACGCCCTGGGGCGCCCACGGCACGGCGAACAGCAGCTTGAGACCCTGTGCATCGAGCTTCTTGGCAATCGCAGGCTTGGAGGCCTGATACAGCTTCATCGCGTCCGGGAAGCTGGTCGCCAGAAACGGCACGACGTCGATGCCGAAGATCGGATCTTCGTTCTCGTGGATCGAGAGCAGTACTTCGCCCATCTGCGCCTGCCCGGTCATGACCGCGCGCTTGATGTCCGGTGCCTTGAACAGCGAGGCGCCGGGATGAACCGTGATCTGGAGCTTGCCGGACGTGGCGGCCTCGACGTCCTTGGCGAAGGCGATCAGGTTTTCGGAGTGCGGATTGTCCGCGGGATACGCGGCCGGCAGATTCCATTTTGTTTGAGCCAAAGCGGGTGTCGCAGCCGCCACGACGCCGGCAATCAGGGATGCGCGGAATAAACGAGACATCATCGGACTTCTCCTCACAGTAAGTTTGAAAACCGGGTGCGATCAGTCAGGGAAAGCGAGCTTGGGTAGAAACATCACGATCTGCGGATACTCCGTGATGATGAACACGGCAGCCAGCAGCAGAATGAAGAACGGAAACGTCGCCCGCGCGACGGTGAGGGTGTCGCGCCCGCTCATGTTCTGGAGCACGAAGAGATTGAACCCGACCGGCGGCGTGATCTGTGCCATCTCCACGTGAATGATGAGATAGACGCCGAACCAGACCAGGTCGAGCCCGGCCTGCTTGACCATCGGCAGCACGATGACGGCGGTCAGAACGATCATCGAGATGCCGTCGATCAGGCAGCCGAGGATGATGTACATGACGCTCAGATACAGCGCGAGCATGCTTGGCGTGAGCTGCTGCCCTTGAACCCAGGTGGCGAGCGCGGCCGGAATGCCCGTATAGGCCATCGCGGCCGTGGTGTAGGCCGCCCCTGCCAGGATCAGCATGATCATGCAGGTCAGACGCGTCGCGCTCATGATGCTTTCGAGGAGGTTCCTGCGCGTGAGCGTACCGCTCCACCACGCCAGCAGCAGCGCGCCCGTAACTCCCCATGCAGCGCATTCGGTCGCCGTCGCGAAGCCTAGCACGAGGGAAAGAAAGACTGCCAGAATCAGAACCAGACAGGGCGCGAGCTTCGCCGATTCCTGCAGCTTTTGGCGGAATGGCATCGGCGGATCGCGCGGCGGAATCTTCTTGGGATTGAGCAGCGACCAGATGATGATGTAGCCCGAGTAGAGCACCATCACGAGCGCGCCCGGCAGGAATCCGCCGAGGAACACCTGAAGCACGGAGACATTCGCCGTGACCGCGTAGACTACCATCGGGATCGAGGGCGGGATCAGCAGGCCGAGCGTGCCGGCGCCGGCCAGCGATCCGAGGCTCAAGCCCTTGTCGTAGCCGCGCTTGTCGAGTTCGGGCAGCGCGATCTTGCCGATCGTCGCACAGGTCGCCGCCGAAGAGCCCGACACCGCCGCGAAGATGCCGCAGCCGATCACGTTGACATGGGTCAGACGTCCGGGCAGCCACTGAACCCAGGGTGACAGCCCCCGAAACATTTCCTCCGACAATTTGGTCCGGAACAGGATCTCGCCCATCCAGATGAACAGCGGCAGCGCGGCCAGCGTCCACGACGAGCTGGCGCTCCAGGTGGTGGTGGCAAGCACGGCACCGAGCGGCAGGCTGGTCGTCAGCGCCATCGCCACGAAGCCGACAAGGCCAAGCGAGACCGCGATCCAGACGCCGCTTCCCAGCAGCAGGATCATGACGCCGAGCAGGATAAACGCCAGCTCGATCATGCCGAGATTGGCCATGGTCAACCTCCGCCGCCCTGCGAGATGCGCTCGATGAATTCGTCCGGCGTCTCGTCCGGCGAGCCTTTCTCGTAGCTCGGCCGGTTGCCGCTGACGACGCTGATCAGTTCATCGACGAGTGCGATCGACAGGATCGCAAGCCCGCCGGCGAAGCCGAGCTGCGGAATCCAGAGTGGAAGCGCGACGACGCCCTGCGCCACATCGTTGAAGCGCCAGGAGTCGTAGGTCATCTGCACCGCATAGCGGGTGAAATAGAGGATGAAGGCGGTGGCAATGCCGAGCGCCGCAATCTCTGCGATCTGCTTGGTCCGCCCGTGCAGCTGTTCCAGCAGCAGGCCGACGCGGATCATCTCTCCGCGCTTGAAGGTATGCGCAAGGCCGAGGAAGGCGATCGCGGCCATGCACCAGGACGCGAAATCATCGCCGGCGGGAATGTTGATCGCAAATTGGCGCCCGACCGACATTGCCATCATGATTGCAAAGATCGCAACCAGGAAGATGCCGGCGGCGTAGCCTGCCCCGAGATACAGGAGATCCAGAGCGCGCCGCGCCAGTCCCCCAATCGTTACCTCGTCCCCTGCCACGCAATCTCCATCCTCGCACGAGGCGATTCGGCCGACCCGGCTATCGCGCATCACGCGCCGCCGATTCTGCCTGAATATCGCCCTTGCCCAACGCCTGTCTTTCAGACGTTAGATCAACATGATGCAGCCGATGCAAGCAAGGAGTATGCCTGCCTGCGGCGGAATTTCTACCGCAGGTTCAGTGCGTCTCCAGCCGCAGCCCGTCGAAGGCGGGCACGACGCCCGCGGGCAGGGATTGCCGGATCGCCTCGTAATCGACGTCGGCCGCCATATTGGTGATGACCGCGCGCTTCGGCTTGAACCGTTCGATCCAGGACAGCGCGTCATTGATGCTGAAATGGCTGACATGGCTGTTGTAGCGCAAGCCATCGACGATCCAGAGGTCCAGATTTTCCAGCGCGCCCCAGCTCTCGCGCGGGATGTCGTTGAGGTCGGGTGTGTAGGCTGCATCCCCGATACGATAGCCGAGCGCGGGAATGCTGCCATGCTGGACCAGAAAGGCGGTCATCGTCACGGCGCCGCCCTTCCCCAGGATGGTCTGGCTTCCGCCCGCTTCGATCGAATGCCGCGTCAGGATCGGCGGATAGTCGCTGCCCTCCGGCGAGATGAAGCAATAGGAGAACCGCGACAGGATGTCCTTGGCTGTCGACTGGTTGAAGTAGGTCGGGATGCGACGGCGCATGTGCATCACGACCGAACGCAAATCGTCCATGCCGTGGGTCTGATCGGCGTGCTCATGCGTCAAGAACACCGCGTCGATGTGATCGACATTGGTCGAGAGCAATTGCTCGCGCAGGTCCGGCGAGGTGTCGATCACGATGCGCGTGGTGCCGTGCTCGGAGGTCCGTTCGACCAGCAGCGAGCAGCGGCGACGGCGGTTCTTGGGATTGTTTGGATCGCAGGCGCCCCAGCCGAGCGCTGGGCGCGGCACGCCGGCGGAGGACCCGCAGCCCAGGATTGTCAGCGTCAGCGTCATGCGGCTCCCGGTTTCAAGCCTTCACCTTCGAGAACAGGCGGAAGAAGTTTTCGCTGGTCTGGCGCGAGATCTCGTCGAACGACACGCCACGCGCCTCGGCCAGCACTTTGGCGACCTCGACCACATAAGCCGGCTCGTTCCGTTTCCCCCGGAACTTGCCCGGCGCAAGATAGGGCGAGTCCGTTTCGACCAGGATTCGATCGGATGGCAGTTCGGCCGCGAGCGCGCGCAAGGTCTCCGATTTCTTGAAAGTCAGGATTCCCGTGAAACCGATATAGAGCCCGAGCGACACCGCCTTCAGCGCCAGATCGCGCCCGCCCGTGTAACAATGCAGCACGGCGCGGAATGGTCCCTTTGCTGCCTCGTCTTCCATGATGCGTGCGCAGTCCTCGTCGGCTTCGCGGGTGTGGATGACCAGCGGCAGACCAGTGGCGCGCGCGGCGGCAATGTGGGCGCGAAAGCCCCTCGCCTGCGCCTCCGGCGAGCCGTTATCATAGAAATAGTCGAGCCCGGCCTCCCCGAGCGCGACGATCTTGGGATGCTCCGTCAACGCAACCAGCTCGTCCGGTGCGATGCCGTCTTCCTCGTCCGCGTTGTGCGGATGGGTGCCGACCGAGCAATAGACGTCGTCGTAACGCTCGGCGATGGTCAGAAGCTGGCTCAGCTTTCGCACCCGCGTCGAGATCGTGACCATGCGCTGGATGCCGGCCGCTCGCGCCCGCGACACGATCCCGTCGAGATCTTGTGCAAAGTCCGGAAAATCCAGATGGCAGTGGCTGTCGACCAGCATTTCCATTGACCGCAAGTGGCTTCGTGAGGCCGTGTGGCTTCGTGAGAGAGTTTGGCCCGGCGCGGGGCAACAGACGGGCAACAGCGCGAGTCCGCCCAGAGGTGCCCTCAACTCCTTGCCGGGTCAAGGGGGTGTGTGAAGGAAGGGTTCGTCATCGAGGATGGTTTCGAATTGCTGATCGAGGGTGAACCGCCGCGGGTGCTCAGGGCCGGTGAGTCCTACAAGATATCGGCGCATACTATTCACGATGCAAAAACCGGAGCGGATGGCGCCAAGGCGATCGCCACCTACGTCGTCGAAAGAAACGGGACAGCCGCTCGCATCTTCCGTCAAGTGAGGCTGTGTGAGGGCACCCGGAGGCAACAAGCTGGCGCCGAATGGAACGGCAGCCTTCAGCATTGTTCCCCAGCAAATTTTCCACGAAACTAATTCTTGCGCCAATCGTTGGCCGGATAGTCTGTCACTTCTATGAGGAGGTGCCAAATGAAGCGAATAATCCTCGCGCTCGCAGCGTCGGCCACGTTGGCTATCGGAGCGGTGACAACGGCGAATGCCGTGGAGTTTGGCGTCGGTCCGGGGGGCGTCTATGTGGGCCCTGATCGGGACTACCGCTACCACGAACGGTACTATGGCGATAGCTGCCGAACCATCATCGAACACCGGACCAATCGGTTTGGTGAGGATGTTACGGTCCGCCGACGCATCTGCGATTGATCGCGGTGAATACTTTGGCCTCGATGTGCCTTAGGCGCATCGGGGCCAAGCCTTGCGGGGTGGCCCACTTGGAACCACTTGGAAAAAGATCCACTTCCAAGCTGCTTGGCCGCTAGCTAGCTCGGAAATCTTCACCGGATCACCGCTAGCCGTTTCGGTTTCGAGCAAGCGATCGATTGGCATCTTCTATCCCTGCGTTGGCTAGGCCGACCTCCGCCCTGGCAAGGTCAGTGAAGCGTCGCGCGCCACTGCCCGAAGCTCTGTCAGCGTGGTCTTGCCGGACCGGGCCGCGTCGATCAGTTGTTCCGCAATGTATTTGCGGGTTTCATGATCGCCGCCGTGATGCGGCAGTTCGCGGCAGGTTTCTTCCAGCACGGCATCCAGATTTGCCTGTGTGCGTTCGTTGAAATCGTTCATCGCCAGCCTCCTCGTTGAGGGAGCCAAATGCTATGCTTATTTTTCCCGGTCGTCTCCGTTGTCTCGCCGATTGTCCGCATTTGCACGGAGGCTGAAATCGTCACGAGTTGATTGTTCTGCTGCGCTTGCGTTTCGCATATGCAAAAGCCCGATGGCGCGATGATCTCACATAAGTTATCGCGCGGATTTCGTGAGACCGAGTGCGATGGCGTGTTACCGGGTGACCCCGACGACACCAGCTGTCGACCAGCATCGCAAGCGCCTTCAGGCCGCGGGCTCGATGTAGCGCGGGAACGCCGGTGTCGGCGCCGGCAGCGTCGAACCCGACGCGATGCGCTTGGCGCCGCCGAGCATGGTGAAGTTGCGCTGGCCTTCGGGAATGCCGAGGCTGTCGAGCAGCTTGCCCGCGGCGGTCGGCATCGCCGGCTGGGCCAGGATCGCGATCTGGCGCACAACTTCGGCGGTGACGTAGAGCACCGTCCTCTGTCTGGCCGGATCAGTCTTGGCAAGCGCCCACGGCGCCTCGCCGGCGAAATAGCGGTTGGCTTCCGCGACCACGGCCCAGACGGCGTTGAGCCATTGATGGATCTGCTGCGTCGCCATGGCCTCGCGTGACGCGGCCACCATGCGATCGGCCATCGCCAGGATAGCCTTGTCGTTCTCGCTGAATTCGCCGGGCTCGGGCAGCACGCCGCCGAGTTGCTTGGCGATCATCGAGAGCGAACGCTGCGCCAGATTGCCGAGATCGTTGGCGAGGTCGGCGTTGATACGCGCGACGATGGCCTCGTGATTGTAGTTGCCGTCCTGTCCGAACGGCACCTCGCGCAGGAAGAAATAGCGCATCTGGTCGACGCCATACTGGTCGGCAAGGTTGAAGGGATCGACGACGTTGCCGACCGACTTCGACATCTTCTCGCCCCTGTTGAACAGGAAGCCGTGGGCATAGACCCGCTTCGGCAGTGGGATTCCGGCCGACATCAGGAACGCCGGCCAGTACACGGCGTGAAAACGGATGATGTCCTTGCCGATGATGTGCACGTCGGCCGGCCAGTACCGCCAGTTCTTGTCGCTCTCGTCGGGGAAGCCGACGCCGGTGATGTAGTTGGTCAGCGCGTCGACCCAGACATACATCACGTGCTCCTCGTCACCGGGCACCTTGACGCCCCAGTCGAACGTGGTGCGTGAGATCGAGAGATCGCGCAGGCCGCCTTTGACGAAGCTCACCACCTCGTTCTTGCGGGAATCCGGCCCGATGAAATCAGGGTGATCCGCGTACAGCTTGAGCAGCTTGTTCTCATAGGCCGACAGGCGGAAGAAATAGCTCTTCTCCTCGACCCATTCGACCGGCGTGCCCTGCGGACCCAAGCGCACGCCGTCGCCATTCAGGCGCGTCTCGTCCTCGGCGTAGTAGGCTTCGTCGCGTACCGAGTACCAGCCCGCATAGGTGTCGGCATAGATGTCGCCATTCGCCTCCATGCGCCGCCAGATCTCCTGACTGGAGCGGTGATGCTGCTCCTCAGTGGTGCGGATGAAGCGATCGAACGACACGTTCAGGCGCTCGTCCATCTCCTTGAATCGGCCGGCATTGCGGGTTGCGAGCGCCGCGGCCGACATCCCTTCACCGGCCGCTGTCTGAACCATCTTTTGACCGTGCTCGTCGGTGCCGGTCAGGAAGAACACGTCCTTGCCGTCGAGCCGCGCAAAGCGCGCCAGCACGTCGGTCGCGATTGCTTCATAGGCGTGGCCGATATGCGGGCTGCCGTTGGGATAGGCGATCGCGGTCGTGATGTAGAAGACGTTGTCGCGTGCAGCGGCGGTCACCGGGGCTGTCGCTTGCGGAGCTGCGGCCGCGACGGGCTTCGGCGCACGCGGCGCCTTGGGTGTCGATTCCCCGGGTTTCGGCACCTTGGGTTTCAGTACCTCGGGCTTTACCGCTTTCGACGGCGTGACGACTGGAGCCGGCGCGACCTTCCCGGCAGGCGCTGCCACCCTCGCCTTCCTGGCCGCCTTTTTCGCCAGAGTCTTTTTCGCCAGAGCCTGTTTCGCCAGAGTCTTGGCTGGCTTTCCGGCGGCCTTCTTCTTCGCGGCTTTCTTGGCGGCCCTCTTGACGACAACCTGCCTGTTCGCAGCCTTCTTGCCGGTCTTCCTTGCCGTCTTCGCTGCGCTCTTCTTCGCGCCCTTCTTGGCTGCAGCCGTCTTGGACCTCGTCGCCTTCTTGACCTTCTTGGCAGCCTTGCGCGCTCGTGCCTGAACAGCCGTCTTTGCGGCTTTCTTCGCAGCCTTCTTCTTGCTGCTCTTGCCTTTGGCGGTTTTCTTTGCTCGCGTGGCCACCACGAATTCCTTTACCGGCTTATCGAAATTGGAAACGAACCCGCGTCAGGTTGTTGTTTTAAGCATGATCCGGAAAACCGCTGCGCAGTTTTCCGGATCATGCTCTAGCGCGTTGCGTCCGCCAGCCAGCCGAACACCGAGAAAACCAAGGGCTTTCGCTCCAGATTGTAGGTTTCGGTGTCGCGCGCGGCGCGGACGATCTTTTCCCATACCTCAGCTAGACGCGCAAGGCGCGGCAGATTCTGGTTGGCATTGGCCTCGTCCGCATGCAGACGTTCCGCGATCCAGCGATCGATGCCGTCGACGAAAGCAGCCAGCGCGACACGGTCGCTGCTGCCGAGCGAATCGCCGAGCGTGTGCAACTCGCGCGGATCGACCTGCGGCAGGCGCGCGAGCAGCGCCGCCGTGCGCTGCTGAAGCTTCAGGGCGTCGCCGCCGAGCAGCGTCAGAGCCCGCGCAACGCTGCCCTCGGAGGCCACCGCCGCCTCGCGCAGCGCAGGATCGTTCGGATCGAGGTCGGCCGCCGAAGCTGCAGCCGCGATCACGTCATCCGTGGCCAGCGGCCGCAGGCGCAGCTTCCGGCAGCGCGACTGGATCGTGGCGAGCACGCGTGCGGGCGCGTGGCTCACCAGAAGGAACAGCGATTGTTGCGGCGGCTCCTCGAGAATCTTCAGAAGTGCGTTGGCCGCGTTTGGATTGAGCTCGTCGACGGTGTCGACGATGCAGACACGCCAGCCTTCGGCCGCGGCGGTCGAGCCAAAGAAGCCGATCGTCTCGCGCGTCTCGTCCACTGTGATCACGGTGCGCATCACGCCGCGGTCGTTGGCGGTACGCTCCAGCGTCAGCAGGCCGCCATGCGAACCGGCTGCCACCTGCCGCGCCACCGCGTCGTCGGAATCGATTGCAAGGTCTTCGGCGCGCTGCACGGCTCCGGCCAGCGGCTGGCCATGTGCGAGCACGAAGCGCGCCATGCGATAGGCCAAGGTTGCCTTGCCGATCCCTTGCGGCCCACCGATCAGCCAGGCATGCGGAATCCGCCCGCTGCGATAGGCCGTCAGCAGCGCCGCTTCGGCCTCGCGATGCCCGAACAGACGGCTGGTCTCGCGCGGATGCGGAATGGCCGTTTCGCGCTCGGTCCGACGTAGGCTCATGCGGAAATCACCGAGGCCGATGTGGGAAGGAGACGATCGCGCAGCGCCGTCCAGACTCGTGCCGCGACCGTGTCAGGGTCGGAATTGGCGTCGATCAGCAAGCAGCGCCCCGGATCGTCCGCGGCGATCTTGCGATAGGCCTCGCGCAGACCCTGGTGAAAACTGAGCTTCTCGCCCTCGAACCTGTCGGGCGTGCCGGTGCCGCGGCGCGCGGCGGCGCGCTGGAGGCCGATCTCGACCGGCAGGTCGAGGATGATGGTGAGGTCCGGCTTGAGATCGCCGATCGTCACCCGCTCCATCGCGTTGATCAGCCCGGCCGGTACGCGGCCGAGGCTGCCCTGATAGGCCCGCGTGGAGTCGGCGAAGCGATCGCACAGCACCCAGGTGCCCTGGTTGAGCGCAGGCAGGATCACGGTGCGGACGTGGTCATCGCGCGCGGCGGCAAACAGCAGCGTCTCCGCCTCGGGGCCGAGCAGCCTGCCCATGCCCGACAACACCAGATGACGCATGATCTCGGCACCCGGCGAGCCGCCCGGCTCGCGCGTGAGGCGGATGCGCAACTTTGCCGCCTTGAGGCGGTCGGCGAGCATCTTGATCTGGGTCGACTTGCCCGTGCCCTCGCCGCCTTCAAAGGTGATAAAGCGTCCGCGTCCGGACGGCCGCTGTACCGCGCTCTCGGTCATGATCAGAGCTTCTCGATGCCCGCGCGGAACATGCCGATCACGAGCTCGCTGGCGCCGTCGAGCGCGCGTCGCACGGTCGATCCGGTGCCGATCGCTTCGGCCGCATAGACCGGCATCTCCACCGCGATGTTGCCGCCGCGCCAGACCCTGACGACGCCGACCTGCTGGCCGGCCTCGATCGGCGCCCGCACCGGGCCGCGATAGATGATGCGCGCAATCAGCTTGTCGCTGCCGTTCTTGTGCACCATCACCTTCACCGGATTCTTGGCGACGAGCTTGACCGAGCGGCTCTCGCCGCCGAACACCTTGGCGTAGCCGACGGGCTGGTCGGCCGCGATCAGCGTGCGGGTCTCGAAATTCCGGAACCCCCATTCCAGCATCTTCTTGGCTTCCGTGGCACGATCCTCGGGATCTTCCAGCCCGTTGACGACGACGATCAGCCGCGTGCCGTTCTGCACGGCCGAGCCGACCATGCCGTAGCCGCCTTCCTTGGTGTAGCCGGTCTTCAGGCCGTCGGCGCCTTCCATCGAGTTGAGCAGCGGATTGCGGTTAAACTGGCGGATCTTGTTCCAGGTGAACTCCTTCTCGCCGAACAGTTTGTAGAATTCCGGGAAGTCCATGATGATGTGCCGGGCGAGGATCGCGAGCTCGCGCACCGTCATCTTGTTGCCGGGGTCGGGCAAGCCGTTGGAGTTGGCGAAGGTCGACTTGGTCATTCCGAGCTCGCGGGCGCGCTTGGTCATGAAGTCGGCCGCGAAGATCCGCTCGTTGCCCGCCATCGCTTCGGCGAGCGCGATGCAGGCGTCGTTGCCGCTCTGGATGATGGCGCCGTGCAGGAGATCGTCGACCGAAACCTTGCTGTGGATGGCGGCAAACATCGTCGAGCCGCCCGAGGGCGCGCCGCCCCGGCGCCAGGCGTTCTCGCTGATCCGGTACTCGTCGGTCAGCTTGATGTCGCCGTTCTTGATCGCGTTGAAGACGACCTCTGCCGTCATCAGCTTCATCATGCTGGAGGGCGCGCGCAGCTCGTCGGCGTTCTTCTCGAACAGCACGCTGCCGCTGGAGGCTTCGATCAGGATCGCGGTCGGGGCATCGCCGTCGAAGCCGGCATCGTCGGTCTTCTTGGCGCCCTGGACGCTCTGGTTGGCGGCCAGAAGAGCCCCACTCCAGCCGATGCACGCCACCAGAACCGTCGCGATCAACCCGCGCGCCAGCGCTCCGGCGGTGAACCGGGGGCGACGTAGCGAAGGAATACGACATGCCATGGCCAAGCTCTGAGAGCAGCGTTCTAACAGCTCGAATCGGCGTGAACAACGCGCGGTTGGACGCTTGCCCAGAGATTGCACGATTCTCGCCGCGTCCCTATCGTAGCGCCTTATGTTTTTCGACCAAACCCCTGAAAGAAGGCGGAAAAGCGATGTCGTCCACCCGCGTGATCAAAGCCAATGGCATCGATCTCTTCATCCGCGAAGCCGGCCAGGGTCCGCTGGTGGTGCTGTGCCACGGCTGGCCGGAGCTGTCCTATTCCTGGCGCCACCAGATCCCCGCCCTCGCCGAGGCCGGGTTTCACGTGGTCGCCCCCGACATGCGCGGCTACGGACAAAGCGCCGCGCCGCCCGACGTTGCGGCCTACTCGATCTTCGACACGGTCGGCGACGTGGTCGGCCTCGTGCAGGCGCTCGGCGAGACCAAGGCGATGGTGGTCGGCCACGATTGGGGGGCACCGGTCGCCTGGCACGCGGCGCTGTTCCGCCCCGACATCTTCACGGCGGTCGCGGGCCTGAGCGTGCCGCCGCCGTTCCGCGGCCGCGGCAAGCCGCTCGAGCTGTTGCGCCAGGGCGGCGTCACCAATTTCTACTGGCAGTATTTTCAGGCGCCGGGCGTTGCCGAGGCCGAGCTGGAGCGCGACGTCGCCCGCACCATGCGCATCGTGCTTGGGGGGCGCGGCCTCGCCGATCCCACCGCAGCCATGTTCGTGCCGGAGGGCAAGGGCTTTCTCAGCCACGCGAGCGCCGAGGAGCCGCTGCCCGGCTGGCTCGGCGAAGCTGACCTCGCCTATTTCACCGAAAGCTTCCGCAAGTCCGGCTTTCGCGGCGGGCTGAACTGGTATCGCAACATCGACCGCAATTGGGAGCTGACGGCGCCTTGGCAGGATGCGCAGATCCGTCAACCCTCGTTGTTCATCGCTGGCTCCAAGGACGCGGTCATCACCGGGCTGATCGGCAGCAAGCGCGTCAACGAGCTCGAGCGCGTGCTGCCCAATCTGCAGCGCAAGCTGATCGTCGAGGGCGCCGGCCATTGGGTGCAGCAGGAGCGCCCGGGCGAGGTGAATGCGGCGCTGGTGCAATTCCTGACGACCACCGCGGCCTAGTAGAGCCCGCGGCCGCTCAGGATGCTGCGCGCTTCGGCGGCGCCGTCGGCCGATGAAGCAGCGGTCTCCCTCGCGTAGCGCCCATCCTCGTCGTAGGACACCGCACGGGCGTTCTGGACCGCCCGGCCCCGGCTGCGGCTCGAGGCCGACATTTCCGAGGTCGCATTGAGCGATGCCATGTCGGCGGAGGTGTTGCCGAGACTATAGGGCCGCCCCTCGGGCATCGGTACGTCGCCGCGAATGGCTCCGCGGCTCGACCCCGACGATTCCGGCACGAATGGCCTTGCGGAAGCGACCCGGACCATCGAGGGCGATGGCGCCGGAACGCCGGTGCGCAGGGTCGCCAGAAGCTGGCGGTCATCGGAGCCTTCGAGCGGCGCCCGGCCGACATATTCGACACGAACCCTGGCGACACCATTTCCTTTGAATTCAAGGAGTTCGGCGGCCTTGTTCGAGACGTCGATGAGGCGGTTGCCGTGGTAGGGCCCGCGGTCATTGACGCGGACGATCAGCGACTTGCCGTTCGACATGTTGGTGACGCGCGCATAGGACGGCAGCGGCAGGGTCGGATGCGCAGCGGTCAGCGAGCCCATGTCGAACACTTCGCCGTTGGCGGTCAGGCGGCCGTGGAAATCATCGCCGTACCAGGACGCCAGGCCCTCGGCGCGATAGTTGACGTCCTCCTCGGGCACGTAGGTCCTACCCGCCACGACATAGGGCTTGCCGACGCGGTAGGTGCCGCCGCCCTTCGGGACTGGCTCCCCGAAAGCCACCACCCGGGGGCTCGAGGACACGCCGTATTTCGGATCGACGCGGCTGGCGAACTTGTTGGAGGAAGCGCAATTGGCGAGCGCAACGCAGGTCGCGACCGCCGCAACGCTGCGCGCGGCCCGCCAAACCGAATCTGACCGTCGGATCCCCATTCGCCCCAAATACCATTCCGCCGGAGAACTGCCCAACCCGCCTTGTCGACGGGTGAGCCTGTCCGGTCCTTTAATCCGGGGCGGCCCCACCACCGCGCCGGAAGCGGTAACGATAACGCAACCCGAACACGGCGGAAATGGGGAGCCCGCAGCGATCACGCCGGAATGGTAAACAGAGCGTTCGCTTCTCCCCATCGATCTTCGGAGCCGGGGCGCCCTGCTCTGTGCCGTGGCTGGACATTCTGTTGCGCCAAATCCTCACTCCACCCCCATTGTCGCCTCGTTCACTGGAATTCTTTTGACTGTGCAAGGCCGCACGCGTTCTCTCGGATGCAAGGGCGGGATTTGGAATTTCACGATGATCGAGACGGTTTCGGCACTGATGGGTTTGCTAAGCGCGGGGATCTTCCTGGCCCATGCGTTTGAGGGTTACCGCACGAGGGCCTGAGGCACTCGCAGGCGGCAAGCATCACTTCTTTCACGACGGCGCGTTCGGGCAATCTTAATCGATCCGAACCAGCATTGAAGACGAGAGCGGCAGGTGTCCCATGCGCGACCATGACCTGGTGTCTGACGGCTTCCTGGCATTAACCGCCGGCGGCTTTCTCCTGCTCTGCTCGAGCCTCGTGGCCCTGGTATTTGCCTGAGCGGCAGCCTCTTCCTTCTCGGGTTCTGCCCTCCCGTTTTCGACCGCGACGCGGAACGCGACGGCCCTGTCCCGCTCCCGTTTTGTTGATTGAATCTTTGCCCTCGGCGCCTCGACTTAGATTTCAAGAGGCCATCACCGACAGGGTGACGCACATGCTTGCCGAGAAATTCTTCCTGGTCCTGGAATCCCTGATCCGCGGCGACCGCACCTATCCTGACGGAAGCGCCCGAGTCATCAGCACCTCCCCGCACGTACCGGTGAAGCTGACCGGTCAGAAATAGCCGGATCATCGCCGGCACCGGGACCGACGCCGCTCAGCCCAGGCCTAGCAGCGAGCGGCGATAGAAGCTGTCGCGTGTTTCGTTCTGGCAGACGAAGCCGCCGTCGAATCCCTGGCCGTAGCGCCTCTGACCCTTGCGGATGTCCAACCGGCACCAGCCGCCGGCATCGATCGGAAGATTGCATTAGAGATTGCTTGGCGGAGACCCGTCCCAAGTCAGCCCTTGGCCGCGGCCGCTTCACGCGCCAGCCGCTCGGCTCTCAGCCGCTCCTTGTTGGCGTAAAACGCCTTCTGCGCCGCTTCATGGTCGCGCATGGCCTTTTCGGCCTCGATCCGGCGTGCCGCATCGCGTGCCTGGCGCTGCTCGGGGGTCAGGGGTTTGCGTCGGAAGGAAAGGTCTTCAGTCATGCGGAAAGAACGTGGAAGCGAGGAAGAAGTTCCGCATAGTCCCGTTGAGGGGCACATGCGCCAATACCATGATTTGCGAAAACAACCCCATGCACAGTAGCCAAGTCCTTCTGTGGCAATGGTTTTTCATTCAGCGCACGCGGCGGCTGACGAGTCGGGCAAGACATTGGCATTCTGCCATCTTCGGCCAATGATCAAGCTGAACGATTGGGCTCCTTCGGGCGTCAGACCGAGAAGCGCGCGAGAAGATCATCTCTCGTTGGCGGCGATCTCTATGTCTGCAATCACCGGCAAATGGTCTGAATAGGCCCTCGCCTCCGCATCGGTCCAAACTTGCCCGATCGGGCTGTCGGACGTCGCATAGATCCGGTCAAGCCGCATAAGGGGTAAACGCGACGGAAAAGTTCGCAGCCGCGTCCGGTTTGGGCAGACCTGCGCGAGCACGCGCCGCACCGACTTGACCCAAAACCAGTCGTTGAAATCGCCGAGAACGACGGTCCTTCCAGGTTTCACCAGGCTCACCAGAGCCTGAGCTTGCGCATAGCGCTCGTGGATGCTCAAGCCGAGATGCGTAGCCACCACGCGCACATCGCCGGCCGGCGTCAGCAGTCCCACGGCGATCGCCCTGCGTGGCTCCCGCTCACGATACGACACGTCGACGATCTCAGGCACCTCGGAGAATGGAAAGCGGCTCAGGAGCATCTGACCGTACGCGCCGTCCGCTGTGACGATCGACTTGGCGTGAACGCGATGATCCCGGACAACACTCGCCAGCTTCGCAAATGGATCGTCCGACCGCGATCGCGAATCCACCTCCTGGAGCGCGACGACATCAGGAGCCCATTTGCGAACGATGGCGCAGACACCCTCCAGATCGAACTTCGGGTTGAGATTGAACGTGCCATGCACATTCCACGTCATGAAGCGCATCGGCGCCATCAGCGCCTCCCGGCGAGCCAGGTCGCGACGAATTGTGCGGCCGCGCAGATCCCGAGCCAGCCCAGAAACGCCAGTGCCAACAGCGACAAGTTGCTCCAGGATGCGTTCCTGGCCAAATCTGCGATCTGAGCTCCGAGAACGGCCATGGCGAGAATACCTGGCATCATGCCGAGCATAGTTCCGATCAGAAAGTCACGCACTGGCAGCGTGCTCGCACCAGCCACGATGTTCACCAGCGAGAACGGTGCGACCGGAATCATTCGAATGACGACGACGGCCAGGATACCCTTCCCCACGATACGTTCCTGGATGCGCGCTGCACGTCGTCCGAGCAGATGCTGCAGGCGTTCTTTGCCGAGGACCCGTCCGATCGCAAACAGGATGAAGGCGCTGAGCAAGACACCAGCCATTGCAGTGACGAAACCCAGCCATGGCCCGAGTGCGGCGGCCGTTGCAGCAATGAGCACCAGAACCGGAAACACCACCAGCCCGCCCACCACAAAAGCTGCGACCGCGAATGGCGGCCCCCAGATGGATTGTGCGTAAGCGGACAGGAGCGTCGAAATATGACCCGCGTCGGCGAAGTTACTCAACGACGTGTACGACCAGGCCATCGCCAGCCCAAAAAGCGCCACGCCGATCGCTACGATCCCGATGATCGTCTTCGTGCTCCACATGCGGGATGCCGCCCGCTCCAGATGAAGAGGCCGCTCAGGGTCGGCCACAGGCTGGACCATTGTGGCGAGGGTGCTGGTCAGGACCGAGGACTCCACTTTCCGCAACGTCTTCGCGCCATTGGCTCTCGACACCTCGTCCAGCAGAGCAAGAAGACGGTCCTCGTTTTGAGTAACGGTCTGCTCGTCGAGACCGCAGAAATGGGCAATCAGGCGATGGCGAACCGACGCGATGAAATGCCGATGCTCGTCGGATGCGGCTTCGAAAATCAGGTCACATTCGCTGTCGGCGCCCATCGACCGGTTGTTCAGATTGGCCGAGCCGATCCTCAAGATCCGGTCGTCGACGATCATGAGCTTGCTGTGCACCATCACGGCAGCTTCCGTATCGCCGCTGCGTGAGACCGGGTAGACGAAACGGATACGATCCGCGACGCCAGCATCACTGAAGCAGTCGATGAATGCGCCCCGGCCGTTTTGCATGGCTTGGGATTCCAGCCACGAGGAATGCAGTTTTGGCGCGACGACCAGAACCCGAAGCGAAGGCACGCGAAGCATCTGCTCCGCCAATTCACGGGCGATCTTGATGGCGCTGGTAAACTGGTTCTCGATGTAAACGAAGCTCGTCGCCGACCGGATCGCTGCAATCAACGAGCGTTCGACCTCATTGATGCTCAAGCCCGCCGGACAGACGACCTCGGTCCTCGCGATACCCACCGGCACGTTCTCGGCCTCCACCGGCACATTCGCCGGCCACCGCGTGCTCTTCGGCGCGCGTCGAGCATGCGTCTGCTGACCTGCTGCACGCCAGCGTTCCTCCGCGAGGTCGAATAGCCACGCAGCAGCGTCTGCATCGACCATGCATTGAACATCATGAAACGGCAGGTATGGCTTACCCCCGGGGTCGCGGCGCAATGCATGATCGGCGAGATGGTCGCTCGTGTCCCAGCGCCTGATGGTCAGATCGAGCCCGCCGACGAACGCCAGTGAACCGTCGACACAGACGATCTTCTGGTGTTGGGCCGAGCCAAACGGAAGCGTGGAATCCAGATGAAATCGGACGCGGCCATCAGTTTCGGTGGTGAACTTCGCCGCGGAATTCCATTCCCTTTCGGATGCGTAAAACGAGACGAAGTCCCAGACCAGAATGTTGATCCGCAAGGCGGGTCGGCGTTGCACCAACGCGCGCAGGAACGGGCCAAGCGCTTCCGGCAAGCCATCATCCGCTCGTCCGGAGGCTCCGACCAGACGGGTCTCGCTATGGATGTCCCATCCGACGATGTAGACGAGATCTTGCGCCTCCAGCAGCGCCTCCCGCAGGGCCGCGAAATAGGCGGCAGCATCGTTCAGCACCGCCACACGCCGCGCCTTGCACCGCCGCCAAACGGTGTCACCGGGGATCAGGGTCGATGAACTCTGAAGCAGATGGACCTCGCAATTCGCATTCGCGTCCCAACGTCCTGAATGCGCAGGGGTTCCACGCTTCCGCAGCACGAGGCACGCTCATTGGATGCGGCTGCTGAAGTCACGAATTTCTATGGCACAATCGCCACCGCCGTTATCTGGTTCGGACAGTCTTTGCTCCGGCCCCCCTCAAGGCGCCTGCAATCTTCTCGGGGGCATTGCCATGAAAGTCTACGGAGACCTCGATCAGACCTTCCAGCTTCTGCTGAGCCTCCGGCGCGGGCGCGGCCACGTCGCTACCTGCCGGACGAGTCCCCGCCGTGTTTGCACCGCCGACGGGCTGGACGAAGACATCGCTTCGCGAGACGCCGCATTCCTGCACGACATGCTCAACCGCCAGCTCGGCGCCGCGGCGCGTATCGAATTCACCGATGATCGTACTTTCCAAAGGTGCTCTCCTTGGCTGGATGAGAGTACGAACAACAGGTCAGCCAGGGCCAAGTTCCTGTGGCACCACAGGGCTGTTGATCATCATGAGTATCTTTGATCAAGTTGTTTTCCATCGCGCCATTTCACTGCAGAGGCGATTTGAACTTCTCGAAAGTCAGATGGCCTTGGCCAACCTGCGGAATCGAGTGGCCCACGCTGAGTTGCGGCGCTGTCGGTTGAGGGCGAGCCGGTCGGCTTTCAAGAAGGTGGCCCGACGCCGCACCTGTAGATAACCTTCCCGCTCAACCTACAAAGAATTGCCAGGCTCCCGCTTGTAAGCCCAAGCTATGGGAACGTGTGGGTCGGGGGGATTCATGGAGCGGAAGCCGTTTGAGAGCATGTCGGTCGAAGAGCTGTGGCGACTCCATACGATCGTCAATGACATTCTCGGCGCAAGACTCGTGGCCAAAAAGGAAGAGCTTGAACGACGGTTGGGGCTGCTCAACCGGGAAGAGAAGCCCCCCAATTAATAGGGTGGCTCGGATTGGCGGCGGCCCGCCGGTTGACGCTGGCGGGCCTATACCTAGTAGCGTTCGTGATAACGTGGTGCGTACCTATCTCGATGACGCCGGTAATAGCGGTCGCGGTGGCCGTAGCGGTGCGGGGCGTAACGAGGTCGCGCGTAGGCACCGGGGGCGTGATAATCGTTCGGGAAGCAGCGACCGTTCGAGTAGTTGAAGTCATAGCCATCCGGGCATGAGCCGGCTCTTCCCCGGAATTGGACTTGTTGAACTTGAGTATCCTGGTGGGGCGCGGCCGTTATTGGCCCAAGGCCAACCAGCGCCAGCAATACAGCTTGAACAAGCACCGCTTCTCTCCCTCTTGACCCATCTGTAACGACGGGCAGTGGCGCGAGTTCCCGCGCAGGCCCATGCAGCCCTAGTGGCCCAAGTTGATTTTCGCGGCGGCCTGCTTTGTCTGGGAGCGAATGTCCACTTTGGTACTTAAGCCTTTGCCATCAAGTTGGGGGTTTCCAGTAAGTGGCCGTGGATGAGCAAAAGCAGCTACCGCCACAGCAGGCACAGGACCAGCGGCCGCGTTGCCCGACCTGCGCCGCGCCTTTCCCCGCCTAACCCAATCGCTGCTCGACACTCGGAAGGGCAAGACCGTCCGGCTTTACCAATGCCAGTGCGGCGAACGCATTTGGAACGATTGAGGCCGCCTCAGTTGGCGGTCCGCTAGGAACGAACTCTTCAAAGAAGAGATTGAGGTATCGGTCTGTGGCGCGACACTTTCGTGCCATCCACCCGGAACGGCCCGTTGACCGATGCGCGCGTTGGCGACGGGCCGATTCTCGCAAGCCCGCCTCAACGCGCGCGAGCTACTGCCGGTCGTGGGTATTGTACGTTCATTTGTGCACTGGTGCGCACCAATCAACTCAACTATTTGATTCTGTTGATATTTTGGCGGAAGGGGTGGGATTCGAACCCACGGTACCCTTGCGGGCACGCCGGTTTTCAAGACCGGTGCCTTAAACCACTCGGCCACCCTTCCGGACTTTGAAATTGTTTAGCTTTTCGTCGCTTCGCAGAGAACGTTTTAAGGTCTCTGCTGCCGCTTTGCTACCCAACGTCGTCGGTTCGCTTGTTTATGGCGTCGCGCATGGCGACGTCAACCGCCGCGGCCCCCCTCCCCCTGCATGTTCGGCTTCAGGTGACTGTAAATGTCCATCGTGATCGCGATTGAGGAATGACCGAGCCGCTCCTGCACGATTTTGGGATGGTTATTCGAGGCGAGCATAAGGCTCGCGTGGCTACGCCGGAGGCCGTGCAGCGCGCCATTCTTTCAGGAGCTCGGAAACTAACGCTTCGCGGCTGGAGCGGCGAACCATCCGCTTGGTGACCACATGACGATCATCGTCACCGCCGCGTACGGTTCTTCAGCTTGTATTACGCGCCAGCGGCGCAGTTCCGCCGGCCGCTCTCCAGCGCCTTATCATAGGCCTCGCTGATATCGATCGGCTGGAGCTTTGATAGGATCTTGGCACGGCCGAGCTTAAATAACCCTACTTCGTCTTCACCGGCCTCACGTTACGCGAGGTGATGATCGAACCCCTCTCTTTTGAGAGGCGCTTCACGTCGCCCTTGATCTGGGTCGAATCCACATATTTGCCGGTCACGATGTCCCGGAAGGCGCCCCGCAACTGCCGATCCAAATTGGCTGTGCGATCTGGTTTTAGATCGATGAGTTTTGCCATATTGATCTCGCTAGGCTTGCTTGCTGAGAATAACGCCGAGAGATTGGGCTAGATCCCTTAGCGGCTGGACATTGGCCTGGTTGTATCGACCGACCTTGCTGCTAGTGGCCACGAGCACACCAATTGCGCTGCTGTCGTTAACGTCGGGTATGCAAATCGAAGCGATGCCGCGGTACCGCGTCCTGTCATAGTC
The DNA here is from genome assembly GCF_016616425.1 of Bradyrhizobium diazoefficiens. Taxonomy (NCBI): domain Bacteria; kingdom Pseudomonadati; phylum Pseudomonadota; class Alphaproteobacteria; order Hyphomicrobiales; family Nitrobacteraceae; genus Bradyrhizobium; species Bradyrhizobium diazoefficiens. Next base: position 4,007,901 of record NZ_CP067101.1, read on the forward strand.
GCGCAGCAGGTCGCCCTTTCCTTGAAAAACGTCTTGGGAGGCGGCATCATCGGAAAGAAGTTCACCCGCGCGCTGACAGGCTAATCCTACATGACCGGCACCGACTGGCCAAGTGCGCGGAATGTCCCCAGGCTGTCCATAGTTCCGGCGGTGATGGAGACAAAAAAGCTCTTCATTTTCGTTTCGGAGGTAAATCGCGAAATTCCACTGCTCCTCATCACCAGCGCCGAACAATTGGCTGCGCTGGTCAGCCAAGTTCTCCAGGAGCTGCTTTGCTGCTGTTTCAAGTCCTTCCCGCGTGGTGGTGGACAGCAGTGCTGCTTCGACGGCGCGAGCAGCAATATTCAGGCAATTTATGTGAGCCGATAGCTGAGTTACCTCAGCCCGTTGTTTGTCGATTTCTGATTGAAGACCGGCACTGTGCTTCGTCTCATCTGCAAACTTCTGAAACACCAGCGCGGCGTTCTCGTCGAACCAAAATAGACCAACACCCAGCAGTAGCCCGAACAGCAAAGTACAGATTTGGGCCGGGACGACGATCGCCCGCACCTCGGGGCCTATCCCTCCAACGGCTCCAAGAATGCCTAAGAGCGCAGGTACAAAAATCGACGAGATAAACAGGACGTAGCGGCGGAATTTAGCTAGCGACGTAAACCATCTTCGGATTTCTCGGTAAAATTTCCGATCGAACACGGCCGAACCTCCCCCCAAGCATATCAATTTAGCCGATTCGCCGACCGGTCGGCCGAAATTGACGATGGCTGTGCCCGGCCGTGTTAGCGATTTGCAAGAGCTTGAGCGCCGTACGCGCTCCATTCCTTCACCAGCGACGCATTTGGCGGGACCGACGAACGGCAGAGTTCTGACAGCTTGTCACTGAGCCGTCCCGTTAGCAGTATCAGATCCCGCAGTTCGTCATACTTTATAGATTTCCAATTCTTGCGATCCAAAAGATGGACCACCCCAAAATTTCGAAAGTGAACAAGGCGGGAATGAATGCTCCAATCAATCGCTTGATAGTTTGAAAGAAAATCGGCGACCATCTGTGCGGGTGACGAGCCGAACATCGACTGAAACTCTTCGTACTCGCCATAGACCTTTTGAATGAGCGCGCGTTGCGTCTCAGGCTCTTTTAGTCGCTTGTATACACTTTGGAGGCTCACGGTCTTCTCGTCGCCGTCCAGCAAAATGCAGGTCCGAACGACAGCCATCATGAGTGTGGCGTCCTGGAAGCCCAAGGCGGCCTGGTGCCATCCTTGTGGGTAGTTGGCTTTGTCTTGGGCTTGTCTGATGGCATCGTTCGCGCCATCACCAAGACCAAAAGACATCGACGCCAGAGTGGCGATCATGGACAAACGCGGCGCCGCTAGGATTATGAAGTCAGCATCTGCAGCAGCTTGATCGCTCATTATCAGCGATTCAAGATCGTCACGTTGTGGGAGGTCTGAGAGCCGGGATTCGTGCCAGCAGATAAATTGTTGAATTTGCGTTCGTCGGTTTCCATTGCGAGCCGTAGGCCTTCGCAGTTTTGGGGCGCGGCCGGATTGGCAGTGAGGCAGGCCTTATATTGATCAGACGAGGTTCGATAATCGTTTCTGGCCTCGATCCTAGCCGCCACGCCGCAGCCGCCTAGCAGGCTGGCAATATACAGCGCGATCAACGTGCGCGCGCGGGTCGAAACTATGTTCTGCATGGCATCCCCCTTTGGCCATACAACCGGACCGGGCGCGTAAAGGCAATCGGCTTTTTCGTCGCTCTGGCGCCTCGACTCAGGCGCACCTTCCGCAGCGCAATTCTGCGCTTTGTGGAGGCGAGTATCCGGCGACAACGAAGGCGGCGATAGCCACGCCGCGTCAATACCCGCAGGACGCGCAGCCCATCTGCACCGGGGCGTAATAGGAATAGCCGGGCGAGACCATCTGGACGCGCTGGCGCGTGGCGTATTGCGGCGGGATGCGCTCGTACTGGACACCAGGCAGCGCGACCATGACCGTCTGCGGCACCATCACGGTGTGGTACTGCGCCGGCGTGCGGTGCGCGACAACGGAGCCCGGCGGCACCATGACGGTCTCATCGACGGTGCGATATTGCGGCGGAACCTATTGCTGCTGGTAGCAGGTCTGGCACGGCGGCGGCGCGTAGCAATTGTAGCAGCCGGCGGAGGCTGCGCCCGTCATGGAAATCGCGGCGACGGCAGTTGAGAAAACGACAGCAAGAGTACGCGACATTGTGGTGGTGGCCCAGTTGCCCAAAATGGATTTGCGAAGGCCACCGAAGTATACGCCGCAAAATCGTGGGCTGCTGAAGTTCATCAGCGCATCCTTAATGCGAACGGCCGATCGAGGCGGACCGGTAAGAGCTCATTGACCACACGCACTAACGCGCGATGTGGGTCTGCACAGAAGCCGCAGGACAAGCGAGAGGGTGACCGCTGACCCGGCGATCGGACATCGCCGCGGTACTGGTTCGAGCGCAATTCCGAAGCGTTCATCCGATGGTCGAGCTTCAACGCCTCGCTGCTCTGTCCAAGAACTCCAGCAGCGAGGGATCGGTCTCCTCGAGCTCGACAAAGCGGCGGCGCAATTCGTCGGCGATTTCGGCGGTGGCATCCCGCGACCATCCCTCCGCGGTATTGAAGGCCACGATACGTGCGGGCTGGAGATATTGCCCTTCGGCGAGATGTCTGAGCAGGGTCGCGCGATTGGCGTCCTCCTCGGCCGTCTCACACCAGGCGCGGCCCAGCCGCCGGCCGAAGTCGTCGAGCACGAGATAGACGTCCCGGTCTGTCGTCATGTGCGGCACAAGCGATGGAGAGTGACTCATGGCTTCCTCCGCCACTAAGAATCCGGACCGTCGCGCTGATGCGAGAACCGCTCTGGCCGGATTCGGAAAAATGAATTTCGGCTATTTTTCCTAGGATGGCATGATTAAATCACAAATCAAACATATTTAATCAGAATTAAATAGCGGAGTGTGGACAAATGCACTAGATTGACACCGCCTGGCGGGCGAGCCCGCACGTCGGGTGCCCACTTCGCAAACGGCTCCCGCTCCCACCCCCACAGCCCACGCCCCCCGGGAAGCGGGAGCCGTTCTTTACAGATCTCCTCCCGGCCCCACATTTCGGACCTGCAACGGCGCATCTGCGCGCTCGCGTGGAGACCCGCGAGTCATTTCGGAATAATCGATCCAGCCTGTGGGGCCGCCGATCCGGCGCCTAATTCGAGCGGCGCTTGACTTCGCGCACCGCGCCGCGCGCAGCGCTGGTGGTGAGCGCAGCGTAGGCCTGGAGCGCGGTCGAGACGTTGCGCTTGCGGCTCTGCGGCTGCCAGGCGGCATCGCCCTTCGCCTCCTCCGCCGCGCGGCGCTTGGCAAGCTCCTCGTCGGAGACCTCGAGGCTGATGCTGCGGTTCGGGATGTCGATCGCGATGCGGTCGCCGGTCCGCACCAGACCAATATTGCCGCCTTCGGCGGCTTCCGGCGAGAGATGGCCGATCGATAGGCCTGATGAACCGCCGGAGAAACGTCCGTCGGTGACGAGCGCGCAGGCTTTGCCGAGGCCCATCGATTTCAGGTAGCTGGTCGGATACAGCATTTCCTGCATGCCGGGTCCGCCGCGCGGGCCTTCATAGATGATGACCACGATCTCGCCGGCGACGACCTTGCCGCCCAGAATGCCCTCGACCGCTGCGTCCTGGCTTTCGAACACGCGCGCAGGGCCGGAGAATTTCAGGATCGAGGCATCGACGCCGGCGGTCTTCACGATGCAGCCGTCTTGCGCGAGGTTGCCGTAGAGCACGGCGAGGCCGCCGTCCTTGCTGAAGGCGTGTTCGAGGTTGCGCACCACGCCCTTCTCGCGATCGGTATCGAGCTCGTCGTAACGGCGCTCCTGGCTGAAGGCGACCTGCGTCGGGATGCCGCCGGGCGAAGCGCGGAAGAAGGTGCGCACCGCCTCGCTCTTGGAGCGCTTGATGTCCCAGCGCTCAAGCGCATCGTGCATGGTCGGCGCATGCACGGTCGAGACCGAGGTGTCGATCAGGCCCGCACGATCGAGTTCGCCCAGAATGCCCATGATGCCGCCGGCGCGATGCACGTCCTCGACATGTACGTCGGCGACCGAAGGCGCCACCTTGCACAGCACCGGCACGCGCCGCGACAGGCGGTCGATGTCCTTCATGGTGAACGCGACCTGCCCTTCATGGGCCGCCGCCAGCAGATGCAGCACGGTGTTGGTGGAGCCGCCCATGGCGATGTCGAGCGTCATCGCGTTCTCGAACGCCTTGAAATTCGCGATGTTGCGCGGAAGCACGCTGGCATCGTCCTGCTCGTAATAGCGGCGGACCAGATCGACGATGGTGTGACCGGCCTCGACGAACAGGCGCTTGCGATCGGCATGGGTGGCGACCACCGTGCCGTTGCCGGGCAGCGCCAGGCCGAGCGCCTCGGTCAGGCAGTTCATGGAGTTGGCGGTGAACATGCCCGAGCACGAGCCGCAGGTCGGGCACGCCGAGCGCTCGATCACCTTGACGTCCTCGTCGCTGACCTTGGAGTCGGCCGCAGCCACCATGGCGTCGATGAGGTCGACGGCCTTGGTCTTGCCCTGCAGCGTGACCTTGCCGGCCTCCATCGGCCCGCCCGAAATGAACACGGCAGGAATGTTGAGCCGCAGCGCGGCCATCAGCATGCCGGGGGTGATCTTGTCGCAGTTGGAGATGCAGACGAGGCCGTCGGCGCAATGCGCGTTGGCCATGTACTCGACGCTGTCGGCGATCAGCTCGCGCGACGGCAGGCTGTAAAGCATGCCGTCATGGCCCATGGCGATGCCGTCATCGACCGCGATGGTGTTGAACTCCTTGGCGACGCCGCCGGCCTGCTCGATCTCGCGGGCGACGAGCTGGCCGAGATCCTTCAGATGGACGTGGCCGGGCACGAACTGGGTAAAGGAGTTGACGACCGCGATGATCGGCTTGCCGAAATCGGCGTCCTTCATGCCCGTCGCGCGCCAGAGGCCGCGGGCGCCCGCCATGTTGCGGCCGTGGGTGGTGGTGCGGGAGCGATAGGCTGGCATGGCGGTTTCCGTCCTGGGTTTGACCGGCCGGGCGGGAAAATCGAAGCCGCCTCAGGCCTTTCCGGCCGGATAGCGCAGGCGGGGAACGCGCGCAACGGGAACTTGGCCCGGACAGGGCTCCCCTGCTCCCGGCGCGGGGTCTGGCACGTGCCCCGGACGCAGCGCAGCGCCTCTTCGGCGGTGCGCTGCAGAGCCGGGGTCCACGTGGCAGCGGGTGCTGTGGCGTCCTGGGTCCCGGCTCGCGCTTCGCGCGTCCGGGACACGAGAGCTGAGGCCTATTGCAACGTCGGATCGAGCCGATCGCGCAGCCAGTCGCCGATCACGGAGACGGCCAGCGTGGTCACGACGATGGTGGTGGCCGGGGCCAGCATGATCCAGGGCGCCCGCGTCAGGTATTCGCGGCCATAGCCATGGCGTAACCCCTGCCCTGAATGATGCGGTTATTCGGCGAGACCGAGCGCGGCGAGATAGGCTGCGCCGGAGCGGACATGGTCGTGGTTGCGAAGTTCGAGGATCAGCCGCGGGTTGGACGCGAGCCGGCCGAGGGCGCGGAACACGGCCACCCAGGGGATGTTGCCTTCGCCCGGCGCCCAGTGCCGGTCGGCAAAACCGTCGGTGTCCTGAAGATGCACATGCGTCAGCATGTCGCCGGCGGTCTCGACGTAATAGTCGACCGGCGGCGCGCCGGTGGAGATGTGGGCGTAGTTGGCGTGTCCGGTGTCGAGCGAGACGCGGACTTTGCTGCTTTCGAGCGCCTTGGCGAGGCGCACCCGGTCGCGCGGATCCTTGTCCTCGATGTTCTCGATGACGATCTCGCAGCCGATGGTTTCCGCGCGCGCGATCACTTCGGCGAGCGTCGCCTTGACGCGTTCGACCAGATTGCCGCGATTATCCGGATAGAGATCGAGGTTATTGTGGTCCCAGGTCGTGAACGGCGAGTGGATCACCATCTGCGTGGCGCCGAGAAACTCGGCGGCGTCGAGGCCCTGAAGCAGACGCTTGGTCACCGCCTGGCGGATCATGGGATCGTGACTGTCGATCTTGAAGCCCCAGAACGGGCCGTGGATGCCGAGCCGGCCGGTATGGCCGGACAGCATCTGCTTGATCTCGCCGGCCGTGCTGCGCCAATCGCTATCGAGAAGATCGGCGCGGAAAAAATCCTGGATTTCGAGATCGCGCTGTCGATCGAGAAGCCAGTTGCGATGCGCGGGGATCGATTTGATGGACAATGCGGCGCCCAGCACCGGCTTCGACATGGCTTGCTCCTTGGCCGTCAGCAATGACAGGAGCAGCGCTAGACCAGTTCAATGACAGGCCGGTGAAACGCAGGTTTCGCAACGCGAGGAGATGTGGACTCGTGGCCGACCGCGCGCTCCAGGTTCAGGCAACAACGATCGCGGCACTGACACCGAGCGAACACATGGCGAGCGGTAATCGTGCCCGTAATGATCCGGAATGGAATCCTAACCAACCTTCGCGTACATCGATCGGCGGCCACTTCCACGGGCATCACCCTCTGATCGCGCTACATAGGGTTGGGGGACCACATGGGGCGGGGGATTGAAGGCTGGGGCAAGGTGACGAGGTCCGGACTCCTAGGCACTCCGGACCTCGAAACTTTCGACATCGAACGCAAACGCGCCGTCCGGCTGATTCAGCCGGGCGGCGCGTTGTCGTTTCCGGGTCGCCTTGACGATTGCGCGGTTAGCGCGTTTGCGGCTCGATCGTCACCGTGCAGTCGCCCTGTCCTTGCGTTGCGACCACGATGTTGCCCGCCGGCGCGCCGAGGGCGATCGGGGATGACGAGCCGCCGCCGGGCATCCGAACCGTCACGCTCAGCGAATCCGTGCGTGCGGTTGAGCCCACGGTCGACGGTTCTGCTTCGGCCACGTTGCCTGAGGCATCACGCCGCATGACCCGGCAATTCACGTTATTGCTCGTATTGCTCGCCGCGGCAGCCACGCTCGATGTGGCTGCGCCGCTCATCTGCGCACGGGCTCGCGACGGATCGCGCGGCACCTCGCTGACGATGCGATGCGTCCGCGGCGACACGATGACGACGTCGTCATCGGTCGTGAAGTATTCGTAGCCCCGATACTGGGGCTCAACCGAAATAATCTCGCGCGGCAGCCGATGCAGACGGACGCGCGAAGGGATCGTCTCACCCACCCGGATCGAGATGTTCAGATTGCGCTCCGGCTGTGCCAGGTGAGCATGGCTCATCGTTTCGGACATCCGCACCTGCTTCTCGGTGGTGACCTGGGCCTGCCGATTGACCTGCGTGTTGGTCTGGGTCGTTTGATTGGCTTGATTGGTCTGGGTAGCCCCAGGCGCCGGCGCAGTCTGCGCATTGTTGGTCGGAGCCGTCCGGTTCGTATCCGTTGCGGTGGCCGGCCGGTTGTTCTGTTGCGCCGGCGGCTGTTGCTCGGCGGCGTTGCGCGGAGGCTGGTTCTGCTTGCGCTCGTTCTGGTTGGCCGCGGCTCCCGTGCGCTCGTTCTGCTGGCCGGCGGGCCCGGTCTTGGATTTCTCGGACTCGGCCGTTGACTTTTGCGGACCAGACTTGTCCTGCTTCGTCTCAGCGCTGCTCTTGCTGGTGTCCCGACCATGTTTCGCGCTTTCCGCCTCGCGATTGCGATCGCGCCCGGGCTCGCGGGACTCTTGTGCCTGGTTTTTCGCCTTTGGTTGATCGCGCTCGGCAGCCGAGGCCGGCTGGCGCTTGTTGTCGTTCGCCTCGTGCTTGGCAGGGCCACCCTTCTCTTCGCGGCCCGCACCCTTCAGTTTCTCCTGCGCGCGTTCTTGAGTTCGTTCTTGAGTTCGTTCATGAGTTCGTTCTTGGGCCGGACCGCCATGCTGCGGTGAGGCGCCTTTTGCCGGTTCCTCGGTCCGTTTCGGCTCGTCTCTGCGCTCACCGGGCGCCTGGGCAAAGGCAAGGCCGGATGCGAGCATCAGCCCGATGGCCGCCGTCGATAACATCAGGTGTTTACGCATGGTCCCTCTCCTCAACAAATCGCAACGACAGACGCGAACGTTCTGTCGAGACGATGGTTCCTGCGAAAGGAACGAGGGAGATTGTGCCCATAGGGGCGGGATCACGCCGGACTACATCGGATCCTTGAGCGTGAGACGAGCCGTGAATGTCACTGTTGTCTTGCCGACCAGCGCCATGCCTTCAACCTCGGCGCCGCCGGTGGAGTAGTCGCCCGAGAAACCGCAGGTGACCTCCCGGCCGCCGAACGCAAGCGTTCTGCCGACCGCCTCGGTGTGCTGATTGACGGTCATGTCGCCACGCCACTTGCCGTTTCGGAAAGCATAGCTGCCGGTGTAATAGAAATAGCTGTCGCCGCCCATGATGCGCCCGTCGCAGAGCACGACGACGCCTTTGGCCTGCCCGCGCTTGCCATCGCGCATCTCGATGTCGAAGATGTAGAGGCCGTTGGTAACCCCGGCCTCCTCCGCTTCTACCTCATTCCCCGCTGGCATCCAGTCATCCCCCAACGATCCGCCGCCCCGATCAGTTCGGCACGTTCCGCTCGAGATCTTCGAGCCAAGCCGCCGCGCTGGAATCCGACGGCGCGCGCCAGTCGCCGCGGGGCGACAACGAGCCGCCGGCCGAGACTTTCGGCCCGTTCGGCATCGCCGAGCGCTTGAACTGGCTGAAGGCGAAGAAGCGACGCAGGAACACTGCGAGCCAGCGGCGGATCTGCTCGAGGTCATAGGCCTTGCGCCGATCGCTCGGGAACGCCGGCGGCCATTCGCCCTTCGCGACGTCCTTCCACGCCTGCAGCGCCATGAAGGCGATCTTGGACGGCCGCATGCCGAAGCGAAGCGTGTAGAACAAGTTGAAATCCTGCAGCTCGTACGGTCCGACGGACGCTTCCGTGCTCTGCGGCTTCTGGCCGGGCTCCACCGGCACCAGCTCGGGCGAGATTTCGGCGACCAGGATCGAGCCAAGCGTGCGGTTGACGTCGTCGCTGAACTGCTTCGATGAGATCACCCAGCGGATCAAATGCTGGATCAGCGTTTTCGGCACCCCGGCATTGACGTTGTAATGCGCCATCTGATCGCCGACACCATAGGTGCACCAGCCGAGCGCGAGCTCGGAGAGATCGCCGGTGCCGATCACGATGCCACCGTGATGGTTGGCGAGCCGGAACAGATAATCCGTGCGCAGACCCGCCTGCACGTTCTCGAAGGTAACGTCGTAGACTTTCTCGCCCGTGCCGAAGGGATGGCCGATGTCCTTCAGCATTTGCGTCGCCGTGGTGCGGATGTCGAGCTCCTGCCAGCTCGTCTGCAACGCCTTCATCAACGCCAGCGCATGGGACTTGCTCGCGCTGCCGGTGGCAAAGCCCGGCATGGTGTAGGCCAGGATGTTCTCGCGGGGCAGACCGAGCAGGTCGATCGCCTTGGCGGCGACGATCAGGGCGTGGGTGGAATCGAGCCCGCCCGAGACACCGATCACGATGCGCTTGGTGCCGGTGGCACGCATGCGCTGCACCAGGCCGGCGACCTGGATGTTGTAGGCCTCGTAGCAATCCTGCTCGAGCAGGCTTTCGTCGCTCGGCACGAACGGGAAACGCTCGACCTTGCGCAGGAAGCCGATGTCGGCGGCCGGCGGCTTCAGCGCGAACGTCACCTTGCGGTAAAATGTCTCGCGCTGCCGGCGGTTGTCGTCGAACGTTCCCATCAGCGCACGTTCCTGCCTGAGCAGGTCGAGATCGACGTCGGCACACGTGATCTGATCGCCCTGGCGGAACCGCTCGCCCTCGGCCAGCAGCACGCCATTCTCGTAGATCGAGGTCTGGCCGTCCCAGGCGAGATCCGTGGTCGATTCCCCTGCCCCTGCGGCCGAATAGACATAGGCCGCGAGGCAGCGCGCCGAGGTCGATTGGCACAAGAGCGCGCGCGAGCGCGCCCGGCCGATCGTGATCGGGCTGCCCGAGAGGTTGATCAGCACGCTGGCGCCTGCAAGCGCAAGCTCCGAGGCCGGCGTTACCGGGATCCACATGTCCTCGCAGATCTCGACGCCGATGGTCAGGCCCGGAACGTCCTCGGCCGAAAACAGCAGGTCGACGCCGAACAGCGCATGCAGCCCACCAAACGCGATCGTCTCTCCTACGATGCCGGCGCCGGAGGCGAAATGCCGCCCTTCATAGAATTCCCGATAGGTCGGCAGATAGCTCTTGGGCACCACGCCGAGCACGTTGCCGCGATGAACAACGACGGCGCAGTTGTAGATGCGATGACCAAAGCGCAGCGGCGCGCCGACGATCAGGACCGTCATCAGCCCTGCGGAGGCCTCGACGATGCCCGCGAGGCCGCGCTCGACCGCATCGAGCAGCGGGTCCTGCTTGACCAGATCTTCGATCGCATAGCCGGACAGGCACAGCTCCGGAAACACCGCGACCGCCACCGACTGCTCGTGGCAGGCATCGGCCGCCGCCAGCACGGCCTTTGCGTTGGCCGTGGGATCAGCGACATGGGACGTGGTGACACAGGCCGCCACGCGCGCAAATCCATGGGCGTAGATCGAGTGGAAGGTCATCGAGCGCAGTACCCTTAATCGCTTCGCTGCCGAAACTGTCAGCTCCGAACCATATGTAGCCCATTGGCCGGGTCCCGTGCAGGCCATCCGTCGTCATGCATAACGGATTTGCAGGACCGTCTGCCCGGCGCCCGGCGAGCTCAGGCGCTGCGGGCCAGCACACCCGACAGATCGTCGCGCAGCCACGCAGCGATGCGCGGCCAGGCATGCGCATGGGTGCGCGCGCCCATGAACAGGCCGAGGTGATTGCTCGGCTCGGAGGCCGCCGCAATGAAGGCCGGCGGTGTGCCGAGGAGACCAGCGGTAGCCAGCGCCTGCGCAGCCGGCACGACGACGTCGTCGAGCCCGGCCAACAGGAAGACCGGTGCCTTGATGTCCTTCAGGTCAATCGTGCGGCCGAGAGCCACGAAACGGCCGCCGGCGATCTGGTTCTCGCGGAAAATCCGGTTGACGATCTCCAGATAATACGCGCCCGGCAGATTCAGCGTCTCCGCGTTCCAGCGGTCGAAGCGCGCGAGCAGCGCCGCGCCCTCTTCGTCCGACAGGTCTCTTTGCAACGCCGCTACAATATCGTCGCGGCTTGGCGCCTTGGACCACAAGCGGAGCATCTCCCCGCCGCTGACATTGCCGCCGCCGCGGGCGACGAGCTGGTCGTAGACCGCCTCAGGCGCGTTGCGGGTGAGCCGCGACAACGAGGACTCGATCGACAGGTCCACGGGAGCACCGACCAGGACCAATCGCCGCACCTTGGCCGGAAAGCGCGCCGCATAGAGCAGCGACAGCCAACCGCCCTGGCACAGGCCGACCAGATCGACCGGCGCGCCGATCTCGTCGATGGCGACGTTGAGATCGCCGAGATAGCTGTCGATCGAGAGATATCGCATGCCAGGGGTGGCTGATCGCCAATCGGTGAGATAGAGCCGGTCGATGCCGCCATCTTTCAAAGCCCCCACCACGCTGTGCCCGGGCGCGAAATCGGCGATCTGGGCCCGATGCAGCGCACAGGGTGCACAGACCAGGGCTGGCTGGCCGGACCGGGTCTGCGAGCAATCGCGCAGGCGCATCGTCGCGAGCTCAAGCGCCACGACGTTCGGTGTCGTCCACGGCAGCGCGCTGTCGTCCGGCTCCGGTGAGCCACGCTCGACCCACCAGAAGCAGGCCTCCATGGCAAGCCGTGCAGCCGCAAACGGCCACAGCACTGGATCATCAGGAGCTTGATCCGGTCCGCCCAGCCGTTTGCCGGTCTTGTCCACCATGACTTTCTCAAGGTCCTTACAGAAACGCCTCGAGGCTGACGACGGAGATGCCGAGGTCCCGAAAACTCTGATGCGTCGCGGCCACCGAGCCGTCGAGATCGATGCCGCGGCAGGCGTCCTCGATGACGGCCACCTCCAAGCCCGCCTTGCGCGCATCCTCCGCCGAAAAGCGGACGCAGAAGTCGAGCGCAAGACCGGCGACAAAGACCGTCTTCAGCTCACGTTCGCGCAAATACCCGAGCAGGCCCGTCGCTGTCCGATGGTCGTTCTCGAACAACGCCGAATAGGAATCAATGCCACGGCGAAACCCCTTGCGCACCACGAGGCTGGCGCGGGTGAGGTCGAGGTCGCGATGGAATTCGGCGCCCGAGGTGCCCTGCACGCAATGCGCCGGCCAGAGCATCTGGGTGCCGTAGCCGAGCTCGATGGTCTGGAATGGCTGCTTGCCCGCATGGTTCGGCGCGAACGAGACGTGGTCGCGCGGATGCCAGTCCTGGGTCAACACCACATTGGCGAATTTTTGGGCGATCCGGTTGATGGCGGGGACGACCTTCTCGCCGTCGGGGACGGCGAGCGCTCCGCCGGTGCAGAAGTCGTTCTGCACGTCGATCGCCAGCAGCACGTCGTGGTCGGAAATCTTCATCACAGGCCTCATTCGATCTGCCCGGCGCGCCGGCGCCAGACAAAACTCTCCTAAAGCTCACCTAGTGTCGGTCTTCCCGCGCTGCTTCGCAACCGCCGCCACCGTGCGAAGCCTGCGCGAATTGGCCACCGGACGGCCGCGGGAATGCAACGGTTTGGCCTCGTCCGTGTTGACTAGGCGCACCCAAGGGCGGATTCTCGCGCTGGCCGCGCAGGTGGATCGGGTCGAAGGAGTGGAGGACAGGGGGTTGGCGCGACCGGAAGGCAGCGGCAGCCACGAGGTCATGAATATCGGCAAGACTGGACAAATTCTTCTCGCCGATATCGGCGGCACCAATGCGCGTTTCGCGCTGAGCCAGAGCGAATTGGGCCACGGCGATCTCGATCGGGCCGAACCGATCGATTACGTGAAGGTCGCCGACTTCCCGACCGTCCGGGAAGCCATTGCGGACGTCCTGGCGCGCCGGTCCGGCGGCGAGCAGCCCCGAAGGGCCGTGCTGGCCGTGGCGGGTCCTGTCACCAACAACCGCTGCGTCATGACCAACAGTCCCTGGGTCATCGACGGCAACGAGTTGCAACCGGCTCTCGGCTTCGACAGCGTCCACGTGCTCAACGACTTCGAGGTGGTGGCCTGGTCCCTGCCCGCTTTGCGGCCTGCGGACCTGATCCCGCTCGGCGGAGGGGGTGGCTTGCCCGGAGAGCCGTTGTTGGTGGTCGGGCCCGGAACCGGGTTTGGTGTCTCCTGTCTGGTTGAGCGCCACGGCGTGCGGCTGGCCGTCGTGACCGAAGCCGGACATGCGACCCTGCCGGCGGAGAACGAGCGCGAGGAACGTGTGATCGCGTGCTTGCGCCGACGCCTCGGCCACGTCTCCATCGAGCGTGGGGCGCTCTCGGGTTCCGGGCTGCAAAACCTCTACGAAGCCTTGGCGGAGGTTGACGGCGCTCAGGTACCGCATCGCGATGCCGCCGCCATCACCAAGGCCGCCCTGGCGGGCAGTTGCTCCGTCAGCCGCACGACGCTGGAGATGTTTTGCGCCATCCTTGGCTCCGTTGCCGGCAATCTCGCGGTGACGTTCGGCGCGCGCGGCGGCGTCTATATCGCCGGCGGAATTGTGCCGCGCTTTCCCGAGTTTCTGATGGACTCCGCGTTCCGGGCTCGGTTCGAAGCCAAAGGACGGTTTCAGGACTATTTGCGCAACATCCCGACCAGGCTTGTGATCAAGCCGGATGCCAGCTTCGTCGGCCTGCAGATGTTTGCCGACCACAATTTGGGTTGAGGCACGAAAACTCTCTCCCCGCCGCTCCAAAATTCACGGCTGATTGCAGGGCTCGCATGGTTCCATGCATGATCGTGCTTGCCTGCCTGTTCCCAATGAGAAACAATCCTGCCGTATATGGCGTAGTTGCGGGGGCGTAACATGCGTAAGCAGGATTTTGGTTTTGATTATCACCGCTATCATCGCCTGCTGAGCGAGGCGGGTGACGAAGAGAAGCGGCTGGCCCTGATCGACCTCTTGATCGAGGAAAAGGCGCGAGACCGGCTGGCCGCCCAGCGCGCGTCCGACCGCGCGGCCATGACGGCCCACACCATTGCCACGGTCCTGAAGAACGGCCGCAACTGAGTCCCGTCGCTCGACGCGGCGTGTTCGCCGTCGCTCAGTGCGACGCTTTGACCGGGGCTCCCGGAAACATCGAATCGATCATCGCCTTGAGCTGATCCATTGCGATCGGCTTGCGCAGGATCGGCCTGCGCCGCAGCAAGGACGGCAGCAGTTCCGGACCGTAACCGGTCGCGAACAAAAACGGCTTTCCGCGACGCTCGATGAGGTCGGCGACCGGATCGACATAGACGCCCATGAGATTGATGTCGAGAATGGCCATGTCGTATTGCGCGGTCATCGCGAACGCGCTGGCGTCCCGGATATTGTCCGCTTCCGCGACGACGTGATGACCAAGTTCCATCACCATGTCGGCGATCATCATCCGGATCAACGCCTCGTCTTCGACCAGGAAAACGGAGAGTCCGTCCGCCATATCAACCCCGCAGTCAGCTTGCAAAGCTAACCATACCTCAATTGCGGAGAGGATTCACGAATTCGTGGCGGGCTCCGTTAATTCAGATGCGTCCGATCCGATTCAACTTGATCAATCCAGTCCTCGCTCGTGGCTCAGACGCACCATCTCCTGGATGAAGACCTGCTTCTGCTTGTCATCGAGGCTCGAATAGAGCGGCTCGGCGGCGTCGGCGACATTGCGCTGGTCGGCGGCGCGGTCGATCAGGAACTGCGCCTCGTTGCGCATCTGCTCGATAATGTCGTCCGGCGGATCCCGCTTGGCCCGCGCAACCCGCAAGTTGAGCCGCTCTGCACCGTTGTGCCCCAGGTAGTGCATCGCGCTCGAAAAGCCGTACCAGTGCTTCTCCTGATCGGGCGTGAGGTTCAGTTCGGTCTTGATCCGCTCGATATAGGAATCGCTGTTGGCAACGATCTGTTCGGCGGTCTGTTGCGGCGCGCCCGTCTGGGTCAGGACCGAGACGTCTTTATTATCCTTGCCCTGCGGAGTGCTCTTCGCCTCCTTGCTCCCCTTGGCGCCCTTGCCCGCTTTGGCGCTCTTGGCATCCTTGTCCTTTTCCTTGGCCGGACCCTGCTGCTGTTTGGCATCCTTGCTCGCTGGGGCCTGATTGCCATTGTTGCCGACGCCGAGCACGCCGGTGAAGACGCCAACCACACCGCCGATTGCGCCGCCGAGCACGCCACCGACCGGACCTGCCGCCTTGTTTCCGGCCGCCGCGCCGTCCTGAACGCCCTTCACCAAACCTTGAGCATTGGCCATTGCGGCGGCGCCGAGCAGCAGCGCGAGCACGGCCCCCAGCGCGAACCATCGCCGCATGTGAAGTGGCGCTGACCGGGCCGGGTTGATCATTCTCGTCTCCATCGTCGATCTGACTGACCTGTTGGGGGGCGGGAGCCACCCGCCAGTTGCAATTCTATCGTTTCCGCCCCGTTGCGGTCCAGACGCAGCCAATTGCGCCTTGCGCCCGAAAAGTCTGTCATGCGAAGCGGTTATGAAGGGTTATTCGAAACTGCGGCGTAATTGCGCACCGATCGTTCCTGGCCGTCCCACGTGAAGTGTGCGTCGCAAAAACAAACGATCGCAGCTCACGTCCAGGTATCGGGCCCTCTTACGTCCCGGACGCAACATTAGTTCTAGATGCGAGCCGCTCGGTTTTCTCGACAGACGCAGCCAATCATGATCTGATCGCGCTACCAATCTGCCGCGCCTCTTATGCATCGAAGCTGACGGCGCCAATAAGAAACGTCCGACAAGAAACTCCCTACAAGAATGAAGCAGGGCTCGAAAGAGTTCAGAGGAAACACCAGAACAATAAAACACCGAGCGAGGAAACGAGATGTCACGCAAGAAGCTGACGCGGCGTCAATTTGTGGCTGCCACTGCAATGTCCTCCGCGGCGCTGATCACGGCGCCCTATGTCCGGGGTGCTTACGCCGCCGGCAAGCTCTCGATTGGCTTCTGGGACCATTGGGTGCCAGGCGCCAACAAGGCCTCGACCGATCTCGTCAACGAATGGGCCGCGAAGGAGAAGGTCGAGGTCTCGATCGATTACATCACCAGTCAGGGTAACAAGAATCTTGTGACGATTGCGGCCGAGGCGCAAGCCAAATCGGGCCACGATATTCTGGCGATGCCGACCTGGTGGCCACACGCCAATGCGGACTATCTTGAGCCCGTCAACGACATTATGGACCCGATCGTCAAGGAGAACGGCGCCGTCAACGACACCGTCAAATATCTCGGCCAGGCGAACGGAAAATGGCTCGGGATCCCCGCGTGCATCGGAAGCCAGATCAAGGGCCCCTGCTCCCGTATCGATCTGATGAAGAAGTTCGCCAATATCGATGTTCAGGCGATGTATCCTGCCGGCGCCCCGCCGAAGGCGGAGAACTGGACTCTCGATACCTTCCTCAAGGCAGCCGAGGCTTGCCACAAGGGCGGTAATCCCTTCGGCATCGGGCTCGGCATGACGAGCGATAGTGTCGATTCGGCAGGTGCATTCTTCAGTGCGTTCGGGGCAGACCTGGTCAATGCCAAAGGCGACGTGACCGTCAAGACCGACAATGTTCGCCAGGCGCTGGAATTCTACAAAAAACTGATTCCGTTGCTGCCCCCTGACGTAGCGGCGTGGGATGACGCCTCGAACAACAAATGGCTCGTCTCGGGCAAAGGCGCAATGATCATGAACCCGCCAAGCGCCTGGGCCGTCGCCAAGAGAGATGCGCCGCAAGTGGCCGAGCAGTGCTGGACGCATGGCTTCCCGGCCGGTCCCAAGGGGCGTTTCGCGCCGTATCTACCCTATTTCTGGACGACCTGGAATTTCTCGAAGAACAAGGAGGCGGCCAAGAGCTTGCTCGTTCATCTGTCGAAGCCTGCGTCGATCGAGAAGTGTGTAGTAGCGAGCGGAGGCTACGATCTGCCCGCATTTGAGAAGCTCACAACCCTCAAGGTGTGGGCCGAAGAGGGACCGCCGAAGGGCACGCTGTTCCACTATCCGAACCCCTACCACCACCAGAAGCTGTCAATTGCTGCCTCTCCGGCGCCGCCCAAAATCGCTCAGCAGATCTACGCCCAGGGCACCCTGACAAAAATGGCGCTCAAATATGCTCAGGGCGGGAAGATGGAGGACGTACTTGCCTGGGCGGAGGGCGAGTGCGAAGGCTTCATGCGCAGCTAGACGGAGATCACCGCGACGGCCGCACGAAAGTGCGGTCCGTCCGGGCCATCCGTACACGCGTCAAGACGGCCGGAGACCGGCAAACGCCGGCTTCCCTGTAGACACTACAAGGAATTTCAATCATGGCTGATGTTGTCGTTGGGCGAGCCAGCGTTACCCGTTCCGCCGGCGTCCGCAAGCGATCGAGTCTGCGCAACGCCGTGAAGCACAAATCGACGGTCGCGCTTCTAATGACGCTGCCGCTCATCGTTTTGATTTCCGTGCTGGTTCTGTATCCGGCGATCTACTCGTTGCACCTTGCGACTTTGAACAAGTCGATGAGCAGGTTCGTTGGCTTGGGCAACTTTCAGTTCTTGTTCAAACGCGAGACATTCTGGCTCGTCGTGGAGCAATCCTGCATCTTCGCGATCACAGCCGTGATCTTCAAGGCGCTGATTGGCTTCATCGTCGCCCATTTCGTCCACAACATTCCGGCCAAGGGCCAGCGCAAATGGCGCGGCATGTTGCTGGTCCCCTGGGTGATCCCGCCCGCAATGAGCACGCTCGCCTGGCTCTGGCTGTTCGATCCCTCCTACAGCGCCTTCAACTATACCTTGTCATTCTTGAACATCGGACCGATTCCCTGGCTGGGCGAAGCCAGCTGGGCGCGATTCTCGGTCATTCTGGTCAATATCTGGATCGGCGCGCCGTTCTTCATGATCATGTATCTGGCCGCCCTGAAATCCGTTCCCGACCAACTCTACGAGGCCGCCTCCATCGATGGCGCGAACTGGTGGCAGCGCATCTGGTACGTGACTTTGCCCATGATGCGCAACATCATCGCGATCACGACGCTGTTCTCGCTGATAGTCACTTTCGCCAACTTCGATATCGTGCGCATTTTGACTGCGGGCGGCCCGCTCGACCAAACTCACATCTTTGCCACCTGGGCTTTCAAGGTCGGCATCGAGGGCAGCGACATTCCGCTCGGTGCAAGTGTATCGCTCTTTATGTTCCCGATCCTCGCGATCGCAGCGATCTTCATTCTGCGGGACATCAACAAGCGTGGGAACGAAGCCTGATGACTACAGTAACGTTGGACAAGGCGGGTCCCCGCCGGAAAGTGAAGCAGGGCAGCATCAGCCGGGACCGTGCCTGGGCCCTGCGCTGGTCCTATTTCTTCCTGGCGCTGTTTGCGATCTTTTCGTTGACGCCGCCGCTCTATATGCTGATCACCTCGCTGAAGAGCAGCGCTGAGATCTCTGCGGCGACGAATCCGTGGTGGGTCTTCCATCCAACCCTCGGCAATTATGTCGAACTGCTGACTTCGAACCAGTTCCTGCGCTTCTTCTGGAATTCGGCCATTGTCTCCATCGTCGTGGTCGCCCTCACCATGCTGATCAGTGTCCCCGCCGCCTTCGCGCTGGCGCGGATGAAATTCTGGGGCTCGACCGCGCTCGCCACGGGCGTCTTTCTCACTTACCTGATCCCGGACAGCCTGCTGTTCATTCCGCTGTTCAAGATGTTCGCGACCTTCCAGGACTGGACCGGCATTCAGCTCCTGAATCGATGGTACGTCCTGGTGCTCGTCTACCCGACGCTCACAGTCCCATTCTGCACGTGGATCATGATCGGCTACTTCGCATCGATCCCCAAGGAACTCGATGAAGCTGCCATTATCGATGGTGCGTCATGGTTCCAGACGCTCACGCGGATCTTTATCCCTGTGGCCCTGCCTGGCCTGATTGCGGCAACAATTTTCGCCTTCACAGTGTCTTGGGCACAATTCCTCTATCCGCTTGTGTTCACAACCTCGACGGATCAGCAGGTGCTGCCTGTCGGCATCATCACGACACTGATCAAGGGCGACGTGTTCAACTGGGGACAGATCATGACCGGCGCGCTGCTCGGCGCCGCGCCGCCGCTGATCATCTACGCCTTCCTGATGGACTACTACATTGCCGGCCTGACCGCCGGTGCGACAAAGGGTTGATGGCTCATGGCTGACGTTGCTTTGCGGAAAGTAGTTAAGCGTTACGACGATGTCGAAGCCGTGCGCGGCATCGATCTCGATATCGCCGACCATGAGTTCATCGTGCTGGTGGGTCCCTCCGGCTGCGGCAAGTCGACGACGCTGCGCATGATCGCGGGGCTCGAGGACATCAGCGACGGCGACATCATGATCGGCGGCGACGTCGTCAACGACGTGCCGCCGAAAGACCGAGACATCGCGATGGTGTTCCAGAACTACGCACTCTATCCGCACATGACGGTCGCGGAGAACATGTCGTTCGGATTACGCCTGAAGCATTATCCCAAGGCCGAGATCAAGGCGCGGGTGACCGAGGCCGCCCGCCTCCTCGACATCACCGACCTGATCGAGCGCAAGCCGAAGCAGCTCTCCGGCGGCCAGCGCCAGCGCGTCGCGATGGGCCGAGCCATCGTGCGCAATCCCAAGGTCTTCCTGTTCGACGAGCCGCTGTCCAATCTCGACGCCAAGCTGCGCGTGCAGATGCGGATCGAGATCAAGAAGGTGCACCAGAAGGTGCGCACCACCACGGTCTACGTCACCCACGACCAGGTCGAGGCGATGACGCTGGCCGACCGCGTCGTGGTGATGAACAAGGGGCGCATCGAGCAGATCGGCACGCCGAACGAGCTCTACCACAAGCCGGCGACGCGCTTCGTTGCCGGCTTCATCGGCTCGCCCGCGATGAACTTCATCCCGTGCCGGCTCGAGGATGTTGGCGGCACGCTCAATATCCGCCTGACGGACCGCATCTCCTTCCCGCTGCCGCCTGCCCGCGCCGCCCGTTACAACGCGCTGCCCCGAACTGAAAAGCTGGTGCTCGGCATCAGGCCGGAACATCTCACCGAGGCCCACGCGCATCTGGATCCCGGCGAGGAAAGCTTCGACACCGTGCTCGACGTCACCGAGCCGATGGGAATGGAGACGCTGGTCTATTTCGGACTCGACGGCACGCCGGTTTGCGGTCGCGTCGATCCCAATGCCGGCGCCAAGGACGGGGCACCCATGCGTTTGGCGATGGACCTTAACAACATGCACCTGCTAAACGAGTCGACCGGCGTCGTGTTGTGACGCAGGTCCAAGAAACTCGCGCAGGCAGGGGACGATGGCGACCAACAAGAAGAAGATCTTCGTTACACAAACTTTGTCGCAAGGGGCGCGCGCCCTCCTCACCCAGCGGGACGACATCGAGCTCGTCGAGTTTCCAAACCTGATCTCGGCCAAGGACTTCGAGGCCTTGCTGAAGAGCCATGCGCCGGTCCACGGCGTGGCGCTCGGCGCAACCGCCTTCGGCGAGACGGAGCTCGAGGCCTCCCGCGGCATGCAGGTGGTGACCCGCATCGGTGTCGGCTACGACGCCGTCGACGTGCCTGCCCTGTCCCGCCGCAAGGTGCCGCTGATGGTCGCCGGCAGCGCGAACTCACCCTCGGTCGCGGAAGCTGCGCTGTTCATGATGCTGACGCTCGCCAAACGCGCGCAGGAGCTGCACGCCTGCGTCAAGGACGGCAAATGGGCCGACCGCCTCGGCATGCTGCCGTTCGATCTCTACGGCAAGACCGTGCTGGTCGTCGGCTTCGGTCGCATCGGCAGCCGCACCGCCAGGCGCTGCCTGGCGATGGAAATGAACGTGCAGGTCTACGATCCCTACAAGGGAGCCGCCGAGATCAAGGCCGCCGGCTGCGAGCTCGTCGCTGATCTCGATGCCGCGCTTCCTCACGCCGATTTCGTCACCATCCACTGCCCGAAGACGCCGGAAACGGTCGGCCTGTTCGACGCGGCGCGGATCGGCCGGATGAAGCCGAAATCCTATCTCATCAACACCGCACGCGGCGGCATCGTGAAGGAAGCGGCGCTCTACGATGCCCTGGTCTCCGGCAAGCTTGCCGGCGCCGGTATCGACGTGTTCGAGGTCGAGCCGCCGCCGGTCAGCAATGCGCTGTTCGAACTCTCTAACGTCATCATCGCCCCGCACGTCGCCGGCGTCACGGTCGAGGCGGTCCAGCGCATGAGCGAGCAGACCGCACGCAACATCCTGAGTGTGCTGGACGGCGATCCGATCCGGCAGAACGTCATCAATCAGGACGTGCTGGGCTGAACGAACCAATGGGCGGACGACGCCTTCGGAAGGCCAGAATGCGTCCCATTTTGGTGCAGATCGAGCCCCAACTCAGCCTTAATCAAACGCGCGTAATAAGCTAGGCCGCGGCGGCAGTGGGACAGATTTGCCGGCCGCATCGAGCTGGAGGATGACCCTTGTCAGAGATCGATCCGACCGACCACGCGCTGGCGACCATCGCCAGCATCCTGGAGCACCCCGAGCCCATCCGCGATGGCGCGATCGAGACAGAAGTTGTCGACGAGCACGTGGTGGCCGATGAACAGACGGTCGCCGGCGAACATCCTGTCGTCGAGGAGCAACCGTTGGTGCCCGAGCACACCGATGCCGACGGCTACAGCAAGGTCGGGCCCGGGCCGATGGTGGCGATCCGTCTCAAATGGACGGTCCATCGCGGCGATGACGGCCAGCATTACGTCCACGAGACCATCGGCGAACAATCCGCACCCGTGATCAGCGGCCCCATGACGAGCGAGGCCGCAGTGCATTTCGTCGATGCCCAGGAGGACGAGGCGTATCGGCGCTTCGAGCTGCTGCGCAGCGAGATCGCCGGCCGCAGCTCGCTCGCCGATTACGAGCGCAAGGGCGAAGCCTAACGCTCGCGCGGGCCAAGGAAGTCCCGCTTCACCAATTCGACGCCTGCGAGTCGCAACAGGTCGTAGGCGGTCGTGACGTGAAAGAAGAACTGCGGGACGCTGAACATCAGCAGCAGCGTCCGCCCGGTGAAGGGCAGCTCGGCCCCGCTCTTCAGCTTGAAGAAGACATTCCGTTCCGCCGCCGCGTCGATCTTCGCGCGCGGCAGGCTTTCGATGAACTGGATTGAGGTTGCGATGCGCGCCTGAAGCCCGGCCATGTCGTGCTCCAGCGCCGGCAGCGCCACCGGCTCGCATTGCGCCAGCAAGGCCGGGGCGACCACCGCGTGGCGGCAGGCCTCGCCGACCTGCTGCGCCAAATCGTACATGTTCGGCGCAAGGCGCATCCCAAGCAGGGCCGTCGGGTCGAACTTGCGGACCTCTGCATAGGCGACGCCCTTGTCGAGCAGTGCGGACAGATTCCGCAAATACGGCACGAAGAGGCCGACCGAGGCCTCGTACATCGAGATCGTCACGTCTGGATTCCCTTCGATTCCGCCTCGCCAGAAGCTCGCAGCTGGTCTAAATCCACCGCTTCAAGCGCTGCACAATGACAGCTCGCGCAGGGGTGGAGAAGAGATGATTATTCGAATGGCCGTGCGAATCGTGGCGGCCTTGGCCGTGGCGCTGTTGGCAAACCTTTCGGCCCACGCGCAGCAGGCGCCCTCGCGTCTTGACGAAATCGTCAAGCGCGGCACCTTGCGCGTCGGCATGACCGGCGACTATAAGCCCTTCACCTATCTGGACAAGGCGACGCAGCAGTTCAGCGGTTTCGACGTGGACATGGCGCAGGCGCTCGGCAAGGCGCTCGGGGTCAAGGTCGAGTTCGTCCCGACGGCCTGGCCGAAGCTGATGAAGGATTTCGAGGCCGACCAGTTCGACATCGCGATGGGTGGCGTCTCGGTTACGCTCGACCGGCAGAAGAAGGGCTTCTTCTCGACGCCGATCATGCGCGAGGGCAAGACGCCGATCGCCCGCTGTGCGGACGTCGGCAAGTACCAGAGCATCGCCGACATCGACAAGAAGGGCACCCGCGTGATCGTCAATCCCGGCGGCACCAATGAGCGTTTCGCGCGCGCCAACATCAGGGATGCCGAGATCAAGGTTTTCCCCGACAACACCGTGATCTTCGACGAGATCGCCAAGGGCAATGCCGACCTGATGATGACGGACGCCTCCGAGACGCGCTACCAGCAGAAGCAGCACGCAGGCGTGCTCTGCGCGGTGCATCCCGAAAAACCGTTCGACTTCTCCGAGAAGGCCTATTGGCTGCAGCGCGACATGGCGCTGAAGGCCTTCGTCGACCAATGGCTGCACATGTCCATGGACGACGGCAGCTACAAGAAAATCTACGCCGCCTGGTTCGACTAGGGCCCGCGTCCTCCTGTCGCCTGCCACGGCCAAACTTTGGACGGGCTCCGGGCCTATTGAACCCGGAACCGCAGGACGACGACTCATACCGTGACAGTGATTTGGATCACTTTTTGCAATCGAACCGGTGCGTAAGCGTCGGTGCGGGACCACTGTTCAGGAGATGGAAATGAGGAAGTTGTTGGCCACGGCCGCATTCCTTCTGGCGAGCACCGCTGCGCAGGCGCAGTACACCTTCGAATATGGCGGGCGCACCATCCGCATCGACCCGGACCGCGGCACGGTGCAGATCCCCGGCGTGTACGACAACACCGGCCAGAGCAAGGCGAAGAAGGCCAGGAAGAACGAAGCGACCCCCAGCCAGCAGGCTCCGCAGCAAGCCACTGTCGAGCCGCGAACGCCGGCTGCGCCTGCGAGCCCCGCCACGCCATCCGCACCTGCGCCCGCTGCCGCAGCACCGCCGCCGGGTTCGCCTTCGGCCGCGACCGCCAGCAATGCTCCGGCCAGTGTCCAGCCGCCGCCCACTCCGGCACCTGCGCCGGTCGAGCAACAGGCCGCGCCCGCCGTGGCGCCTCCGCCGCCGGCCCCCGCCCCCGTTCAGGCCGCCGCCGTCGCGCCACCAGCGCCCGCAGCCGCGCCCACACGCGATCTCAATTCGCCGCTCGGCATCTGGCTCACCGAGGAGAAGGAAGGCAAGGTCCGCATCGAGCAATGCGGCACTAATCTGTGCGGCTACTCGGTCGACAGCAAATCGAACCAGAACGGCGAGCAGGTTCTGATCAACATGAAGCCGAGCAAGGACCAGAAATGGTCCGGCCGCATCCTCGATCCGAACTCCGGCTCGACCTACGATTCGACGATCGCAATGAAGGGCACCGACCGCCTGCGCGTGCAGGGCTGCGCCTTCGGCGGCATGTTCTGCGGCGGCCAGACCTGGACGCGGGTGAATTGAGTCCGAGGCAGATGGCCTGACGGAGACAAGGGGCCCGTGGTGATCCGGGTCCCTTTGCTTTTGGTCGCGATGCCGTCATGACGTGCGCCACCTCACAGAGCCCCGTGGGCAAGTGAGGCGCCTCACATCGCCGGTTCCCTGCCCATGCCACGATCCCCGCGTAATCAACCGCAGGGGCGTGTCATGAACGGCTTTCGCAAGGGTCTTTTCGCCACCATTGTCGCCATCGCCTTCCCGCTCACGCAGGCAGGTGCCGCGACAAGCACTTTCGACGGTACATGGAACGTCCGGATCTCGTCACCGAGCGAGACCTGCGGCAATGGCGCGACCGTCGCGATCGGCATCAACAACGGGCAGATCGCCTCGAGCAGCACCGCAGTGACGGCGTCCGGCCGCGTCGCGGATGCCGGCAGCATCAACGTCACCTTGAGCACCGGCATCAAGCGCGCGGTCGGCTTCGGCCGCCTCAACGGCCCCTCCGGCTCCGGCACCTGGCGCGGCGCGCTGTGCACGGGCACGTGGACGGCGGAGCGGATGTGAGTTTGGCGTCCCGGACAAGCGGCAACGCGAAGCGTTGCTGCGCAGAGCCGGGACCCAGCAACATCAACGCCAGAAACTCTGGGCCCCGGATCGGCGACGCATCGCCTCCAGGCGATGCGTCTTGTCCGGGGCACGAGAGCTAGCCGATCGCGGCGCCATACTCCGCGTCGGTGACCGGCTCCAGCCAGGTCGAGTAGACGCCCTCGAGCGCTTCCTGCATGGCGATGTGGCACATGCCGTTGGTCGGCGAGGCCCCGTGCCAGTGAACTTCGCCTGGCGGAATCCAGACGGTATCGCCGGGGCGGATCTCCCTCACCGGGCCGCCCTTGGTCTGGACGCGGCCGACGCCGGAGATGACGTAGAGCGTTTGCCCGAGCGGATGGTGATGCCAGTTGGTGCGAGCGCCCGGCTCGAAGGCAACGCGCGAGCAGTTCAACCGCGCCGGCGCGGGCGCCATGATCACGGGGTCCTGCCACACGGTGCCGGTGAAGTTTTCCTTGGGCGCGCGGCGGGTCGGCCGCGTGCCTGCAACTGTGATCTCCATGGGGTCCTCGCTTCCGTTACTTCTTGCTGGCGGCGTAGCGCGCCTTGGTCTCGGCGTTCATGGGATAGAGACCCGGCAGCACGGCGCCGTTGTTCACCTCGTTGACGATCCAGGCCTCCATGCGCTCCTGCTCGACGCCCTCGTTGAGCACGTGATCGAGCATCGCCTGCGGGATCAGCACGCAGCCGTCCTGGTCGGCGACCACGATGTCGTTCGGAAACACGGCGACGCCACCGCAGCCGATCGGCTCACCCCAGCCGACGAAGGTCAGACCGGCAACGGAGGGCGGCGCGGCATAGCCGTCGCACCACACCGGGAGATTGGTGCCGAGCACGCCCTCGACGTCACGCACGACGCCGTCGGTGACGAGCGCGGTGACGCCGCGCTTCATCATGCGGGCGCAGAGAATGTCGCCGAAGATGCCGGCATCGGTGACGCCCATGGCATCGACCACGGCGATGCATCCCTCCGGCATCGCCTCGATCGCGGTGCGGGTCGAGATCGGCGACGACCAGGATTCCGGCGTCGCCAGATCCTCGCGTGCCGGCACGAAGCGCAGCGTGAAGGCCGGTCCCACCAGGCGCGGCAGGCCCGGGCGCAGCGGCCGCGCGCCCCGCATCCACACATTGCGCAGGCCCTTCTTCAGCAGAACCGTGGTGATGGTGGCGGTGGTGATGCCGGCGAGTGTCTTGCGGGCTTCAGGGGACAGCGACATGGACGACAACGAGCTCCGGGGTGCGGGAAAGAACGCGCGCATCTTGCGAGCCGGGCGCCTTGCGTCAAGGGCCAAGAGGCCAACAATAACGCAGGGCCGCCGGGCGGTTATGCGACACGATAACAAGGCTTTATCGTCTCCCCCTGCATTAATTTATTGGACTTGCGGGCGCATTTACGCGAAGCAGGACCAGCGGAACTCGATCGCCGGGGCCGCATTCTTCAAAATCCCGATTTCGACAGCTCTTCGACAGCTCAATGGCCGCGACGCTTCCCCCGCCCCGCCTTCTGCCCAGCGGCGACAGCGCCGTCACGGTCGAGTTCAGCCGCACCATCGACGAGGATGCCAACCAGCGCGTGCTGGCGCTCGACAAGGCGCTCGCGGCAAGCCCGATCGACGGCATCACCGAGACCGTGCCGACTTATCGCTCGCTGCTGGTGCATTACGATCCCGGCAAGATCGGCTTCGACGCACTCGGCGACAAGCTGCTCGCGCTTGCCAGCCGACCGCTGCCGCCGGCCACCAAGGCGCGCCGCTGGCGCATTCCCGTCGCTTATGGCGGCGAACATGGCATCGATCTCGAGGATGTCGCCAAGGCACTAAGCACCACGCCCGACGACATCGTCGCCCGGCATGTTGGCGGCGACTACAAGGTTGCCATGATCGGCTTCACGCCGGGCTGGTCCTATCTCAGTGGCCTCGACAAATCCCTGCACATGTCGCGCCGGCAGAATCCGCGGCTGCTGACGCCCGCCGGCACGATCTCGATCGGCGGCATCCAGGCCGGAATCCAATGCCTGGCCGCCCCGAGCGGCTGGCACCTTTTGGGCCGCACGCCGGTGCGGACCTATCAGCTCCACCGCAATCCGACCTTTCTCACCGAACCCGGCGATCGCGTGACGTTCTTCGCGATCGACCACAAGACCTTCGCGGAGCAGGACCGCGCCGCCGAAGCCGGCGAGATCATCGCCGAGCAGGTGCACGCATGAGCCGGCTCGTCGTCGCCAGCATCGGCCCCGCAAGCTCCGTCCAGGATGGCGGTCGCCACGGCGCGCAGCGCTACGGCTTGACGGTCAGCGGGGCGATGGATCGGCTGTCGCTGGCCGCGGCGAACGCGCTCGTCGGCAACGAGCCGTTCGCGGCCGCCGTCGAGATCGGCCCGTTCGGTGCCGCCTTCACCGCGCGTGACGGTGCCGTGCGCGTGGCGATTTCAGGCGCGCCGCGCAATGCCGACATTGCCGGAAACCCGGTCGCTATGGGTGCATCGGTGACGCTGAAAGACGGCGAGACGCTGACGCTGGGCTTTGCCCGCGGCGGCGCCTTCACTTATCTGGCGATCGAAGGCGCCATCAAGGGCGAGCCGGTGTTCGGCAGCCTCGCGGTCAATGCCCGCGCCGGTCTCGGTAGTCCCTATCCGCGTCCGCTCCAGGCCGGCGACGAATTCAACGTCGACGGCGCAAGCGGCGCGCCGGACTTGCGGATCGAGTTGCCGAAGCCCGCGAGCGGTCCGATCCGCGTGGTGCTGGGACCGCAGGACGACGAGTTCGACGATGCCAACAAGGCGTTATTCCTGAGCAGCGAGTGGAAAGTCTCGGCGACCTCCGACCGCATGGGCTACCGGCTCGACGGCCCCCCGATCAAACATCTCTACGGCCACAACATCGTCTCCGACGGTACAGTCAACGGCAGCATCCAGGTGCCCGGCAACGGCTCCCCGATCGCGCTGATGATGGACCGCGGCACCTCCGGCGGCTATCCGAAGATCGCAACCGTGATCACGGCCGATGTGGGCCGCCTCGCCCAGACCTCGGCGGGAACCGCGTTCCGCTTCAAGCAGGTGAGCATGACCGAGGCGCAAGACGAAGCACGCAAGTTCGCGCAACTGATCCGCAGCCTGTCCGATCGCCTGCGCTCCTCGGACGCCGTTGCGCTCAACATCGAGGCGCTCAGCGATGCCAACGTTGCCGGCCAAGCGGTGAACGCCGTCGATGCCTGGACCTGGCAGGTCGCCGCGGAGCCGTAACCAACAACAAGACCAGAGGCGGAGAGCACCCATGAAGACG
The DNA here is from genome assembly GCF_016616425.1 of Bradyrhizobium diazoefficiens. NCBI lineage: Bacteria > Pseudomonadati > Pseudomonadota > Alphaproteobacteria > Hyphomicrobiales > Nitrobacteraceae > Bradyrhizobium > Bradyrhizobium diazoefficiens. Next base: position 4,036,103 of record NZ_CP067101.1, read on the forward strand.
ATCGATCTCAATTGCGACCTCGGCGAAGGTTTTGGCGCCTGGGAGATGGGCAATGACGCCGCCATGATCGAGCTGGCGAGCTCGGTCAACGTCGCCTGCGGCTTCCATGCCGGCGATCCCGACATCATGCGCCGGACCGTGGAGCTGGCCAAGGCGCGCGGCGTCTCGGTCGGCGCGCATCCCGGATATCGCGATCTGCACGGCTTCGGCCGACATCCGATCGCGGGCCTCAAGGCCTCCGAGATCGAGAATCTCGTCGCCTACCAGATCGGCGCGTTGCAGGCGATCGCGACGGCCGCCGGCCACAAGGTCACGCATGTGAAGGCGCACGGCGCACTCTCCAACGTCGCCTGCGAAGACGACATGACGGCGAAGGCGATCGCCGCCGGCATCAAGGCGGTCGATCCCGGCCTGATCTTCGTCGTGCTCGCCAATTCGAAGCTGGTGAAGGCCGGCGAGGACGCCAATCTGCCGATGGTGCACGAGGTGTTCGCCGACCGCGCCTATGAGGACGACGGCAATCTCGTCTCGCGCAAGAAGCCCGGTGCGGTGCTGCACGACGCCAAGGCGATCGCCGAGCGCGTGGTGCGCATGGTGCAGGATGGCGCGGTGGTCTCGGTGACCGGAAAGGTCATCAAGATGCGCACGGACACGGTCTGCATCCACGGCGACACCCACGGCGCGGTCGAGATCGCGCGGACCTTGCGTCAGGCGTTGAAGGATGCCGGGATAGAGGTCGCGCCGTTCAAGCGCGGGTGAGACAGACTCGGTGCCGTAGGGTGGGCAAAGCGGGAGCGTGCCCACCGCGTCGATCTCGGATGTCGAGAGATGATGGGCACGGCTCGCGAAGAGCGCGCCTTTGCCCACCCTACGAGACGGGCGAAGCTCGCTAGAACGGATGCACCGACAGCGTGCCGAACACGATGGCCGCGATGATGGCGAAGGCGCTGTAGAGCGCAACATGAGGCATGCTCGCCCGGGTCTGCCGCGAGAGCGAACGCGCGTAGAAGTGCAGTCTGGCTTCCGCCGACAGTTCGCGCATGGTCGATCTCCAACGCCGCATTGGTGGGATTATGAAGGATCAACCGATGCGGCAGGCAAGACAGTGGTGGAAATAGCGATGCGCCTCCTCCGAAAGGCCTACGTCGCAGACGTAAATTCTCTTGAAGTGCGGGTTCCGAGAATCTTATTCGTTCAAATCCGAGCCAGTTGGAACTGGCGCGGACGACGGTGGAGCAGCAGTTAGTACACGTCGGCCTGGAAGCGGCCCGTCTTCTTGAGCTCGGCGACAAAGCTCACGGCTTCGTCGGTCGAGCGTGCGCCGAACTGGGCGACGATGTCGACCAGCGCGCGCTCGACGTCCTTGGCCATCCGCTTGGCATCGCCGCAGATGTAGAAGTGCGCACCTTCGGCAAGCCAGGTCCACAATTCGCGGCCGACTTCGCGCATGCGGTCCTGCACGTAGAATTTCTTCTCGCCGTCGCGCGACCAGGCCAGCGACATGCGCGTGAGCAGACCGGAGGTCTTCATCGCATTGAGCTCCTCCTGGTAGAAGAAGTCGCAATCGCTGCGCTGATGGCCGAAGAACAGCCAGTTCTTGCCGGGCGCGCCGGTGGCCTTGCGGTCGAGCAGGAAGGCGCGGAATGGCGCAATGCCGGTGCCTGGGCCGACCATGATGATCGGCGTTTTCGGGTCCTGCGGCAGGCCAAAGCCATGCGCCTTCTGCACATAGACCTTGAGCTTGTCGCCTTCGGCGATGCGCTCGCCGAGGAATGTCGAGGCGACGCCGACGCGCTTGCGCTTGCCAATGATGTAGCGCACCGAATCGACCGTCAGCGACAGCCTTCCGGGCGTCGCATTGTGCGAGGACGAGATCGAATAGAGCCGCGGCTGCAGCGGCTCCAGCGCCTCGACGAAAGCCTCCGGATGCGGCCGCGTGCCGGAAAACTTCTGCAGCGCCGCCATGACGTCGAGCGTGCCGGCATCGCCATCGGGATCCTCGCCCTGCGCCAGCGCCCGCGCCTTCTCGCGTTGCGCGCCGCCGGTGATGAAGGAGATCAGCTCGAACAGTGTATCGGGCGCCGGCGACAGCGAGACGTCGTCGATTAGCACCTCACGCAGCGTCTTGCCGTTGACCTCTGTGGTGTGGGAGGCGCCGAGCAGCGCGATGATCTGGTCGACGAGGCCGACGTCGTTGCGCGCGAACACGCCAAAACTGTCGCCGACGATGTAGTCGAGCTTGCTGTCGGAGAGATCGAACTCGACGTGATAAGTCTCCTTCTCCGACTTGCCCTTGTTGAGAAGGCGGCGCGACAGGAAGGTCGCTTCGGTCGGATTGTCGCGCGAGCGGCCGGGCTCTGCGATCGTCACCGTCACGGCCGGCGCGGCCACCGCATCCGTCCTGTCAGGCGCTTTGGCCGCCGGCGCCTTGTCGAGCTCTTCGTAGAGCGACTTGAGCATCCGTGCGGTTTCCTTGCCGCCGGGAACGCAGAGGTTGAGCCGTGCTTCGCTGCGGCTGGCGATGGCCTCCGAATAATCGTGACAATTGTAACCGCACTGGCCGCAATCCTGCTGCGCCATCGCTGCCATCATCTTGCGGCGCACCGGCCGCCCCTCGGCAAGCTTCATGCGATCGGCGATCGGCATGGTCTGGTCATGCCAGGGCGCTTCGCCGTCGTCACCGTCGCCGGCCGCGCCGGGCATGACGGCGGCGCCCTGCTCCGCCGTCAGCGGCGCGGCGACCTCGGGCGACAGCAGCCCGGCGAAGAAGCCGTTCAGCCAGGAGCGCTGCGCGTCGGAGAACGGTGCGCTGGCGGGAATGACGTCGAGCCTGGGCGGAGGGCTAATCTGGTTCATGCGGACACCTGTGCGTCGGCCAGCTTGCGCAACGTCTCGCCGTCATGGCGGCGCGCAAAGGAGAGGAAGGTTTCGTCGGCGGACGAGCGATGGGCGATATAGGCCTTGAGCAGTGCTTCGACCGTCTTCGGTGCGTCTTCGGCCCTGAGATCGTGATAGACCTCCTGCCCGACGTCGGCGTCGGGGCCGAATCCGCCACCGGTGAAGAGGTGATAACCCTCGACCGTGTCCTCCTCGTTCACCGGCACGCGGGCGCCGATCAGTCCGATGTCGCTGATGTAATGCTGCGCACAGGAATGGTGGCAGCCGGTGACGTGGATGTTGACCGGCTTGTCCATCGCGACGCGCGGCTCGCACCAGTCGCCGATCTCGGCGGCATGGCGCTTGGTATTCGCCGCGGCAAAGCGGCAGCCGGCATTGCCGGTGCAGGCGATCAGGCCGGCGCGGATGTGCGAGGCCTCGACCGCAAGCCCGATCTGCTTGATGGCGGCGATAGCGAGCGCGACATTCTCGTCGCGGATCCCTGAGATCAGCAGGTTCTGCCAGACCGTGAGACGGATCTCGCCGTCGCCGAGGTCGCACGCGACCTTGGCAAGGCCCCGCATCTGATCGCAAGTCAGCTTGCCGAGTGTCAGCGAAACACCGATCCAGCTGAGGCCGTCCTGCTTCTGCTTGTGGACGCCGACATGGGCCATGCGGTCGGCGGCCGGCCGAGGCTGAAATGCCTCTTCCGGTACGCGTGCGAACGGCGTCTTCAGCCGTTCCTCGACGAGCTTCAGGAAGCCGTCATGGCCCATGGCGTCGAGCACGTATTTCAGGCGCGCCTTGTTGCGGTTGGTGCGGTCGCCGTGATCGATGAACACGCGCACGATGGCGTCGGCGACGGCGGTCGCCTGCTCCGGCTTGACGACGATGCCGGAGTATTTTGCAAAGTCTTTGTGGCCCGTGATGCCGCCGAGGCCGAGGCGGAACCAAACCCCGGGTTCGACGCCGAAGCCGTCCTTCACCTCAAACGCCGTAAACGCAATGTCGTTGGTCTCCTCCAGCACCGCGATCCTGCCGGCGCCGTCGAAGGCGACGTTGAACTTGCGCGGCAGGCCGTAGAGCGAGCGATCGTTGAGGATGTGGTGGTGCCACTCGCGCGCATAAGGCCGCGTGTCGATGATTTCTTGCGGATCGATGCCGGCCGTCGGCGTTCCCGTGACGTTGCGGATATTGTCCGCGCCGGAGCCGCGCGAGCACAGGCCGAGATCCTGAATGCCCTCGATCAGCTTTACGGCACTCTTCGGCGGAATCTCGCGAAGCTGGAGATTGGCGCGCGTCGTGACGTGGCTGTACGGCCCGCAGAGCTCATCGGCGAGACTGGCAAGGCCGGACAACTGCCAGTGCTTCATGATGCCGTTCGGAATCCGCAGGCGGCCCATATAGGAGTCCTGCGTCGGCGCGACATAGAAGATGCCGTAATAGCGCCAGCGGAAATTGTCCGCCGGGCTCGGCGGCGCGTTGTCGAGCGCCTGCTGGCGCAGCCGCGGATAGGCGTCGAAGGGATGCTCGTCGCGCTTGAACTTCTCCTGGTCGGCGAGCTTCTTGCCGGACGCGATCACCTTGTCCTGGGCCTTGATGTGCGCGGCGTCGGGACCGGTCGGCTCGGCATTCGCCTTGCCGGCGCCCCCGCCGAGACCGCGGCCGACCCGGCTGATCTGCAAACCGGTCGTGAAGCCTTCGAGATAGCGTTTCTGCTCGTCGGTAAAGTCGACTGCGAGCGTATCGATTTTCATGGTCGGTAACGAAGCTCCTGCGGCCACCCGGGGTGGCATCATTGGCGCGACCCGCGAGCAACTGGGCTGGCTCTGAAGCCGGCTTCGCTACCCGACGGTCCGATCAGCTTCGTTGCTGTGGGACTCGGCTCAGCAGGCACCTGTGACAAGCTGGCCGCACTGCAACATTCAAGTTGCGTGCCAGCTTCGATGAAATAAAATCCCGTTATATCTCAGTTGCTTGCCAACAATCCCGGGAACATTCCGGTCCCGGAACGATCATGAAATTCGGGCAGTTCGCCCAAAATTTAGACGATGATCCAAAGCGCCCAAAAAGCATGCAGCAGAGAATCAGGCCTTCCAGCGCCCGACCTCGAAGGCTTCAAGGTGGGCCAAAATGTTGTCGGGATCGAAGGCGGGGCCGGCGAACGCCCCGAAGGCCGCGGGAGCTTGCGCGGGCGGCCGGCGACCGAGGGCGGCATCGTAGACCTCGGGCCCGAACACGGCCATCGTCGTCTTGACCCCATCCGGCGTCAGCGCCGCCTGTCCCCAGCGCACCATCTGCGCATAGAGCCAAGCCGCCTGGATTGGATCGGGACGTCCTGCCCCTTCCCGTCCGACCAACAGGTAGCGCGCGCTTTCGCGGAACGTGCCATCGGGTGAGATTTTCAGGCGTCCATCAAGAGTACGCTGAATCACCTCCGCATCGACACCGATCCGTTCGGGTTGCGCCAGAATTCGCGCCGCCTCGGTCCGATTCTCCGGATGCTCGATGAATTCGGCGCCCTTCACCGCCGCACGCACGAGAGCTGCGACTAACTCCGGATGCGTGTCGGCCCAGACCTGGCGGACGGCGAGGACTTTCTCCGCGGCGTGCGCCAGGATATCGGAGACGAAATGCAGGATGTGGCCGATACCGAGATCGACCGCGATCGAATTCCATGGTGCGCCGACGCAGAACGCATCCACATGCCCGCTCTTGAGACTGTCGACCATATAGGGCGGCGGCAGCACAACCAGGCGCACGTCCTCGTCAGGATCGACGCCGGCCGCCGCCATCCAGAACCGCAATTGGTAATTGTGGGTCGAGAACGGGAAGGTCATACCGAAGGTTAGCGGTTCGGCCCCGGCCTTGCGGCGCTTGGCGACCACGCGCGCCAGCGCTTTCGCCGTGACGAGCGGATCGAAACGGTCGCCGTCGATCTCTTCCATCAGCGCGGCATGGAGCACCGGCGACACCGTGATCGCATTGCCGTTGATGCCGAGATTGAAAGGCGCGGCGATCGGCACTTTGACGTGACCAAGCCCGAGCGACGACGCGATTGCCACCGGCGCGAGCAGATGCGCGGCGTCGAACAGCCCGATATTGAGCTTGTCGCGGACGTTGGACCAGGAGACTTCGCGCACCAATTCGACGTCGAGCCCTTCGGCGGCAGCAAATCCCTTGTCGACGGCGACGACCAGCGCGGCGGCATCGACCAGCGGAATGAACCCGATGCGAAGCGTTGCGGTCATTTCAGCATCTCCGACGCGGTGATGATCGACTGCGCGATCTCGCCGATCTTCTTCTTCTCGCGCATCGCGGTCGAGCGCAGCAGCACATAGGCCTCGTCTTCGGTGAGGCCCTTCACCTTCATCAGGATGCCCTTGGCGCGCTCGATGATCTTGCGGTCCTCGAGCTGCGACTTGGTGCGCTCCAGCTCCTCCTGCAGCTTGGCGAAGGCGTTGAAGCGCGACACGCAGAGGTCGAGGATCGGCTTGATCCGCTCCTTCTTCAATCCGTCGACGATGTAGGCAGACACCCCCGCCTCCACGGAGGCCTGGATCGAGGCGGAATCGCTCTGATCGACGAACATCGCGATCGGCCGCTTCACGGCGCGGCTGACCTGGAACATCGCCTCCAGCACGTCACGGCTGGGGTTCTCCAGATCGATCACGATGATGTCGGGATCCACCGCATAAATACGGGCGAGCAGGCTCTGCATCTCGCTGATATGGACGACCTCAGTGAATCCGGCCTCCCGCAATCCCTCCTCGAGGATCGCAGCCCGGACCGGGCTTTCGTCGACGATCACGATTTTGGGCGACTGTTCGGCGCTCATTGCTCACTCACGGCAGATGAGTCATCCATAGCACGGCGGAACGCCCTGCAAAGGGTTGTAATTGTGGGCAATTGGGACTAGCTCAGGCCGGTCAATCAGGCAGATTTGGATATGGATCAGACGGCTGCGCCCAAGGTCAGCTTCGTGTCACTCGGGTGTCCCAAGGCATTGGTGGATTCCGAGCGCATCATCACGCGCCTGCGCGCCGAGGGATACGAGCTCGCCCGCAAGCATGACGGCGCCGACATCGTCGTCGTCAACACCTGCGGCTTCCTCGACAGCGCCAAGCAGGAATCGCTCTCGGCGATCGGCGAGGCCATGGCCGAGAACGGCAAGGTGATCGTCACCGGTTGCATGGGCGCGGAACCCGAGCAGATCGAGCAGGCGTATCCCGGCGTGCTCTCCATCACCGGGCCGCAGCAATATGAGAGCGTGCTGGATGCCGTGCACCGTGCGCTGCCGCCCGCCCACAATCCGCATCTCGACCTGGTGCCGCCGCAGGGCATCAAGCTGACGCCGCGCCACTACGCCTATCTGAAGATCTCCGAGGGCTGCAACAACCGCTGCACCTTCTGCATCATCCCCAAGCTGCGCGGCGATCTCGTCTCGCGCCCCGCCAATGACGTGCTGCGCGAGGCCGAGCGCCTGGTCGGCGCCGGCGTCAAGGAATTGCTGGTGATCTCGCAGGATACCTCGGCCTATGGCGTCGATCTCAAATATGCCGAGAGCCCGTGGAAGGACCGCCAGGTCCGCGCCAGGTTCCTCGATCTCGCGCGTGAGCTCGGCGAGCTCGGCGCCTGGGTGCGCCTGCAATATGTTTACCCCTACCCGCATGTCGACGAGGTCATCGCGCTGATGAACGAGGGCAAGGTGCTGCCCTATCTCGACATCCCGTTCCAGCATGCGAGCCCCGAAGTGCTCAAGGCAATGAAGCGCCCGGCGGCGCAGGACAAGACACTGGCGCGGATCAAGCGCTGGCGCGAGGAATGCCCCGATCTCGCTCTGCGCTCGACCTTCATCGTCGGCTTCCCCGGCGAGACCGATGCCGACTTCGCCTATCTGCTCGACTGGCTGGACGAAGCCGAGATCGACCGCCTCGGCTGCTTCAAATACGAGCCGGTTGCCGGCGCCACATCGAATGCGATCGAGAACCCCGTGCCGGAAGAGGTCAAGCAGGAGCGCTACAACGCGCTGATGGCGCGCCAGCAGAAGATCTCGGCGCGCCGGCTGAAGCGCAAGGTCGGCACGCGCCAGCAGGTCATCATCGACGAGGTTGGCCCGACCGTTGCCAAGGGGCGCTCCAAGGCCGACGCGCCGGAAATCGACGGCGCGGTCTACCTCTCCAGCCGCCGCCCCCTGCGCGTCGGCGAGATCGTCACCGCCAAGATCGAGCGCGCCGACCAATACGACCTGCACGGCAGCGTCGCGGGATTTTGACGGCGCCGCATCACACCAGCCATTTCGGTACCCAGCGCTCGGGGCGTGGGGCGCGGGCGAGATCGGCCTTCGCCTCGGAGAGTAGCGCCGGCTCGCCGTCGATGGTCGGGCGTACATCGTATTCGAAATTCGGCATGATCCGGCCGTCGGCATAGAGTCCAAAATTCATCGCGTACCACAGTCCGAGCTCGGGCTGTGCGCGGCGCATCTGCTCGCGCAGATCCCGCAGCAGAGACTCAATCGAAGCAGCTTCGTCGAACGGCTGCGGCCCGCGCGAGAGCAGGCGCGCCTCGTACTGCTGGCCGACGATCGCGACCTCGAAGCGCGTCGGGTCCGAGGGCTTCGTGCCCTTGGGCAGATGCGCGGCGAGCCGCCAGCCGAGCTCGGCCATCAGGCGATGATTGGCCCAGTAGTCTTCGCGCTCCCGATTCCATTTCTCCACGAAGCCGCGAAAGTCGGGCAGTTCCGACGAATTGTCGTCGGCTGCCGTCGGCTCGCCAGGCGGCCGTCCGGCAAGCCATTGCGCGAGCTCGACCGTCTGACACTCGACCTCGTGATGCGGCTTAAGATCGCTCCAGGCATTGCCGAATTGCTGCGACGCCAGTTTAGTGAGCAGGCCATCGAGGCTCGGCGCCAGCAATTCGTAGTCGCCTTCCGACCCCAACCCCACGATCGGCGGATTGTCGCGGTCGAGACCTGCACCGTACCAGCCGCCGACGGCCGAACCGTCCGGCAGGCGCATGAATAGCGAAAACCTGTCCCGCAAGGGACTGCCGTCAATGATCGGCGCGTGATCGGAGAATTGGCCCTGCAGCGAAAAGCAGCCGACGCTGCCCCAGGAGCGCCGTTCGAGCCACGCGGCAAAGTCGACCAATAGCGGGGGCGCTTCGATGCCCGGCGGAAATGCGCCGCGAATGCTGTCGAGGTCGATCGGGTACGGCGTATCGGACAAAGCTGAAAACAGTCTGGTTGGTCCCGCCCCTCTTGGTCTGAACCGCCGTGTGTCCGGTTCGAACCAAGTCGCGTGCCTCAATCACAAACGCGCTAGAGGTGTAATGGTTTCTAGCCAAACGATCGATGAATTGCGAGCGGCATTCGTCTCGTCGTGCCGCCATCGCACACCCCCGGCGAGTGTTTCGTGTAACGCCCGCTTGACAAGTCCTGCCGTTCGGCTGTACGGACGCGCCCCATGATCAATTCCCGGACCCACCTGCGCACCGAAATGCTCCGTCGTCGCTCCCGCGACGATGAGAAGGTGCGCCATGTCCGACGACGCCGCTGAACCACTGAATTCAGCCAGTTTTCGAGAAGGCCGCACCCGCAAGGTGCGGCCTTTCTGCTTTTTGCGCCCGCTTTTCACCCGCCTCCGAAGGAGTTCGACATGACCACGCATCCCTATGACGCGCTGATGGACATCACCGCACGGCCCAAGGCCGTGTTCGTCCGTGGCGCCGGCTCCTACCTCTGGGACGACGGCCGCAAGCGCTATCTCGATTTCGTGCAGGGCTGGGCCGTGAACTGCCTCGGCCACTCCCCACCCGCGGTCGCTGACGCGCTTGGCGCACAAGCCAGGCGGCTGCTGACGCCAAGCCCGGCTTTCTACAACGAGCCGAGCCTGAAGCTGGCGCAAACGCTGGTCGCTGGCAGCGCCTTCGACCAGGTGTTCTTTGCCAATTCCGGCGCAGAAGCCAACGAGGGCGCGATCAAGCTCGCACGTAAATACGGCAGCCTGCACAAAGGCGGCGCGTTCGAAATCATCAGCTTCGAAGGCGGCTTCCACGGCCGGACGCTGGCGACGATGTCAGCCTCGGGGAAGAAGGCATTCGAGCCGCTGTTCGAGCCGAAGGTCGCAGGATTCAAGAAGGCGAAGCTCAACGACATCGCCTCGGTCGAAAAGCTGATCAACGACAACACCGTTGCGGTCATCCTCGAGCCGATCCAGGGCGAATCCGGCGTGTGGCCCGCGACCGATCAGTTCCTGCAGCAGTTGCGCGCGCTCACCGAGAGGCACGGCCTGCTCCTGATCTTCGACGAGATTCAGACCGGCATGGGACGGACCGGCAAGCTCTTCCACTACCAGCACACCGGGATTGCGCCCGACATCATGACGCTCGGCAAGGGTATCGGCGGCGGCGTGCCGCTCGCCGCCCTGCTCGCGACCGAACGCGCCTCATGTTTCGAGCACGGCGACCAGGGCGGCACCTTCAACGGCAACCCGATTATGTGCGCGGCGGGACTGGCGGTGCTCGAGGAGGTCAGCAAGCCGGACTTCTTGAAGACCGTCACGGACACCGGCCTGCTGCTCGAAAGCGAGCTGCAGAAGATCTCGTCGCGGCATGGCCTCGGCGGCGTACGGGGGCGCGGCCTGCTGCTCGCGCTCGACCTCAAGCTGCCGATCGCGCCGGGGATCGTCGCGCAAGCGTTCGAGGCCGGCGTGCTCCTCAACGCTCCGCAGGTCGACACGCTGCGCTTCATGCCGGCGCTGAACGTCACGAAGACAGAGATCGCCGAGATGATCGATTGTCTCGACGGGATCTTGACGAAGGCCGGCGCGGCACGGCGGGTGGCGTAACACAGTGTGATGACGATGCCGTCGTGCGTAATGCGCGGCGGCCTCCGCCGTTTCGAACCCTGGCGAGCCGTATCACATGACACGATGATGGTGATGCGGCATGTCGCGAAAGACGCGAAAACGATCCTTTAGGATCTTTTCGCATTCGCAGGCCTCCTGACGCAGCCCGGCCATGTCCCGGATTCGAATGGCGCCACGCGAGCCCTCGATGATGCCTCGTGCCTCGAAGTCCGACAGTGCCTTCGACACTCCCGGCCGCCTTACGCCGAGAGCCGACGCAATCATCCCATGGGTCACCGGAACGCGATCGCTGCCGATGCGATCCTGGGCGAGCAGTATCCATCGGGCTGCACGCTCGGAGATTTCGTGCCGGGCATTGCACAAGGCAATCTGCGCATTGAGCGCGATCAACAATTGCACGTATCTGAGCAGATGCTCGCGTGTCGCCGGGCTTTGCTGCAGAATGTCGCGAAACGCGCCGGCTTCGATGCGCAGCGCACTTCCGGCAACACGGACCACGCTTCGCTGAACCGTCTGCATCGTACCGAGCACCAGCGACACGCCGACAAATCCGAACTTGCCGACGACCGCTACTTCAACCGGTCCGTCCCTGGCGGTTCGGACCAAGCGCGAGACCACACCGGACTCGATGAAGTAGGCCGCATCCGGATAGCGCAACGCATCCTGAAGAATCTCGTTTCGCTTCAGCGGGACGGCCTTCAGGTGCGGCCGCAACAACGCGAACTCCGCCTCGGGCAAGGTCGCCAGAATCGCGTTCTGAACCGTAAACGGCGCCGCACTGACACCACGGACGGGTTTCGATATCACCGGATCGAGCATGTCCTGAAAGGCCTTCGATCTGAAATCGGCACCACGGTCGCCTCCAGGGTCGAAGCGACGCTCGTCGCGAAACTAGCCTTCGATCCCAGCGCCGCATTGCGGCATAGTAGCGCAGGCGTCAGGGATGGAGCTGCGACGGGCGAATTGCCCGTCATGCCGGGATCACGCGTCAACCGCCGGCCTGCTTCTTTCTCGACGGCGGAGACCAAACTGTCCGCGCCCCTGCTGCCTTGGAATGTGCGCTCTCGCCGGATTCGGTCAAAGCGAGAATCCGTTCGCGCGTGCGACTTCGCGCGGCATCGACCAGCATGGTGCCGGCCCAACGATAGACGTTGTTTTCCTTGACCTGCTGCCGCATCAGCTTCATCCGTTCGATCTGCTCCTCCAGAGGCATGGTCATCGCACGCTTGATGGCGCCGGCGAGCTCCTCGGTGTCATAGGGATTGACGATCAATGCTTCCGACATCTCGCGCGAAGCCCCGGTGAAGCTGGAGAGAACCAGCACGCCGGCGTTGTCATCGCGGGAACTGACGAATTCCTTCGCGACGAGGTTCATGCCGTCGTGCAGGCTGCTGACGACGCAGACGTCGGCGGCGCGGAACAGCTTGAACACGTCGGTCGATTCATAATGCCGCGCGACCAGCCGAATGGGCGCTTGTCTCGCTCCATGGCGGGCATTGATTGCATCCGCGAGGCTTTCGGCTTCGGACTGCAGTCGGGAATAGGTGTCGAGCTTGCTCCGTGTCGGGGCGGCGACCTGAATGAAGGCGATTCGTCCTTCCCAGGACGGATCACGCGTCAGAAGCGCGTCGATCGCCCTCATGCGGTCGGGAATGCCCTTGGTGTAGTCGAAGCGCTCGATCCCGACGATCAGCTTCGTATCTGCCGTGAGATCGAACTGTTTCAAAACATCCGCGCGGCACTCACCCTGCGCGGGCACACCCGCCAGCGCGCTGGGCGGCCATTCGATCGAGATGGGATAGGCGCGAATCTTCGTCTCGTGGCCGCCAAGGCTGACAGCCTGCACCTCACGATCGATCCGGCTCTCCACGAAACGATCGACGCACTCGACGAAATTGTTGCAATGGAATTGGGTGTGAAACCCGAGAATGGTGCTCCCCAGCATACCCTCGATGATCTCTCGCCTCCACGGGCAGATGCTGAACGTCTCGGCGTTGGGCCAGGGAATGTGCCAGAAGGAAATGATCGTCGCCTTCGGCAGCCGTTGGCGGATCATCTTCGGAACCAGGGCGAAATGGTAGTCCTGCACCAGGACGACCGGGTCCTCGGTTCGCGCCTCGGAAACGACAGCATCCGCGAAGCGCTGATTGATCTGCTGATACGTCCGCCAATCGTCGATCCGGAACGATGGCCGCACGAATACGATATGACATAACGGCCACAGTCCTTCGTTGGAAAAGCCATAGTAGTAGCCGTCCTGCTCGGCCTCGGAGATCCAGACGCGGCGCAGCGCATAGGCCGGGGCGCCTTCCGGGACCCTGATCCTGTCATTCGCATCGACGGTCTCCCGGTCCGCGCTGCCGCTGCCATGCGCGATCCAGGTGCCGCCGCAGGCACGCATGATGGGCTCGAGCGCGGAAACGAGACCGCTGGCCGGTCGCTGCACGATGATCCCGTCACCCGACCGGTTGTGGATATAGGGCTCACGGTTCGACACGACCAGGACCTCAGCGCCCGGCAGCACACCGTGAAGCAGTTCCTGAAGCGCCTTGGGCGTCCAGTCGATCTGGTGCGCCAGGGTGAAATCCTCGGTGCGCCGCAACAGCTTGTGAATCTGGCGGTCGAGCGCAGAGCCGGTCGCCGGTGGACGCCCCGCCGCGGTACCGAGGCGCACCTCGTCAACCGCACGCCGGAGCGAGCTCATCCAGCTCCTTAGCATCAGGACGGCAAATATGATGGTGCCCACCGTCAGGACCAGCACGGCGCCGGCGAGGGAGGCCAGCAGATAGGCCAGAACCTGGCTCGAGCGCGCGCTCGCAAAGCTCAGGTCGGTCAGGATGACAAGGTATGAGCGACCCTTGGTGCTGCTGACCGGAAATGCCGCGACGAGAAGCCGGCGTCCGCCGCTGGCGATGTCGGAGAAGCTTTCGTTGTCGGATTTTGCGATCTTGTCGCAGCCGAAACTCGCCGGCATTTCGGGAGTCGGCGCGATCAGCGCTCCCGCGTGGCTGCAGAAGCCAACCGCCAGAATCTTCTTGTCCTGCGCCACGCGTCCGAACAGGTCGCTCAGCCGATCCCAGGATTGATCCTCGATGTCACGGTCGAGAAAGGGCTGGATCGCATTGAAGACCAGCCTCGACCGCGCCTCGACATCGCTGCGCGACCATTGCTGAACGATTCCTCCCGTGAACGGGGAGATACCGAACGCAACGATCAGAGCAACGGCGATGCCGAAGACGCCGAAGCGGAGAAAATCCCTGAACCGGAACGGCATGGCTTCAGCGCGACCGATTCTTGACTGTGATCGCAGCGATGATCAGCGCAAACATTGCAAGCCTCAGCAGGTAGAACACCGGCTCAACCTCATTGGAAACGTGAGTGAACCCGAGCGCAGCACGGGTAATGGTATCGATCGCGAACGCCAGGGCGAACAGCAGGAAGAAGACATCGGAAGTCTGGCGCCAGAACTTCACGAAGAACAGCGTCGTCGCGAACGAAGCCATCGCCACCGCACCGGAGAGGACCATCGACAGATTGTTCGCAATCATTCGGTGTCCCAGATCAATCCGTAGAGAAGCACGGTCATTGCGATCAGCGCAACCAGCAAACGCAGCGACGACAGGTCGACATCGGGCAGAATCACCTTGTCGAGCACCAGGATCACGTTGTTCACCGCGAGCCCGACAAAGCACAGCCCGCTCCACAGCAGCAGCCGGTATTTGTTCAGACGGTAGGCGCCGAGCAGCATCCCCGCACAAACCGCCGACGTCGCCGCGCACAGCCCGTAGATAAATGAGGCCATCGTCATCAGCCCTTCCGGAACTTGAAGGCATCGGCGAAGGAGCCGATCCGGCGAGGTTTCGAGTGGACGATGTTCGTCACGGGAATGAGATGGCGCGAGTACACCTCCACGAGTTGTTCGATCAGCGCCCGGTTCTGTTCGGGCACGCCTTCGAGGCGGTAGATGTCATCGACGCAGGACAACAGTTCGGAAGCACAAAGACGGCTCAGGGCCTCTGCGGCTTCGGCCTTGCTGATGTAGAGCCGCTCCGCGAGCCGCGTAGCGCTCCACTGCGACCGGGGATCGGATCGAATGAGAAGAAGCGCTTCGATCTGTGCCACGGAATCGATCCGCTCCAAAATGAAGCCGCGCAATTCGTCGGAAACGTACTGATCTGCCATAGCGAGGGTACGAGCATTACATGTCGTGACCGGAAACGTTCCACGAGCGTATCCGTCGACGTTCCCGAGACTAGTTGTTGGCGTCGGCCTTGGGTCTCTCGGTGTTGCACGCCAGACAAACCGATCGCACCACCATGCGTCCTGCGACCGCGCGTCGCTCGTGCAGATGTGGCGTCCTCGTCGCACAGGCTGCGCAGTGCGCCTCCGGGTGCCTGAATTCGATCTTCGCAGTTTTTGACATCTTGCCCCCAAGCCAGACCGTCAACATCCCCTCGCCACGACCACGATCGAATCGTGGCGTCCCCGGGAACGTGATGCGCTGCGAAGGCGGGCGCAATCCTGAGTAAGGCACGATTGGTCCGATACCGTACCGAGAATTCGGCCGGCTTTGTGTCCTTGGGTTACCGCCTGTCAGGGCTTCAGGATCGACGCCCCCGTCGTCTTGCGGCCCTCGAGATCGATATGTGCTTTTGCGGCGTCCTTGAGCGCGTAGGCGTGGTTGATCGGAACGTGGAGCTTGCCGTTGATGACGGCGGCAAACAGCGTGTCGGCGCCTTCCAGGAGCTCGGAGCGCGTGCCGATGTAGTCGTTGAGCTTCGGTCGCGTCGCGAACAGCGAGCCGTGAGTGTTGAGCTCGGCGATCGAGAACGGCGGCACGGGCCCCGAGGCATTGCCGAAGGAGACGAACATGCCGCGCGGCTTGAGGCAGGACAGCGAGCCCGGGAAGGTCGCCTTGCCGACGCCGTCATAGACGACGTCGCAGCCTTCGTTGCGGCTGATCTGCTTGACGCGCGCAACGAAATCCTCCTCGTTGTAGAGGATGACGTGGTCGCAGCCATTGGCCTCGGCGAGCTCGGCCTTCTCGCGTGAGCCGACGGTGCCGATGACGTGCGCCCCGAGCGCCCTCGCCCATTGGCAGGCCAGGAGGCCGATGCCGCCGGCGGCGGCATGGATCAGCACACGGTGATGCGGCTCGACCTTGAAGGTCTTGTGCAGAAGATACCAGACGGTCAGCCCCTTCAGCATCAGCACGGCGCCCTGCTCATAGGTGATGTGGTCGGGCAGCTTGACCAGCTTCTCCCAGGCGATGTTGCGCTCTCCGGTATAGGCGCCGAGATTGTGGTAGTAGGCGACGCGATCGCCGGGATGGAAATTGGTGACGCCCGGCCCGACCGCGACGACCTCGCCCGAGGCCTCGTTGCCGGCGATGAAGGGCAGCCCCGGCGCCTTGTAGAGACCGGTGCGGTAATAGACATCGATGAAGTTCAGGCCGACAGCATGCTGGCGGATCCGCACCTCGCCCGGACCGGGCGCCGGCACGTCGACGCTTTCATAGACCAGGGCCTCGGGGCCTCCGACCTTGTGCACACGGACCGCTTTGGTCATCGCCTGACCTCCTCTTCTCGCAGGCCAGCGAAAGACATCGCGGCGGCCTTGTCAACTCGACGGCCGCGGGAACGGCTAAGCGGACGGCTTGCTGGTTTTCAATGACGTTGTCGATGCCGAGGACGATTTCGAGCGAGGTCAACGTCGGCAGCGCGGCTCAGGCGTCGGGACTGGCGACGAGGTGCATCATGCAAAGTATCTTGCGAGGCGGATCAAGGCGTCGCTGAAGCTGATCCAGAGCGCGATGGCGCAGAGCACGATTGTCACGCCGGTGCCGACGTGAAAATCCATTTCCAGCGTGTAGAGGCCGAGCAGTGCCCAGAGTGCGATCAGCGACATCGTCAGCCAGCGCAGCCGCACGACGCGGACCGGATGCAGCACGTGGAACGGCACGAAGGTCAGCACGACGAGCGCGGCCACCAGCAGCGTCGACCAGAGCGGCGGCCAGTGCAGCAGGAACAGATAGAACGCCGCCGCATTCCACAATGCCGGGAAGCCGCGGAAATGATTGTCGTCCGCCTTCATGCGCAGATCCGCGAAATATAGTGCGCTGGTGACGATGATGGCGATGCCGAGCAAGGGAGCTGCGATCGGCAGCAGCAAGCCGCTGGCCACGATCGCATAGGCCGGCACGAAGACATAGGTGACGAAGTCGACCACCAGATCGAGCACGTCGCCCGACCAGTTCGGCTGCACGTTCTTGACGTCGAGCCGGCGCGCGATCGGTCCGTCGATCGCGTCGATGATCAGGGCGACTCCCAGCCATTGAAACATCGCCGCCCAGTGCTCGCGCACGGCCTCCAGCATCGCCAACAGCGCGATCGCCGCGCCGAAGGCGGTGAAGATGTGCACCGAGAAGGCCGCGGCGCGGATCGCGGGCGTCGGCTTCAAGGAATCCTCTTGGCTGTCCATGGCTTCTGCTATCAGAATGAGGCTGGTTTGCACATCCGGCATTGCGGCGCCCGGTCGCACAATTGGTCATGAAATCAGGCACGATCAGCAGGCTTGAATTTGCCGCGGGGCGTGTCATTTGTCGTTCATGACAGACGCATCGACACTCCATGACGCCGCCGTGATCGGCGGCGGACCGGCGGGACTTGCCGCGGCGATCGCGCTGGCTCAGGCGGGTGCCCGAACCGCGCTGGTGGCGCGGCGCGCTCCCTATGTCGACAATCGCACCACCGCATTGTTGGGTGCCTCCGTCGACCTCTTGGAGACGCTCGACGTCTGGCCCCGCTGCAAGGACAAGGCGGCCGCGCTCGAGGTCATGCGTCTCGTCGACGACACCGGCCGGCTGTTCCGGGCGCCGGAGGTCCGGTTCTCCTGTCACGAAATCGCACTCGACGCCTTCGGCTACAACATCGACAACCGCTCGCTGATGCTGGCACTGGAAGAGCGTGCGGCTGAGCTGCCCAATCTCGTCCGTTTCGACGACGAGGCCGAAAGCGTCATCGTCGAAGCCGACGACGTCGCGATCCGCACGGCCTCCGCACAGTTTCTCTCGGCCCGCCTCGTGGTCGGCGCCGACGGCCGGCATTCGCTATGCCGGGACGCCGCCGGGATCGAAGTGACGCGGCGCGAGCTGACGCAGACGGCGCTGACCTTCAACGTCGGCCATACCCGGCCGCATCGCAACGTCTCGACCGAGTTCCACACGCCGCATGGCCCCTGCGTGTTCGTACCCCTGCCCGGCGACCGCTCCAGCATCGTCTGGGTCTCGGCCCCGGCTGAGGCCGAGCGGCTCCGTGGTCTAAGCGATGCGGACCTGTCGGCCGCGATCGAGAAGCAATCGCATTCAATCCTCGGCCGCATGATAGTGGAGCCGGGCCGCAACCTGTTCCCGCTGGCGATCGAACGTCCAAAATCCTTCGGCCGCGACCGCATCGCACTCGTCGGCGAAGCTGCCCATGTGGTCCCCCCGATCGGGGCCCAGAGCCTCAATCTCGGCCTGCGCGATGCCGCCGACATCGCGCGGCTCGCCGGCGAAGCCATCATTGCGGGCCAGGATCCCGGCGCGGACGAGGTGCTCAAGCGCTACGACCGCGTACGACGCCCCGACATTCTGAGCCGGACGTTTGCGATCGATATCGCCAATCGCTCCCTGCTCAACGATTTCCTGCCGTTGCAGCCGGTTCGCGCCGTCGGCATGCACCTGCTCGGCGCCATCGGTCCGCTTCGGCGCTTTGCAATGCGTGAGGGCCTGACGCCGACCTGGCGGCGGTAAGGCCGCTCAAGGAAACGCCAGCCGGCCGGTCTGGATTGCCCACATCACGCTGGTCAGCGTGACCACGGACGCAAACGTCCCCAGCAGCACTGCGACGGAGGCAGGTTCGATCCAGCCATCGTTCTGCCGGGCGATCACGAATACGTTCAGCGCCGGCGGCAGCGAGGCCATCAGCACGGCGGTCGCAGCCCAGGGCTGCGCGAACGGCCCGAACGCGAGCATCAGGCCGAACGCTGCGAGCGGGTGGAACAGCAGCTTGACCGCGATCACGCCCGGCACCTCCCACGGGACCCGGTCGAACGGGCGCAGCGCCACGGTCACGCCGAGCACGAACAGCGCAGTCGGGGCCGCCGCGTTCTGCAGGAAGGTAATCGTGCGATCGAGCGCGACCGGCATCTCGATATGCAGCGACGCGAAGGCCGCGCCAAAGCAGGCCGACATGATCAGCGGGTTGAGCACGATCTGCTTCAGCACGACGCCGAAGGCGTGCACGATGGAGGGATGGTCGCGGTCGGAGAGCTCGATCAGCAGTGGCACGATGGTGAACAGGAAGATGCTGTCGCAGCAGAAAATCAGCGCGGTCGGCGCCGCAGCCTTGGTCCCGAGCACGGCGAGCGCCAGCCCGGGCCCCATGTAGCCGATATTGCCGTAGCCGCCGGAAAGGCCGGCGAGCGTCGCCTCGCGCAATGTCAGCCGGCCCAGAAGCTTGCCCGCGACCAGCGCCAGGGCGAACGCGGCGACGGTGGACAGCGTGGTCGCCACCAGGAACGGCGGGTTGTTCAATTCCGAGAACGGCGTCTTGGACATGATCGCAAACAGCAGGGCCGGCAGCGACACGTAGAGCAGGAAGAAGTTCATCCAGGCGAGGCCTGATTCCGGCAGGGATTTGACCCTTCCGCACGCAAAGCCGACGAAGATCAGGCCGAAATAAGGTAGCGCTAGATTGAGGATATCGAGCATTGATAAAGTGTATTCTGAGGATTTGGGGGCTATCTGCCCCTCAAGTGAAAGCTAATTCCAGATGAGGCCACTAGCATCGGCCACAATCCTGGTCTATCGACGGGGGATGATTAAAGCGAGGACCGCCAAATTCCAGATCGGACAGGTCGTGCGCCACCGGATCTTCTCGTTCCGGGGCGTAATCTTCGACATCGATCCGGAATTCAACAACACCGAGGAGTGGTGGTTGTCGATCCCCGAGGAGGTGCGGCCCCACAAGGACCAGCCGTTCTACCACCTGCTCGCGGAGAACGCAGAGTCCGAGTACGTCGCCTACGTGTCCGAGCAGAACCTGTTGCCGGACGAATCCGGCGAGCCGATCCGGCATTCGCAGGTCACCGAGATCTTCATCAAGAACAAGGATGGCGGCTACCGCCCGCGCAATCCGTCACTGAACTGAGTTTTGCGGGGCAGATGGCCAGCAAAAAAGGCGCTCGATATGAGCGCCTTTTTCATGTCCGGGACTTTGGCCCTGATTACTTCTGGCCGTTCGCAGCGGCGCCCGGGGTGCCGCTCTGCTGCTCGAGCTTCTTGCGTTGCTCTTCAGCCTTCTTCTGAAGCTCTTCCTGAAGCTTCTTCTGAGTCTCCTCGAACACCTTCGGATCGGTCGGCGGACCGTCATAGGCCTTCTGGAATTCGCCGGCCAACGGCAGCGGCAAGGTCAGCGGCGCGCCGTTGGCATTGATCGCCTGAACAACGAGATTCTGGCCCTTCTTCATGTTGTTGATGAGCTCGGGCGTGGCCTCGTAGTCGGACATGCAGCCGTTCTGGAAGCAGATCACATACGGGCTCTGCAGCGGCGGATTGTTGTCCACGATGATGCGGGTGCCGTGCACGAGCTGCATGCCGAGCGGCAGCGTCACGCGCAGGATCTTCTTGGACTCGCCTTCCGGCTCGATGATGACGGCGGCGATGACCGGCTGGCCCGACTCGATGCGGCCATCCTTACCGGTGAAGCAGACCTGCTTGGCATTGGCGTCCTGGCCCTTGAGGCAGAACTTGGTCCAGGGAGCGTAGATCAGCTGGATCTGCTGGTCGGCGGGCTGGGCCGCACCCTGCTGCGCCGGAGCGCCCTGGGCGGGAGCCTGAGCGGCCGGCGCCTTGGGGGCAGCCTTGGGAGCTGCCTTCGGAGCCGCCTTGTGCGGGGCCGGCGCGGGGTTCTGGGCCTCGGCGGCAAACGGAACAGCCAATGCCGTCGCCGTCAACAGGGCGAGAAGTCGCCCGCGCGGCCGGACGGACGCGGCCAAGTAACGGAAATTCATTGCGGAAAACCCTTTCTGAACGGGAAGCGCCCGAACCGCTGCGAAGCGCCGAACCTGGCCGCGTTGGGCGCGGCTCTCTCCCCGTCAATTGAGGCGGATAAGTGACGGGCTCGACGCTCTTGCGCGATTGCCCGCCTTCTTAACGTGGCCAACGAAAAGATCAATGCCAACAAGCGGCTTTGGCTACATCGGCGGCTGCGTCCGGTGAAATTCCCTGTGATAGGATTCAGGCCCGGCCCTCGAATCAACGTGTGCTGATGTTCATGTTCCCAAGACTTTTCGAGGGCCCCGGTCTCCGCCTTGGCCTCCTGGCCTCGGCCCTTGCTCTGTCCCTCGGCGGCGGACCGTCGACGGGTGCCGCCCTGGCCGAAGAGGCCTATGCCATCGCCATGCACGGCAAGCCGGCGATGCCGGCCGATTTCACCCACATGCCCTACACCAATCCCGATGCGCCCAAAGGCGGTCGCTTGACCTGGGGCGTTCTCGGAACCTTCGACAGCCTCAATCCCTTCATCGTGAGGGGACTGGCCGTGCAGCAGATACGGAGCTACGTGGTCGAGAGCCTGCTCGCGCGCGGCAATGACGAGCCGTTCACGCTCTATGGTCTGCTCGCCAGGAGCGTCGAAACCGACGACGAGCGGAGCTTCGTCACGTTCCGCCTCGATCCGCGCGCCCGTTTCTCCGACGGCAAGCAGGTAACGGCCGAAGACGTGCTGTTCTCCTGGCAGCTGCTGCGCGACCACGGCCGGCCGAACCACCGGCAGTACTACGCCAAAGTCGCCAAGGCCGAGGCGCCCGATCCCCTCACCGTCCGCTTCGATCTCGCAGGCGCCAACGACCGCGAGCTGCCGCTGATCCTCGGCCTGATGCCGATCCTGCCGAAGCATGCAGTCGATGCCGCGACCTTCGAGGAGACGACGCTGACGAGCCCGATCGGCTCCGGTCCCTATCGCGTCACGGCGGTGAAGCCGGGCGCCAGCGTGACGCTCACCCGCAATCCCGATTATTGGGGCCGTGACCTGCCCATCAACCGCGGGCTCTACAATTTCGACGAGATCCGGCTCGACTATTTTCGCGAGGCCAACGGCCAGTTCGAAGCCTTCAAGCGCGGGCTCTACGATTTCCGTGTCGAGCAGGAGCCGCTGCGCTGGCATGACGGCTACGATTTTCCGGCCGCGAAAAACGGTGAGGTGATCCGCGACACCGTCAAGCCGGGCCTGCCGCAGCCATCCGAATTCCTGGTGTTCAACACGCGTCGCCCGATCTTCGCCGACATCCGTGTGCGCCAGGCGCTGACGCTGCTGTTCGATTTCGAGCTGGTCAACCGCAACTACTTCTTCGGGCTCTATTCGCGCGTCGCCGGCTATTTCGCCGGATCGGACCTGTCGGCCTATGGCCGGCCTGCGGACGCGCACGAACGCGAGCTGCTCAAACCGTTCGCGGCTCGAATTCCGCCCGACATCATGGACGGCAGTTACCGCCTTCCCGTGACCGACGGATCGGGGCGCGACCGCACCACGCTGCGCGCGGCGCTAAAACTGTTGTCGGAGGCCGGCTACGATCTCGAAGGCACCGTGCTGCGCAACCGTGCGACCAGGGCGCCCTTCACCTTCGAGATCCTGGTCACGACCCGCGACCAGGAGCGTATCGCGCTCGCGTTCCAGCGCGACCTCAAGCGCGCCGGCATCGAGTCGAGCGTGCGATCGGTCGATCCCGTGCAGTTCGACCAGCGCCGGCTCGCCTTCGAATTCGACATGATCCAGAACCGCTGGGACCAGTCTCTGTCGCCCGGCAACGAGCAGTATTTCTATTGGGGCAGCGCCGCCGCGGATAGTCCGGGAACTCGCAACTA
Source organism: Bradyrhizobium diazoefficiens (assembly GCF_016616425.1). Classification (NCBI taxonomy): domain Bacteria; kingdom Pseudomonadati; phylum Pseudomonadota; class Alphaproteobacteria; order Hyphomicrobiales; family Nitrobacteraceae; genus Bradyrhizobium; species Bradyrhizobium diazoefficiens. Next base: position 4,058,753 of record NZ_CP067101.1, read on the forward strand.
CATGGGCGCCAGGGATCCGGCGGTCGATGCCATGATCGCCGCGCTGCTCAAGGCCCGTGAACATACGGATTTCGTGTCCTCGGTGCGGGCGCTCGACCGCGCTCTGATCGCGGGCTTCTACACAATCCCCCTGTTTAACGTATCCGAGCAATGGATCGCGCGCTGGAATCGGATAGAACGGCCCAAGACCACTTCGCTCTCAGGTTATTTGCCGGAGACCTGGTGGTCGAAGGGGCAGCCTCCAGCTAGTCGAGCGAAGTGACGCCGTGAACCAGCCAGCCGTATCGCCGACGCTCGACACGTTGTTTCAGCGCACGCTGATGCGGCAGCCGCACGCGCCGGCTCTGCTTGATCCCCTGAACAAGGTCCGCGTGACCGGGCACCAGCCGCGACGGATGACCTATACCGAGGCTGACACGGCCATCGAGGCGCTGTCGGCCTATTTCGTCGAATCGGGCCTGCCGGCCAATTCCGTCATCGCGATCCAGTTGCCTGCCACGGTCGAGTTCGTGCTCACCGTGCTCGCTGCCCATCGCGCCGGCCTCGTCGTCGCGGTGCTGCCGCTGCTGTGGCGGCACGCGGAATTGACTGCTGCGCTCAATCGCACCGCGGCGCGCGCCATCGTCACCATGAGCACGGTCGACGGCGTCAGCTATGCCGATCTGGCGATGCATGCGGCCGCCGAAGCGTTCTCGATCCGTCACGTCTGCGGCTTCGGCACCGATCTGCCGGAAGGCATGGCTTCGCTCGACGACGTGCTGGCGCGCCCGCCGGGCACCACGCGCGCCGTGATCCAGGACGGCCGCAAGGCGGCGATGATCTCCTTCGACGTGACCGCGGAAGGCTTCCGCCCGGTGCCGAGGCCGCATTTCAGCCTGATCGCCGGCGGCCTTGCGATGTCGCTCGAAGCCGACATCAGGCAGGGCGCGACCGTGATGGCGGCGTTCGCGCCGATGTCGTTCGCAGGGCTGGCCTCCTCGCTCGCAGTGTGGCTGCTCTCCGGCGGCGCGCTCGCGCTGCATCATCCCTTCGAGAACGAGGTGCTGGAGCAGCAGATCAACGAGCAGGAATGCGAGGTGCTGATCGCGCCGGCGCAGCTTGCCTTGCGCCTTGGCGATTCCGACCTTGCGGCGCGGATGCCGTCGTTGCGCAACGTCATCGGCTTGTGGCGCGCGCCCGAACAGGTGGCGGCGAGCGATGCCTGGATCGCGCCACACGCGCCGCTGACCGACGTCTACCTGTTCGGCGAGGCCGGCCTGTTCGGCGCCCGCCGCGGCGAGGACGGCATGCCGGTCGCGGTGATGCCCGGGCCGCACGGCGCCCCGCGCGAGCAAGCGGGCTCGTCCATTGCGGGCGAGATCCTGCTGACGCCGAAGGGCACGCTTGGCCTGCGCGGCGCGATGGTGCCGATCGCGGCTTACGCCCCGTCGCAGCCGGTTGGCGACGCACTGGTCGCCCAGCCGCCGCGCGACTATGTCGATACCGGCTATGCCGCCCGGCTCGACCGTCCGAGCGGCGCGATCTGCATCACTGCGCCGCCCTCCGGCATCATGGCCGTCGGCGGCTACCGCTTTCTCTCCAACGACCTCCAGGAATGGGCCCGCCGGCTCGGCCAGGGGGCCCTGCTCACCGCATTGCCCGACCGGCTTTCCGGTCACAGGCTGGCCGGACGCGCCCAGGACAATGCCCGCGCCCGCGAGGCGCTCAACGAGCTCGGCCTTAACCCCCTGATGGTCGAGGCCTTTCGCGACCGCTCCGGGCCGGTCTAGCCGCAGTTTCGCCACGTCCGTTGACGCTGCATTAAGGCGGCCAATCTAGATTGCGCGGCATCTGTCGCGTGGTCAGAGTTTCCCAATGTCCCAGTCGGGCCCGATCCTGTTTGTGTCCAATGCAGAGCGGCCGCCCTTCATTGCGGCGCTGGACGAGGCCAGGCTCTTTCCCGTGGTCGATATCGATTGGGCCAGCGCGGCACGCGCGGTCGAAGAGGTGCAGCCAGCCGCGATTCTCGCTGCGATGCATGGCGGACACGAGCCGCATATGGCCGCGCTCGCCAGGAAGGTCGCCGGCCAATCGCCCTACCTTCCCTTCGTGGCCGTGGATGCGGCGGGCACACTGCCTCACAACGCCCTGCCCTTCTCCTCGCGCGGCGGCAATCCCGACCGCCTGATCGCACGGCTTCGCGCCGCGCTGCGCGTCCGTACGCTGCACGCCACGGTGCTGCGCCGGCTGCCCGAAGTGACGGTCGCGCTGCCGGAGGGTGATCCAGCGCGCGATGCCACCGTGCTCCTGATCGGCCGAGGCGCAGCCTATCCCGCGCTTTCCGTCGCGTTCGGCGAGCGCGTCGGTGTGGTCGGGGCGCTCTCGATCGAGGCCGCCGCAAAGCACCTCAACACCCGCGACCTCGACGGTGTCGTGCTCGCCGAAGGTTTTACCGCGCGCGTCACCGACGCCTTCCTCACGGTTCTCGCCGAGGACACCCGCTTCCGCAGCCTGCCCGTGGTTGTCACCGCGCACCAGTTGACGCAGAGCTACGACCTGCCGAACCTCGAGCTGATCCCGAGCGAACCGGCCAAGGTCGCGGCCAATGCACTGCCCCTGATCCGCCAGCATGCGATGGAAGCGCAACTGAGCCGCACGCTGCGCTCGATCGATGCCGGCGGCTGGCTCGATCCGCGCAGCGGCCTGCTCACCGTGGAAGCCTTCGCTCGCGATTTCGCCAAGGCGGTCGAGCAGACGCTGGCCCGCGGCGGCGGCCTGTCGGTCGCGCGCTTCGCCTTCGATCCCGGCAATTCCCGCGCCCAGTTAGACGCCGCACGCATCCTCAGCCGCCTGATGCGTCAGATGGATTTCGGCACGGCACAAAAGGACGGCTCCGTGATCGTCGTGTTCGCGGAAACCGACTTCCGAACCGCCCACATGATCGCCCGCCGCCTTTCCGCGGTGATGCGGCACACCTCTAATGGCAAGCACGAGATGCGCAGCGATCCCGTGGTCAGCGTGGATTCGCTGTCGCCGTCGGATACGGCGCGGTCGCTGCTTGGGCGGCTGTCCGCCGATGCGTCGAGGGCAGCATCGTAGGCACCTGCGGTCCTGAATCAAAGCCGTGAACGGCCTATTGATCGAAGCGGACAGGCAATCCGGCCAGAGCGCGAATACCCAGGCGCTTATGCCAATGAATACCCGCCTCTCGCTCGATACGAAGGTTGGGGAAGTGGCTAAGAAGCCGTTCGAATCCGATTGCTGCCTCTGCTCGGGCGAGTTGGAATCCGAGGCAAAAATGTACGCCGGTACCGAATGAAAGATGCGGATTTGGGTGGCGGGTGATATCGAATTCGTGTGGCCGCTCGAACTTCGCAGGATCGCAATTCGCCGCCGCAAGAAATGCCGCAAACATATCGCCGCGGCGAAATTGCCGTCCTTGCCAGGCCAGATCGCGGGTCGCGAAGCGTGGCTTCGTCATCTGCACCGGCGACACGTAGCGGAGGCATTCCTCGACGCAGGTCGGCATGAGCCTGGGATCGTTGCGCAACTCGCGCAACTGACCCTCGTTGGACAGTAGTGCGAAGATTCCTCCCGCAAGCAGGTGGGTCGTGGTTTCCTGTCCCGCTCCGAAGAGCAAGAAGATCATCGACACCAGTTCATCCTCACTGAGCGTGTGGCCGTCGATTTCGGTGTCGCGCAGCGCGGCAATGAGCCCCTCGGATCGCGCTCCACCACCGCGTCTTGAAACGCGCCGAAGAGATCGGACGACGCGGATCACGCCGGGAATGGCGCGCAGGACGGCGAAAATATTCGCGGTATCTTTTAGTCCGCCCAGCCATTTCTTGAATCGATCGTGATCCTTGTCCGGCAGGCCGAGCATTGCACAGATCACCGAAAGCGGCAGGTCCCGACAGAATTCGGCCATGAGATCGGCCTCTGGCCTTCTCTCCAATCTGACGATGAGCCGATCGGCAGTCTCTTCGATCATCGGCTTGAGCACCGAAATCGTGCGCCGCTGAAAGGCCTGATCAACAAGGCCTCGCAGGCGACGATGCTCGGGATCGTCGTGGCCGAGCATGTTCAACGCTAGAAGGCCGATTGTCCTCGGCAGGAATCTCAATATTCGTTCCTGTGTCCTGCTTCCTGCGTTGGCGGGATCGCGGGCAAAGTCTTCGTGATTTTTCAGCAGTTCCGCGCAACTATCATGAGTCACCGTAAGCCAGGTGCGCCCCACGATCGGCAGCTTCATGCGAACAAAGGAGCCTTCGGCCCGCATGCGGTCGAGTGTCGGAAAGGGATTGGCGTGGAACTCGGGAGACAAGATGTCGAACCGTCGCTCGTCAGGCATCTCCATGCTCGCACCCGCATTTGTCGGCGACCCCAGCTTGACATGCTGGACTCGGAACGTTTGCACAGCGTGTATGCGCCTCGCCGGTGATCTTTGACCATGCGACGAGGTGCCTCGCGACACGAACGCCAAATGTCTGCTCCTGGCTCTCACACGTCCTGGCCCTCACGCCGCTTCCATGGCGTCCTGAGCTCTCGTGCCGAGGGCGCAGTGCAGCGCTCTTCGCGCACTGCGCCGCGCCCGGAACACGACAGCCCCTACGCCGCCTTCTTGCTCTGCGCGAGTTGCGCCAGCTGCCGCAAGATCTCGGTGGTGCCGGCGAGGCGCTCTTCCGGGGTCTCCCAGTCCTGCAGGAACACCACCTTCATGTCGGGCCGCACCTTGGCGGCCTGGCCGTAGCTGCGGATGAACGACACCAGGCGGTCGGGATGGGCGAAGGAATTGTCGCGGAAGACGATGACGGCGCCCTTCGGGCCGGCGTCGATCTTCTCGACATTGGCCCGGCGGCAGAACGCCTTGATCGCGGCGACCTTGAACAGATAGCGCACCTCGTCCGGCAGCACGCCGAAGCGGTCGCGCATCTCGGCGCCAAAATTCTCGATCTCCTCCTCGGTGTCGAGATCGGCGAGGCGCCGGTACAGCGACAGCCGTACCGAGAGGTCGCCGACATAGTCCTCGGGAATGAGCACGGGCATGCCGATCGTGATCGACGGCGACCAGCGGTCGGCGGCGGGTTCGGAGACGCCGGCCTTGAGGTTGACGATCGCCTCCTCCAGCATCGACTGATAAAGCTCGAAGCCGACCTCCTTGATGTGGCCGGACTGCTCCTCGCCGAGCAGATTGCCGGCGCCGCGGATGTCGAGGTCGTGGGAGGCGAGCTGAAAGCCGGCGCCCAGCGTCTCCAGCGATTGCAGCACGGTGAGCCGGCGCTCGGCCTGCGCGGTGATCTTCTGCTGCGCCGGCAGCGTGAACAGCGCGTACGCCCGCAGCTTGGAACGGCCGACGCGGCCGCGGAGCTGATAGAGCTGGGCGAGGCCGAACATGTCGGCGCGATGCACGATCAGCGTGTTGGCATTGGGAATGTCGAGGCCGGACTCGACGATCGTAGTGGACAGCAGGATGTCGAACTTGCCGTCGTAGAACGCGGTCATGATGTCCTCGATCACGGCGGGCGGCATCTGGCCGTGCGCCACCGCGACCTTCATCTCCGGCACGTTCTTGTCGAGGAAGTCCTTGACCTCGGCGAGGTCGTCGATGCGCGGCACCACGTAGAACGCCTGCCCGCCGCGATAGCGTTCGCGCAACAAGGCCTCGCGGATCATCAGCGGATCATGCGGGGCGACGAAGGTCCGCACCGCCAGCCGATCGACCGGGGGCGAGGCAATGATCGAGAGCTCGCGGACGCCGGTGAGTGCCAATTGCAGCGTGCGCGGGATCGGCGTCGCCGACAGCGTCAGCACGTGCACCTCGGACCGAAGCGCCTTCAGCCGCTCCTTGTGGGTCACGCCAAAGTGCTGCTCCTCGTCGACGATCACGAGGCCGAGGTCGCGGAATTTGATCGCCTTGCCGAGCAGTGCATGGGTGCCGACGACGATGTCGACCGAGCCGTCGGCGAGCCCCTTCTTGACCTGGTTGAGCTCCTTGGTCGCGACCAGGCGCGAGGCCTGCGCCACGTTGACCGGGAAGCCCTTGAAGCGCTCGGCGAAGGTCTTGGCGTGCTGACGCGCCAGCAGCGTGGTCGGCACCACGACCGCGACCTGCTTGCCCTCGAGCGCCACGGCAAACGCGGCCCGCAAGGCCACCTCGGTCTTGCCGAAACCGACGTCGCCGCAGATCAGCCGGTCCATCGGGCGGCCGAGTTCGAGGTCCTTCAGCGTGGATTCGATGGCGCCGAGCTGGTCCTCGGTCTCGTCATAGGGGAAGCGTGCACAGAACTCGTCGTAGAGGCCGGGCTGCACCAGGAGCTTGGGCGCCTCGTGCAGATGGCGCGCTGCGGCAATCTTGATCAATTCGCCCGCGATCTCGCGGATACGGTTCTTGAGTTTCGCCTTGCGGGTCTGCCAGCCGCCTCCTCCCAGACGATCCAGCTCGACCGTGGTCTGGTCGGAGCCGTAGCGCGAGAGCAGCTCGATGTTCTCGACCGGCAGGAACAGTTTTGTTTCGGCGGCATAGTGCAGCTCGAGGCAGTCATGCGGTGCGCCGGCAACGTCCAGCGTCTGCAGGCCGACGAAGCGGCCGATGCCGTGGTCGACGTGGACGACGATATCGCCGGCGGCCAGGCTCGTCACCTCCGAGATGAAATTGTCGAGCTTGCGGCTGGCCTTGCGCGGCCGCACCAGGCGGTCGCCGAGGATGTCCTGCTCGCTGATAACAGCGATCTCGTCGGTCTCGAAACCGCTCTCGAGGCCGAGCACCGCGAGCATGGTCTCGTTGCGCGGGGTCGCCTGCACTGTCCGCCAGCTGTTGACGCTGGTGGTATGGGCCAGCTTGTGGTCGCGCAGCATCGAATTCATGCGGTCGCGCGAGCCTTCGCTCCAGAGCGCGATCAGGACCTTCTTGCGCTGGGCGTGCAGCGCCATGACATGGCTGACCACGGATTCGAACACGTTGACCGTGGTGTCGTTGCGCTCCGGCGCGAAGTCGCGGCCCTTGCGTGCACCGGCGTCGATGACACTCGTCCCGTCAGGTGGAACCGAAAACTGCGTCAACCGCACCAGCGGCATGTCGCTCTCGCGCTTGCTCCACTCCTCGTCGGTGAGATAAAGCCGATCCGGCGGCAGCGGTTTGTAGATCGCGCCGCCGCCCGGATGCTCCATCGCATCGCGGCGGGCCTCGTAATAGTCGAGGATCTGCTTGAAGCGCTCGCGCACGGCGTCCTCGGCCTGCGGCTCGATCGCGATCGGAGCGCCTTGCAGATAGTCGAACAGCGTGTCCATCCGGTCCTGGAACAGCGGCAGCCAGTGCTCCATGCCTGGATGGCGGCGGCCTTCGCTGACGGCTTCATACAGCGCATCATCGCGCTCGGGCGCACCGAACTCGGCGACATAGCCCATGCGGAAACGGCGGATCGTGTCGGTGACGAGCTGGAATTCCGAGATCGGCACCAGGTCGAGCGAGCGCATGTCGAGCAGCGTGCGCTGGGTCTCGGCGTCGAAGGAGCGGATCGATTCCAGGCTGTCGCCGAAGAAGTCGAAGCGGACCGGCTGATCGAGACCGGCCGGAAACAGGTCGAGAATGCCGCCGCGCACGGCGTATTCGCCGGGCTCGCGTACGGTCGAGGAGCGGTTGTAGCCGTTGTGCTCAAGCCAGGCGACGATGGTGTCCATCGGCACGACGTTGCCGGGGGCGACCGACAGCGCCTGCGCCGCGACGAGCTCGCGCGCGGGCACGCGCTGCACGATCGCGTTCACCGTCGTCAGCACGATTAGGGGCTTGTCGCTGCCGGCCAGGGACGCAAGCCGCGCCAATGTCGTCAGACGTTGCGCCAGGACGCCGCCATGCGGCGAGACGCGATCATAGGGCTGGCAATCCCACGCCGGGAAGGTCAGCACCGGCAGATCGGGGGCGAAGAACTGCAGCGCGCGTTCGAGCTGCTGCATTCGTGGACCGTCGCGGCAGACGACGGCAAGGCTGACGGCCGGCTTCTTTGGCCGTGCCGCGATGGCCCGGGCGAGATCGGAGATGACGAGGCCTTCGGCGCCTTCCGCGACATTGGCAAGCGTCACCGCTCGGCCGGGTGCGAGCAGCTCGGCCGGAGATTTCATCCCCTGTTTCATGCGCTGCCGTCCGCGATCGGAAAGGCCTTGATGCGGGCAAACAGCGCGCCGGTGACATCAGCCGACAGCACCATGTCGCCGGTGATGGCGGCATAGAGATCGGGATCGTTGACCTCGAGCAGGCGCTCGAGCTCGCCGAGTTCGGCGTCGGACAGGTTGCCGATCTCGGCGTCCGCAAAGCGGCCCAGGATCAGGTCCATCTCGCGCGTGCCGCGGTGCCAGCAGCGGAACAGCAGCCGCTTGCGGCGCTGATCGAGCCCGCTGCTCGATCGTGTCGTCCCCGTCATGTCTCAAATCCAGTCAAACGCAGAAAGCCCGGACGTGCCGGGCCGGGGTGATATAGCCACTCGATGTGGCCGTGTCAGCCCTTTGTTGCGACAGACCGCCTATGTGCTCGTCATGGCCGGGCTCGTCCCGCCTGCGCGGCCGAAGCCGCTTCGGCGAGGCGAAGGCCCGGCCATCCACGTCGGGCTGAAAAAAGACGTGGATGCCCGGCATAAAGCCGGGCATGACGGCGAGGAACAACCTTAGATTCCACCAATGCGCCCCAGCCTGCTCAATCCGCTGTTTGCTTCCGTGACCAGCCTGCCCGGCGTCGGTCCGAAGCAGGACAAGCTGCTGCAGTATTTGCTCGGCCGCAACGAGACGCCGCGGTTGGTCGATCTGCTGCTGCATTTGCCAAGCCAGGTGATCGACCGCCGCGCGCGGCCGAAAATCCGCGACGCCGTCCAGGGAACCATGGTGACGCTTGAGGTGACCGTCGACCGCCATCGCCCGCCCCCGCCGCGCAATTCGCGTGCGCCGTATCTCGTGTATGCCAGCGACGATACCGGCGACGTCGTGCTGACCTTCTTCCGCGCCAAGCCAGGCTATGTCGAAAAACTGCTGCCTCTTGGCGAGAAGCGCTACGTCTCCGGCACGCTGCAGATGTACGACGGCATCCCGCAGATCGTGCATCCCGACCGCGTGCTGGACGAGGAGGCGATCTCGAAGCTCTCCGGCATCGATCCCGTTTATCCCTTGACCGAGGGCCTCGCACTCGGCTCGCTCCGCCGCGCGATCGGGCAGGCGCTGCAGAAGCTGCCGGCTCTGCCGGAATGGATCAGCCCGGAGGTGATGCGGCGCTGCAATTTCCCTGCGATCACCGAGGCGCTCAACCGCGTGCACCAACCGGTCGAGCTCACTGACATCCTGCCCGACCATCCGTTCTGGTCGCGCCTCGCCTTCGACGAGCTTTTGGCCGGTCAGCTCGCGCTGGCCCTGATCCGTGCAAAGCTACGCCGCCCCGCCGGCGTCCGCAACGCCGGCGACGGAAACCTGCGCAGCAGGATCATCGACGCGCTGCCCTACGCGCTCACGCCCTCGCAGCAAAGCGCCGCCGCGGCCATCGCCGACGATCTGCAGCAGCCCGTGCGCATGCTGCGCCTGCTCCAGGGCGACGTCGGCTCCGGCAAGACCGTGGTGGCGCTGCTCGCTGCCGCCGCCGTCGCCGAGGTCGGCAAGCAGGCCGCGCTGATGGCGCCGACCGAGATCCTGGCGCGCCAGCACATCAAAACCATCGCCCCGCTCGCCGAGCGCGCCGGCGTGCGCGTCGCGATCCTCACCGGCCGCGAAAAAGGCAAGGAGCGGCGCGAACTGCTGGCGCAACTCGAAGCCGGCGAGATCGACCTGCTCGTCGGCACCCACGCGCTGATCCAGGACGACGTGATCTTTAGGGATCTCGCGCTCGCCATTGTCGACGAGCAGCACCGCTTTGGCGTGCGCGAGCGCCTCGCGCTGACCTCCAAGGGTGAAGCCGTTGACGTGCTGGTGTTGAGCGCCACGCCGATCCCGCGCACGCTGGTTCTGACCTATTTCGGCGACATGGACATCAGCGAGCTCCGAGAAAAGCCCGCCGGCCGCCAGCCGATCGACACCCGCGCCGTGCCGATGAGCCGGATCGAGGAGGTCATGGAGGGCGTCGGCCGTGCAATCCAGTCCGGAAAGCTGGTCTACTGGATCTGTCCGCTGGTCGAGGAATCCGAGGCGGAGGGCACCGAGCACCTCACCAACGCGACCAAGCGTTTCGAAAGCCTGCAGAAGCGGTTCGGCGACCGCGTCGGCCTCGTGCACGGCCAGATGAAGGGCACCGAGAAGGACCAAGTGATGGGCCAGTTCGCCGCCCACGAGATCGGCCTCCTGGTCGCGACCACCGTGGTCGAGGTCGGTGTCGACGTGCCGGCGGCGACCATTATGGTGATCGAGAATGCAGAACGCTTTGGCCTCGCCCAGCTGCATCAGCTCCGCGGCCGCATCGGGCGCGGCTCGGAAGCCTCGACCTGCCTGCTGCTCTACGCCGAGCCGCTCGGCGAGATGTCGAAGGCGCGGCTGAAGGTGATCCGCGAGACCACCGACGGTTTCCGCATCGCCGAGGAAGACCTGAAGCTGCGCGGCGAAGGCGACGTGCTGGGCGTGCGCCAGAGCGGACTGCCCGGCTACCGCATCGCGCGCTCGGAGGTCCACGGCCAGCTCATCACGCAGGCCAGAGACGAGGCGCTGCGCATCCTGAAGGATAATCCGAAGCTGAAGGGCGAGCGCGGCGAGGCGCTGCGTTGCCTGCTGTATCTCTACGAGCGGGACGAGGCGATCCCGCTGATCGGGGCGGGTTAGGGCTTGGATGCAGCCTCACCGTTATGGGCAGGGCTATCGCATATTGCATTTTGGCTTGATTGCCGCTGCGACAGAGGTGGGCTCCCTCTCCCGCTTGCGGGAGAGGGTTGGGGAGAGGGTTTCTTCAGCAATGGGACAATCCCCAAGAGGAGAAAGCCCTCACCCGCGCCTTCGGCGCGACCTCTCCCGCAAGCGGGAGAGGTGAACAAGCCGCGGCAATCGATTCAACCTAAAGCCATTCCGCTTTAGGTCTTCTTCCGCGCGATCCCCGCAGCGAATGCCTTCATCAGCTCCGCATCCACTGCCTCTCCCTTCGCATCCTCGGCGAGATGCTCGAACCACTTCGCGAACCCCTCATAGATTTGGCTGGCGGGATGGTCGTGCCCTAGGAAACCTGAAATCTCCCGCATCTCCGCGACCCAGCGATACGCCTTTGGAATCATGTCCGGCAGTGCGACCTCGAGCCGGGCCAGGATCGCCGGCTGGCTCAGTGCCAGTTCGTCGCGTAGCGCATCCGCCGCGCCCGCTTTCGTCGCTGCGACCACCATGGCCGAGCCGATGCCGGCGAGGCCCTTGACGATTCCGGCATAAGACATTTTCAAAGCCGATGCCGCGCCGACCGGGCCTCCGACAATCCGCACGTCGAGGCCGAGCTCCTTCAGCACCGCGACGTCCTTGGCGTGCTCGCCGGACATGTAGAAGGCCGGGCTCTTGCCGCCAACCTGCGGCGGGGAAGCCGATGATGCCGGCATCGACGAACGGGGCCTGCGCCGAGGCGATGATCTCCTCGATCCCAAGCACGGTGTCGACATTGACGGCGTTGCAATCGACCACGACCGGCTTCTTCGCGCGCCTGACGATGAGCGCCGCCAGCCGCTCGGCCAGGGCAACGGCCTCGCCCGGCGGCACGATCGAGAGGATGATGTCGGCCTCCGCTATCGCATCGTCTTCGGCGCCGATCATGCCGGCATCCGCAGCGCGCTTCAGCGTCGCCTCGCTCCGCCCCTTCAGGGACGTCAGCACCCGTGCGCCATGCTCGCCGAGGCGTCGGGCGACGGCGCTGCCCATGGCGCCGGGCGCGAGGATCGCAATGGTCTTTGACGTCGTCCTGGACATCGTGCACTCCCGGTCGAACTCTGAGCGAGGCGCTCGGATCAACCGGAGATTAGCAGAGGACGGGAACGCCTGCGTGAACGCGGCCATCCCGCACGGGAATGGCCCTACTCCACCTTCGCAGGCTCGGGCTGAAGCGCCGACGCATTGGCGATGCGCGCGGCATTCGCCATTCCCGCGAGCGCCGCGGCCTTTTTCGGATCGGGTGCCGAGCCCGGCTGCACCACGCCGGCCGACATGATCAGCGTCGCAGCGTCCTCGGCCGTGAGGTCGACCTCGATGATCTTGCTCCTAGGGACATAGAAGAAGAAGCCGGTGGTCGGATTCGGCGAGCACGGCAGGAACACCGAGACGTGCTCTTCCCCCGGCAGGCTGCGCGCAATGTCCTCGTTCGGCGATTGCGAGATCAGCACGATCGACCACATGCCCGGCGACGGAAACTCGACCAGGCCCACTTTCCGGAAGCTCGAGCCCTTGCCCGAGAACAGCGTCTCGAACACCTGCTTCAGGCCGCGGTAGATGGCGCGCACGGCCGGGATCCGGCCGAGGAGGGTTTCTCCGACATCGACCAGCGTCCGGCCGATCAGATTGGCCGCGAGGAAGCCGACCAACGTCAGCGTGAAGAATGCGACAATTAGTCCCCAGCCGGGAACGCCATAGGGCAGATAGGTCTCGGGCCGATAGGCCAGCGGCACGAACGGGCGCACGACCCCATCGACCCAGGTGACGAACCACCAGACCAGGTACAGGGTGATCGCGATCGGCCCCGTCACCACGAGACCGGTCAGAAAATAACGGCGGAAGCGGCCTATCAACCCGGTATGCGGTTCCGGGACGGTATCAAGAGGCACAGGCGCGTCGTCACGGGGGGGCATTCGGGTTCCAGGTCGGTCGCAGCATACAAGCTAGGGTCTTCTAGCAGGTTTTGGAAGACCGCGACCGATCGATATCCCTTCTGCCTATTCCACGGTCACCGATTTCGCGAGGTTGCGAGGCTGGTCGACGTCGGTGCCCATGACGACAGCCGTGTGATAGGCAAGCAACTGCACGGGGACGGCATAGACCATCGGTGTGAAGGCCGCCGCCATGTCCGGCATCACGATGGTGACGAGAGACTCGACGGTCGCCTCTTCCGCGCCCTTCATATCTGTCATCAGGATGATGTTGCCGCCGCGGGCGGCGACCTCCTGCATGTTGGAGACCGTCTTTTCGAACACCCGATCGTGGGGCGCGATGACGACGACCGGCATGGTCTCGTCGATCAGCGCGATCGGCCCGTGCTTGAGCTCGCCGGCGGCATAGCCCTCGGCGTGGATATAGGAAATCTCCTTCAGCTTCAGCGCGCCTTCGAGCGCGAGCGGGAAGCTGGTGCCACGGCCGAGATAGAGCACGTCGCGGGACTTGGCGATCCTGTGCGCGAGCTTTTCGATCTGCAGCTCGGTGGCGAGCGCATCCGCCATCAGGCGCGGAATCTCGACGAGGCCATGGACCAGCTTGGTCTCGTCCTCGTCGGACAATTGGCCTCTCGCCTTGCCGGCCGCGATCGCAAGATTTGCCAGCACCATGAGCTGACAGGTGAAGGCCTTGGTCGAGGCGACGCCGATCTCGGGGCCGGCCAGCGTTTGCAGCACGGTCTCGCTCTCGCGTGCGATGGTCGAGGTCGGCACGTTGACGACGGCGACCGTGTGCACGCCTTGAGCCTTGGCATAACGCAGTGCCGCCAGGGTGTCGGCGGTCTCGCCGGACTGCGAGATGAAGATGGCAAGGTCGCCCTTGCGCAAGGGCGCCTCGCGGTAACGGAACTCGGAGGCGACATCGACCTCGACCGGCACGCGGGCAAAGCGCTCGAACCAGTATTTCGCGACAAAGCCGGCATAGCTCGCGGTGCCGCAGGCCGTGATGTTGATGCGCTGGATGTTGCTGAAGTCGAACGGAAGCTTGACCGGTAGGCAGACGCGCTCGGTCGCCATGTCGACGTACCGCGCCAAGGTGTGGCCGACCACTTCCGGCTGCTCGTGGATCTCCTTCGCCATGAAGTGGCGGTAATTGGCCTTGTCGACCAGTGAGGTCGAGGCGGCGTGCCTGATCTTGTCGCGCTGGACCGTGTGGCCATCCCCGTCGAAAATCGTCGCGCTCTTGCGGGTCAGCACGACCCAGTCGCCGTCTTCGAGATAGCTGATCGTGTCGGTGAACGGGCCGAGCGCGATGGCGTCGGAGCCGAGATACATCTCGCCGTCGCCGTAGCCGATCGCCAGCGGCGGCCCGTTGCGGGCCCCGATCATCAGGTCGTCGTCGCCGGCGAAGATAAAACCAAGCGCAAAGGCGCCGCGCAGCCGCGCCAGCGCCAGCTTGACAGCTTCGACCGGCTTGTTGCCGCGCGTCAGCAAATCGTCGACAAGGTGCAGCACGATCTCGGTGTCGGTCTCGGTGTGGAACGCCGCGCCCTTCTTCTCGAGCTCTTCGCGCAGCTCACGGAAGTTCTCGATGATGCCGTTGTGGACCACGGCGACGCGCTCGGTCGCGTGCGGATGGGCGTTGTTGACGGTCGGCTTGCCATGGGTGGCCCAGCGGGTGTGGCCGATGCCGGTCGTGCCCTTGAGCGGCTCGGCTTCCAGCCGCTTCTCCAGATTCTTCAGCTTGCCCTCGGCGCGGCGGCGCTCGATGTGCCTGCCTTCGAGCGTCGCGACGCCCGCGGAGTCGTAACCGCGATATTCAAGACGTTTGAGCGAATCCACCAGCTGCTCTGCAACCGGTTCGCGCCCGAGAATGCCGACAATCCCGCACATGCGGATCAATATCCCCCAATCGTCGAAAAATCGCCTGAACGACGCGCTTGGCTTTTAGCGAAATTCGGAAGGAACCATATACTCAATAATTATTGCTGATTGAGACAGCGTAGGCTCACATCGGATTTCGCCTGCGTCGAATTGGCCGGACTTAAACCGCGCGCGTTAACTCGTTGTCAACATCTTTGGCCAACGATTCCGGTCCAGGAGAGCAAGGCCATGAAGGGCTCGTCCGACCGCAAAGGTCTGTCATCGATGTATCTGCGCGCCGGCGAGACCACGGGCACGCACCTTGCGCATTGGCCACCGCCCCAGCGCGGCAAGGAAAGCAAGCCGGTCTTCGTCAAGCATGCGGAAGGAGAGCCGGTCAAGCGCGCCAAGCCGCGCGGCTGGCGCCTGACCCGTGCGATCTTCTCCGAATTCGCCGACGACGAATAGCGCCGCTCATTTCTCCGGCTTCTTGCCGCCCGTCTTCATCTCGCGATAGCGCGCTGCGCCGCCTTCGCGGATGGTCTGCTGGTTGCGCTCCAGCGCCATGGCATCGTCGGGCACGTCGCGGGTGATCACCGAGCCTGAGCCGATATAGGCGCCGTTGCCGATGTTGACAGGTGCGACCAGCGAGGAGTTGGTGCCGACGAAGGCGCCCTGTCCGATCACCGTCTTGTGCTTCTTGAAGCCGTCGTAGTTGCAGGTGATGGTGCCGGCGCCGATGTTGGAGTTGGCGCCGACGGTGGCATCGCCGATGTAGGAGAGATGGTTGACCTTGACGCCGGCCTCCAGCGTTGCCGCCTTGGTCTCCACGAAATTGCCGATCCGCGCGCCGTCGCCGAGCGAGGTGCCGGGACGCAGCCGCGCATAGGGGCCGATCGAGACGTTCTTGCCGAGCCTCGTCTGCACGATATGCGAGAAGGAATGGATCACGCTGCCGTCGGCGATCGACACGCCGGGGCCGATCACCACGAACGGCTCGATGGTGACGTCCTTGCCGAACACGGTGTCGGCGGCGAGATAAACGGTCTCCGGCGCGACCAGCGTGACGCCGGCCTCCATCGCCGCTTTCCGCAAGCGCGCCTGCATCACGGCTTCCGCCTCGGCGAGCTGCGCCTTGGTGTTGATGCCGCGCACCTCGTCCTCGCTGGTCTCGATCACCACGGACTCCCATCCCTGCTTGCGGACGATTTCGACCGCATCGGTCAGATAATACTCGCCCTTGGAATTGGCATTGCCGATTTGCCCGAGGATTTCGAGCGCGCGGCGTCCGTCGATCGCCATCACGCCGGCATTGCACAGATTGATCTTGCGCTCGACTTCGCTGGCATCGGCCTGCTCGCGGATCGCGACCAGGCGTTCGTCCTCGACGATGAGGCGGCCATAGCCGGTGGGATCGGCGGCGCGGAAGCCGAGCGCGGCGATCGCAGCACCGCTTGCGAGCGGCGCGCGCAACCGCGCAAAGGTCCCGGCCGAGATCAGCGGCGTATCGCCGAAGACAATCAGGAGATCATCCACGCCACGCGCGATCGCCTGGCGCGCCGCCAGCACCGCATGCGCGGTGCCGAGCCGCTCGGCCTGCACGAAGGTGAGTGCGTCGGGGCTGATCCGCCTCGCTTCATCGGCGACCGCCTGATGGTCGGGACCAATCACGACGGCGAGCGAGCTGCCGGTTCCCGTCGGCGCCGCGGCGAGCACATGGGCGAGCAGCGTCTGGTGAGCTACCGGATGCAGCACTTTCGGCAGGCTCGATCGCATGCGCGTGCCTTCGCCTGCGGCGAGCACGATCGTGAGGCTGGAGCGGACGGTCATCAAAATCCTGTCAGATACGGCCGAATCAATTGGCGCGACGGGCGGCAGCCCCTCTCGAAAGCTATCGCCTTGCTACCCCCGCAAACGCCCGGAATTCAAGTGCGACGGGGTTTTCCTGTTAATGTTCCCTGATTGATTCGGGGAAGCTCAGGGCTGGCACTTAACGTACATGGCAAAGGATTCCGACCCACTGGCGGATGCCTTCGACACCAAGGAGACCGGCGGGCTGTTCTCCGGACTTGTAGCCGAGGAAAGCGCGTTCGACCGCCGCATGATGTGGCGCCTGGGCTCGTGGGGCGTGGCCGCGGTGGGCGCCGTCACCATCGCGGTGATGGCCAATCAGGCCCAGTTCGGCTGGCGGCGCGACCAGACTGCCTCCGCCGATCTCGCACGTCGGGCCGACCGGCTCGAGGTGCTGACCAAGGAGAACCAGAACGAGGCCCGCCGGCTCGCTGCCGCCATCGAGACGCTGAACACCGACCGCGACCGCCTCTATTCCCGCGTCACCGTGCTGGAGCAGGGGCTCGATTCCGTCACCGGCGCCATCGCCAGGCAGGCCACCCCGCCGCCGCAGGATGCCACGTCCCAGGCTGCCGCACCCGCAGCCCCCAGCGTCGGGCGGGTCGCTTCGACGCCCGCCTCCGCCGGCGACAAGCCGCGCGCCGAGGCCGCCAAGGAAACGCCCAAGAACACGTCGAAAGAAACTGCAAAGGAGCCGTCGAGCCCGCCGCCGCAGACCGCGGCCGCCGCCTCGCTCGTGCAGCAATCGCCGGCCATGAGTTCGGCGCTGCCGACCATTCCGCTGGTGCCGTCCAAGTCGATCATGGCACCGCCTGATCCGGCCGCGTCGAAATTGATGCAGCCCGAGACAAGCGAGAAGGCCGCCGGGAAGAAGGTCGAGCCGGCGCCCGCTCCGAGCGAAGCCGTCGCGGCAGCCGCGAAGCCTCCGGAAGCAGCCGAGAGCGAATCCGCCGCGATCGCGGTTCAGCAGACGCGTTTCGCGATCGATCTCGGCGGCGCCAATTCGGTCGACGGCCTGCGCGCGCTCTGGCGCGGCGTGACCAAATCCAATCCCGAAGTCGCAGCGCTGCGACCGATCATCATGATCAAGGAAGGCACCACGGGGCCCGGCATGCAGCTCCGCCTGGGGGCCGGCCCCCTGGTCAACGCTGCCGTCGCCGCAAAATTCTGCGCCGGTCTCGCCGAGAACGACCGCCACTGCGAGACGACGGTGTTCGACGGCCAGCGCCTGTCGATGCATGGCTCGGAAAAGGCGCAGGACAAGGGAAAACAGAAGACGCAAGACCGAGTTCAAGAAAAGAGCTCGGAGACGAACAAGGACGCGGTCCCGCAAGCCGAAACCGCGCCCGCCCCCAGCGCAAAGCCCGAGAAGCCGCAGCGCCGCCACAGCTACTCGTCAAAACGCTCGAAGCGCGAGGAACCCGCGCCCACGCCCGCACCTGCGGCGCAGCGGGCGCCGGCGCCGGCGCCGGCGAAGCCGGAGGGCGCGTCTGCATCCGTGGGATCGACGCTATCGTCGTTCTTCAGGCGCTAAATGGTGGCTGCTCCAGGGCGGAAGCCGCCTCCACCTGAATACGCGGTAGATACCCGGCATGCCTTGCGCGCGGCGACGGACCGGAATTTCGCTCCGACAACAGAAACATCACCTGCCCTGTTGCCTGCCCGGGCCGTCCCGACCATATTGCCCCCATGACAAAAAAGCCCTTCCGCCTCACGCCCTACCAGGTCCAGTTCCTGATCGTCGTCGGCTTCGCTTCGGTCGGCTATGCGCTCTACCTGCGCTATCTCGCGATCGAGTTCTCGCAGGTCGCCCTCGCCTGCGATGCCGGGCTTCAGACGCTGGTCTGCAAGGCCCGTTCGGTCTCGACGGTGCTGTTCAAGAACTCGGTGTTCGGCATCGTTGCGCTGGTCGTTGCGACGCTGAACCTGATGCGGCCGTCGATCGTGCTGCTCACCGTCGGCATCATCGCGGCCGGCCTCGGCATCGTGCTCTACAATGTCGTGCTGTCGGGTCTGGCGATCGGCCTGTTCATTCTTGGATTTGCTCGGCCCGCGCCCGCCACAGCGTGAGCGCGAACAACAGATAGATCGTGCAGGTCCACAGCGATTGCCAGTTGTCGCGGCCTTCGTTGAAGAGCACGAAGACGGCCGACATCGCCAGCACGCAAGCGAACACCGCTTCGGCGATTGGACGCCGGCCGATCTGCGGCCGGTTCAGCGTCAGCAGCGCGAACGGCACCACCGCCATCGTCAGCGCGGCGTAGGGAAAGTCCTTGTAGCGCGGGTCGAACACGAAGCCGAGCGCGGTCTGCGCCGCGATCACCGCCGTCACCGCGAGCGTCAGGCCGAGCACGGCCGTGAGCTTCGACCATTTGCGGCCCTCGCGCGGACCGAGCAGATCGAGGAAGGTCGGAAGGCTGCGGCCGATCACCATCGCCTGCGCGCAGAAGATCGGCGACAGGATGCCGGCCGCAAGCAGCGCGCCCCAGAGCAGCCAGCCGCCGATGCCGTAGCTCTCGTAATACATCTTGTCGGCGCCGATCCCGAGCAGGCTTCCCGCCGTCGTCGCCGAGATGGCGACGCCGAGCCATGCCGGGAAGCGCGGCGTCCACGGCCGCCGGCGCACCGTGATCAGTGCTACCGCGAACACCAGCACGGAAAGGCCCATGCCCGCGCCCATGTACCATTTCCAGTACGGGAAATTGCTGATTGGCTGCCCCGGCGGATATTTCAGGGTCCGGCGCACCGAGTCATACAGGCCCCAATAACCGCCGACGGTGCCTTCCAGCTTGCGCTTCCACGGCTGGTCGTAGGACTCGATCAGGTTGACGCGGAACTTCTGCGCCTTCGCCAGGGCCAGGATTTCCGAAACCACCCGCGCCTGGTTGGTGCGTGACGGCAGCGCGCCGTCGCGCATCCGCCCTTCGCTCGGCCAGCCGGTTTCGCCGATCAGGATTTCCTTGCCCGGAAACGCCACCGCCATGCGCTCGCGGATCGCCTCGACATGGGCGGAGGCGAATTTCGCCTTGACGGGGAAGTCCTCCCAATAAGGCAGAATATGGATCGTGACGAAGTCGACGGCGTCATAGACCTCGCGATTCTTCAGCCAGTACTCCCAGACGTCGGCATAGGTGACGGGCACGCTGACCTGCGTCTTCACCAGGTGGATGATGGAGACGAGGTCTGCGGTCGTCATCTCGCCGCGGAGCAATACCTCGTTGCCGACGATGAGCGAGGTGATGATGTCGGGGAATTCCTTGGTGAGGCGAACGGCGAGCGCCGCCTGCTCGAAGTTCTTGCTGCGATTACTGGAGAGCCAGATGCCCTGGATCACCTTCAGCCCGCCAACCTTGGCGGCGACCGCAGGCACCTGGTCGAGCCCGTTCTCCATCGAATAGGTGCGGACGCAGCCGGTGATCTCCTTGAGCTGCCGCAAATCCTGCTCGATCTGGTCGGCGTCGATATGGGTCCACGGGTTCAGCGGCGTCTGCTCGCCGCGGAACGGCGCGTAGGAGACGCATTGGACCTTCTCGGCGGGGTCGATCGGAGCGCGCGCGAGTGTGATTGGCGTCGCCAACCACCACCACACGGCAGCAATCGCACCCAGTGAAACGAGCAGAAGCGCCAGTGGCGTACGAAGAGAAATCGGATCCGTCCTCCGCGAAGGGTCCGTCGATTACCTGCTCATACGCCGTCTGCCAAGGGGTAACAGGCGACCGACCCGCTCCTCCCCCTCGAGGAATTTGGCTGCGGGCGCTCGACCGGCGTCTAGGATCGTGACTTTGCTGGACAAAATTCGAAATACAGGTCATGGGATTCAACGGGCATTTTCCGCCGCATTGGAGACCCATTTGGACGCCATCAGCTATTGCGTCCGCGAGGTCCTGACGCGGATGGTCAGACGATTGGGGAATTCATGCGGCAACGGGTGTTCGGGTTTCGAAATGCGGTCCTGCGGCAGTTCGCCGCCACCTTGACCGTCTCCTGCCTCCTCGTTTTCGCCGGATTCGCTGGCGCCTTCGCACAGAGCGGCACGCCCGCCCCCGACCAGGGCAAGGCCGCAGCTCAGCCTGCCGACGCCGCCAAGGAAGCAGCCCAGAACCAGCGCCGCACCGACGAATTCGCCGAAGCGGCCAAGGTCATCAACGGCCCGGCCGGCAATCCCGAATGCGTCTGGCTCGGCCGGCGCGTGGTACGGCTGATGTGGCGGGACGACCTCGATACCGCGTTCCGCCATCTCGACCTCTACGACCGCTTCGGCTGTCCCGGCGGCCACATCCAGGCCGCCTTCCGCTGCCTGACCCGGTTCGGTGCCCAGATCGACCCCAAGGTCGCCGAGACCCTGGACAGCCGTGTGCATGCCTGCTGGATCAACCCGGCGGCCCAGCCGCAGCAGGCCACGGCGGCGACGTCACAACCGGCGGCACCGGCCTCAGGCAATCCGCCGGCCGCGAGCCCCTCCCCTGCGGCAAGCCCGTCCCCGGCGCCCTCGAAATAGCCGCAGATCGCTTCAGCTGTCGTTCAGGAACGACCGGCCAAAGAGACGGTTGGCACTGCCACGCGTCTTCCGGAAAAGGCCACGCCCTCATAAGGCCATGAGGCCATGACAGTTGTGAAACCGCGCGGCAGAGGTATGCTCCATTTGCCGCGGACACGGTCGGATCTCGGGGTCGGGTCCGCTTCCCTGCCACCTCAGCCCCTTTTGGTTTAGCCGCGATGCGCGTTGTCGCCGCCGTTCTGTTGCTTGTGTCTGCGCTCCATGCGGGGCTATGGGGCGCTTTGCGCGACAAGGAACCCGCACCTGATTTCACGGGCCTGTTGCCGAGCCTGTCCTATACGCCGTTCGAACCGGGACACGTCGTCGACAACAACGTCGACCCCGAAAAGATTCGCGCGGACATGAAGAAGCTCTCGACCGTCACGCGCGCCATCCGCTCCTACTCCGCGACGGAAGGCAACGAGCTGGTGCCGCCGATCGCTGCCGAGTTCGGTCTCAAGGTCACGGTCGGCGCGTGGATCGACAAGGACGAGGATCGCAACAAGCGGGAGATCACGGCCGCCATCGAGCTTGCCCGCAAGAACAGCAATGTGAACGGCATCGTGGTCGGCAACGAGGTGATCTTCCGCGGCGAGCAGAAGGTCGATGACCTCATCGACAAGATCAAGAAGGTCAAGAGCGCGGTTCGCGTTCCCGTCACGACGGGCGAGATCTGGAACATCTGGCGCGATTTTCCGGACCTTGCCTCGAACGTCGATTTCATCGCCGCGCACGTCCTGCCCTATTGGGAAAACTTCCGGTCGGACCAGGCGGTCGACCAGGCCGTCGACCGCTACAACTTGTTGCGCAATCTGTTCCCGGGCAAGCGCATCGTGATCGCCGAGTTCGGCTGGCCGAGCGCGGGCTATAACTTGCGCAACGCCGACCCGGGTCCGTTCCAGCAGGCGCTGACGCTGCGCAATTTCGTCGGCCGCGCCGAGGCCCTCGGCATCGAATACAACATCGTCGAAGCCATCGATCAGCCCTGGAAGTTCTTCGAAGGCGGCGTCGGCCCGTATTGGGGCATCCTCAACGCCAGCCGAGAGCCGAAATTTGCCTGGACCGGCCCGGTGGAAAACCCCGACTGTTGGAAGCTGATGGGCATCGCGCTGCTGGTCGGCGTCCTGCTGTCACTGCCGATCCTGCGGCTCGAAAAACCGACCGCGAAGCAGGCCTTCCTGCTCTCCGTCACCGCCAACGGCGTCGGCGCCTGGGCCGCGACCGTGTTCGCCTATTGGAATGGCCACTACTTCCTGTTCGGATCGGCCTTTGCGCTGACGCTCGGCATGATCCTCCTTGTTCCCCTTGTTCTCATTGCGATGGCGCGCATCGACGAGATCGCCGCGGTCGCGTTCGGCCGGCCGCCGCAGCGGCTGATCGCGAAGGACAGGCCGGTCGAGAACGTTCCCGAGAATTACTGCCCGAAAGTCTCGATCCACATCCCCGCCTATTTCGAGCCGGTCGACATGCTCAAGCAGACGCTGGATGCGCTGTCGCGGCTGAACTACCCGAACTACGAATGCGTGGTCATCATCAATAACACGCCGGATCCCGCATTCTGGCAGCCGATCCAGGACCATTGCCGCGCGCTCGGTGAACGCTTCAAGTTCATCAACGCCGAGAAGGTGCAGGGCTTCAAGGCCGGCGCGCTGCGCATCGCGATGGACCGCACCGCGGAGGACGCCGAGATCATCGGCATTCTCGATGCCGACTATGTCGTCGAGCCCGACTGGCTGCAGGACCTCGTGCCCGCCTTCGCCGATCCGCGCGTCGGCCTCGTGCAGGCGCCGCAGGAGCACCGCGACGGCGGCCTGTCGATCATGCACTACATCATGAACGGCGAATATGCCGGCTTCTTCGACATCGGCATGGTCCAGCGCAACGAGCTCAACGCCGTCATCGTTCACGGCACGATGTGCCTGATCCGCCGCGCCGCGATGGACATGGCCGGCGGCTGGTCATCCGACACGATCTGCGAGGATTCCGATCTCGGCCTTGCGATCCAGGAGCTCGGCTGGACCACGCACTATACTAACCACCGCTACGGCGCAGGCCTGCTGCCGGACACCTACGAGGCGTTCAAGAAACAGCGTCATCGCTGGGCCTATGGCGGCCTGCAGATCGTCAAGAAGCACTGGCGCCGCTTCCTGCCCGGCGCAAGCCGGCTGACCTCCGACCAGAAGCGCGAATACGGCCTCGGCTGGCTGAACTGGCTGGGCGCCGAGAGCCTCGGCGTGGTGGTGGCGCTGCTCAACCTCGTCTGGGTGCCGATCGTCGCCTTCGCCGACATCGCTATCCCCGACAAGATCCTGACGCTGCCGATCATCGGCGCCTTCGTCGTCTCGCTGGTGCACTTCCTGTCGATGTACCGCGCCCGCGTCGCCATCAAACCCGGCCAGATGCTAGGTGCCATGATCGCGGCGATGAGCGTGCAGTGGACGGTGTCGCGCGCGGTGGCGCAGGGCCTCATCACCGAGCACATCGCGTTTGCGCGCACCTCCAAGGGCGGCCTCAGCAGAATGTCGATCGAGTTCCAGGCGTTCTGGGAGGCCGTGATCGGCATCCTGCTCGTGCTCGGCGCCGGCGTCCTGGTCGCCTCCAACAGTTTTAGGCAGATCACCGAGATTTACATCTTCGCCGGCGTCCTGGTGTTGCAAAGCCTGCCGTTCCTGGCCGCGGTCGCGATCGCCACCCTCGAGCTCAGCCGCATCAACTCGTTCCAGTTCTGGCGCGACAGCGCGATCCGCACTGCCGAGCTGATCGGACTGCGCCCGGTCACGCTGCCCCTTCCGGGCGGCACGCCGCAACCGGTCCCGAGCGAGGTGCGGCGGGAGGCGAACTGACGGGCGGGAACGGCGCCTGCGGCCATCCTCCGAGACGCCTGCCTGCGGCGGGCCCTCTCGGGATGAGCTCAGGTTTTGCGGCGAGATTGCCAGACCCTCGTGGTGAGGAGCCCGCCAAAGCCGCGTCTCGAACCATGAAGGGCCAAACTCTTCCGACGATCTCCCCCACTTCAGCGTGGATGACGACCCGCCAATCGAGTTGAGAATCCCGGCTCAAGCTGCGGATTCCGCGAGCAAATCCCGCCCCTGCCGAGAACTTCGGCAATCACGCCCGCTATTGACCTCAGCGCCCCATCCCCCTACACAGCGCGAGCCGACAGCATGATCCGGAAACAGCCGGTTTTCCCCGCGACGCGAACTTGAGCGCAGCGGCAAGACATGCTTCTCGAATGTCCGAAGACGATGGCGATCTCTCAAGCCATCAGCGGCCATGGGAGCGCGTAGCTCAGCCGGTAGAGCACGTGACTTTTAATCACGGGGTCCTGGGTTCGAGCCCCAGCGCGCTCACCATAATGCCCTCTCTAATAACTGTCCTGCGAGATTGAGGGCCGATGGGCGAGCGTCCACACCACAGGATCATCATCGAACCGCTCGCCGAGGAAGATGGCGGCGGATTCGTCGCGACCGTTCCCGATCTCCCCGGCTGCATGTCCGACGGCGCAACCGAACTCGAGGCAGTGCAAAACGTCCAGGATGCGATCACGTGCTGGATCGAGGCTGCCGAAGAGAACTAGCGTCCGATTTCGTGTCATCGCATCTGCGCCGGGCCGGGGACATCTTCGCGCATTCCGAACACAGGTTAGTTGCGCTGATCAGCATCCTGCGGTTGAATACAGCCATTGACCATGAGGATGATTTCGATGACCACCACAGACAAAGGCGACGGATTCTATAATCGTGTAGGCGGCGACAGGATCGGCAGCAGGCAAATCGACGAGTTGATCGGCCTTGCGCGAGGGCTGGTGGCGGACAATCAGATCAACCAAGCAGAAGTCGAATTTCTGCAAAAGTGGCTCGCAGCCAATCTTCACATAAGCGACCAACCGTTGGTGCGCGTGCTTTACAAGCGGATCGACGAAATGCTGGTTGATGGCGTCATAGATGACGACGAGAAAGCAGAGCTGCTGGAAACGCTGAATCGGTTTTCAAACCGCGAGATCGGTGGATTGGGAGAAATCTTGAGAGCGACTTCGCTGCCCCTGGACAATCCAGAGCCCTCACTAACATTCGTTGGTCGGCGATATTGCTTTACCGGCACCTTCAACTTCGGTTGTCGGAAGGAATGCGAACAAGCCGTTGAAAAACTCGGCGCTGAGGTCGGCAGCTTGACGCAGAAGACAAATGTTCTCGTGATCGGCATCTATGCCACCGAGTCTTGGAAGCATTCCTCATTCGGAAACAAGATCATCAAAGCTAGCGAATGGCGCGATAGCGGCTTGCCGATCAACATTGTCTCGGAGGTCCATTGGAAGAACTTTCTTCCCGCTTAGCAATCCGGCTTTGCCGCGTCGTGCTGGGCCACCCAAGCGCAAGCCGAAAGCTGCAAGACTACCCTCGATGCCAACCCAGCGGCTCGAATGCTATGAGGACGTCTTGAGCTTCGGGGGTCTCCCAACGGACACACAAAAAATCCGCAGGATTACGGCGGCAATGCACAATAGCTGTGGGACGGCATCCGCCTTTCAGTTGAATGCACTGTCACCGTAATTGTCGGTCGGGACCGGGCACGGGAAAGCATCTGGCAAAGCCAATCCGATAGATCATTCCGACGCGGAGATGATTGCTGCCGTTGGGATGATTCTTGCGGAATGGCTGATCCGACGCGACCCACTTGGGTATTGGAAAGGAAGGAGCACATGTCATTTCAAGCCTTCGGCGATGAGAGCGCTGGGCTCGCCTTTGTCGCTTACGGAACCGTTCTAGTCCCGACTCAAAATATAGAAGAAATTGAGACGCGGATTGCGAAAGTAAAGGCTGAATACGGCGGATCGCCTGCCGATACGTTGCATTGCCGGGTTATGTTTGCGCCAGACGCGCGAAGGAAATCAGTCTGGTCGAGGCTGACCATGGACGACGTCTTCGCTCTATATTCCTGCCTCATTACGGAAGTTAAGCCTAGAATAGTCCGCACGATTGTGGCTCTCGCCAACAAAAATGAACTGCCCGACGAAATACCTGGAGGTTCGTGGGAGCACAGCGACAAGGACTTCATCGGCCCGATGGAGTGGGCACCGGCCTGGCCGTTTCGTGACAAGCAAATCGCATGCTTCTGCGCGCAAGGCACAATGATTCCGATCTCGAAATGGCCCGGTTTTGATGCCGTGACTTTCTGGCCAGACCCCGACAGCACCTTGATCGAATTCAGTGGAGGACGGCGGCAGTTCAACCAGATGCTCGGAGGCTACATCGATCATGGTCACGGTGAGCAACCGGAGAAGATAAAGGTCTCCTATTCTCAATGTGCGAAACCACCTCTGCTCCAGATCGCTGATCTTGTCGCCTACGTCTCGCAACGAGCGGCGAAGGCAAAGCTAAGCCCACTGGACTTGAAGTTCAGGAAGCTAAACGACGCCATCGGGGCGGAGAAGGTCCGAGTTGGCGTGCCCCCCGAGGGGGGCATTGGATTTGACATACCGAATTCGCTGCTTGAACGACGTTCTTGAATTACACCATATCTGCCTTCAGTTGAATGCACTGTTACTGTCATCCCGATAATTGCGCCCCCATCTAGTTCAAGCCGCGCTCGATTTTGGTGCTCTTAGTTGATCGCGATGATACGAAACGCCGGATCACGGTGACAGTGCACTTAATCTGCGGGACGGTCTCAGCCTTTCAGGCGAAGGCACCGTCGCTGTACCCGGCAGCAATGGCGTCACTCAAGCCATCCGGCGGCCATGGGAGCGCGTGGCTCAGCCCGAGGACCGTGCAGGGCCGCCGCAACGCAACGCCCGCCCCTCCTGCTGTCGCCAAATTCCGATAGTGCCCCCCGTAGTCGACCCGAGATGAAGTGAGTGCGGCGCCGGCCTATTGTCAGGGCTCCTTCATCCAGCCCTCGACGATGATCTGCACAGCGAAAGACAGTCCGCCCGTCCTGATCTGCTCCAAGTGCAGACGGCCGATGACGTTCCTGGCGACGCTCCCCGCCATCCTCAACCTCCCCGCCATCCACGCTTTCCAGTGCCGCCCCTGTCGGCGCGTCGACAGCATTACTCTGGCGCAGGCGCCGCGGAGCAGCGTGGTTCTCCACAGCCACGACAGGCAGTAGCTCGGCGCCGTTCCGGCATACCCGGAATCGATAATTTGACTCCGCGCAGCCAGCGCCATTCTTGGCGGGATGCCTCGTCCGACCAGACGCATCACGCCAACCCGCGCCGACGGTCGCCCAGTCAAGATCACGCTCGGCGAGATGCGCGACATGGGCGTCCGCGGCGTCCTGGTCTATTGCTGCTGCGGGCACCACATTGCCCTGGGCGCGGATCGCTGGCCAGATGATGTGCGGTTGTCAGACCTCGAGCCTCGCTTCGTCTGCACGGCGTGCGGCAGGCGCGGTGCGGTGGTCAGACCGGACTTCGATTTGGGCAAGCCGTCGAAGGCGGCGATGGGGTGAAGCAGGAGATGGTACTATGCGCTGACCTTGTCATCCCACCGAACCTCGGCGATGATCGCTATTCGTGGAGGGGCAGTCAGGCCCGCCTCGCTTCTTTCGAGATTTGAGGTATGTCGTGGGCCGTACGACACTAGACGACATGGAGCGCAATCCGTCTGGTTGGCGCATCCAGGATGTGGAGACCGTTTGCGGTTTTCATGGCGCCAAATGCTCCCCACCGCGAGGGGGAGGCTCGCACTACAAGATTTCCAGACCCGGAAAGGTCGAAATCCTGACCGTCCCTTTCAAGCGGCCCATTAAGCCGATATATATCAAGAAGCTGGTAGCCTTCCTAAGAGATTGAGACCATGGGCGAGCGTCCGCATTATAAGATCATCATCGAGCCGCTGCCCGAGGAAGACGGCGGCGGATTTGTTGCGACCGTGCCCGACCTTCCCGGCTGCATGTCCGACGGTGCCACCGAATTCGAAGCGGTGCAGAACGTGCAGGATGCAATTGCCTGTTGGATCGAGGCTGCCGAGGAAGCTCATCGTCCGATCCCCGTTCCCTCGCATCTACGCCGCGCTGCGGCCGGTTAGCCTCAGAGCGGCCGCACCTGCGGAGGCTTCTGGGCTTGTGCCGGTCCCGCCAGCCCCCACAAAAGCCGCTGACAAGCCGCCGGAAACGTGTAGGATTCGCCAAAATCGGAGGGAGCGGCATGTTTGAAATCAACGGTTTCGACACGGCGGGCGTCGTCAGTCTCAAGCGGCTGTCACTCGCCGCTGCCCTCAAGAAGGCCAAGGAGCTTGTCGCGGACGGGTGCTGGGACGTTCAGGTCGTTGATCCCGGCGGCCGGGTCTACACCTCGTTCGAGGAGCAGGCCGCCTAGCCGCTCGCCGGCGCAGGCGAGCCCTCAAATCCCCCGCGCGATACCATTGCCAGTCCACTGGTTTGGGAGCACGCTCTCTCCAGGCGCTCAAGACGCCTCACGGGAGCGAAACATGAAGGAACCGGGCCCGGACGGCCGCCACCGCGACAAGGACGGCGCGATCAACAAGAAGCACGGCAACACGCTGGTCGGCACGTTGCGCAAGATCTACGGAAAAGGTTTTGCCGCCGGCTATCCGGATGCGACCCAACTCAGCGAGGTCCTGCTTCAGTTGAACGAGACGTCGCTGAGCCAGTTGCGCCGCGATCACGACACCGGGCATCTGCAGCACAAGATCGACCACGCCCCGAAGTGACGCCACGCGCGCGGCCAACCTTGTTTCGTCAGATCTGATGGCCAATCCCTGCGCGGCTGGCTCAGTCAGGAATTTGCGGTCCTCAGCTCTCCGGCGCCGACGTCGCAGCCGGCACGCTCAGCGGAGCTCCTCCGACCGAAACCGGCCCCACGGGTTTTGCTTCCCGAGCCATCCGCTTGCGCATCGCTACGGACAGTCCATAGCGGGCATGCGCCTTTCGGATGGACGATGTAACGTCCGACATCACCGTGCCTTGCAGCGTCTCGACCTTCGCGATCAGCGTGGACAGCTGCGAAGATATCTTCTTCACGTCGACCCGCTCGTCCGTGATGCTCTGTCGCAGAGACAGCAGCACCGTTGAATCCTGCTGCATCAGAACCGCATTTTGCTGCGATGCGCGGTTGTTCGCCTGCAACAAGGCCGTGTGTTGCTGCTGGGCCGACTGAATGTCCTTCAGGGCGGCGAGAACCGGATCCGGCTTTGGCGCGGACGCTTCCAGGCGGGGAAGCAGTTCGGCAAGGCTGCCGATACTCAGCGACGAAAAATCGGACGGCGACGTATAGATGGCCGCCGCGCCGTTGATGGCCAGGGCGCACACCGAAAGTGCCAGGACCGATTTCCGGCTGGACCGTTTGGTCGGGGCTGCCGCCTCCGGGCCAGCGGGTTCGTGCGCTGCGGCGGCTGCAAGTGCTGCAGCGTCGAGTTCTTCGGCGAAGCTTGCCGTTTCGAAAGTCGCGGTCATTTGCATTGACCCCAGTGAGCGAGCAACAGGAAGCCGCCCCCTGGAACGTCCTCGCGACGGCCCCTTGTACGCAGCACCCATACACAACTGCCTAAAATTGTGAGCATTTCGGATTAATTCCACGTTAGCGGCCGGGCCCGCCGACCCCGGCCGAATACGGGGTTCATACGATGCAGCGACTCAAGTAGCGGCGGGCTGCACTGACCGTGCAGGCGCTCCAATGCATATGAATTTCACGGAGATAGTTTGCTGGCTTGCGCCGCCTCCCCCACAGGCGGGAGAGGAAGCCGCACCAAACACCCCGCGAAGCTGATTTTCCGAAGTTGGCAGAATACCCCTGTTTTGCCCGACGGTGCAACCGGTTATATCAGCTCGCGGCAGGTCGCGACCGGCCTTTGCGCTGGATTCGAAAACCTTTGTGCCAGCAGCACTTAGCTACTGTGCATGGGGTTGTTTTCGCATTTTTGAGTTGTGCCTAGTCGTCCAGCAACTCGAACAGCTCCTCCACGCGCTCGAACGGGGCGTCCTGCATCCTGGCGTGATAGACCACGCGATCGCCGTCGCGTTGCAGTGACTTCCCCCGCGATTTCCGCAAGCGTCCGGGCAAGAACGTTGCGGCCGCAGCCTCCGGCCCGACGTCGAGACGGACGATGCCTCTTCGCTTGCATTCGAGCCTGAGCCTGGCCGCGGCGAAGAAGTCGCGCGCCATCATCGGGAGCGGGCCGAAGCGGCGGGCGGTTTCCTCCTCGAGGTCTTCGAGGTCGTCCTCATCCGTGCATCTTGCAGCGCGCGCATAGAGTTCGAGCCGCACCGGCTCGGACTGCACATAGGTCTCGGGCAGCATGTCCGCGACCGGCAGGTTCAGGTCGGGCACCCACACCGCCTGCCCCTCGCCCGGCTTCTCCGAAGCCATCTTGAGGAGGTGGCTGTAGAGCACGGGCCCGAACACCTGGACGTGACCGGATTGCTGCTCCGAAAACAGGTCGCCCGCGCCTCTGAGATCGAGGTCGCGCTCGCTGATGGCAAAGCCGGCGCCGGGACGGCTGAACTCCTCGAGCACGGCCAGCCGCTTCTCGGATTGTCCGGACGCCGTCTCGGTCAGGAGATGGGCGAAGGCGCGGATGCCGCTGCGGCCGACCCGCCCGCGCAGCTGATGCAGCTGGGCGAGGCCGAACTTCTCCGGCCAGCACACCACGATGGTGTTCGCCCGGGGAATGTCGAGGCCGCTCTCGACGATGTTGGTCGCGAGCAGGACGTCGGCCCTGCCCTCGACGAAGCTCATCATGCGGTCGTCGATCTCGTCGGCCGCCAATCTGCCGTGCAGGCAGACGATGCGCAGGTCCGGCGCCACCGCCTGCACCCGCGCCAGCATCGGATCGAGATCCTGGATGCGCGGGCAGATCAGGAAACTCTGGCCGTGGCGGCGCTGCTCGCGCAGCAGTGCGGAGGCAATCGCCGCATCCGACAGCGGCGCGATCCGGGTCGCGACCGGCAGCCGGTGCACCGGAGGCGATGCGATCACGCTGAGGTCGCGAAAGCCGGCAAGGCCGGCGGCGAGCGTGCGCGGGATCGGTGTCGCGCTCATCATCAGCACATGGACATTCCTGGCGAGGCCGGACAGCCTGGCCTTCTCGGCCGCGCCAAAATGCTGCTCCTCGTCGATGATGACGAGGCCGAGATCGTCGAACCTCACGTCCTTGGCCGTGAGCGCCTGCGTGCCGATCACGACCTTGATCCGGCCGCTACGCAGGCCCTCCCTGGTCTCCCGCAGCGCCGCGCCCGAGGTCGCCCGCGACAGATTGCCGACCTCGATGCCGAACGGCGCGAAGCGCTTCTGGAACGTTGCGACGTGCTGACGGGCCAGCACCGTCGTCGGCACCGCGACCGCCACCTGCTTGCCCGACAGCACCACAGCAGCCGCCGCCCGCAGCGCCACCTCGGTCTTGCCAAAGCCGACGTCGCCGCAGATCACCCGGTCCATGGGATGACCGGATGCCAGATCGTCGAGTACGTCACTGATCGCCTTGGCCTGATCGCTCGTCGTGAAGTAAGGGAAACGCGCGACGAACTTTTCGTAGGCCGATCCCGGCGGCACCAGCTTTTCGCCGCGCCGCCGGCGGCGCTGGCTGATGTGCTTGGCAAGTGCCTTGCCGGCGACCTGGATTTCGCGCTCAGCCTCGCCGCGGCGCGCCCACCATGTGCTGCCGTCCGCCTTGTCGAGCGCCAGCTTGCCGAGCTCGGCGGCATAGGGCCACATCAAGGCGAGATCGGGCGGCGGCACCAGCACCGCATTGTCGCCGGCGAACTTCAGGCGGATCATCTCCCGCAGCGCGCCGCCGCCGGTGTTCACGGTCTGCAAGCCGTCGAGCACGCCGAGGCCGCGCTGGAGATGGATGACCACCGTCCCCTGCTCGGGCACGTCGGCGTGGTCGAAGGCCGCGCTCAAGGCGCGCGCCATCGGCTGCGGATGATGCGCCCGGCTGCCGAGCACGTCGGAGGCGGTCACGACGACGAGAGGCTTTTTTCCCGGCATGACGAAGCCCGCATCGAGATCGGCCAGCAGCGCCGCCTCGCCGTTTCGCCCGCGCGCCGCCTCGTCCCAGTCTGCGCAGCGCGGCGCCTTGAGGCCGCTCATTCGCTCCATCGCGCGCAGATCGTCCTCGTGCGCTGCGACGAGGATCAGCCGCGATCCGGCCCGGCGGGTCTCCTCGACGAAAGCACGCAGCGCCTTCCTGGCGGATGTCAGCTTGGAAAACTCCGGGATGGACTGGAAGAACGCTGCGCGCGGCAGCACCTTCATGCTCTTGGAGAGTTGCTTCCAGTCGCGCCGTCCGAGATATTCGCGCTCACGCTCGGCACGGGGCGCGGCCTCCTCGATGGTATCGAGCCAGGCGTCGGCGTGCATCGGGACCTTCGCATCGGCGATCCATTTGGCGCGCCCGCAATAGTCGAACAGGCTCGCGCGCTGGCTGCGTTTGCCGGCGAGGCCAAGCCGCTCCGACGTGGGATCGACGACAAGCTCCCTGGTCTCGAAGATGATCCTGTGCTCGTTCGGGTCGAACGCCACGATCCGCCTGATCGCGCGATCCGAATGCTCGATCCGGAACGGCCCCAGCGCGCCCGCGGGAAATATCTCGAAGGTCTGTCCGTGGAACAGCGCCCCACCGGGATAGTCCGGCTCGTCGTCCAGATCGTATCCGAGGGATTCGAGGCGCGTCTCGAGCTCCCGCTCGGAGAACGTGCCGCCCACCTTCAAGCTCAAGCTCAGGCGCGACAGGCTCGCCGGCGGCGGCAGGCGCTCCATCACGGCTTCCGCCGTCGAGACGAGAAAGAGCGGCTTCCTGGATTTTGCGAGGCGCCTCAGGACGGAGGCTCTGCGCCCCGCGAG
This sequence comes from Bradyrhizobium diazoefficiens, assembly GCF_016616425.1. NCBI lineage: Bacteria > Pseudomonadati > Pseudomonadota > Alphaproteobacteria > Hyphomicrobiales > Nitrobacteraceae > Bradyrhizobium > Bradyrhizobium diazoefficiens. Next base: position 4,091,568 of record NZ_CP067101.1, read on the forward strand.
CTCGTGCGACGGCTCCAGCTGGTCGAATGGCAAGGTGTTCAACCGCGGAAACACCAGGACCTCGCAGGAGGGATCGAGCGCGTGAATGACGCTGCCCAGCCGCTCCGCCCGGTTCTCGCTCTCGGCGAGGAAAACGATGCCGCTGCGTCCGGACTGCTTCCATTGGGCAAGCAGATGGAGAGCCAGCACCCCGAGCGGCGACGCGGACGAGATCGTGGCGCGCTGCGCCGCTTTGCTCTTCTTTGGTAGCGCCTTGTTTGGCAACGCCCTGCTTGGCGCCTTCCTGGCCACCCGCGCCTTTTTGGAAAGCCTCACTTGAACCCGTCTCTAGTCTTATACCGTCGCCAACTGAATGCGGGCCGCCCTCATTCCGATTCGGCAACGCGCCGCCATGCATATGGGATTTGCCCCGTGAAAGCACGCCCGGCGGCAACGTTCGACGCGGCGCCGCGATCCTGACGAATGGGTTGCTTGATCGGGGTACAGATCGAAACTGGCGCGGCGCGGGATCGGCGTCTGTCGATGCGACGCTTGGCGCGGCTGTAGACGTTCTTCGCACAGGAAGGCACGAAAAACCCCAGCGCTTGGAGCCACGCTGGGGCGTTTCGTGCAAAATGAACTGGTCAAGCAATGACATTGTCATAGCAGCGATTTCGGCGCACGCTTGTGAACTGGTTCACACAAACAAACGACCTCGAGGATACCGAGGTCGCCAACCTTTGTGGGGAAGGTTTTCTCGCGGCCCGGGGGCTTTGGGGCTTGGGGATGGGCCGGGAGCCAGGATTCGACGCCTGCCGCGCCGAGTGGTTCCAAAATCGGCGGCCGGCACGTTCCATCTGCCCAATCACGCCGCAGCGGGATACCGCTTCTTCCGGTTTGAGCGCGGACGCGCCGCGCGCTAGGATGGCGCCTTTAACGGAGGCTCATTTGAAACCATTCATTTTTATCGCCGCCATCGCACTGCTTGCGACGGCTCCCGCCCGCGCACAGGTGCTGGTCGATCCCAACAAGGTTGCTCCCGAATACCGCGAGGCGGCCGCGAAGCGTCGGGCCGAGCAGTTGCGCCAGCGCGAATGCGCGCTGAAGGCGGATCTCGAGAAGGTGCTGCCCAGGGATCGCACGGCCTTCCTCAACCATTGCCTGGATATCATGGCGGCCAAGCAATAACGGCCGACGGGCTGTTCCAACCGGCTTCTCCCGCGGCCGGCCGATGCCACTTGGCCGCGCGCGTTCTGCGTCGCGATCGCGCCGGGCGATTGCAGGACGGCTATTCTGCGTTCTTCGCCGAGGATTCCCGCGTGGCGCCGTCGAGATCGTTCGCTGGCCGGACGCGATCGGCGGGACGCGAGGACTGGCTCACCTCCGTTTCTGCTTCCTCGGAAACAGGCGGTCGCGGATGTAACGCGAGGTCGGGGTCAGGCGGATGCCACGAGGCTTCTGCCAGGCAGCGCGGTCGATCTCCTTCTCGTCGCCAATCTCCAGCCTGCCCCTGGCGGTCTTGGCAATGAAGATCGCATCGCTCATCTTGCGGCCGGAGCGCTTGTTCCTCGCCTTCACTTCCTTCCAGAGGCTGATCCTGCCGAGCTTCAGCTTGGGCAGCTCCTCCCTGATCTCCCGCCGCAGGCATTCCTTCTCGGACTCGCGCGCACGCTTGCGGCCGCCCGGGAACATCCACAGGCCGTCCGACCGGCGTCTGACCAACAATACTTTGCCGCGCCTCGCGGCAACCAGCTTGGAAGACTTCGCCATTGCTGCCGTAATCGAAAACAGAATCGTGCCCCAATCGTAACTTGTCTAGTCGAATAGACAAGTTCGCGGCGCTCTTTGATCACAGGTCGCGCCCGCCGTCGGGTCCTGGCGCGACATGGCGGGCAGATCGCGCCGTTCGAGGCGAGATCAGCCCTCGCCTGCGCCCGCCTGGTCCTCCGTCCTGATCCAGGCCATCATCATCTCCCAGGCCACCGACAGGATGATCGGTCCGATGAACAGGCCGACGATGCCGTGGGCGAGCGTGCCGCCGATCACGCCGACGAAGATCACGATGGTCGGCGTGGTCAGGCCACGTCCCATGACGAGCGGTTTCAACATGGTGTCGATGAAACCGACGAGGACGAGAAACACGGTGAGCAGCAGCGCCGTGGTGAGGTCCTTGGCGGTCCAGATCCAGATGATCACGGGCAGCAGCACGAAGAAGGCGCCGATCTGCACGATCGAGAGCAGCAGCACGATGAAGGCGAGAAGGCCGGCACTCGGCACCGCCGCGAGCCTGAAGCCGATGCCGGCGAGCAGCGCCTGCACGATCGCAACGCCGATCACGCCCTGCGCCACGGCGCGGATGGTCGCGCCTGCGAGCCCCAGGAAATGCTCGCTCTGCTCGGGCACGATGCGAAACAGGAAGCTGCGGCCGGCCGCGACCAGCCGCGGCCCGTGCGGAAACAGGAAGCCGGCCACGAACACCGAGACCAGAAACTGCAGCGTTCCAAGGCTGGCATCGCCCGCGAGCGACAACAACGGCCCCGCCAGCGGCTGGAGATAGGGCGCCACCTCGCGCAGCACCGCGCGGATGTTGTTGTAGGCCTGCTCCCAGAGCTCAAAAAGCCAGGGGCCGACGAGCGGCCACGATTTGAGCTGCTCCGGCGCCGATTGGAGCGCGAGATCTCCGGTGCTGAGCTGGTGCGCCAGCTCTCGCGCGCCGTCGACAGCGCTAATGCCGAGCCAGGTCGCAGGGCCAATGACGATGCCGAGCGTGATCAGGGTCAGGATCGCTGCTGCGGTCTTGGGCCGGCCGCCGAGGATTTTGGCGACCCAACTGAACGCCGGATAGAACGCAACCGCGAGCACGCCGCTCCAGGCCAGGATCGGCACGAACGGGCGGATGATCAGGAAGGTCCAGATGATCAGCAGGGCGAGCAGGCCGAGCCGGATCACGAGCTGAATGACGTCCTCTCCCGTCAGGAGCTGACGGAGACTTTTCACGGGTACGACCTTCCTTGCGGCATCGACGCGGCTTCCGGCACTTGCACGGGCAGGCCGTTATTGCCATCCCGGCATCCGCCGTCAAGACGGCCGGCCCCCTCCCGGGGACACCGGCTGCCGGATTGGGAACGTATCGATCAAGAAAAGCATAAGCTGCCCGGGCGCCAGTGGCTCGGGCCCGCTTTGGCTAACGACGATTAACCGGATTTCCCTGGCGCCATTTACGCCGCTGCAAAGGCCTGCTCATACCCTGCATTGAGGTCCCAACAAACATTGCGTGCAATGGCCAACAGCATCTGGACGATCGAAGAATTCACCTGCACCGGTTGCAGCATGAACTTCACCGCGACAAGGGAGGAACACAGCGAAGCGCATTCCGGCTGTTTCAAGTGCACCATTTGCGGCGCCGTGGTCCACAGCTGGTCCGGCAAGCATCACTTCTTCGGTTGGCAGGCGGTGAAGACTAAGCCGCCTGTATTCGGACGGCGCTGGGCCGGCGTGGGCTGGTAGGCTGAGGGATCGGCGCCTCCGCTTCGTCATTGCAGCCTGCGTGAACTGCGGCTTCTGCTGCCCTGCGGCACGGGTTAGAGTCCACTGCCCGCAACCGAAGCCGATAGCCAATGACCGCTCCGTTCGTTCCCCAGATCGCCCTCTACCGCAACTGGCTCGCCGAGCAGCGCGGTCTCTCCTTCGCCGACTACGAGGAGATGCGACAATGGTCGGTGCTTGATCTCGACACGTTCTGGCGCAGCATCTGGGACTATTACGATCTGCAATCGCCGACGCCGTTCCAAGCCGTGCTCACCGAGCGCAAGATGCCCGGCGCGGTCTGGTTTCCGGGCGCCCAGGTCAACTACGCCCGACAGGTGTTCCGGCACGCCGAAGCTGCCGATGCCGCCAACCTGCCCGCAATCGTCAGCAGCGGCGAGGACGGCAGGATCACGGAGACAAGCTGGGCGGAACTGCGGCGCAAGGCGGCCGCGCTGGCACTGCATCTGAAGGACAAGGGCATCAAGCCCGGCGATCGCGTCGCGGCCTATCTGCCCAACATTCCCGAGACTATCATCGCATTCCTCGCAAGCGCCAGCATCGGCGCAGTCTGGAGCGTCTGTGCACCCGACATGGCTGCGCCCGCCGTGATCGATCGCTTCAAGCAGATCGAGCCGAAGGTCCTGATCGCCTGCGATGCCGTCACCTATGCCGGCCGACAGCACGACCGCAGCGATGTCGTGGCCGAACTCCGGCGATCGCTGCCCACCGTCGAGCATGTCATCCTGCACAGTGAGGCCGGCGCGCTCGACGCACCCGATGCCTTGCTCTCCGAGATTACGGCAAGAGCCGGCGATGCGATCGACAGGTTCGAGCCGATGTGGTTGCCGTTCGATCATCCGCTCTGGATCGTCTATTCCAGCGGCACCACGGGGCTGCCGAAACCGATCGTGCACGGCCATGGCGGTATCGTCGTCGTGGTGCTGGCGCTGCTCGGGCTGCACAACGACATCGGCTGCTCCTATCACCCAAACTCGTTCGGCGAACGTTATCACTGGTACAGCTCGACCGGCTGGATCATGTGGAACTCGCAAGTCGGCGGCCTGCTCAGCGGCACCACCTGCTGCATCTTCGACGGCAGCCCCGGCGGCACCAGAGATAAGCCGGACTGGACCACGCTGTGGCGCTTCGTCGCGCGGTCGAAGGCAACCTTCTTCGGCGCGGGCGCGGCGTTCTTCGCCAATTGCGCCAAAGCCGCGATCGACCTTGCCGACGCCGGCGATCTGTCGCGCCTGCGCTGCCTCGGCTCGACCGGCTCCCCGCTCAGTGCCGACACGCAAGCCTGGTTCAACGACCGCTTTGCGGCGCTGTCGAAGACCAACGGCAGCAAGGCGCAGGCGGACATCTGGTGGGCGAACATCTCCGGCGGCACCGATTTCGCGGGCGCCTTCATCGGCGGCAATCGCGAACTGCCGCAGACGCCTGGCGCGATGCAGTGCCGCCTGCTGGGCGCGGCCGTGGAAGCCTTCAGCGAACAGGGCCGCGCCGTCACCGACGAAGTCGGCGAACTCGTCTGCACCGAGCCGATGCCGTCGATGCCGCTGTACTTCTGGAACGACAACGAAGGCACGCGCTATCGCGCGAGCTATTTCGAGACCTATCCGGACAACTTTGACGGCAGCGGCCGTGGCCCGGTGTGGCGGCACGGCGACTGGCTCAAGATCAATCCGGACGGGTCCTGCATCATCTACGGCCGCAGCGATGCGACCATCAACCGCCATGGCCTGCGCATGGGCACGAGCGAGCTCTACTCCGCGATCGAGGCGCTGCCGGAGGTGCTCGATTCCCTCGTCGTCGACCTCGAATATCTCGGCCGCGACAGCTACATGCCGCTGTTCGTGGTGCTGCGCGAGGGCGTGGTGCTCGACGGTGCGATGCAGGCCAAGATCAACAAGGCGATCGAGGCCGGCCTGTCGCGCCGCTTCCTGCCGAACGAGATCTTTGCCGTCGCCGAGATCCCGCGCACGCTCTCCGGCAAGAAGCAAGAGCTGCCGATCAAGAAACTGCTGCTCGGCTAGCCGGTCGAAAAGGTGATCAACAAGGAGGCGATGGCCAACCCCGCCTGCCTCGACTGGTATCTCGCCTTCGCACGCGACTATCTGGCGCGGACCGCGGCGTGACGGGAAATCACCCAAATTGCGACAATGCCGTTTGGACTCCGTTCACCGATCGCCGCTAGATCAGGACGGATCCTTCGCGCCGAACCAGCAATCATGGCCGACCTCAACGCCGTCCTCACCAGGCTCAATGACCGCCTGCTTCGCCTCGAGGGCGAGCTGTTCGTGCTGCGCTCGCTGGCGCGCGCGACTCTGACGGCGGGCGACGACCATGCTGCGCGCATGCGCAAGCTGGTCGAAGCCGCAAAGGTCGCGCTTGATGACGAGGCCAAGCGGCCTCTCGACAAGCCGACGCGCAAATATGTCGATGCTGCCACCGCACTGGTGGACGAGCTTCTGGTCGAGCCGACCCCGGCGCGACCGCTGTTCACGGTGATCGACGGCGGCCGGCGCGACTGAGCAAGGAGCGCCATAAGGCGGCGACATGAGGTCGCCCAGGTATCAGACAGCGAGACGTGAATTTCATCCACGCCGGCCGGCGCATCGACATGATCACCGGTTCAGCCGGAGCCGGTTGCAGGCTGCTATCGCTGGCCTGGACCGCGATACCGCCGCCGCTGTAGTCGTAGCCGGGTCAGTACCAGCCGCGCCGTCCGTAGTAGTCGGGACGCACGTAGGTGCCGGGCCCGTGTGCCCCGTTCGGATAGCAACTGCCGTTCGAGTAATTGTAGTCGTAGCCGTGCGGACACCGACCGCCGCCCCCGTAGCCGTAACCGCGATTCCGGGTATAGACACCCGGAGCATGATAGTCGTTGGGATAGCAGCGGCCGTTCGAGTGGTTGAAATCATAGCCGTCCGGACATTGTCCGCCGGGGCCACCTCTGAACTGCACTTGCTGCACCATAGGCGCTGGCGTTGCCGCCGGCACGGTCGCAAAAGCAATCAGGCCAGCCAGCGCAAGCTCGATCATGACGTCTCCTCCAAATCACGGGGCAAGCCTAGCAGGACGTGTCCCACGGAACGACCCCAGGATTGAGACATGCCCGGCCTGAACCATGCATGAACCGGTCTCGGACGGCGGGGATGCGTCGTCCACAAATCCTTGCAGGAACTTGCGCCGCAGACTCGCTAGATCGCCGTGGAATTCTCTGCCTTGAGCCGGCTGAGGCCAGCCTCGATGATCGCGATCTCCTCGTCGATCTGGCCGATCGGCAGGCTGAAATCGAAGCCAGACCTGCTCTTCAGATCGACCGCGAGCCGCTGCCTGTGCATCATCAACTCATCGAGCCCGCGGCGGTTCTTCAGCCGCACGTAGCTGTCGACGATCTGCTCAATTGCGCTCGGCATGAAATTGGTCCCGGCGAACAGGCCGCACGGCGCACCCCACGCCGGCGGGACATTTCGGTGTCGCGGTACGCAATACAAATCCGCGACGGATCCGTCGATACGCCAGGCTGGTTGAGATCGCGTTACCATTGGGCGATTTCGTGATGCGCGGCATGAAAAGGCCGCTGACGATTGCGCCAGCGGCCAAAGCCGGGTTCAAGCACGGACGCGGGTTGAGATGTCGCCGGCCCGGTGGGGCATATTTGAACTGGCGGCAGCGCAATCACGGGCGTTCATCGCGCCGGGCGCCGCGGCGCGTTGTTGATAACCCACGCAGACGCGGCGCGGGTGGTGACAGGGCGTCCGGACGTGTTATCGGGGATGACGCAGTTGCGAGACGGATCGGACACCCATGCGCATTACCCTCGTCGGCTCCCGCCATTTCGGCGTGACCACCCTGAACATGCTCCGGGAGCACGGTGTCTCGATCACTCGGGTCGTGGTGGCCGATGCCGAGGATCGCCTCGCCGCGACCGCCAAGGCGGCCGGCATCGAGGTCGTGGTCCAGGCCGATCCGAAGCTGGTGGTGGCCTCCGAGATCGCCCCCGATACCGATCTGATCATCACGGCGCACAGCCACGCCCGGATCGGCAAGGATGCACTCGCCGCCGCCAAGCTCGGGGGCATCGGCTATCACCCCTCGCTGCTGCCGCGCCACCGCGGCAAAGCCGCCGTGGAATGGACCATCAAGGAAGGCGATCCGATCGCCGGCGGCACGATCTACCACCTTGCCGACCGCATGGACGCCGGCGCCATCGCCGCCCAGGACTGGTGTTTCGTCAAGAAGGGCGAGACGGCGCGGGAGCTCTGGGAGCGCGCGCTGGCGCCGCTCGGCCTCAAGCTGCTAGCCGACGTGATCGACTACGCCAAGGTCCACAAGGCGCTACCCGCCAAGACTCAGGACGAGCAGTTCGCGACCTCCGCGCCAAGCCTTTCCTAGAGTTCGCTCCCGACGTTTACTCTTAACGTCATGCCGCATTGATTCCGCTTCGAAAATTGGCATCGGCAACGCAAATAAACCATTGTTCCACAGGAACATTTTTTGATTTGGCGTCGCAACAAATTTCCGTCACATTTGACCCGGATAAGCGGCAGCATATCAGACACATTCAAGGACGGAATTTATGCGTTTTGCTCGCATTGCGGTGTTCTGTGCCGCTTCAGTTTTCACCGGCACCCTCGCCGCTTCCGCCTTTGCCCAAACTCCTTATGACGGCAACTGGCAGGTCACGATCGTGACCAAGAGCGGCTCCTGCGAACCCACTGCGAGCTCCATGCTGACGGTTGCCGACGGCAGGATCACCGCCCCCGGCGCTAACGTTTCCGGCACCATCGGCAGCGGGGGACTTGTGAAGGTTTCGATCAATGGTGCATATGCCAACGGTCAACTCAACGGCAACGCCGGATCGGGGAAGTGGAATGGAGCATCTGCAGGCATCCCGTGCAGCGGACGATGGGAAGCATCGCGCCAGTAAACCAATTGAGGTTCGCGCCCGGAACCGGCGGCTGCTGATTGCGGCCGCCGTTTTGTTTACAGGAACATTCGCAAACACTGAAAGCAATGCGCAGTCCGGCCCGTTCGCCGCGATGGCGGGCAGTTGGAGCGGCGGCGGCACCGTGATCCTGGATGACGGTTCGACCGAGCGGATCCGCTGCCGGGCCAAATACGCCCCAATCGGGCCCACCATGGAGATGTCGCTGACTTGCGCCAGCGACGCCTACAAGTTTCACCTCGCAGCAAACGTCCGGGCGGAAGGCAGCGCGATCACCGGGACTTGGAGCGAAGCCAGCCGCAACATCAGCGGTTCATTGCTAGGCCGCGGCGGCGGCGGCGACTTCGAGGTGGTTGCCTCGACCAACGGCGCCGGCTTCAACGCCAACATCGCGCTGCGGACGAGCGGCAACAAGCAAACCGTCACGATGCGGGCCGACAGCCAGTTCCGCGGCGCCCACATTACGATGTCGCGCTAAGCCAATACGACGACGCTACAAATGGTTCGGCACATCGTCCGGCGCGCGCCAGACCATTTTGCGTTCAGACGTTCGGCACGAACGCCGTGACCTCGATCTCCACCTTGGCCCGGTCGTCGACAAGGCCACCGATATAAAGCAGCGTCGAGGGCGGGAAATTGCGTCCGAGCGTTTCCTTCCAGGCCGCACCGATGCCGGCACCGGCCGCTTCATATTCGCCGCGGCTGGTCAGGTACCAGGTCAGGCGGACAATGTGCTCGGGGCCGGCACCGGCCTCGCCCAGGAGCTTGATGATCCGCTTCAGCGCCGTCGCAACCTGCGCCGCCATGTCGGAGGCGTAATTGCCGGCCTCGTCGCCGCCGGTCTGGCCGGCCAGAACGACCCAGCGACCCGGCCCCTCGACCACGACACCATGGGAAAAGCCGCGCGGTTTTGTCCATTCGGCCGGCTGCAAGATGTGCATGAGCGAAGCCCTCCCGATCTTCTCGTTGTTTGTGATGCCTAGCACGACACGCTGCATCGCTGCATCCGCAGATTTGATCGTTGCAAATGGCGGCGATGTCGCCGATACCGGCCGTCCTTTCAGGTTTCCATCCTCCAGCATCCTGCCCCGATGAGCGCGACACCGTCCAAAACGATGGCTGCATTGTGGATGGCCGGCTGGCTGTCGCTGATGCTGGTCATGGCGGTTGCCGGGCGCGAGACCACGCGCGAGCTGAACGTCTTTCAGATCATGGAAGTGAGGTCGCTGATCGGCTTCGTGTTGCTCTCGCCGATCATCTACCGCGCCGGCGGCTTCAAGGTGCTCAAGACTACGCGCCTGCCGCAGCACATCGGGCGCAACCTCGTGCACTATGTCGCCCAGCTCGGCTGGTTCTTCGCGCTGACGCTGATCCCGATCGGCGAGGTGGTGGCGATCGAGTTCACCATGCCGATCTGGACGGCGCTCCTCGCGGCGAGCTTCCTGTCCGAGCAGATGACGCCGTGGAAGATCGCGGCCATCGTCCTCGGCCTCGTCGGCGTGATCGTCATCGTCCGTCCTGCCACCGGCGAGATCAATCCGGGCCAGCTCATCGCGCTCGGGGCGGCCATGGGATTTGGCGTGTCGATGGCGCTGGTGAAATCGCTGACCCGCACCGAAAGCGCACTTTCTATCCTGTTCTGGATGCTGGTGGTACAATCGGCCGCAGGCTTCATTCCGACGCTGTTCGTCTGGACCTGGCCCTCGGCCTATCTCTGGGCCTGGATGGGCGTGGTCGCCGTGTGCGGCACATTTTCACACTATTGTCTCGCCAGCGCGATGCGCTACGCCGACGCAACGATCGTGGTTCCCATGGACTTCCTGCGGGTCCCACTGACCGCGACCGCCGGCTGGTTGCTGTATTCCGAGCGGCTCGACGCCTGGACCGTCCTCGGCGCGGCGCTGATCCTGTGTGGCAACCTTCTGAATTTGAAGCCGGCGCCCGCGATTCCCGCCCGCGCGGGGTGAACCTCGCGCCGCCCCGCGCGACAAAACGAAGTGGCCGTGTGATTTGGATCACGTTGGTGAAGCATTCCATCGTGCACATTCGACCACACAGCAGCGGGTTGAACGCAACGGACAGCCGTTTCGGTGGCGCGAAGTCGGGCAATTCGTGTAGGTTCGTTGCCAATTTGTTGCTGCCTGCAAATCGATTCTGGGGATCTCAGATGCGCTATCTCACCCTCCTCGCTTCGCTGATGTGCATGGCGTTGTCGGTCAGTGTCGCGAAGGCCGACCGTCGCGTCGCCTTCGTCGTCGGCAACGGCACCTATAAGAACGTCGCGCAATTGCCGAACCCGCCGATCGACGCCAAGGCGATGGCGGCGACGTTGCGCAATGTCGGCTTCGAGGTGATCGAAGGGACCAATCTCAGCCGCGATCAGATGACGGAGAAGCTGCTCGACTTCGGCCGCAAGGCGCAGGGCTCCGACATCGCGCTGTTCTATTATGCCGGCCACGGCATCGCCGTGAGCGGCACCAACTACCTTCTGCCCGTCGATGCCGACATCAAGTCGGAGATGGACGTCAAGTTAGGGGCCGCCATCAACATCGATCTGACGCTCGAGCAGACCATGGGCGATGCCAAGGTCAAGCTCGTCTTCCTCGATGCCTGCCGCGACAATCCGTTCGCTGCCAAGATCAAGTCCAGCTCCGCGACGCGCAGCGTCAACGTACAGAGCGGTCTGGCCGAGATGAAGTCCGGGGAAGGCACTCTCATCGCGTTCGCGACCGGCCCCGGCCAGACCGCGCTCGACGGTCAGGAGGGCAACAACAGCCCGTTCACCCGCGCGCTGATCGACAACATCACCAAGCCCGGCGTCGAGATCCAGCAGGCGATGACGGCGGTGCGCGCCCAGGTCAACGAAGAGACCCACAAGGGTCAGCTCCCCTGGGGCCACACCAATCTGACCGGCTCCGTCTATCTCAACCAGGCTCCGACGACCCAGGTCGCCAACGCGGCACCGACCGCTTCTGGCAGCCTGCCTATGGCGACCGGCGGTAGTTCGGACGACGTCGAGCTCGAATACTGGCGTTCGGCGAAGGAGTCCAACAGGCCGGAAGAACTCAACGCCTATCTCTCCGCCTATCCGAACGGTCAGTTCAAGGCGCTGGCGCTGGCACGCCTCGCCGCCATCAAGAGCGGTCCCTCGACCGCCACGCGCACCCTCAACGCTGGCATCGACCCCGCAACTTTCACCGATGAGGCCACCCAGCTCACCGAGGACCAGATCGGCCTCAACAAGACCCAGCGCCGCGATGTGCAGCGTCGTCTCACCGGGCTCGGCTTCGATACCAAACAGACCGGCGTGTTCAGCGAGGAGACCCGGTCCGTGCTCAAACGCTGGCAGGCCGCGCGCGGCTATCCCTCGTCGGGCTACCTCAATAAGCACCAGCACAAGGCCCTGCTCTCGGAAATCGTGGCCGGCCCGCCGACCGCCAGCGATAGCAGCCAGAAGCCGGCCCGGCGTGCCGCCAGCGCTCCCGCGGTCAGCAGCGCACCGGCTCCCCACCGCAGCAATCCCGGCGACGCTGCCGGCGCGGCCTTCGTGGGTGGCGTCGTCGGCGGGATGATGGGCGGCATGTTCCGCCGCTGAGATCCGATGCCGATCTCAAGACACAAAGCCCGGCCCGCGCCGGGCTTTTTCGTTGATCGCCCTCGCAGGAAGAGTTGACGCTACTTGCCCGCGGCCTTCCGCAGTGCCTCGTTGATGCGGTCCTGCCAGCCCGGTCCGCCCGCCTGGAAGAACTCCAGCACGTCCTGATCGATACGCAGCGTGACCTGCTCCTTGATGCCGGGAACGGCATTCTGTTTGGGCGGCTCCGCTGCGACCTTGGCCGTCACCTTCTTGAACGCTGCCTCCGCTTCGGTCCTGGCATCGCCAAGCGTACGCGGTCGCCTCGGTTGATCCGCCATCTGCTAGATTCCTTCGAACAGAGCCGTCGAAAGATAGCGTTCGGAGAAGGACGGCACCACCGCCAGAATGGTTTTTCCAGCAGCTTCCGGCCGCTTGCCGATCTGCAAAGCGGCCGCGATCGCAGCTCCCGAGGAGATGCCGCCCGGAATGCCCTCATGCCGCGCCAGCGCGCGCGCGGTCTCGATCGCATTCGCCGAGTTGATCGTCACGATCTCGTCGATCACCGAGCGGTCGAGGATGTCAGGGACGAAGCCGGCGCCGATGCCCTGGATCTTGTGCGGCGTATGCTGTCCGCCTGACAGCACCGGGCTCTCCTCCGGTTCGACCGCGACCACGCGCAAGCCGGCCCTGCGCGGCTTGAGCACCTGGCCGACCCCGGTGATCGTGCCGCCGGTGCCAACGCCAGCCACGAAGAAATCGATATTGCCGCCGGTGTCGTTCCAGATCTCCTCCGCGGTGGTGCGGCGGTGCACCTCGGGATTGGCGAGGTTCTTGAACTGCTGCGGCATCACCGAGTTCGGCGTCGTCTTCAACAGCTCCTCGGCGGCGGCGATTGCGCCCTTCATGCCTTGCGCCGCCGGCGTCAGCACCAGTTCGGCACCGAGAAAAGCCAGCATCTTGCGCCGCTCGATCGACATCGATTCCGGCATCACCAGCTTGAGCCGGTAGCCGCGCGAAGCCGCCACGAAGGCGAGCGCAATGCCGGTATTGCCGGAGGTCGGCTCGATCAGCACGGTATCAGGCTTGACGATGCCCGCCTGCTCCATCGCGATGATCATGGCCGCGCCGATGCGGTCCTTCACGCTTCCGGCAGGATTGAAATATTCAAGTTTTGCCAAAATGGTCGCGTTCACGCCGTGCATGCCAGGCAGCCGGCGCAAGCGCACGGTCGGCGTATTGCCGAAGGCCTCGACGATCGAGTCATAGATCCGGCCGCGACCGGATTGGTGCGCTGCACCCGCGGAGGACGACGCGTCCATGATGAACTCCTATGGCGACGATTGGCACGTCTGTCGCGACCCTTGCGCAGTTACAGACAGCTTGCGGCGACACGCAAGCGGCAATGCGGCACATGTTAAATACGTTGCATCGCAAAATCACGTGAGCGGCGAAGATCAGAAAAGCCAACGCATTTGTATTGCGACCTCGTCAACCGCTTCTGCTTATGTTAGACTTATGTCTCAAAGCAGGGAGGTCACCACGATGTCAGCAGTTGCTGAGGTGATGTCGACCGTTGCGCTTAACCGCGATCCGCGTTGCAGCGAGTTGCCTACCTGTCCCGTCTGCGCCGACTCCATGGTCGCCGCCGAAGCCTCCGCCTACGTCTCGGACCACATGATCAGCTATCTCTGGACCTGCGACAATTGCGGCTATGGCTTCGTGACCAAGCACGCCGTGAAGCACCGCTTCGTGTGTAACTGACTTTCCGTAATGGCCTAGCGCGGGGCGATGTCGCCCCTCGCCCAGTCCTCGCGCGTGCGCTGATAGAACTCCTCGAACGTTCCGTGTGCAATCGCGTTCCTGATGCCCTGCATCAGGAACTGGTAGTAAGCGACATTGATTTCGGACAGCAGCATCGCACCCAGCGTCTCGCCCGCCTTGACGAGATGATGCAGATAAGCGCGCGCGTAATTGCGTGCCGACGGCCATGCGCTCTCCTCATCCAGCGGACGCGGATCGTCGGCATGGCGCGCGTTGCGCAAATTGACCTGGCCGAAGCGCGTGAAGGCAACGCCGTGCCGCCCATTGCGCGTCGGCATCACGCAATCGAACATGTCGATGCCGCGCCTCACGGCTTCGAGGATGTCGTCGGGCGTGCCGACGCCCATCAGGTAGCGCGGGCGCTCTTGCGGCAGTGCCGGCGCGGTCTCGTCGATCATCGCCAGCATCACCGCCTGCGGCTCGCCGACGGCAAGGCCGCCGATCGCATAGCCGTGGAAGCCGATCGCAACCAGGCCTCTGGCGCTCGCGTGACGAAACTGGGGTATGTCGCCGCCCTGCACGATACCGAACAGCATGTAGCCGTCGGGCGCGCTCTCGAAGGCGCGCTTGCTCCTCTCGGCCCAGCGCAGCGACAATTGCATCGCGCGCTCGATGTCGGCGCGCTCGGCCGGCAGCCGCACGCATTCGTCCATCTGCATGGCAATGTCGGAGCCGAGCAAGCGCTGCACCTCGATCGAGCGCTCCGGCGACAGCTCGACCTTGGCACCGTCGATATGCGAGCGGAAGGTGACCGCGTGCTCGCTGATCTTGCGCAAATCCGCGAGCGACATCACCTGGAAGCCGCCGGAATCCGTCAGCATCGGCCCGTTCCAGCCGGTGAACCGCTGCAGGCCGCCCAGCGCCGCGATCCGCTCGGCGCTCGGACGCAGCATCAGGTGATAGGTATTGCCGAGCACGATGTCGGCGCCGGCATCGCGCACCTCGCGCCAATGCATGCCCTTCATGGCACCCGCGGTGCCGACCGGCATGAAGGCCGGCGTTCGCACCACGCCGTGAGGGGTGGTCAGGCGCCCGGTGCGCGCGGCGCCATCGGTGGCGAGCAACTCAAAGTGATTGGGAAGATCGTTGTCGGGGTTCATGGCGGTGCTTATTGCGTGTCGGAGGAGGCCGATCAACCCGCCCGATCCACGCCGCCGCCGGCCGGTGCTTCAGAATGGGCCTGGACCTCCATAGTGCCATGAGCTCGAGTGGAGGAACGAGGCCTGCTGAAACCGTTGACGATACGGCCAATTCGGCCAGATTCGCGATGACGCCTCGGCTCCTGCGCGATATAGAGCGAATGAGCGTCAGAAACGCGCAGGAATCATTGGGCATGGGATTGACTGCGACCAGGACGAGAGCGGCAGCGCCGCGGCGCGAGGTGCCGAAATCCCGCGGCGGCCGGCCGACGAAAACCGCCGCCATCGAGCGCGACCAGCGGCTGATCGAGGTCGCCACCCGCCTCTTCCTCGACCGCGGCTTCGACGCGACCTCGCTTGACGCGGTCGCGGAAGCGGCCCGGGTCAGCAAGCCTACCGTCTATGCCCGCTACGGCGACAAGCGCGGACTGTTCGCAGCCGTGCTGAGACGCGAGATCGCGCGCTGGCTTGCACCGCTTTCCGCCGCGGCGGAGACGCAGCTCAGCAGCCTTGCGGACATTTCGGTCGAGCAACGGCTGGTCCAGATCGGACGCGAGATGCTGACATTCACCTGCGGTCCCGATGCGGTCGCCTTCAGCCGCATGATGACGTCGCAGGCCATCAATTTCCCTGACGTCGCCAAGCTCGGCAAGGAGGAAGGCTGGCTCAAGGCCGTCGCCACCACGGCGCGCTTCTTCGACCATCTGGTGGCGCAAGGCGCGCTCGACGTCGACGACACCACCATCGCGGCCGAGGTGTTTCTCGACGTCGTCGTCGGACACACCCACCGCATGGCGACCTTCGGAACGGCCCTCGAGATAAAGGCCGCCGAAAAGCGCATGCGGGCGGCGATCAAGCTGTTCCTGGCTGGTGCGCTGGGACCGGCCGACCGCATCCAGAACTCGGCCAAGAGCACGCGGCGGCGGCGCCCCCCTCGCTGACAATTCCGTGAAGTTGCGATCTGTCCCCGAGCAGCCCACGAACGCGGCATTGACCAAAATAAAACGATACGGTATGGTTTAGTTACAAGGCGATGCGGACCGCTTTTTTCACCAGCCCCAAAGAGGTCCGCACCGCTAAGATCGCCGTACGGGGTACAGCCCCTTACGACGCTCCGCGGCCGACCGGTGCCCAAGGTCGGCCGCGTCTTCTTTCGGATGATCAGGCCCGCTCGCCGGCCAGAGGTTTCGAGCATGAAGACAACCGAACGAAATCTTGCTCGATTGCTTGCGATCACCCTGTCCACTCTCCTCGTCGTCGCACCGGTCCGGGCGATCGTGAGCACGGGCACGCCGACAGCCCTTCACAGCGATGCCGAGGCTGACCGCCAGGCCGTCAGCCGCGAGATCGAGCGCTTTCGCGGCTCATCGATCTCGATCAGCCAGGCCATGGCGATTGCCGAAGGCCGGCACGCCGGTGCTGCCACGGCGGATGTGAGTTTTGACGGTGCCGCCGGCGTGCCGGTGTATCGGGTGAAGACCCTGGATAACGACCGGATCTGGCGCCACACCATCAATGCTTCGACCGGTGAGCTCGTCGGCGGGGAAGCCGCCCTCCCCCTCGCCGAGCTCGACCACGAGGACCGCGACAATCTCGCAGCACTCGGCAAGATCAGGCACCGCCTCGCCGAGGCCGTACGCGTCGCCGAACGCGCCGCGTCGGGCAAGGCGATCAGCGGCGGGCTGGTGCGCGAACGCGGCCGGCTCAATTTTGCGATCGTCGTGATCAGCGGCGACGACCTCAAGGAGGTCATCCTGGAGCCGCCGGGCGCGCGATCCAAATAGCGGCCGGGTCGGCCTCCGGTTTCGACCAGGACGAAAAGCCATTGACGATCGCAAAACTCTCCCGCATAAGTCGCCGCCATGTTCACGACCACCAAATGCACGACCAAAACCACCACGGCCTTAGGGGCCCGGGGAGGCGTGCGCGCGTAGTCGTCGACTAAAACGCATCAGCTCTACCGAAGCCCCGCCCTCGATGGTCCGGGGCTTTTTTGTTGTCTCATTCGCAATTCAATGGAGGACAAAGTGAGTAACGATCCCGTCGTCGCGATTGTCGGCGTCACCGGTGCGGTGGGCGCCGAATTCATCGCCACCATGGACAAGCGCGGTTTTCGTGTCAGCAAGCTGAAGGCGCTAGCGAGCGCGCGCTCCGCCGGCAAGACGGTATCGTTCCGCGGCGAGGACGTCGTGATCGAAGAGCTGACCGAGCGATCTTTCGAGGGCGTGGACATCGCCCTGTTCTCCGCCGGCGGCAGCATCTCGAAGAAGTTCGCGCCGATCGCGGTCAAGGCCGGCGCCGTCGTCGTCGACAACTCCTCCGCCTTCCGCATGGATCCGAACGTGCCGCTGGTGATCCCCGAGATCAACGCCAGCCGCATCCGCGACCACAAGGGCATCATTGCCAACCCGAACTGCGCCGCGATCACTGCGCTGGTGCCGCTGTGGCCGATCCACCAGTACAACCGCATCAAGCGTGTCATCATCTCGACCTACCAGGCGGCCTCAGGCGCCGGCGCCGCCGCGATGGAAGAGCTCGTTGAATCCACCCGCGCCAATCTCAACGGGCAGGTCTATACGCCCAAGGTGATGCCGCACCCCTACGCCTTCAATCTCTTCAACCACAACACGGCCGTCGACCCCGACACCGGCTACAACGACGAAGAAACCAAGGTCATCAAGGAGACCCGCAAGATCTTCGAGGACGAGAAGATTGCGATCGGCGTCACCTGCGTGCGCGTGCCGGTGCTGCGCGCCCATTGCGAGGCCATCACCTTCGAATGCGAGAAGCCGATCAGCGAGGACCAGGTCCGCGCCATCATGGCCCAGGCATCCGGTGTGAAGGTGGTCGATGACCGCGCCAAGAACTACTTCCCGATGCCCATCGACGCCTCGGGCCAGGACGACGTCCTGGTCGGCCGCATCCGCAAGGATCTCAGCGACCCCTCTGGACATTCCATCTCGATGTTCGTGGCGGCGGATCAGTTGCTCAAGGGCGCGGCGCTCAACGCGGTGCAGATCGCGGAGCTCCTGCCGCAGCGGGTGATGGCGTAGCGTAGTACAAAAGGCAGGCAAACGCCGCGCCCGCCCTTTCCTTCGCGCATTTAACAAAGAGGCGGGCACGCTTCGGTTTGCCCACCCCACGACAGCAAACCGCGCGTTCAGGTCAACGCCACAACAACATCTGTCCTGGCAAAGTCGGCTCCTTTAAAGAGGAGTGGCTGCGAACGCGCTTTCGCCAGAGCGTAGACCGCGCAATCAACGATGTTGAGCTGCGCAGGATGTCCTCCACCCTTACCGAAACGCTGAAACGCCTCGAAAGCGCTTTTCGCCATATCGTCGTCGAACGGCACGACGATAATCCCGGCAGTCGCCAGCAACTCGTCAAAGAACGTGACGGCCGCCGATCCGAAACGAGCGGAGAGAACGATCTTGGTTTCCAATACGGCTATTGCCGACATCGACAAGCTATCAGCATCCAACATGGCTGTCCGATAGCGTTGCCCATCTGGCTCGTTGGTTACGGTCGCGATAATTGCAGAGGTATCGAGCACCATCAGGACGGCAGCCCGAAGCGGTCATAACCAAGGATTTCGTCAGCAGACCGGGAATCCACAACGGGCAAGCTAGCGGTCCGTTCGAAGAACGACGTCAGGGCGGCCCTTCTATCGGCGACCGGCGAGCCGATACGAGACAAGCGCTCCTCAATGGCGCGTTCCAGCGCAGTCTCGATATCTTCCCCCGTCAGGCGGGCGAGACGCTGGACAAGCTCGTCAACTTTCGCGGAACGGATGTTCATCAGCCACTCGACCTACGCAAATGATGCCAGCAGCATAACACAAAGGGCGGTCCGGGTCACTCCCGGTCCCGAAACAGCAAACACGCGTCCCCGTACGAATAAAACCGATAGCCGTTTGCGATCGCGTGGGCATAGGCCTGCTTCATCGTCTCCAGCCCGGAGAATGCCGATACCAGCATGAACAGCGTCGACTTCGGCAGGTGGAAGTTCGTCAGCAATATATCGACCGCGCGGAAGCGATAGCCGGGCGTGATGAAGATCGAGGTCTCGGCCGCGAAGGACTGGATGGTGCCGTCTTCGCTCGCGGCGCTTTCGAGCACCCGCAATGACGTGGTGCCGACGGCGATGATGCGGCCGCCGTTCTTCCGAGCGCTGTTGAGCCGCTCCGCCGTCTCGACCGAGATCGTGCCCCACTCGGCATGCATCTTGTGGCCGTCGGTGTCGTCCACCTTCACCGGCAGGAACGTCCCTGCCCCAACATGCAGCGTGACGCGGTTGATGCCGACGCCGCGGCCGCGCAGCATCTGCTCCAGCTCGGGGGTGAAATGCAGCCCTGCGGTGGGCGCTGCGACCGCGCCTTCGTTTGCGGCGAACATGGTCTGGTAGTCGGCGAGGTCCTGATCGTCAGGCGTCCGCCTGGAGGCGATGTAGGGCGGCAGCGGCGGGCTGCCGAGATCGGCGATGGCCTGGTCGAGCGCCGGGCCGTGGAACGAGAACGACAGCGTGACTTCGCCTTCGCCGCCCTTGGCTTCGACCTCGGCATCGAGATAGCCAAGCAGGCAGACCTTGCCCTCGTTGCCGAAGCGGATGCGGTCGCCGGCTGTGAGCTTCTTCGCCGGCTTCACCAGCGCCTGCCAGCGCGAGCCGTCGAGCCGCTTGATCAGCGTTGCCTCGATCTTCGGCTCGGTCTCGCGGCCGATGCGGCGGCCCTTCAATTGCGCGGCGATCACCTTGGTATCGTTGACGACGAGCTGGTCGCCCGGCTTCAGCCATTGCGGCAGGTCAGAGATAGCCTGATCGCGCAGCGCGCCATTCTCGACGACCAGCATCTTCGCGGAGTCGCGCGGGCTCGCCGGGCGCAACGCGATGCGCTCGGGCGGCAGATCGAAATCGAACAGATCGGTGCGCATGCCCAGAACTTGTCATCGCCCGCGCAGGCGGGCGATCCAGTACTCACGATCTTTGTCGTAACCACCGCTGGTGGTTACTGGATGCCCCGCCTGCGCGGGGCATGACACCAGCAAAACCGCTTATTCCTTGTCCGCGGCCATCTGCGCCTTGACGATCTTGTCGGGGTTCTGCACGGGCTCGCCGCGCTTGATCTTGTCGACGTTCTCCATGCCCTCGGTGACCTTGCCCCACACCGTGTACTGGTTGTCGAGGAAGCGGGCGTCGTCGAAGCAGATGAAGAACTGGCTGTCGCCGGAATCGGGGTTGGCGGCGCGCGCCATCGAAACGGTGCCGCGCACATGCGGCTCCTTGTTGAACTCGGCCTTCAGTTTCTTGCCCGAGCCGCCGGTGCCGGTGCCCTGCGGGCAGCCGGTCTGCGCCATGAAGCCGTCGATCACGCGGTGGAACACGATGCCGTCGTAAAAGCCCTCACGGACCAGCTCCTTGATGCGCGCGACGTGGCCGGGCGCGAGGTCGGGGCGCATCTCGATGGTGACGGGGCCCTGCGTCGTATCGAGGATCAGGGTGTTTTCGGTGGCGCTCATGCTCGTCTCTCTTGTGTTGGGGGCGAAGTCTTGTCAGGTGAAATTCTGCGGCTGCGGAACTGGATTGCAAATGGACGTCCCGCGGCGGCGCCGGCCATTGCATCGGTAAATGGCATCGGCGTGCAGCGTTGCAACGCCTCCATCACCGCGATCCGGTATTGCAGCCGGTCATTGTCGGAGGCTTCCGCAGACTCATAGGAAATCCGCGGATGGCCCAAAATGTTTCCGGACCGGTTAAAGCTCACGACGACGGTGATGTCGAGTGGGCGAGCCTTGGCGGCCGGCGGCGGTCTCCAGCAGGTGCGCAGATGCCGGAAGAGGTCCTGGATGGTGTTGACCTGCGCGTTCTCGGCGGCTGCGGCCGAAGTGCCGAGCAACAGCACCACGGCAACCAGCAGGAGCTTGCCGCTGCAACGCGCCATGGCGGCTCCTATTTGATGTCGGAGGCGACCTGCACCTTCACCACCTTGTCGGGATCGGCGACGGCGCCACCGGGCGAACCGGGAGGCGCCTTCTTCAGCTTGTCCACGACGTCCATGCCCTGCACGACCTCGCCGATCACGGTGTACTGGCCGTCGAGGCTGCCGCCGTCGGCGAACATGATGAAGAACTGCGAATTGGCGCTGTCGACGCTGTCGCCGCGCCGGGCCATACCGACGATGCCGCGGGCAAAATGCACCTTCGAGAATTCCTGCTTCAGGTTCGGATACTTCGAGCCGCCGGTGCCGTTGAAATTCTGGCCGTCGCCGGTCTGCGCCATGAAGCCTTCCATGACGCGGTGGAACGGCACGTTGTTGTAGAAGCCTTCGCGCGCAAGCTGCTTGATCCGCTCGGCATGCTTGGGTGCGATATCGGTGCGCAGCTTGATGACGATGCGGCCCTTGGTGCTGTCGATGACGATGGCGTTGGCCTTGTCGAGGTTCGCCGGCAATTGCTGCGCCACCGCCGGCACCGCGAACAGGAGCGCGGCAAGAACTGCGAAAATTCGGATCATGACAACTCCGGATCAGAGAGAAGAGGAAGTCCGCCGTTATCCGGCGAATTTTGCCTTGAGCTGAGCCGCAACAAGCGGCGGGACGAAGGCCGAGACGTCCCCGCCCATGCCGGCGATCTGGCGCACCAAAGTGGCGGTGATCGGGCGAACCATCGGAGAGGCCGGCAGGAAGACCGTATGCACCTCCGGCGCCATGGCCTCGTTCATGCCGGCGAGCTGCATCTCGTAGTCGAGGTCGCTGCCGTCGCGCAGGCCCCGGATCATGATGGTCGCGCCGTGCTTGCGCGCCGAGGTGACCGACAGATCGTCAAACGTCACGGCCTCGAGCACGCAGCCGGCCTGGGCCGCCATCGGTCCGCAGACGTCATGCAGCATCTTCAGCCGCTCCTCGGTCGAGAACAGCGGCTTCTTGCCGGGGTGGACCCCGATCGCGACCACCAGCCGGTCGCACAGCGACACGCTGTGCCGGACCACGTCCAGATGGCCGTTGGTGATGGGGTCGAAGGAACCGGGATAAAAGGCGATACGCGGCATGATCCCCCCTCCTACCGCGCCCGGCGCGGCCCGGCAAGCCGGGCAGGTTCCCCGGCGGATTCCGGCAAAAGTCCCGTCCGGCGTGTCGGCGATGGCCGGTTTGTTTCGTCCTGAGAGCGGCCACGAAACAAACGGTGCGGACACGAAACCATTTCCCGTGCGGGCGAAGACGTCCGGAAACTGGCCATGGTTACTAATCCGGTCAACGAATGACAGGCTGCATCAAGGCGCAGGCGGCCGCATCACAGGGGACTGTCAATGATCAAGGCTCTCTCGGCGATTGCCATCTCTGCGTGTGTTGCCGCCGCCCTCACCCTCCTGCCCGGCTTTGCTCCGACCGTCGAAGCCAGCGTGCCGCAGCCGCTGGCCAAGAGCGACCGGCTCGACATCCGCACCATCGGCAAAGACTGCTCGCAGCAGGCCTGGCCGAATTTCGAGGCGTCGTGCTTGCGCCGCGCCGGCACCAGGGCTGACGTCCGCGAGGCGCGCCTCGTCACGGCCAACCGCACCCCGTAAGCCGGCTTGTCAGGCTGGCGTCTTACAATCCCGATGCAGTTTTGCGACATCCCCGTCGCAGACTTTTGCGACGTCCCGTCGCAGGCTATGTGATAGTCACGCCCGGCGGTATGGCCCGTCGGGGGGCGATCCCATTAGGGGCCCGCCCTTGTCCCCTCCGACACTGATTGAGACAAGAGCCGCATCGATAAGCGCGCCCGGGGGGTGCAGGCGTTGGCTCAGCAAGACCGCGTCCGCTGCGGATTGAATTGCTGAAATTGCTCCTCGGCGAATTGGAACCAGGTGGATCGCCTTTCGGTTGGTTCCGGCGAGATCAATCCTGGGCTGGTGCTCCCCCATGAACTCTGGCGCCAACGTCACATTCAGCAACTTGCGCGCCGTCGTCATCGTGATCGTGGTCGCATTCCATTCGGCCCTTCCCTACCTCGCCTCTCAGCCGCCACATCCATTCGCCTTCGACGCGCCGCCCTATCGATGGATTGCGTTTCCGATCATCGACCGGGAACGCTGGTTCGGGCTGGACCTGTTCTGCGCATGGCAAGACGTCAGCTTGATGTCTCTGATGTTCCTTTTGGCGGGCCTGTTCACCCCGCGTGGCCTGATCCGCAAGGGCGCTGCCGCCTATCTCGCGGAGCGCTGGTGGCGAATTGGATTGCCCTTTGTCCTCGCCGTCGCCCTTCTAAGTCCGGTGGCGTACTATGCCTCGTATCTGACGACCGCGACCGACCCATCGCCTGCGGCGTTTTGGCAGCACTGGCGCGCTTTGCCGATGTGGCCCTCGGGCCCGCAATGGTTCTTGTGGCAGCTTCTGCTGCTCAGCGCACTGGCTGCTGCGCTGCACGAGCTCGTGCCATCGTGGCCACGGGCCGCGAGCCTCATCGTCGCCAAGTGCGGCGATCATCCGCTCCTCTTCTTCGCAGGCCTGACCAGTCTTTCGGCACTGGCCTATGTCCCGCTCGCGATGATCTTCGGCCCCTGGGAATGGACCTTTTTCGGCCCATTGTCTTTCCAGCTAAGCCGCCCGCTGCACTATCTCCTCTATTTTTCCGCGGGGCTCGCCATCGGCAGCTACGGCTGTGATCGCAGCGTCTTCCGCACCGACGGCTCCCTTGCACGCCGCTGGCCAGCCTGGGCTGCCGCAGCATTCGCCTGCTTTGCAGTATGGGGCGGGCTGACCTCGCTGACGATGCCGGATTGGAATGCCAGCCCGGCGACATTTCGGCTCGCCGCCGCTTTCGCCTTTCCGCCTGCATGCGCGACAGGCGTGATCGCCTTTGTGGCCGGTGCGCTGGCATTGTTGCGTCGCCGCTCGGCGCTCGCCGACAACCTTTCGAGCAACGCCTACGGCATCTACCTCACACATTACCCGTTCGTGCTGTGGCTGCAATATGCACTGCTCGGCACGAGCCTTAATGCCGTCGCCAAAGCCGCGCTCGTCCTCATCATCGCACTGGCCCTGAGCTGGGCCGCGAGCGGGTTCCTGGCCACAGGCGTGAGACTGCTGGGCCACCGGCATTCCGGATTCCACGACAAGGGCACCATCTCAAATCAACCTCGATGACGGAACGTCCATGTCACTGGTCCCGACGCTCGCGTCCCGCAATCTCTTCCACGATCGCCTGCGTTTTGTCGCGACGCTCGTCGGAATCGTTTTTTCGGTCGTGCTGGTGATGATCCAGATGGGCCTGTTCCTGGGCTTCGGTCGCATGGTGACGACGATGATCGACCATGCGTCGGCCGATCTGTGGGTGCTGCCGAAGGGAGCAAAATGCTTCGAGGATCCCTCGCTGCTGGATGCAAAGCTGCGCGACAAGGTTGCGTCTGTCGATGGCGTCGCCTCCGTGGTCCCGCTGGTCATCGGTTTCTCGGACTGGCGCCTCGAAAGCGGCGAGATGACACCCGTCTTCGTTGTCGGCGCCGATTTACGTGATGGAAGCTTGCGGCCATGGAACGTGGTCGAGGGCGACGTCCGCGCGCTGTCGCAAAAAGGAGCGGTGGTCGTCGACCGCTCCTATTACGATCGCCTCGGCGTCTCAAAAATCGGATCAACGGCCGAGATCCGCGGCCGCCCCGTGAAGGTCGTGGCCTTGACCGACGGCATTCGTTCCTTCACCACCACACCCTATGTCTTCGTGGACCTGAAAAACGCTCGCACCTACACCGGAACCTTCCCCGATCGCGCCAGCGATCTCCTGGTGCGCCTCAAGCCCGACGCCGACCGCGACACAGTTCTTAAGGCCGTCCATGCTCAGGTTGGTGAGCACGAGGTCCTTACGACGGATGAATTCCGCAGCCGTAGCCGCTCGTTCTGGCTGTTCGGGACGGGCGCCGGCGCTGCGCTGTTTGCCGGCGCGTTGCTTGGAGTGATCGTCGGCACCGTCATCGTCGCGCAGACCCTCTATTCGAGCACCAAGGATCACCTCGGCGAATTCGCTACCCTGCGGGCAATGGGTTCGTCGAATGGATACATCTACAGGGTCATCATCTATCAGGCGCTCCTCAACGCGATCATCGGCTTCATCATTGCGAGTGCGATTGGCGCCGTCGTTGTGGAGATGACTGCCAAGAGCGCGTTGCCGATCGTCATCACGCCGTGGCTGATTGCAGCCCTGTTCGTGCTGACGGTCGTGATGTGCGTAGCGTCGGCGATCGGTGCAATCGTGCGTGTGGTGCGGATCGATCCAGCAACGGTATTCATGCGATGAACGAAATCATCATTGAGGCGACCGGAATCAAGAAGACGCTTGGGCGTGGCGCCGGCGAGGTGAAGGCGCTACGCGGGATCGACCTGACACTGCGCCGCGGCGAGTTCACACTGCTGATGGGGCCGTCTGGCAGCGGCAAGACGACGCTGCTGCTCGTGCTCGGATGCATGCTGGCACCAAGTTCGGGTACACTCACCATGTGCGGCACGCCCACTTCGGGTGTCGACAAAGAGGGACTGGCCCAAATCAGGCGCGACCATATCGGTTTTGTGTTCCAGTCCTATCATCTGTTTCCGACGCTCACCGCCGCACAGAACGTGCAGCTCGCCCTTGACATCCGTCACGAGCGTGGACGCAAAACCAGGAAACGAGCGCGGGAAGCGCTGAACCTAGTTGGTCTGGAGCAGAAGGCCGATACCTTGCCGGGCGAGCTCAGCGGCGGTGAGCAGCAGCGGGTCGCGATCGCGCGAGCCTTCGTCGCCAATCCCTCGGTCATTCTCGCCGATGAGCCGACGGCCGCGCTCGACGGCAATAACGGGCGAAGCATCATGCGGATTCTCGCCGATGCAGCACATCAGCGCGAGCGCGCCGTGCTCGTCGTGACCCATGATCCGCGGGTCATTCCTTTTGCGGATCGCATCGTCGAGATCGAGGATGGCCTGCTGGTCGACACCGGAGCCGGCGAACCCGAGCGGCTGCACCTGCCAAAGGCGGCCGCATTCAGGCCGTAAGACGCGAGCTAATGAAGCAAGAGAACACACCATGAGCCTGCGCGCTGAAATGCTGCGCCTCGGCATCCGCATATTCCTGAAACGGCACCGTCAGCCATTCGATGTCGCGATGTGGCGGGCAAACATGCATCGCATGGAGCGATGGGTGCCTCGCCCGCCACGCAGCACCAAAACAAGTGTCGTGCAGGCCGGTCACCTCAGGCTACACCGGATCGCCACCCCGGCGTCCTGTCCGGGGCGCAACGTACTTTATCTTCACGGCGGCGCCTATATTTCGGGCGCGCCGATCTACTACCGGCATTTCACCTGGCGCATTGCCAATGTGACCAGGTCGACGGTCTGGGCGCTTGAGTATCGCCTCGCCCCCGAACATCCGTTTCCGGCCGCACTGGACGATGCCGTGGCAGGTTTTCTCTGGCTCGCCGGCGAGGTGGACGATCCAAGCGAACTGTTCGTGATGGGCGATTCAGCCGGGGGTGGATTGGCGCTGTGCCTTCTCATGAGGCTGCGCGACGAACGCAAGCTGCTTCCTGCCGCAGCGGTTGCCATGTCGCCCTGGACCGATCTGGCGCTCACCGCGCCATCGTTGACCGAGAATGCCACATCAGATCCTATGCTGAACGTGGACGATATTCCGGAATTCGTGCGTTGCTATCTGGCAGGCGCCGACCCGTATAACCCCTATGCATCGCCGCTCTATGGCGATGCGTTCGGCCTTCCGCCGGTGCTGATCCATGTCGGCAGCGACGAGATCCTGCGCGATGACGCGGTCCGCATGGCCGACAAGCTGAAAAACGGTGACCCGCGGAGCCGCCTGGAGGTCTGGCCGCGCATGCCGCACGTGTTCCAGCTTTTCGTCCCGGTGCTGCCGGAAGCCCATGTGGCCATCGCTCAGATCGGAGAATTCATCTCCAACGTGCGTTCCGACACAGCTGCGTCGGCTTCCCCGCCAGCCTGAAGCGCGATGAATTCAGAACGAATCGTCATCGCGCTTTCGGTTGTTGCTCGAGCATGATCTCCGCGCAAACGGGTTCCGCGTTTATCGCGAGGGAAACCCGCTGCGCATCTTTCCGGATCATGCCTTGGTTAGTTATTAGTTAGGCCTCGCTACCGTTGCCGTTCTCGCCATTCCCGCTCTCCGCCTCTTCCGTGATGTGCTCGACCGAGACCACGTGCTCGTCCTCGGCGGTGTCGAACACGATCACCCCTTGCGTCGAGCGGCCGGCGATGCGGATGCCTTCGACCGGGCAGCGGATCAGCTGGCCCTTGTCGGTGACCAGCATGATCTGGTCGGCGTCCTCCACCGGGAACGAGGCCACGAGATTGCCGTTGCGGTTGTTGACGCTCATGGCGACGATACCTTTGCCGCCACGCCCCGTCGTGCGGTACTCGTAGGACGAGGTGCGCTTGCCATAGCCGTTGACGGACACAGTCAGCACGACCTGCTCCTGCGCCGACATCTCGGCGTAACGCTCCTGGGCGAGCTGGAAGCTGCCTGAGGTCTCCTCGGCCTCGGCGTCCACCGGTGCCTCTTCGGCCGCAGCTTCGCCGGCGACCGCGCGGCGCATCTTCAAGTAGGCCGAACGCTCGTCCGAGCTGGTCTCGACATGGCGCAGGATCGCCAGCGAGATCACCTTGTCGCCCTCGCCAAGGGCGATGCCGCGCACGCCCATCGAGGTGCGCCCGGTGAACACGCGCACATCGGTGACGGGGAAGCGGATGCACTGGCCGCCAGCGGCGGTCAGCAGCACGTCATCGCGCTCGGTACAGATCTGCACGTCGACGATCGCCTCGTTGTCGTCGAGCTTCATCGCGATGATGCCGGAGCGGCGGACGTCGACGAAGTCCGACAGCTTGTTGCGCCGGACATTGCCGCCCGTGGTAGCGAACATCACGTCGAGCTCGCCCCAGGTGGATTCGTCCTCGGGCAGCGGCATGATGGTGGTGATGCGCTCGCCCTGCTCCAGGGGGAGGATGTTGATCAGCGCCTTGCCGCGCGCGTTCGGCGCTGCCATCGGCAGGCGCCAGACCTTCTCCTTGTAGACCTGGCCGCGCGAGGAGAAGAACAGCACCGGGGTGTGCGTGGAAGCCACGAACAGGCGGCTGACGAAATCCTCGTCGCGGGTCTGCATGCCGGCACGGCCCTTGCCGCCGCGGCGCTGCGCCCGGTAAGCCGACAGCGGCACGCGCTTGACGTAGCCGGCGTGCGAGACAGTGACGACCATGTCCTCGCGCTGGATCAGGTCCTCGTCCTCGACCTCGCCTTCCTGCTCCATGATCACGGTGCGGCGCGGCGTGGCGAATTCGGCCCTCACCTCGGCAAGCTCGGTCTTGATGATGCCCAGCACGCGCTCGCGCGAGCGCAGGATGTCGAGATAGTCGGCGATCTCGCCGGCGAGCTTGTCGAGCTCCTCGCGGATCTCGTCGCGGCCGAGTGCGGTGAGGCGCTGAAGGCGCAGGTCGAGAATGGCCCTTGCCTGTTCCATCGACAGCCGGATCGTGCCGTCCGCGCTGATGCGGTGACGCGGATCGTCGATCAGCGTCAGCATGTCCTCGACGTCCCGGGCCTGCCAGTCCCGCGACATCAGGGTATCGCGGGCGGTGGTCGGATCGGGCGAACTCCGGATGACGCGGATCATCTCGTCGATGTTGGCGACAGCGATCGCGAGACCGACCAGGATATGCGCCCGATCGCGCGCCTTGGCCAGCAAGTACTTGGTGCGCCGCGTGACGACCCGCTCACGGAAGTCGACGAAGATCGTCAGCAGGTCCTTCAGATGCATGATCCGCGGACGGCCGCTGTCGAGCGCCACCATGTTGACGCCGAAGCTGGTCTGCAGCGGCGTGAACCTGTACAGCTGATTCAGCACCACGTCCGGCACGGCGTCGCGCTTCAATTCGATGACGACGCGGTAGCCGTCGCGGTCCGATTCGTCGCGCAGGTCGCCGATGCCCTCGATCTTCTTTTCCTTGACCAGCTCGGCGATGCGCTCGACCATCGTCGCCTTGTTCACCTGGTAGGGAATCTCGGTGATGATGATCGCTTCGCGCTCCTTGCGGATGGTCTCGATCGCAACCTTGCCGCGCATCACGATCGAGCCACGGCCGAGGTGATAGGCCGAGCGGATGCCCTGCCGACCGAGAATGACGCCACCGGTCGGGAAATCCGGTCCCGGCACGATGTTGATGAGTTCGTCGATGGTGAGCGCGGGGTTGTCGATCAGCGCGACGCAGGCGTCGATGACCTCGCCGAGATTGTGCGGCGGGATGTTGGTCGCCATGCCGACCGCGATGCCGCCGGCGCCGTTGACGAGAAGATTCGGGAACTTGGCCGGCAAGACCGACGGTTCGGTCTCGTTGTTGTCGTAGTTCGGCTGGAAGTCGACCGTGTCCTTGTCGATGTCGGCCAGCAGAGCCAGTGCCGCTTTCGTCAGGCGCGCTTCCGTGTAACGATAGGCGGCCGGAGGATCGCCGTCGACCGAGCCGAAATTGCCCTGACCGTCGATCAGCGGCACGCGCATGGAGAAGTCCTGCGCCATCCGGACCATGGCGTCGTAGATCGACTGGTCGCCGTGCGGATGATACTTACCGATGACGTCACCGACCACGCGGGCGGATTTGACGTACTTCTTGTCGGGCGTGTGCCCCTGCTCGTTCATCGAGAACAGGATGCGGCGGTGCACCGGCTTCAGACCGTCGCGGGCATCAGGCAGCGCCCGCGCCACGATCACGCTCATGGCGTAGTCGAGATAGGACTTCTTCATCTCCTCGAAGATGGAGACGGGGCGAATATCCGAGGGTTGCCCCGGCTGGTCGCCGGGCTTGTCGTCGTCGTCAGCCAAGGGGAAATCCGGTGAGGTTTTATCTGGGAATCATATAGCGCATCGAGGCGCTGATAACCACCCTCGCAGGCTCCAGGGAAGTGGCTTTTTCCGCTTATTTTTCCAATAGCTTACGGCCTTGCAAGGCGCATGCTGGATGAACCTGGAACAGGCCTTCCAAAATCGCCGCTGAGGCGCGATCGATTGCACCGGCGGGGCGGCTCCATCGGCCCGTTGGCCCCGGCACAAGCCGAGTTCAACCCGGACATGAAGCGGGCCCGGGAATCCCGAGCCCTTCCTGCCGATCAGTGAGATTTGCTGACATGACGTGGAAAGCGCCGCCGCAAATCCGGCCGGCGCCCCATCGTCCGCTCCGTTCTCAGAACGGGATATCGTCGTCCATGTCGCTGTTGCGGCCACCGCCGCCGGCGGCAACCGGACGGCGCGGCGCGCTGCTGGCGGGTCCGGAAGAGCCGAAGTCGCCGCCCGGCTCGTCGCCGAAGCTGCCGCCTCCTGCGCCGCCGCTCCGGCCGTCGAGCATCGTGAGCGTCGAGTTGAAGCCCTGGAGCACGACCTCGGTGGAGTACTTCTCGACGCCGCTCTGGTCGGTCCATTTGCGGGTCTGGAGCGCGCCCTCGATGTAAACCTTGGCGCCCTTCTTCAGATACTGCTCGGCGACCTTGCAAAGACCCTCATTGAAGATCACGACGCGATGCCACTCGGTCTTCTCCTTGCGCTCGCCGGTATTCTTGTCGCGCCAGGTCTCCGAGGTCGCAATGCTCAGATTCGCGATCGGCCGCCCGTCCTGGGTGCGGCGGATTTCAGGATCCTTGCCGAGATTTCCAACCAGAATGACTTTGTTGACGCTTCCCGCCATCGCCGCTCTCCACTCCGAATGCCACTGAATTTCAAAGGGCCGAGCGCGCTGCCCGCGTTCCTCTGCGCCCTGTCGGGGCCGACCCTATACGCTCGCAGGCGCCGCTCAGCCGTCACCGCCGGGTTATCCCCACATATAGCACCGACCGCCAGCCCGTTCCAGATTTGTTCCCGCAGAACCCCGAGGCTCAAATGTGGAAATCGGAGGGCATCCAATGTGGCGCCAGAATGGCAGCCGCGATGGAACCAAATGGAACCAAATCGGGTTCCCGTGAACGAGGAAAAACACTTAACTTTCCCCTACTTAACGCCAGCTTCGATGGTTCGCGACTGTTGCATTTCGGAGACGGACTCTCCGGCCAAATCAGGCTAGGGTTGCTTTGGAATTGGTTATGGGCGTCGCGCCGGTCTGCTTCGGGGAAATCGCGAAGAGCGGACAATTTGGAGGGACTAAAATGAAGAAGACCTTAGTGGTTGCATTTGGTGTCGCTGCGCTGGGCCTGTCGGCTCCGGCGAGCGCGGCGGATCTCGCCGCGCGTCCTTACACGAAGGCGCCGATGGCTGCGCCTGCGCCTATCTATACCTGGACCGGCTTCTACGTCGGTGTGCAGGGCGGCGGCGGCTGGGGCCGCAGCGACGAGACCTTCTTCGGCGCTCCGAACACGGCGATCTTCGCTGGAACCCAGAACTATGATACCAGCGGCGGCTTCGTCGGCGGCGTGGTGGGCTACAACTGGCAGTCGGGTCCGGTCGTGTTCGGCATCGAGGGCGACTACCACTGGGCCGATATCAACGGCCGTTCCGCCGAGATTAATGCCGGCTTCGGCGATACCTACTTCACGAAGATTCGCGGCTTCGGCGACATCAAGGGCCGACTCGGCTATTCAACCGGCCCTGCGCTCTTGTTCGTCAGCGGCGGTGCCGCAGTCGGCGACATCCAGCATCGTTACGACCCTGCGGCGTTCCCCTCTGCAACTTTCGTTCAGAACAACACCCGCTGGGGTTGGACCGTCGGCGCCGGTGCGGAATACATGTTCGCTCCGAACTGGTCGGCCAAGGTCGAATACAACTACATCGATTTCGGCAAGAGCACGATTCAGTACACCCCGGTCGTGGCCAACCGCTCCGAGTGGACCGATACTGTCCACACGGTCAAGGCAGGTGTGAACTATCACTTCAACTGGGGCGCACCGGTCGCGCGGTACTAATCCCTCCGACATCGTCGAAGTCTAAGGCCGGCCTCGCGCCGGCCTTTTTCGTTTGGCGGCAGGTGAGCCAGATGAGTCAACAACCTTTACGTTTTTGACAGCCGTGTGACTTTTCGGAGACACAACTTGCAGCTTTACTAATGTAAGTACTGACTCAGTTGGACACAGCGTCCGCTGCCCTTCCGATCGCGGAAGGCAACAACAGAAACTGGGACTGGGATTAGTTGAAAATGAAGAAGGTTTTGTTGGCTTCGGCCTGTTTGTTCGCTCTTGCTGCTCCGGCCTCGGCTGCCGATCTCGCGGCGCGCCACTACACCAAGGCCCCCGTGGCTGTGGCCTCGGTCTACAACTGGACCGGCTTCTATCTCGGCGTCGTCGGCGGCGGCGCTTGGGAAAACGCGTCCGACCCGCGGATGCAGGGTGGCTTCGTCGGCGGCACCGCCGGCTACAACTGGCAGACCGGCAACATCGTGTTCGGTATTGAGGCGGATGGCGCCTGGGCTGACGTGAGCGCTTCGACGACCGCACTTGGCATCACTGTCGCCTCCAAGACCGATGCACTCGGCACCGTGCGCGGCCGCATCGGCTGGGCCGTCAACAACGTCCTGCTCTACGGCACCGGTGGTTACGCCTGGATCGACAACAAGATCACCCTCTCCGCACTCGGCGTGTCCGTGTCGGAGAGCAAGTTCCACTCCGGCTGGACCGTTGGTGCGGGTGTTGAGGCGTTCTTCGCTCCGCAGTGGTCGGTCAAGGGCGAGTACCTCTATCGCAGCCTCGGCGGCGAGACCTACTTTGGCGCCATTCCGACCGGCACCCTCAACTTTCACACCGTGCAGGTCGGCGTGAACTATCACTTCGGCGCCCCCGTCGTCGCGAAGTACTGATCTGAAGTACTGATCGCTACCGACGTCACATCGTCACGAAAGGCCGGCCTCGCGCCGGCCTTTTTGTTTTGGCCGGCAGGTCCCGTACAGTTCCGCCGTTCCTGCTGCCAGATGCCGCCAGCGCGACAACAATCCGTTGACGATTCGCAACTCCCTCTGGAAATCCGTCTCCGTTCTTCCTACGTTCGCTGCCATACCCATTGGCGCCGATCCCGGTTGCGGGCGAAGCGCGCCTTGATGTTGGCGCGATCGCGCGCCTTTGGGCTTCCTTGAGGGCAACTCGGATGGATGAAGTGATCAAGGCGAAGCGCCAACAACAGAACGCGGGCTCAAGCCTGCGCGCAATTACGATTCGTGGCGCGCGCGAGCACAACCTCAAGAACATCGACGTTGAGATTCCCCGCGACAAGCTGGTGGTGTTCACAGGGCTGTCGGGCTCCGGCAAATCCTCGCTCGCCTTCGACACGATCTATGCCGAGGGCCAGCGCCGCTACGTCGAATCGCTCTCGGCCTATGCACGCCAGTTCCTGGAGATGATGCAGAAGCCCGACGTCGACCAGATCGACGGCCTGTCGCCGGCGATCTCGATCGAGCAGAAGACGACCTCGAAGAACCCGCGCTCCACCGTCGGCACCGTGACCGAGATCTACGACTACATGCGCCTGCTCTGGGCCCGCGTCGGGGTGCCCTATTCGCCGGCGACCGGCCTGCCGATCGAGAGCCAGACCGTCTCGCAGATGGTCGACCGCGTGCTGGCGCTGCCCGAAGGCACCCGCCTCTATCTGCTCGCGCCGGTCGTGCGCGGCCGCAAGGGCGAGTACCGCAAGGAGCTCGCCGAATGGCTCAAGAAGGGCTTTCAGCGCGTCAAGATCGACGGCACCTTCCATGAGCTTGCGGAAGCGCCGACGCTGGACAAGAAATTCCCGCACGACATTGACGTCGTGGTCGACCGCATCGTGGTGCGCGCCGACATCGGCCAGCGCCTCGCCGAGAGTTTTGAGACCGCGCTGAAGCTCGCCGAAGGCCTCGCCGTCGTCGAATTCGCCGACGCGCCGGCGGCCGCGCCCACTGAAGAGAAAAAGAAGACCGCC
Source organism: Bradyrhizobium diazoefficiens (assembly GCF_016616425.1). Taxonomy (NCBI): domain Bacteria; kingdom Pseudomonadati; phylum Pseudomonadota; class Alphaproteobacteria; order Hyphomicrobiales; family Nitrobacteraceae; genus Bradyrhizobium; species Bradyrhizobium diazoefficiens. Next base: position 4,125,442 of record NZ_CP067101.1, read on the forward strand.
AAGATCCACGACAAGAGCGGGCCCGAGCGCGTGCTGTTCTCGGAAAAGTTCGCTTGTCCGGTCTCCGGCTTCACCCTTCCCGAGGTCGAGCCGCGGCTGTTTTCCTTCAACAATCCCTACGGCGCCTGCCCCGCCTGCGGCGGCCTCGGCGTCGAGCAGCACGTCGACGAGGATCTCGTCATTCCCGACAAGGAGCTCGCCATCGGCAAGGGCGCAATCGCGCCCTGGGCCAAATCGTCCTCGCCCTATTACGTGCAGACGCTGACTGCGCTCGGCAAGCACTACAAGTTCACGCTGACCACCAAATGGAAGGACCTGCCGAAAAAGACGCAGAATGCGCTCCTGCATGGCTCCGGCGAGGACGAGATCAAGTTCTCCTACGAGGACGGTGTGCGCTCCTACGACACCAAGAAGCCGTTCGAGGGCGTCATCACCAACATCAACCGCCGCTACCGTGAAACCGAAAGCGAGTGGGCGCGCGAGGAGCTGGCGAAATATTTCCACGACGTCCCCTGCGAGGCGTGCAAGGGCTTTCGGCTCAAGCCCGAGGCGCTCTGCGTCAAGATCGGGGCCAAGCATATCGGCGAGATCTCGGAGCTGTCGGTCCGGAAGGCCGGCGAATGGTTCGAGACCGTGCCGGACGCGCTGAACGCGCAGCAGAACGAGATCGCCGGCCGCATCCTGAAGGAAATCCGCGAGCGTCTCACCTTCCTGCTCGACGTCGGCCTCAACTACCTCACTCTATCCCGCTCCTCCGGCACGCTGTCCGGCGGCGAGAGCCAGCGCATTCGCCTCGCCTCGCAGATCGGCTCGGGGCTGACGGGCGTGCTCTACGTGCTGGACGAGCCCTCGATCGGCCTGCACCAGCGCGACAACGCCCGGCTGCTCGACACGCTGAAGCGGCTGCGCGACCTCGGCAACACCGTGATCGTGGTCGAGCATGATGAGGACGCCATCCTCCTCGCCGACCACGTCCTCGACATCGGCCCCGGCGCCGGCATGCATGGCGGCAACATCATCGCCGAAGGCACGCCCGCCGAGATCATGCGCAACCCGAAATCGCTGACCGGCAAGTACCTGACCGGCGAGCTCGAGGTCGAGGTGCCGGAGCGGCGCCCGCCGAACCATCGCCGCACCATCAAGGTGGTCAACGCGCGCGGCAATAACATCAAGAACGTCACCGCCGAGATTCCACTCGGCCTGTTCACCTGCGTCACCGGCGTCTCCGGCGGCGGCAAGTCGACGCTGCTGATCGACACGCTCTACCGCGCCATCGCCCGCAAGCTGAACAATGCCAGCGAAGGCGCCGCCCCGCACGACCGCATCGAGGGCCTCGAGCACATCGACAAGATCATCGACATCGACCAGTCGCCGATCGGCCGCACCCCGCGTTCGAACCCTGCGACCTATACCGGCGCCTTCACGCCGATCCGCGAATGGTTCGCCGGGCTGCCTGAGTCCAAGGCGCGCGGCTACGAGCCCGGGCGCTTCTCCTTCAACGTCAAGGGCGGCCGCTGCGAGGCCTGCCAGGGCGACGGCGTCATCAAGATCGAGATGCACTTTTTGCCCGACGTCTACGTCACCTGCGACGTCTGCAAGGGCAAGCGTTACAACCGCGAGACGCTGGAGGTGTTGTTCAAGGGCAAGAGCATCGCCGACGTGCTCGACATGACCGTCGAGGAAGCCGCCGAGTTCTTCAAGGCGGTGCCGCGCGTGCGCGAAACCTTCCGGACCCTGCACCGCGTCGGTCTCGACTACATCCATGTCGGACAGCAGGCGACGACCCTCTCCGGCGGCGAAGCCCAGCGCGTCAAGCTGGCCAAGGAGTTGTCCAAGCGCGCCACCGGCCGCACGCTCTACATCCTGGACGAGCCGACCACCGGCCTGCACTTCCACGACGTCAAGAAGCTGCTGGAAGTGCTGCATGAGCTGGTCGCGCAGGGCAACACGGTCGTCGTCATCGAGCACAATCTCGAAGTCATCAAGACCGCCGACTGGGTCATTGACCTCGGCCCCGAAGGCGGCGACGGCGGCGGCGAGATCGTCGCCTGGGGCCCGCCGGAGGACATCGCGAAAGCACCGCGGAGCTACACGGGCAAGTTTTTGGCGCCGGTGCTGGAGAAGGCGCGGAAGCCGAAGCGGCGACGCGCGGCGAGCGAGGCGGCGGAGTAATCTCCGTCAGCTCGAGCGACCGGGATCAAGCACCTTGGAGTGATCTCGATGCCGAGCCGGACCTATGCGTTCTTTCGCAAAGCCATATTGGCCGAACAGCAGGTGACTTGTGTCTACGAGGGGCGCTATCGCGAGCTCTGTCCACACGTCATCGGCACCAACAAAGCCGGCCAGGAGGCCGTGCTGGCCTGGCAGTTTGCCGGCGAAAGCAGTGGACCGCTGCCGCAATGGCGATGCCTGAAGCTCGCCAATGTCAGCGGTGCCCAAGCGCGCGACGGCCGCTGGCACGAGGGCAGCTCGCATCGGACCGCTCAGACTTGCGTCAAGAACATCGATATTGACATCAATGTTCACGTTCGTAATTTGCGGTAAACTTTCCCGACGCCGAGTCAGGTCCACAAGGGACGGGATCGGAAGCGGACCTCGTCGACCACAACGTAACGGCCAAAGAGCCCCTGACTGAACTGGTTAACGGCCTCCAGAAGCCGCGTTCGTACCAATGGCCCGTTCTCCGGATCGATACGCAGCAAGATTAGACCGGGAACGGCTTGCCCGTGGCGAAAGACAAGCTCACCAAAATCCTTGTCAGCCGTAAGGAGAAGACGCCCTTCCCGCGACGCCAGCCCAATGACCTCCAGATCACTCAGACTGGAAGCAAATTCGGCGATGTAGAGCACATCGTGACCGGCGCTGCGCAGCGCTCGGACCAGAGAGACCGCGATGCACTCGTCCGCGAGCCAGAGCACGGTTCAGCGATAAATGATGTCTTCGTCGGCCAAATAGTCTGCCGCAAAAGCCTGGGCTGCGCGAATGTCATCCGCCGTCAACCGCGGATGCTCCGCGATGATCGCATCAATGGTCATACCTGCGCCCAGCTCTCGCAACACCAACTCGACCGGCAGACGCGTTCCGCGGATCACAGGCTTACCGTCCATGATCGCCGGGTTGATTTCAATGCGCTCGTGTCGCATGGCTATCCTCAGATTTTGCCGAACGATAGCACACTAGGCCGAGCTTGTCAGCGAACTCGAAACCCGCCTCCATGCCTTACGCCCTCGCCATCTTCGACCTCGACGGCACGCTCGCCGACAGCTTTCCCTGGTTCCTGCGCACCATCAACGACGTCGCCGACCGTTTCGGCTTTCGGTGCGTGACGGACGACGATATCGGGGCTACGGCACGCCAATTGTATGGGAGAACCGACATGTCCGCTGGCCTCGTGCAGACCTACCGCGCACTCGCTCACAACAATGCCTGGGCAAACCACCGGCTGCTCACCGCCTGTGCAAAACTGAGCCAGTCGGATTTCGAAGCCGCGCGAACCGGCTTCTTTCCGAGCCTGCAACGGACGCTGAACCACATCTACATCATCGACCTCTTTTACATTGATGCGCTTGAGGGTGGCTGGCTCGGACCAAGCGCCTGGGAGAACGAAGTGCCGTACCCTTCCCCCGCTGCGCTGAAGCTTGCGCAAGCCGCAATGGACCGGCGCTTGCTCGCAGTCTGCGATGCGCTAACGCCCGAATTGCTCAACGGTACCGTGAAGATCAACCGCGACATACAGGTGCAGACCGAGCGCCGTGACCGGCTGCTCATGCATCTTTTCCAGCACCAGATCCATCATCGTGGGCAGGCGCACGCCATGCTGTCCGAAACGGCTGTCGTCCCGCCTCAGCTCGACGAGTTCTTTCCCGAGGGAGAAGCGCCACCTCGGGCCGCTGAGTTCGCCGAGCTCGGGTGGACCGAGGACAGCGTCTGGAAATCGTGAGCAGATGAACCGCACAGCGTTTGCTTGCCCCTGACGTTCGATCGTTGGTTCTCCCGATGCCCCCGCCCTACTCCCTTGCCATCTTCGATCTCGACGGCACGCTCGCCGACAGCTTTCCGTGGTTCCTGCGCACCATCAACGACGTCGCCGATCGCTTCGGCTTTCGCCGCGTCGCGGATGCGGACGTCGAAGAGCTGCGGCATGCCTCGAGCCGCGAGATTCTCAGCCACCTCGAGGTGCCCTTGTGGAAGCTGCCGGCGATCGCGCGGCATGCGCGGCGGTTGAAGGCGGAGGCGAGCCCGGAGATTCCGCTATTTGCGAACGTCGAGACGATGCTGCAGACGCTGGCTGATCATGGCGTGCAGCTCGCGCTCGTGACCTCCGACAGCGAAGCCAATGCGCGCGAGAAACTCGGGGATGCCGCCGCGCTGTTTTCGCATTTCGACTGCGCGGCGTCGCTGTTCGGCAAGCCCGCGAAATTTCGCCGCGTCATCCGGCGTGCCGGCGTTGAGCCAGGCCGGGTGATCGCGATCGGCGACGAGGTCCGCGACATCGAGGCGGCCCGCACGGTGGGAATTGCCTGCGGCGCGGTGTGCTGGGGCTATGCGGCGCCGGCGGCATTGCGCGCGCTGGGGCCAGACCATGTGTTCGAGCGGATGGAAGAGATTGCACCGACGCTAGCTCGGACTCGTAAGGTAGGTTAGCGTCAGCGTAACCCACCGCTTCTGTGTCCGCGGAAGCCAGAGAGGTGGGTTACGCCTTCCGACCGCGCTTCGCGCAGCCGCAAGGCTAACCCACCCTACACGCCCCTACTCCGTCCTGCGCAAGAACGCCCCGAATGCCCGCGGGCCGTCGCCGGGCTTGAGCGCCGCACAACCCCATGTTGCGCTGCCTGTCGGGCAAAACCCCCCATGGGAGGGTCAACGCCACCACGCCAAAAGATTTCTCTTTATCGGAAGTTCGGATTATCGTATAGGAAACCATCCCAACCCCGGCCGAGGGGCGCATCGCGATCGTCACGACACGCGGGATGGGAGGTGGTGGACGCAGGCGGCGTCGGCGCGCGGGTGGTTGCAGGGCGGGTCACACCGTGAGCAGCCCACCTGCGCGCATACGACCGGCGCAGCCCGCGTACGGCAAAATCGTGTGGTCCTGGCGCCCGGGGTCTGTGCGCCAAGTCTTGCGGTGATGCGAGCTGCCCGACCGGGCGCGCGCATCAGCCATCCGCATGGCGACGGGGGCAATAGTGCATCGCTCCCCGGGGAGATCACGACATAAGCCGTAAACCCACTGCGCAGGGAAGGCCGGATGTTTGGCTTCACCTGTGTGCCGCTGTGCAGCTTTTTTAGCACACGCTTCGCACAGTGGACCGCGGGTGTCAGCCGGCACCCGGCCTTCCCTGCGCCCTCGGCACTTTCGAGGGCGGCAACGACCGCAAAGCTCGGGCACGATGTGCCGTGAGAACGGGAAGCCGCGCGTGCGATTGAGATTCGAACATGAAGATGAACTCGGCTCTCGTGCCCCGGTCGCAGCGCAACGCTTGCGCGTTGCAGCTTGTCCGGGACACGAGCGGAGCATGCCGCTACTCCATGAGGCCGGGGAAAGCGAGTGTGGCGATTGCCGTCAATCACTCCCCGAGCGTCGCCTCGACGAATCCACGTGGATCGTCGCAGAACTCACGCATCACCCGGTAATGATCGGTCTGCTCCACCGTAACTGGCTCCAGGCCGTATTTCCCGAGCCGCAGCAGTTGCGCATTGGGATAGGCCATCAGCAGCGGCGCATGGGTCGCCATGATCACCTGGCAGATGCGGGAATCCTCCATGCGCCGCAGCAGCTTCAAGAATTCGATCTGACGCGCCGGCGAAAGTGCCGATTCCGGCTCGTCGAAGATGAAGATGCCCTGGCGCTGACAGCGCTCCTCGAAGAAGCGCAAGAAGCCTTCGCCGTGGGAATGCGACAGGAAATCGGGGCCGACCTGGCCGGCATCACGCGCGGCCTTGTCCAGGTATCGCGCCACCGAGAAAAAACTCTCGGCGCGAAAAAACCAGCCATTTGTGATCTTCGGCAGCCAGCTTGCGCGCAGCGCCGTGGAGAGTTGGCCGCCCATCTTCTCGCGCGCTTCGGAATGATCGACCGGCATGTAACCCTTGCCTCCCCCGGCATCGTCGTAGCCGGCCAGCGCTGCGATGCCCTCGAGGATCGTCGATTTCCCGGTGCCGTTCTCTCCAACGATGATCGTGATGGCGGCATCGAAGCTGAGTTCGAAATCATCCGGGAAGATGGGCAGGCAGAACGGATAGAGCTCGCGATCGCGCACCCGCGACGAGTCGAGCCAGACCCGCTTCAGATACGGCGCCGGCAGGTTGATCGCTCGATGACCTCTCCGGCTCATAGCCGCCTCTCCGTCCGTTCCGCCACAGACATCTCATATTGGAACCGCGCAAAAGATAGAGCTTCCGGCGCACCCCCCGATCAAGCTAGTCCAGCGCCTCCAGCACCAGCTCCATCGTCATCAGGACCGGATTGTCGCCGCGGACCAGGCGCCCTTCGGCGAGACCGCCGGTGTAATCAACCAGGGCGACATCGAGCGCAGCCTCGATCGTGCCGGAGCGGTCTGGCGCAATCGTCCCGGCCGCTATCGCCAGCTCGGTGGCAAAGGGCTCAGTCACCCCACCATGCGTGAAGCGCGCGCCGATGGTCGAGCCGACGCCGCCGTGGATCCTGGCGCGCGCGATGCCGTGCGTGCGGCAGAACGCTTCGAGGCAACCGGCAAAATCCTGATTGGGGCGCAGCCGCAGCGCGAAGGCGCGGCTCGTGGTGCGCGCGCCGGTGCTCGCAGCCGCCACCGGCCCGAACAGCTTGAAATTGGTCTCGGGATCCGGTGCGGCGGTGAACATTGCGCCCTCGATGCCGAAGGCCTCGACCGCGAACGGTTCGGCGACGATGGTCTCGTCCGGCAGCATGTGCCCGCCGCTGGCCTTGCCGTCGGCCTCGGTCCAGAGCCCGTGGCAATGAAAGAACGGTGCGCCGTCGCGCGTGCCGAGCGTCATGCTGCCGAGCCTCAAGCGCGTCACGCCTTCGGGCCGATAGGTCTCGCTGTAGAACGCGGCGTGCTCGCCGGTCTTCGACAGCGCGGGCATCACATAGGCGAACGGCCCAAGCGCGCCGCGTCCAAAATTCAGGACGCCGCCGGCAAATCCCTCCGCGGCAAAGCCTCGCCGCGCGGCCTCCAGCAGCGGCACGCCCGCCTCAAGCGTGAACGAGAAGGCGCGGCCCCTCGCCTCCACCCATTGGATACGTTCTGCGACTGCTGCGCCCGGCTGCTTGATACTCCGCATCGCGTACGCTCAGCCAACTTTGGTCTTGTCGAGATCGAGCAGCCCGCGCGCCTCGAGCTCGTCGCGCACCATGCGCTTTGGAATCTTGCCATAGCCGGATTTCGGCAACGCCTCCCAGAAGAAGAACCGCTTCGGCATCTTATAGCGCGGCACTTTTGGCGAAAGGAACGCCGCCATCTCGGCCTCGCTCACTGGCTTTTCGCCCTCGCGCGCCACGCAGACGGCGATGCCGACCTCGCCCCAGGTCGCATCGGGCACGCCGAGCACGGCGACCTCGCCGACCGCGGGATGCGTCAGGATCTTCTCCTCGATCTCGCGCGGATAGATGTTGGAGCCACCGGAGATGTACATGTCGGAGGCACGCCCCGTGATATAGACGAACCCCTCCTCGTCCATGTGACCGAGATCGCCGGTGCGGAACCAGCCGTTGCGGAATGCCTTCGCATTGGCTTCGGGATTGTCATAATAGCCGGCGAGCACGGCGGGGCCGATCACGCAGATCTCGCCACTCTGGTTGGCCTCGAGCTCGCGGCCCTCGTCGTCCTGAATCGAGACCTGCATGCCGGTGCGCTCGAAGCCGCAGGTGCCGATCTTCGCGTGCGGGCCGTCCTCGGGATCGTGCAGCGCCGCCGGCAGCACGGTGATGTTCCCGGTGACCTCGCCGAGGCCGAAATACTGCACGATGACCTTGCCGAGCTTCTTCAGCGCGGTCTTCTGGTCCTCGCGATACATCGGCGCGCCGGCATAGATCACGTGACGCAGCGAGGCGTGGTCGTACTTGTCGACGGCGGGGTGCTCCACCATCATCTTCAAAATCGTCGGCACGGTGAAGAGATTGGCGACCCGATGCGTCTCGATCAGGCGGAACGCCTCGTCGATGTCGAACTTCTCGGTCGGCAGCAGCACGGTGCACACACCGCGCGCGGTCTGCACCAGCTGATGCACGCCGGCACCATGCGACAGCGGCGCCACCACCAGCGAAGCGTCGTCCTCTGTGACGCCGGGTGTCAGATCGGCGAGATGGTTGGTGATCACAAAGCCCATCTGGCCGTGTGTGAGCACCGCGGCCTTGGAGCGGCCGGTGGTGCCCGAGGTGAAAAAGAACCAGCAGGGATCGTCGTGCTCGACGGCGACGTTCGCGACATTGGAGCCGGCCTGTACGGCAATGGCGTCAGCAACCGATCGCTCGCCAAACGCGGCCTTGCCGTCGATGCTCCAGGTGAATTCCAGCGCGCCGCCCTTCACCGCCGCGGCGTGCTCGGGAAAATCGACATGGCACAGAAACGCCTTCGCCCCCGAGGCCTCTGCGAGATAGGTGACCTCATCCGGCATCAGGCGGAAATTGGTGGGCACCCAGACCGCACCGAGCCGGAATGCCGCGAACATCGAGAAGAACATCTCGTCGCCATTCTTGGAATGGACCAGGATGCGATCGCCCTTGGCGATGCCCCGCGCGGCGAGCGCGGCCGCCAGCGCCGAGACCTGCGCATCGATCTGCCGCCAGCTCCAGGATTTGTCACCCCAGACGAAACCGGGACGCGCGCCATGCCGCCGTGCATTCTGGGTCAGCATGTAAGCGAGATTCATGACGCGGCGGGACATGCGCAGGGGCTGCATGGGGGATTCCTCTTCCAAGGCGGACGGCGCGCTGGCCGCCCGCTCATTGCAGCTCATTTATCGCCATCGCCCGCGCCCCTGCAAGCTCAGCGACCGCACCCCGTCCTTTCAGGGAATCTTAAACATGATCGGCGCAACCTCGCTCATTCCTCGCGTACAGAGTGCTGCCTCATGGTCAAAGCGCCCGCCTTCCTCGTGTTATCGCTGGCGCTCGCCGGATGCGCCGTCGCGCCACAGGGGCATCTGGCTTCCGATCCCGCCTTCAAGCCTGCACGTTATGCCTGGGATGGCGCCGGCGAGGATCCCAATCGGCCGCATGCCGCCGCGCAACCGACACGCGCCGCGGCCCGATCCGACCGCAGCGGGTCGCAAGCCGGGCTTCAGCCTCGTTCGAAAGAATGGTGGCACGCGCAGGACGGCAGCGAGGCCGAGCAGGATGCCAGGCTCAACCGTTCCCTGGTCATCTGCCAGGGATGCCTGCGTCCACAGCAGCAGCCCGAAGACTCCAGGCTCGCCAAAGCGACCAATTGAACCGAACGATCTCGGAAACCGGCCGCCCCGACCGCGCGTTACGGCTTCGTGCGCGAGGCCGGCAGCCAGGGATTGACGATATGAGCGACGACGTCATCAACAATCAGCACCATCATCGCTACGAACTCAAGGTGGAAGGCCATCTTGCGACGGAGCACTACAAGCTCGACGACGGCGTCGTCACATTCGAGCACACCGAGGTGCCGAAGGAGCTCGGCGGCAAGGGCGTCGGCTCGAGGCTGGTGCAAGGTGCGCTCGACCAGGTCCGTGCGGCCGGATTGAAGCTGATCCCGCAATGCCCGTTCGTGAAGGCCTGGATCGAAAAGCATCCGGCCTATGCAGACCTGGTAGCGAGATGAGGGCACAGGCCCGCCGCCCCGAGCCAGCGGGCCTGCCGACAGTTACGGCCTATTGTCCATGCCTGAGCATGTCCTGGTCATTCAGATCCCAGTCCTGCCACAGCTGGAGTATGCCCAGCAGCACGACCACCGCGCCGAGGCTCGTGTGATAGATGCGAAGAAAACCGTCGCTGGAATAGCCGAACACGTAAGGCGAGGCGATGAGCCACAGTCCGATCAGGATCGTCGCCACCTCTTGCCAGCGCTGCAAGGCGACATATTCGAGCTGGCTGATGCCAAACACGACCAGACCGATTGCGACCGCATTCAGGACCACCGTCTGGTATGCGGTGATCGCCTGCTCCTGGACGGGAAACCACGGCGACGCCACGATGAGCGCACCGAGGAACATCCCGGACCAGTCTTCCCATCCCCGATGAGTATTCAAAAAACCAAAGTCCGACATCGTATCCTCCTATGACAGAGGCACACGTCGGCGGCTGGCGATCACGACTTCCGAGGGTCTCGCGACCCTGCCGGCCGCATTCGGACGTATGTCCTTGAGAGGACGTGGGAGCGGCCGTGGAACTTGCAAGAGCAGCGTCAGCAATTGTTGGAGCCGGGGGAAGGCTACTCATGCTGCACTGCGGCTACAGGGACGCACGTCTTGAGATGTCGGCCGTGCAGCAAGCGCACATGGCCGCGCCTTGCCACGGGCGTGGACGAGCGCCTAGATCAACGCGTAAGACGCATACGGAAGGATCTTGCATGGCCGCATCGGTACGGGACAACAAGGACAGGGGCCGCTTCGAGCTCGATGTCGGCAGCGACATCGCCTTCGCCAATTACCGGCTGACTCCGACGGCGGTCATCATTACCCACACCGAGACGCCGCGCGCGCTGCGCGGCCGCGGCATCGCCTCCGAGCTGATCAAGGGCGCGCTGGACTTGATCCGACGCGACGGCAGGAAGGTGATCGGCGGCTGCGGCTTCGTCGTCGACTATCTCGACCGGCATCCGGAGGACGCGGACCTGGTCGCCTGAAAGCAAATGAGCCTGTGAGATCGCGGGCCCTTGCGACACGACCGAGTGTCGGTCAGTGCTTGATCTCCGGCGGCAGCTTGCCGCCATTGGCGGCGAGCTTCGACATCACCTGCTTGTGCAGCCAGACATTCATGCTGGCCGAGTCGTTCATGTCGCCGGAGTAGCCGAGCTCCCTGGCGAGGTCCTTTCGCGCCGCGAGGCTGGAATCGATGTCGAGCGCCTTCATGAGATCGACGATCGAAGTGCGCCATTCCAGCTTCTCGCCCTTGTGCGCGGCCGCCGCCTTGTCGACGATCGCCGCCACGTCGACCGTTGCGGCCGGCGCGGACGACGGCGCCGATCCGCTTGGCGCGGCTCCTGCGGGCGCGCTCTCCGAGGGTGCGCTGCCTTCGGGTGCGGCGGAAGCCGGATGGCTGCCGAAGATCGCGCCCATGATTTTACCGAAAATGCTCATATCTGCTCCCCGAAAAGGATCCTTAGGAAAGGACCTTGATTGGCACTTATAGACCAAGTGAGTGCGTTGCGCCCGCAAAGGTTCTGCGAACCAGCAGACAGCATCAGCTTATCTGCGGCGAAATGACGACCGGATGACGCCATCGAGGTTGCGCTGCGGCATCGAATCTCACCCAGGCGTGAGGGACAGGACTCGGAAATAGGCGTACGCTTCGCATTCAGCTCGCGATGCCTTCCGGAATTCGCGTCTGGTCGGACTCGCGAAACTCAGAATGGCGGCCGCTCGCGCCGTTTGCCGGCGCCGGATTCGGCCGCTCGGCAAGGGAGCTAGCGACCATGGCGACACTCTACCGGGGCAATGTCCCCACGATGGGCCGGACCGCGGATGCGGCTGGACCCGCGATCCGAACCATCCAGCTATCCGATCTGCACGATGCGCTCAAGCGCGGCTGGGAAGATTTCAAGGCCGTTCCGAGCCACGCCATCATCCTCTGCGTGATCTACCCGGTGCTCGGCCTCGTGCTGGCCCGCGCGGTGATGGGCTATTCGGTGCTGCCATTGTTGTTTCCGCTTGCCGCTGGCTTCGCGCTGATCGGCCCCTTCGCGGCGCTCGGTCTCTATCAGCTTTCCAGCCGGCGCGAACGCCATGAAGAAGCCAGCGCCTGGGATGCAATGGAGGTGCTGCGCTCGCCCTCGTTCGGGGCGATGCTCGGCCTCGGCACATTGCTGCTCGCTCTGTTCGTGACCTGGGTTGCAACCGCGCAGGCAATCTATGTCGCGGCGTTCGGCTATCAGGGCGTGACCGGATTCTCGGACTTCGTGACGCGCGTGCTGACGACGCCGCAAGGCTGGTGGCTGATTGTGGTTGGCTGCGGCACCGGCTTCCTGTTCGCGCTCGCCGCGCTCTGCCTCAGCGTCGTGTCGTTTCCGCTGATGCTGGACCGCCATGCCGGCGCGTTCGACGCGATGAGCACTTCGCTGCGCGTCGTTGCGAGGAACCCGCTGCCGATGGCGGCCTGGGGCCTCATCGTGGCGGTGCTGCTCGCGCTCGGCACGATCCCGGCCTTCCTCGGCCTTGCCGTGGTGATCCCCCTGCTCGGCCATGCCACCTGGCATCTCTACCGCAAGGTGATCGTCTCGGAGCCCGGTGCACATCCGGTGCCGCCCCCGCCCCATCGTCCGCGCAAGCCGGCTGCCGATTTCCCGGCCAACCTCTTCCCCTGGCGTAACAGGCCGGACGCCTGACGATGTCGTGACATTGCGATCCTGCCCTGGCTCGGGCAGGATCGCCCCGTCCCACGCCTTGCTTTGGCCGCGGTTCCGACCGAGATTGCGCCGCCGGTCAGATCGCCCCACGGAATTCATTGACTCGAATGACCTCGACGATTTCGCGTCTGTTTCTCGCAGCCTTCGCCCTCTCCGCGTCAATCCTATCCGCCCAGCCAGCGTTCGCCGCGGCGGCGTGCGGTTCGGGCAATTTCGATAGCTGGCTTGCGGACTTCAAGGCCGACGCTGCGGCGAAGGGCATCTCACAACAGGCCATTGCATCGGGGCTCGCCGGCGTGACGCTTGATCAGAGCGTGCTCAACCGCGACCGTTCGCAAAAGGTCTTCACCCAGACCTTTGAGGAGTTTTCCGGCCGCATGGTGCCGCCGCGCATGCAGCGCGGCTCCAACATGATGAAGCGATACGGCTCGGTTCTGTCGCGCATCGAGCAGGCCTACGGCGTTCCCGGCGAGGTCCTGGTCGCGATCTGGGGTCTGGAGACCGATTTCGGCGTCAACACCGGCAAGTTCGCCACCATCCGCTCGCTCGCAACCCTGGCCTATGACTGCCGCCGCGCCGAGCAGTTCCGCGGCGAGCTGATGGATGCGCTGCGCATCGTCCAGCGCGGCGATCTCGCGCCAGCCGACATGAAGGGCGCCTGGGCCGGCGAACTCGGCCAGACCCAGTTCATGCCGTCGTCCTGGATGAAATACGCCGTCGATTTCGACGGCAACGGCAAGCGCGATCTCCTGCACAACGCGCCCGACGTGCTTGCCTCCACGGCCAATTATCTCGCCAGCCATGGCTGGCAAAAAGGCAAGGACTGGCAGCCGGGCAGTCCGAATTTTGCAGTGCTCCTGCAGTGGAATAAGAGCGAGGTCTATTCCAAGACCGTCGCCTATTTCGCCGCCCAGCTGGCGCACGCTCCCTAAGCCTCACCAAAGTCTCGTCAGGCCACGCGCAGCCGAATCACTGCTAACCCGCCTTCCCTTAAGTTTGGCTGGTGTCTGCTCATAAACAATGAATTTTTATTCATATCATTCGGTTTCTCTTATGCGACTCACGCAGGCAAAACTTGGGCTTAAGCGCTGATCGGCTGGCTTGCGGGCTGTTCACAGGCAACTTATTTCCGAGATGATCGAGATCAATCGACCGGCACTAAACCCGTGATTTGACGGACATTTACTGCCAATTCCGGACGATCTGGCGCAAGCTTTTCGGATGAATGCCCTCCGGTTAATCGTCCGTTACCCTCGCTATGCATTGGGCGCCTAGCTGCATCGCAACATCGGAACTTCCGCACTGCAGCACTCTCATCTATATTCATTTCAACGATGAGGCCCGGGCAAGGGCTGAATCGAGCTACAGGAGACTACCAATGCTGCTCTCGCTCATCCGCATGATCCAGGCCTTCCGGGACTATCAGCGCAATGTTGCCGAGCTGTCCCAGCTCAGTGATCGCGAACTGGCCGATATCGGCCTCGATCGCTCGGACATCCCGCGCGTTGCCGCCGGTCAGTTTCAGGGCTGACATCGTTCAGCCCTCGACCGGACGAACCGATAGCGCCCGCCTTGTGCGGGCGTTGTCGTATCTGGTGGCAGAAAACTCGATATCGGCGATTCCACTGACCGCCGAAAAGCGCTACCTGTCCGCCCCATGACAGGACCCCATTCCAACACCGTGCACGTCATCGGCGCCGGTCTTGCCGGCTCCGAAGCCGCCTGGCAGGTGGCCAAGGCCGGCGTGCCCGTGGTGCTGCACGAGATGCGGCCCACCCGCATGACCGAGGCGCACCGCACCGACGGGCTCGCCGAGCTCGTCTGCTCCAATTCATTCCGCTCGGACGATGCCGCCAACAACGCCGTCGGCCTGCTGCATGCGGAGATGCGCCGGCTCGATTCGCTGATCATGCGCGCGGCCGATGCCAACCAGGTGCCCGCCGGCGGCGCGCTCGCGGTCGACCGCGACGGCTTCTCGGCGGCGGTGACCAGGGCTCTCAACGACCATCCCCTGATCGAGATTGCCCGCGGCGAAATTTCAGGCCTGCCGCCGGCCGACTGGAGCAACGTGATCGTTGCGACCGGCCCCCTCACCTCCGCAGCCCTGGCCGAGGCCATCCGCAAATTGACAGACGAGAACGCGCTCGCCTTCTTCGACGCGATCGCACCGATCGTGCACCGCGAGTCCATCGACATGTCGGTCGCCTGGTTCCAGTCGCGCTACGACAAGGTCGGCCCCGGCGGCAACGGCGCCGACTACATCAACTGCCCCATGACCAAAGAGCAATATGACGGCTTCGTCGCCGCGCTGATCGCCGGCGAGAAGACCGAATTCAAGGAATGGGAGACCAACACGCCCTATTTCGACGGCTGCCTGCCGATCGAGGTGATGGCCGAGCGCGGCCCCGAGACGCTGCGCCACGGCCCGATGAAGCCGGTCGGTCTCACCAACCCGCACGATCCCGCGACGAAAGCCTACGCGATCGTGCAGCTGCGCCAGGACAACAAGCTCGGCACGCTCTATAACATCGTCGGCTTCCAGACCAAGCTGAAGTACGGCGAGCAGCAGCGCATCTTCCGGACCATTCCGGGCCTTGAGAACGCCGAATTCGCCCGCCTCGGCGGCCTGCATCGCAACACCTTCCTGAACTCGCCAAAGCTGCTCGACAGTCAGCTGCGCCTGCGCGCGCAGCCGCGGCTGCGCTTTGCCGGCCAGATGACGGGCTGCGAGGGCTATGTGGAATCGGCCAGCGTCGGCTTGATTGCCGGCCTCTACGCGGCAGCCGACGCGCGCGGCGAGACGCTTGTGAGCCCGCCAGGCACGACCGCGCTGGGATCGCTGCTCGGCCACATCACCGGCGGCCATATCGAGACCATCGAGCCGGGCGCGCGCTCGTTCCAGCCGATGAACATCAATTTCGGCCTGTTCCCGCCGCTTGCGACCGTGCCGACCAGGAAGCCCGACGGCACGCGGTTGCGCGGCAACGAGAAGACGGTGGCCAAGAAGCAGGCGCTGAGCGCACGGGCGCTCACCGATCTCGATCGCTGGATCGCCGATCATTTGCGCATTGCCGCAGCCGCGTGAGTTTGCGATGAGCCTCCCTAAAGACGACGCCGCGACCCTGTCCGCGCGCTGGACCGAGGGCGTGCTGCTCAAGCGCGACGTGTTCTCGACCGTCGAGCGCGGGCGCTTCCGCGGCGGGAGCGGCGAGGTCGACGCCGTGCTGCGCCGGCTCGACGAGGTGCCGTGGTGGTCGTTTCTGCTGGCGCGCCATCTGTTCGCCCGCGAAAAGCACGCGCTCGCCCTTGCAAAAGGCCTCAATGTCGGCCCCGAGCTGCTCTGGGCCGGACGTCGTGCACTGGTGCGCAGCTTCGTCGACGGCGTTGCGCTGCATCTGGCAAAGCCGCATGGCGACCTCGCCTATTTCCGTTCGGCCAAGGCGGCCCTGCGCCGGCTGCGCCGCGCCGGTATCTGCCACAACGATCTCGCCAAGGAGCAGAACTGGCTGGTTGGCCGCGACGGCCACGCCTATGTGACCGACTTCCAGCTCGCGGCGTGCTTCAGCCGACGCGGCCGGCTCTATCGTATTCTGGCTTATGAAGACCTCCGGCATCTGCTCAAGCACAAGCGCTCCTATGCATCCGAGGCGCTGACACCGCGCGAGCGGAAAATCCTTGCGAAGAAGTCCTTCGCCGCGAGCATGTGGCTCGCCACCGGCAAGAAGGTCTATCGTGGCATTACGCGCGGCCTGTTCAACTTCACCGACCGCGAGGGCGGCGGCCGCAGGCTGGTCAATGACGCGCCGGTGCTGACCGAGTTGATCCGCAAAAATCCCGCCGTGCGCGACACCGCCATCGTCGCTTTCGCCGACCGCCGCTCCGGCGTCGGGCTCTATGCCTTCGTCGAGGCGGATCAAGCCACGCTCGAAAGCCAGTTGCGCAACGAACTCACGGCAGCGAAGGGGCCAAAGGCGCCAGAACACATCCAGGTCGTGCACGCGCTGCCGCGCGACACCAGCGGCAGGCCGCGCATCGAGATCCTGCAACTGGTTGCCATGAACCAGCTCGACCTGATCGAACCGATGATGAAGAGCGATCAGGATCGCGCCTTCCTCAAGGACATCCTGGAACAGCGGAAGAACCTGCGCGACCGCTTCAACTTCGAGGCGAACCTGCCAGCAAGCTGAGAAAGCGCGCCTTGAAGCGTCCACATTGGCGATAGAGAAGCGGTCGGACAAGGCAGTTCGGGGGAGTCATGGGCACTCGGGGGACGACGACGCGTCGTGTGGCCGGCGGAATGATCGCCGGCCTTCTGCTGCTGGCGGGCGCGCCCGCGATGGCTGGCTCTCCAGCCGAACTGATCTCCAGCTTCCGCCTCAAGCACGGTGAAGCCCGAGTCGTCCGCGACGCCACTCTCGATCGCATCGCCATGGACCAGGCCCGCGCGATGGCCGCGAAGGACAATCTCAGCCACGACGCCCTCGGACCGTTCAACCGCCGTATCGCGCCGGCCGGCGCCGGCCGCGCGGCCGAGAACATCGCCTACGGCTACGACAATTTCGAGAAAACGCTGGGACAGTGGATCGACTCGTCCGGGCACCGCAAGAATCTGTTGCTCCACAACGCCTCCCGCATCGGCATCGCCAGCGCCAGGAACGCCAGCGGCAAGCGCACCTACTGGGCCATGGTGATCGCGGGCGATTACGAGCCGAAGGGCAAAGGCAAGAGGAAGGACAAGGGGCCTCTGGTTGCCGTGAAGCGCGAGACTGCGCCGGCCAGCAAGCCAAAGTCCGGCGACTGCCACATCAAGCTGCTCAGTCTCTGTATCTGAGGCAGGCCGGGCCATCTTGCTCGCGCTCGGCGACGCATCTAATTCCTGCACGAGATCGCCATAAGCGGAGGGCGTGAGTGATCGACCTCGACCGAATTCGCGCCGACACGCCAGCCGCCAGCCGGCTCGCGTATCTCCACAACGCAGGCGCTGCTCTGATGCCATCGCCGGTAGTCGCGGCGATGAAGGGACATATCGATCTGGAAGCCGAGATCGGAGGCTATGCCGCCGCCGACCGCGAGGCCGACCGGCTCGAAGCGGTCTACGGCTCGGTGGCGCGCATGCTGAATGCGGCGACCGACGAGATCGCCCTCGCGGAAAATGCGACGGTCGCCTGGCAGATGGCGTTCTATGCGCTGCCATTTCGGCAAGGCGATCTCATCCTGACGGCCGAGGCGGAATACGCGGCCAATTATGTCGCCTTTCTTCAGGTCGCAAGGCGAACCGGCGCGATCATCGACGTCGTGCCGAGCGATGCCAGCGGCCAGCTCGACGTCAACGCACTCGAACGCATGATCGATGGGCGCGTGAGGCTGATCGCGATCACCTGGGTTCCAACCAATGGGGGGTTGGTCAATCCGGCAGCGGCGGCCGGCAAGATTGCACGGGCGCGAGGTGTTCCCTATCTGCTCGACGCATGTCAGGCGGTCGGCCAGATGGCGGTCGACGTCGAGGCCATCGGCTGTGACATGCTGTCGGCCACGGGTCGAAAATTCCTGCGTGGGCCGCGCGGCACCGGCTTTCTCTACGTCCGCCGCGCGCTGCTGCAACGGCTCGAACCGCTGATGATCGACCACTTTGCGGCGCCGTGGGTCGCGCGGGATGCCTATCAACTGCGGGCCGATGCCCGCCGCTTCGAGACCTGGGAGAACAACTACGCGGCGAGGCTTGGCCTGGGGGCTGCCATCGATTACGCACTCGACATTGGAATGGGCCCGATCGAGCAGCGCTGCCGCTTGCTCGCGGATCGCCTTCGCAGCGGCCTTGCTTCCATTCGCGGCGTGAAAATTCGCGACCTTGGAAGCCGTCCGGGCGCCATCGTCAGCTTCACGATGGAAGGGTATGACGCTGACGCCATCGTCAGCAGTGCCGCTGCGGCCGGCATCACGATCGGCGCGTCAGATCCGTCGAGCACGCGCATCGATGCCGAGATCCGCTCGCTGCCAACACTGGTGCGGGCATCTCCACATTACTACAACACGGAAGCCGAGATCGATCGGCTGATCGGTCACCTCTCGGGTTTGACGCCGCGCTAGCCTGGAACGAACCTGCGCGATCGGATCGACTTCCGTCCAATCTGCCGCCCCACGGCGCCGTTCTCAGCTTCTCGTCGTCAGCACGGATAGTTGATCGGTATCGAAGCGGGCGCGCAACTCGCTGATGGCTTTCGCATCCGGCGTTCCGCTCGCGGTCAGCCTGGCCAACTCCTCGAAGTAATGTTCGTGCCCCGGTGGCGACACGGTCATGAGAACACGGGCGGGCCTCTCACTGACATTGGTGATGTTGTGGGGGACGCCCGGCGGAATGAAGAGGTAGGTCCCGGCCGTGGCCGGGACCACCTCCTCGCCGACGTGCCATTCGCACTCGCCTTCGAGCATGTAGAAGGTTTCCTCCTGCACGCGATGAACGTGACGGCCCGTGGCAAACCCAGGCGGGATCGTCCAGTCAAACATGCTGGTGTGCCGGGTGTTCTCCCCGGTCACCAGGAAGGCCATGGGATAGCCGCGCAGCATGACGCCCCCGCTCTCGCCGGGCCTGCGGATCACCGGTTTTGCATTCATAGTGACCCTCCATGCTCGTTGCAGCCTTGCGTAAATTGCGAGCCATGGTGATGCGGCTGTCCCGGAAAGTCCTGAATCCGTTCGGAAAACATTGCAAAGAACCTGCGAAATATGGCCTTCTCGGGCAATGGCCGCGATCCTTGAATTTGGTCCGTTCCGTCTCGATGCCGATGCGGGGATCCTGTTCCACGGTGCCGAGCCCACCCCGCTCGGCCAGCGCGCTGTGCTGCTCCTGGCGCTGCTGGTGCAGCGGGGCGGCCTGCCAGTGTCCAAGGATGCCCTGATCGAAGCGGCCTGGCCTGCCCTGGCGGTCGAGGAAAGCAATCTGACCGTCCAGATCGCGGCCGTGCGGCGTACCCTGGCCGCCACCTCCGGAGAGCCGCGCTGGGTCGAGACCCTGCCGCGGCGGGGCTATCGCTACGTTGGTCCGGCCGCCACTATGCTCGATCCAGGCTGCGCAAGCGCGGCCCGCGAGCAGCCGTCGCTGACGTTGCCCGACCGTCCCTCAATCGCGGTCTTGCCCTTTGCCAATCTGAGCGGCGATGCCGAGCAGGACTACTTTGCCGACGGGATGGTCGAGGAAATCGTGACCGGGCTGTCGCGCATCAACTGGCTGTTTGTGATCGCGCGGAATTCGACGCTCACTTACAAGGGCCGCGCGGTGGACGTGAAGCAGGTCGGCCGCGAGCTTGGCGTACGGTACGTGCTGGAAGGCAGCATCCGCAAAACCGGCGCGACGATACGGATCACCGGGCAGCTGATCGACGCATCGACAGGAATGCACGTATGGGCCGAGCGCTACGACCGCCGGTCTGAAGACGTTTTCGCGCTTCAGGACGACATCGCGCTGTCAGTGGTCGGCGCCATCGCACCTAGCCTGCGGCGCGCCGAAATCAACAGGGTCAAGCGCAAGCGGCCCGACAGCCTCGATGCCTATGATCTCGTCCTGCGGGCGCAGCCGGATGTCGATTCAGGCATGCCGGAGCAGGTCAGCCGGGCTCTTTCGCTTCTGGAGCGTTCGATCGCCCTCGAACCGGATTATGCGCTGGCGCACGGCAACGCCGCGATGTGCCATCATTGCCTATTCCTTCGAGCCGGCTTGCAGGAAATCAATCGCGCAGCGTCCATCCGTCATGCGCGCTCGGCGATCGCCAATGGGCAGGATGATGCGCTTGCCCTCACCTTGGCGGGTTTTTCGATCGGCATGGACGGTCACGATCGCTCCGCAGCATTCATCGCGCTCGAGGCTGCGCTCGCAATCAGCCCGTCGTCAGCGCTGAGCTACATTCTCGGCAGCGTCATGCTCGGATGGGACGGAGATTCCGATCGCGCCATCGAATGGAGCGAACAAGGCAAGCGTCTCAGTCCGTTCGATCCCTGGGCTTTCGCCGCATTCGATGCCCAGGCCCTGGGCCACTTCCACCGCGGCCGGTACGAGGAGGCGTGTCGCGCCGCGTACCGGTCGGTTCAAGCCAATCCCCGCCATAGCATCACCTATATCCAATTGGCCGCTGCGCTGGCAAAGCTGGGACGGTTGCAAGAGGCGCGAGCGGCGGCCGCGCAGGTGCTCGAGCTGCATCCGACGTTTCGCTACAGCCGTCAATTTCAGGCGGTCAATTGCACGCCCATGCTTGCGGCGTCCCTTGGCGAGGCGCTTCGTGCCGCAGGTCTTCCGGAGTAGCGGTCAAGCTGGCCGGACGACCTCCCGCTCAGGTACATCGCGCGCTCAATCCGGATGCAGCGAGCTTCGCCATCACCTCGTCGAGATGCGCGCTGTCGCGGGTTTCGATCACGAGCTGCAGCAGCGTCGCCTTGGCCGGCAGCTCGGAGAAAGTCCGCTGATGCGAGACTTCGATGATGTTGGCGCCGGCCTCGGCCAAAAGGGCCGCGACGGCGGCCAGTTGGCCGGGTCTGTCAGGAATGTCGAGCGAGAGCTGGGTCAGCCGTCCCTCGCGCGCGAGCTCGCGCGTGAGGACGGATGCGATCAGCCTTGTGTCGATATTGCCGCCGCTCAGGACGAGGCCGACCTTCCGGCCGGCAAAGCGGGTCGGATCGGACATCAGCGCGGCGAGGCCGGCGGCGCCGGCGCCCTCCACGACCGTCTTCTCGATCGAGATCAGGGTCGCGACGGCGCGCTCGAGCTCGGCTTCATTCACCAGGGCAATGTCGTCGACGAGGCGGCGGACGATTTCGGTGGTGATCTTGCCGGGCGATTTCACCGCGATGCCTTCGGCCAGCGTATCGCCGCGCGCCGGCAGATTGCCGTCATGGATGGCGTTGTACATCGAGGGATAGAGCCAGGCTTCGACGCCCAGGATTCGCAGCCACGGCTTGATCGATTTCGCGGCAATGCCGATGCCGCTGATCAGGCCGCCGCCGCCGATCGGGACGACCAGCGTGTCGAGCTCCGGCACGGCTTTCATCATCTCCAGTCCGACGGTGCCCTGCCCCGCGATCACGAGCGGATCGTCGTAGGGATGGACGAAGATCATGCCGCGGGCTTCGCCGTGGCTGCGCGCGAATGCGGCGGCCTCCTCCAGCGTCGCACCCGTGACGATCACGTCCGCGCCGTGATGCCGGGTGTTCTCGACCTTCACCATCGGCGTGCCGACCGGCATGACGATGGTGGCGGGAATGCCGAGCCGTTTGGCGTGATAGGCAACGCCCTGCGCGTGGTTTCCCGCAGACATCGCGATGACACCGCGCGCACGCTCCTCCGGCGTCAGCGCGGTGAGGCGGTTGAGCGCACCGCGCTCCTTGAACGAGGACGTGAACTGAAGATTCTCGAATTTGAGCCAGATCTCGCAGCCGCAGATGCTGCTCAGCGTGCGGCTGTAGCTGCAGGGCGTCTCGACGACGGCGCCGCGAATAGTATCTGCGGCGGCATGAATGTCGCTTGGCGCGACCGGAAAACCGCTTAGGTCGGGCGATGTGCTTTGGGACAACTCGGCCATGGGACAGCATAGAGCATCCAGCGGTTCGAGGCGATAAGCCAGCCGCTATTTGGTAAATTCCCGGGAACGTGAAGCCCGCCACAGCGTCCAAAGCGTGCGCAGCCGCGACGTCGGCTGCGGCGCGAACGGATTGCGGCCGGGATGCGACAGGCGCTTGAGATCGGCTCTTACCTGGCTCAGGGGCAGAAACGCCGGACGCGCCGATACCGGCACTTGCGCCAGCAGCGACAAGGCCGTGCTCAAATGCTGCTGAGCCTCGCCCACAAGCTGTTCCAGCACGGCGCGCAGGTTCGACGTCTCCTTGCCGGCAAACACGTCTTCCATCTGGCAGTCATGGCTTGCCAGCACCTGCTGCGGCAGAAATAGCTGCCGGTGCGACGCATCGCGCGGCAGGTTCATGATGACCTGCACGATGCCCTGCGCCAGCCCCGCATGACGCGCGAGATGTTCGACCGCCTCCGACGGCGGCACCATGATCCGCGCTGCAAGATCGAACAATGCCGAACAGGTCGCGGCCAGATAGCCCTCCAGCGCCGCCATGGTCGGCATCGGATCGTTGTAGAGGTCGAACTGGTGCTCGTCGACGAGCAGCGACAGCGGCTCGATCGGCAGATCGAAATCGCGGATCGCGCGGAGCAATTCGGCCGCCACCGGATTGCCCTCGGCACTACCATGGACCAAGCCGGACAACAGATCGGTCCACCATTGAAAGCGGATTTCGCCGGGCAATGGCTGGCTCACCTGATCGCGGACGCGGACGATTTCGACATTGAAGGCGTAGAGCGCCAGCAGCGCGCGGCGCTCTGCGGCGGGCACGAACAGGGTCGCGGCATAGCGCGGAAAGTCGTGGCTGCGCACGAGATCGGCGCAGAAGGTGACGGAATCGGGCGGCGGGGCGGCGGGGCTCATGTGCTGTTCATGGCACCGCGATCAGCGCAGCTGCGACCCGCCGCCGTTCGCCGATCATGATGTTGTAGGTGCGCACGGCGGGGCCGGTCTGCATCGTGTCCAGCACCACCCTCACCGCCTTGAGTGCCTGACGCAGGTCCGGCGGCGGCAGCCAGAGCCCGGTTCCGGTGCCAATCAGAAGGGTGTCGATGCCGTTGGCGGCTGCGAACACCCGGTCCAGCGAGTAGCGGTCGATCTTCGCTGGATCCGTCACGTCCCAGGCCCAGATCGCATCTGGCAGGCAGAGCAGCGAGCCCCGATGCGACATGCCGGCGAAGGCGAAGCCGCCCTTGCCATAGGCCTCGATCGGCGCCGAGCGCGGGAAATGGGGAGCGTTGGGATCGCCGGCCATGAGCTTGGTCCGAATGAGCCTACTGCCCTCGCCAACTCGTGCGAGGGCATGCGGTTCGGATCATGCCTTGTTTTTCTTCGCCGGCGCAGCCTTATCGGGCGCATTCTCGCGATGCTCGCCGACGCCGAGATAGATCAGGATCGGCGCCGCGATGAAGATCGAGGTATAAGTGCCGACCAGCACCACGCCGAACATCATCACCGCGGTGAAGCTGTGGATCGCGTGACCGCCGAACAAGAGCAGCGCCAGCAGCGCCAGCGTCACGGTTAAGTGGGTTATGATCGAGCGCGACAGTGTCGAGTTGATGGACTCGTTGAGAAGCTGCGGCATCGGCATCTTCTTGTAGCGACGCAGCATTTCACGGATACGGTCGTAGATGACGACGGTGTCGTTGAGCGAATAGCCGAGAATGGTCAGCAGCGCGGCGATGCTGGTGAGGTCGAAATCCACCTGGCTGATCGACATGAAGCCGATCGTCAGCACGATGTCGTGCACGTTGGCGATCATGGCGCCCAACGCGAACTGCCATTCGAACCGGAACCAGAGATAGATCAGGATCGAGACGATCGCGAGCATCAGGCCGAGCATGCCGTACGCGAGCAGCTCGCCGGAAACGCGCGGACCGACCACTTCGACGCGACGGTATTCGACGGAATCGCCAAGCGCAGACCGAACCTTCTGCACCGCCTCCTGCTGCGCGGCATCGCCGCCCGGCTGCTCCGCGACGCGGATCAGGACATTCGCGGCATCGCCGAACTGCTGCAACTGCACTTCGCCGAGACGCAGGGAATCCAGCTTCGCGCGCATCGCCGCGATGTCAGCCGCGCCCGACTTCGCCCTGACCTCCAGCAGCGTGCCGCCGCGGAAGTCGATGCCGAAATTCAGGCCATGGGTGAAGAACAACGTGATCGCGACGATCGACAGCGCCGCCGAGATCGGGAAACTGATGCGGCGGAAGCGCGTGAAGTCGAAATGCGTATCGTCCGGGACGATGCGCAGCGACGGCAACAGGCCGAGCGCGGCGACCACGGTGAGGACGGCAATCAGGATGCCAAGCCCGATGAGAACGTAGTGAGTCACGGTCTTAGCTCCTAGATCGGCACGCTCTGCGGCCGCTTCCACCGCACCCATCCGGCGACGATCAGCCGGGTCATGGTGAAGGCGGTGAACACCGTCGTGATGATGCCGATGCCGAGTGTCACGGCAAAGCCGCGCACCGGGCCGGTGCCGATGTAGAACAGCACCGCGGCGGCAATGAAGGTCGTGATGTTGGAATCGAGGATGGTGGCGAGCGCCCGCTTGAAGCCGGCGTCGATCGCCGAGATCGCGTTGCGGCCGCCCCGCAGCTCCTCGCGGATGCGCTCGTAGATCAGCACGTTGGAGTCCACAGCAATGCCGACGGTGAGCACGATGCCGGCGATGCCGGGCAGCGTCAGCGTGGCATTGAGCAGCGACAACAGGCCGAAGATCATGGCGACATTGATGGCCACCGCGATGTTGGCGAATACCCCGAACAGCCGGTAGGTCAGCAGCATGAAGACGATGACGAGGATCGAGCCGACATAGGCTGCGAGCTCGCCCTTCTCGATCGAGTCCTGGCCGAGGCCCGGACCGACGGTGCGCTCCTCGACCACCGTGAGCGGCGCCGGCAGCGCGCCGGCGCGCAGCAGGATCGCAAGATCGTTGGCGGTTTGCACGGTGAAGTTGCCGGAGATCTGGCCCTGACCGCCGGTGATGGGCTCGCGGATGACGGGCGCCGAGATCACCTTGTTGTCGAGCACGATCGCGAACGGCAGCCCCACGTTCTCCTGCGTGGCCTGCGCGAACTTGCGGGCGCCCGAGGTGTTGAATTTGAAGCTGACGACCGGCTCACCCGTGCGCTGGTCGAAGCTCGCCTGGGCGTCGGTCAGATCGCCGCCAGCGACCAGAACTTGCTTCTTGACCACATAGGGCGTCGGCGGCGGCGAGGCGCTCATCAGAAGTTCGGAGTCCGGCGGCACCCTGCCCGCTTGCGCCTGATCCGGCGGCACGGAGGTGTCAACCATGCGGAATTCCATCTTCGCGGTCTTGCCCAGCAGCTGCTTCAGGCGGGTCGGGTCCTGAAGGCCGGGGACCTGCACCAGGATGCGGTCATTGCCCTGGCGTTGGATCACCGGCTCGACGGTGCCGAGCTCGTTGACGCGCCGTTCGACGATCTGAATCGACTGCTCGATGGTCTTGCGCAGGCGATCGAGCATTGCGGCCTGCGGGATGCTCAGGCGGATCACCCCGCCGCCGGCATCGGTAATCTCGAGGTCGCGCTGACCGCTGGATCCCATCAGGCCGCCCAGCGGCTGAGACAATTCGCGCAGCTTGGCGAGCGCGGTCTGCACGTCGGATTCCTTGGTGATGCGCACCTCGGCCGCATCGTTGCGCACGGTGACGCCGCCGGTGAACCCGATCTTGGCATCGCGCAGCGTCCGGCGAACGTCGTCGCGAATCTGGTCGAGCCGCTCCTTCTTCACGTAATTGGAATCGACCTCAAGCAGCAGATAGGAGCCGCCCTGGAGGTCGAGACCGAGCACGAGCCGGCGCTGCGCCCAGGCGGGCCAGGACTTGACCTGGGCCTCGGGGAAGAAGTTCGGGACCGCGCAGAGGCACACGATCAGCGCCGTCAGGATGATCCCGAGCGCCCTCCACCGCGTGAAATACAACATCGACTGAACCCGTCAGATCAGGAGACTTGAGAGACTCGCGCCGGCGCTCACTTCGCGGCGGCGTCGTCCTTGGCGCTTTCCTTGCTTTCCTTGGCGCTGTCCTTGGCCGGCTCGCCCTTGGCGCGCACGCCCGAGATCATCTGGCGCATCTGCCGCACCCGCACGCCGTCGGAAATCTCGAACTCGATCTGGTCGTCGTCGACGACCTTGGTGACCTTGCCGACGAGGCCGCCCGAGGTCACGACGGTGTCGCCGCGGCGGATGTTCTTCACGAGCTCGGCATGGTCCTTCACCTTCTTCTGCTGCGGACGCAGAATCAGGAAGTACATGATCACGAAGATCAGGGCGAACGGCAGCAGCGACATCAACATGCTATTGGTGTCGCCGGCACCCGCGGCCTGGGCATACGCAGGGGTAATCAGCATTCGGACGATCCTCGTGAGAACGGGGGAAAGCCGGTCGGGCCCTCGAGGGGCGACCGGCTCGGTCAAATTCGCGCGGACTATAGCGGCCATTGCCCCAATTGCAACGCTGCCAGACCGGCCTTTTGGCCACCTTGCGGCGCGCCCCCGGGCCCGATAAGGCTGCGTTCTCAGGAACTTCGGACATGCCCAAAAACCTCAGCAAAAGCCCGGCCGGCAAAGGCCCCCCTACCCCTGCCAGAAAGCCCGCCCCCGTCGCGGCAAATCGCCCCAAGGCGACCGTCAAGGCAACTGCCAGGGCAGCCCCGGAGCTCTCCCAGGAGCGCATCGTCCGCGCGCTGGAGACCATTGCAGCGCACCTCTCCGCCCAGGGCAAGCCGGCGGTCGAACCCGAATCGTTCGACCGGGCGGATGCCTATGTCTGGCACCCCGACGGCCGCCTTGCGGCGGTGCCGCGGGTCAGCCGGGTCGAGCTGTTCCTGCTGAAGGGCATCGACCGGATGCGCGACATCCTGATGGAGAACACCGAGCGTTTCGCAGGTGGCCTGCCCGCCAACAACGCCCTGCTCTGGGGCGCACGGGGCATGGGCAAGTCCTCGCTGGTCAAGGCCGCGCACGCCAGCATCAATGCGGAGCGCAAGGCCGCCGACAGGCTGAAACTGATCGAGATCCACCGCGAGGACATCGAGAGCCTGCCTGCGCTGATGGAGCAACTGCGCGCCGCCGCGTTCCGCTTCATCGTGTTCTGCGACGACCTTTCCTTCGACGGCAACGACGCCTCCTACAAGTCGCTCAAGGCCGTGCTCGAAGGTGGCATCGAGGGCCGGCCCGAGAACGTCATCCTCTACGCC
Organism: Bradyrhizobium diazoefficiens; assembly: GCF_016616425.1. Taxonomy (NCBI): domain Bacteria; kingdom Pseudomonadati; phylum Pseudomonadota; class Alphaproteobacteria; order Hyphomicrobiales; family Nitrobacteraceae; genus Bradyrhizobium; species Bradyrhizobium diazoefficiens. The sequence goes on from NZ_CP067101.1 coordinate 4,152,807, forward strand.
ACCTCGAACCGCCGCCACCTGCTGGCGCGCGAGATGATCGAGAACGAGCGCTCCACCGCGATCAATCCTGGCGAAGCGGTCGAGGAGAAGGTCTCGCTGTCGGATCGCTTCGGCCTCTGGCTCGGCTTCCACCGTTGCAGCCAGGACGAATATCTCGCCATGGTGCGCGGCTATTGCAACCATTTCGGCATCAAGGTCGACGACGAGGCCTTGGAGCGCGAGGCGCTGGAATGGTCGACCACCCGCGGCTCACGCTCGGGCCGCGTTGCCTGGCAGTTCGTGCAGGAGCTGGCGGGCCGGCTGGGCGTGAAGCTGGTGGCGAAATAGGCCGGCTCTTGCTCAATCCAGAACTGTCATTCCCCGCGAAAGCGGGGAATCCAGCACGCCGCGGCGCGGGCGATGACGCCGTTCGTACGGCGAGAGCCTGACGGCGCCTCAAGCCCCGTTCAGGAACTGAAGCGGATCAACCGGGCTCGATCCCTTACGGATCTCGAAGTGGAGCTGCGGCGACGCCACCTCCCCGGATTGACCCGACTTGGCAATGACCTGACCGCGCTTGATGGTATCGCCGCGCTTCACCAACAGCTCACTCGCATGGGCATATGCGGTGACGTAGCCGTTGGAGTGCCGAACCAGGATCAGATTGCCGTAACCCTTCAACTCGTTGCCGGAATAGGCGACGACGCCGTCTTCGGCCGCCTTGACCGGCGTCCCCTCGGGCACAGCGAGATTGATGCCATCGTTGGACTTGCCATTGGTCTTGGCGCCGTAGCTCGTGATCACCTTGCCGCGCACCGGCCAACGGAAGGTCGGCAGCGCGCTGGTGGTCTCCGCTGCCTTCGCAGGTGCCTCGGTGGGCTTCGTTTCGATATTCGCCGTGGCCTGTGCCAGGCGCGCGCTCTGCACCGGTGCGGCGACAGCCGCCATCTTGGTGGCCGGCGCGGGAGCGGCGGCAACCGGCTGCAGTGTCCCGGCGACCGGAGCCGCAGCAACCGAAGCTGCAACGGCGGCGGTCTTTGCGCCAGGCACGATCAGCTTGGTGCCGAGCTTGAGCTTGGCCGACGGATCGATGCCGTTGGCCCGCGCGAGCTCGGCCGTCGAAATATGGTTCTTGCGGGCGATGCTGGCGAGCGTGTCGCCACGATTGACGAAATGGGCGCGCGCCGCCGCCATGGTCACGACCGGCTTCGCAGCGGGGGCCGCCGCAACGGGAGCCGACGCCGGCGCGGGTGCAGCGGCCGTGGCCGGATGCGGGATGATCAGCTGCTGGCCGGGCGAGAGCGCGCGCGGGCCCTTGTAGCCATTGGCGGCAAGGATCGCGTGCGGCGTGACGTGATAGCGCTTGGCGAGCACGTCGAGCGTGTCGCTGGTGCCGACGATGATCTTGGTCCCCCCAGTCGGCTGAGCGGCGGCAACGGACCGCGGCACGGCGGCCGTGGTCTCCAGGTGCGGCTGCGCCGGGGGCGCGTAGGAACCGACGCCGCGTCCGCCTCCGGACACGCCACCACCCGAAGCGACCGGGTAGGATTGCGGCGCGGACACCGCCGGCGGCGGCAAGGGCTGCGACTGATAGCCAGGCTGCGTCTGCGGCCGCGAATATTGCGGCAGCTCGCGCTGCGGCGGCGCTGCCTGCTGCACCGAACCGGTCTGGTCAGAAGCGAAAGGATTGGAGAAGTTCGACTGGGACAGCCGCGACGACATGTCGGCGCTGCACCCTGCGAAAGCGAAGGACATCAGCGCCAGCACCGCGACCTGCGGCACGCGGCGCGAGCAAAGCAACTCGACGACAGCGGACATGGTTACTCACTCGTACGCAACAGAACTGGTGTTTTAAGTAAACACGCGCCGAGTAAATAACGGCTTAACCCTTCCAATAAGACGTTGGCGGCGCAGCCGATCCGGAAATCTACAGCTCCCGCGCCACCCCGGGCAGTGCCGGCACGAAGCGGACCTCGACGAGTTCCTTGCGTTCGATCCCGGCTTCGCTGCGGGTCAGGCGGATCAGCGTCTGTACGCCCTGATGCGGGCCGACGGGCGCGATCAGGACGCCACCAAGCTCCAGCCGCTCGACCAAATTCTCCGGAATCTGCTCCATCGCGGCGGTGACGATGATGCGATCGAACGGTCCGATATTGGGCGGCAGATTGAGACCGTCGCCGAGCATCACCTCGACATTGTGACAGCCGAGCTTTTCGAGCCTGGCGCGTGCAGCATCGGCAAGTTTGCGATAGCGTTCGACTGTCAGGACCTGACCCGCGAGCCGCGACAACACGGCGGCCTGATACCCCGATCCGGCCCCGATCTCGAGCACGCGGTGCCGCTTCTGGAGCTGGAGCTGCTCGGTCATGTAGGCCACGACGAAGGGCTGGCTGATGGTCTGCCCGCAGGCGATCGGCAGTGCGCTGTCACGGTAGGCGGCGTCGCGATCGGCCTCCTCGACGAACAGATCGCGCGGCACTTCCTCCATGGTCCGCAACACCGCCTGGTCGCTGATGCCCCGGCGCCTCAGCGAGAGCTGAAACATCATCTTTTCCGGCGGGTGCTGATGGGAGGTCATTGTTTGCTTGTGCTGTCTTGCCGGGTCCGGTGGGCGTTGAGCCCGGCCACGAGAATCGTGTTCCTGCTCAGGAACCCATGATAGGCTTCAGGTGGAGCATTTGACCACAAATCGGCTTGCCACGGACGAGCGGCGATGACGATTTTCAGGCATCCGTCAGTCGAAACGCACATTGCGTCAATTCGTGTTATCTGCGAACGTTTTTGGCAATGGGCAAGGACTCAATCATGACCGCGACAGGGCTTTCCGGCCGCTCTGTATTTCTCGTCGAGGACGAGGTGATGATCAGGATGATGGTCGCGGACATGCTCGAAGAGCTCGGCTACAAGGTCGCCGCTGAGGCGGGCGACATCAACGAGGCCATGCGGCTCGCCCAGGCGACCGAATTCGACATCGCCATTCTCGACGTCAACGTCAACGGCAAGGTCATCTCGCCGGTCGCCGACGTGATCGAGGCGAAAGGCTGCCCGTTCATCTTCGCCACCGGCTACGGCTCCTCCGGCCTGCCCGAGCAGTACCGCGACCGGCCGGCGCTTCAGAAGCCGTTTCAGCTCGACGCGCTCGGCAAGACCATCGAAGCCGCGCTTCGCGGCGGGTAGCGGTTATTTCAGCGTCGCACTCAGAGCTTCCGAAAACGCTTCATTGGTGCGGTCGAGCCTCAGCGGCGTGACCGAGACGTAGCGCTCGCGCAGCGCCGCAAGATCGGTGCCGTCGGCGGGCGTATCCATCATCGCGGTGCGTTCAAACCCAATCCAGAAATAGGGATTGCCGCGGCCGTCCCTGCGCTCGTCGATCCTGAGGAAGCCGAGATTGCGCTTGCCCTGGCGCGTGACACGGATGCCCAGCACATCCTCCGGCGCACAGGCCGGGAAGTTGACGTTGATGACGGTGTCCTTCGGGACGCCGGCGGCGATGACCTTGCGCAGGATGTCGGGGCCGTACTTGCGCGCGGTGTCCCAGGGCAGGCGCTCGCGGGTCTCGACGCTGAACTCCTGCGACAGCGCGAACGACGGCAATCCCAAGATAGTGCCCTCCAACGCGCCGGCGATGGTGCCGGAATAGACCACGTCCTCGGCAACGTTGCGGCCCTTGTTGACCCCGGACAGCACGACGTCGGGCAGCTTGGGCCCGAGGATATGGCGCGCACCCATGATGACGCAGTCGGTCGGCGTGCCGCGCACGGCAAAGTGCCGTGGCCCGACCTCGCGCAGGCGCAAGGGATCGTTCAGCGACAGCGAATGCGACACGCCGGACTGGTCGAGCTCGGGAGCGACCACCCAGACGTCGTCGGACAATGCGCGCGCGATTTCCTCGACGACCTTGAGGCCGGGGGCGTGGATGCCGTCGTCATTGGTGCAGAGAATGCGCATGCGAAGGATCGATTCCAGAAAGCGGGTCTGAGCCGTCTTATCCGGCTCTGGCCGATCAGGCAAACCAGCCGCCCCGGGGGTCCCGGCGGCAGGTTCCGGCTTATTCCTGTTACCGGCGGATGCGCCATTGCGGCAGGAAGCGCGCCAGCCGGCCCTCCGCACGCAGCTTCATCGCCGGCGGCACCGGGCTCACGACGGGAGCTTCGATCACGCCGAGCGCCTCCAATTGCGCAACGAACGGATCCGACTGCGGGGTCTGCGGAAAGCGTTCGCGTGCGATCGTCAGCGCCTTGTCGAAATCGGCAGCATTCACACCGGGCTTGGCCCGCCTGTTCTGCACGAGATCGTCGTCCCAGAGCCGTGCGATTTCGATGTCGAGTACGCCGCGCAGGCGTTGATCGACGGCCTGGATGCCGGCACCGGTCACCGCCCATTGTCTGCCGACCCAGAAGATATCGCGGTGCAAGGCCATGAACGGCGGGTTCGCGTGGACGGGCCGGCAGGATAACCGACCGCCCGATCTTCGCAACCCTACTCGCGCCCGATCACCTTCACGCCGCCCATATAGGGTTGCAGCACGTCGGGCACCGCGATCGAGCCGTCCTCCTGCTGATAGGTCTCCATCACGGCGATCAGCGCGCGGCCGAGAGCTGTGCCGGAGCCGTTCAGCGTGTGTACGAAACGCGGCTTGCCGTCGGGGCCACGGGAGCGAGCATCCATGCGTCGCGCCTGGAAATCGCCGCAGACCGAGCAGCTGGAGATCTCGCGGAATGCTCCGCCCTCGCCCTGCCCCGGCATCCAGACCTCGATGTCATAGGTTTTTTGCGACGAAAAGCCCATGTCCCCGGTGCAGAGCGTCATCACGCGGTAATGCAGGTCGAGCCGCCGCAGCACTTCCTCGGCGCAAGCGAGCATGCGCTCATGCTCGTCCTTGCTGGTCTCCGGCGTCGTGATCGAGACCAACTCGACCTTGGTGAACTGGTGCTGGCGGATCATGCCGCGTGTGTCGCGCCCGGCGGCGCCCGCCTCGGCGCGGAAGCACGGCGTCAGCGCGGTGAGCCGCATCGGCAATTGCTTCTCGTCGAGGATGGATTCGCGGACGAGGTTGGTAAGCGCGACCTCCGCCGTCGGAATGATGCCGAGGCGCTCGGTCCGCAACTGCTCCAGGTCGGGTGCAGCAAGCAATTCGCCCTTGATTGCCCAGAATTGATCGTCCTCGAATTTCGGCAATTGTCCCGTGCCGAACATGATCTCGTTGCGCACAAGCAGCGGGGGGTTGATCTCGGTATAGCCGTGCTCGTCGATGTGAAGATTCAGCATGAACTGGCCGAGCGCGCGTTCGAGTCGCGCAAGCCCCTTCTTCAGCACGACGAAACGCGCGCCCGAGAGCTTAGCCGCCGTTTCGAAATCCATGTCACCGAGCGCCCCGCCGAGATCGTCGTGGGGTTTGGGTGCGAGGGCGTAGTTGCGCCTGTTGCCGAAGACATGGCGCTGCACGTTGTCGTGCTCGTCGGAGCCATCGGGCACTTCCCCGAGCGGCAGATTGGGGATTGCCGCCAGTGCCGTGGCAAGCTCCTCGTCGGCGGCCTTCGCGGCGGCTTCGAGCTGCGGCATCGTGGTCTTGAGCTCGGCGACCTCGGCCATCAGCTTGGCCGCGCGCGCCTCGTCCTTCGCCTTCTTGGCATCGCCGATCTCCCTGGACGCCGCGTTGCGCCGGGCCTGCGCCTGCTCGGAGGCCAGGATCGCCGCCCGCCGCTTCTCGTCGATCGCGAGCAGCGAGGCCGACAGCGGCTTCAGACCCCGCCGTGCAAGGCCGGCGTCGAAGGCTTGCGGGTTGTCGCGGATCGATTTGATGTCGTGCATGGCCGTGGTCCTGGATCAGCGCGCAAACATACACCGCCGAACGTTGTAAGTTTGCATTGGCGGGTCTCCTAGCACGGCTGTCATCATCCGCGAAGGCGGATGATCCAGTATTCCAGAGACGGCAGTGATTCCTCGATAGGGCACGGCATGCTGGATTCCTCGCATGCGCGAGGAATGACACCGGCGGCCGTGGCGCCCTACTCCGCCGGATTGGCCGGCGTCGAGACGTCGGTGCCGGTGGTAGCCTGCGACGCCGCCTTCTTCTCCACTATCGCGACTGCGATGATCGAGCCCTCGTAGAGCGCGAGCAGCGGAATCGCGAGCGAGCACTGGCTGAGAATATCGGGCGGCGTCAGCACCGCTGCGATGATGAAAGCGAGCACGATGAAATAGCGGCGTTTCTCGCGCAGCATCTTTGACGTGATGATGCCGATCCGCCCGAGCAAAGTCAGGATCACCGGAAGCTGGAAGGCAATGCCAAAGGCGAAGATCAGCGACATCATCAGCGACAGATATTCGCCGACCTTGGGCAGGAGCTGGATCTGCGCGGTCTCGTCACCGCCCATCTGCTGCATGCCGAGCGAGAAGCGCACAAGCATCGGCAGCACGACGAAATAGACCAGCATCGCGCCCAGCACAAAGAACACGGGCGTCGCGATCAGATACGGCAGGAAGGCCTGCTTCTCATGCTTGTAGAGGCCGGGCGCGACGAATTTGTAGATCTGCGTCGCGACGATCGGGAACGAGATGAAGCCGGCGCCGAACAGCGCGAGCTTGAGCTGGGTGATGAAATATTCCAGCAGCGCAGTGTAGATGAATTTCGAGTTCTCGGCGCCCGCAACCCACACGAACGGCCAGACCAGCACGTTGTAGATCTGCTTGGCGAAGAAGAAGCAGAAAATGAAGGCCACGCCGAATCCGAGCAGCGCCTTGATCAGCCGCGAGCGCAGCTCGATCAGGTGATCCATCAATGGGGCTTTGCTGGCCTCGATATCGGCGTCGCTCATAACGCTTTGGCGTCCTTGATCGCGTCGGATGGCCCAGTGTCCTGCGCAACCGGCGGCGCCTGTTCGACCTCACGGCTGATCGCGAGCGGCTCGTTCGCAGCTGCATGCGCCTCGGCTTCCATGAACGTCGCCGGCGTCGGGACCTCCGGCGTCGTCGGCATTACCGGCGCTTCACTTGAAGTCGACGGCGCTTCACTTGAAGCCGCCAGCGCTTCACTTGAAGTCGCAGGCGCTTCGATGGCCGGGGCGGCGGATGTCTCGGCCGGCTTGTCCAGCGCATCGACGCGGAGCGCGTCACTGACGTCCTTCTGAAGCGAGGTCATCAGATGATTGGTGCCGGTGAAGCCGGAAGCCGCCTCCTTGACCTCGTCAAAGCTCTTCTTGAGATCGGCCATCTCGGCCTCGCGCATCGCTTCCTGGAACTGGCCCTGGAATTCGGCGGCCATCTTGCGTGCTTTGCCCATCCACTGTCCGACCATGCGCAGTACGCCCGGCAGCTCTTTCGGGCCGATGGCGATCAGGGCCACGACTCCGACGAGGACCAGTTCACTCCACCCGATGTCGAACATGAGGTCTTCCGTTCACGCCAACCGCAGCCGGCCCAACCCCTGCGCGCAGGATCGGGCCGCTCGCCGCGTCTCGCGTGCTCTCTGGCTCAGACGGCTTTGCTGCCGACGTCGGACCGCGCCGCTGTCGGCGCACCATTGTGCTCGATGGACTTGGCCGGCTCAGGCTTCTCGGCGGGCTTGTCGTCGTCCTGCATGCCCTTCTTGAACGCCTTGATGCCCTGCGCCACGTCGCCCATCAGATCCGAAATCTTGCCGCGGCCGAACAGCAGCAGGACCACTGCGATCACCAGGATCCAGTGCCAAATGCTGAGTGAACCCATCCTGCAACCCTCCAAACGCGTATGGCCGGGACCCGGCCGATCTTCACCGAAACCTAGGCTTGGCAGGTGTCAAAAACAAGGACCAAGGCAGCGCCAATTCGCTGTTGGCACTACGTAATTTTGCTAACCGGTCGCGGGACACCGTAGAAGGCCGGGCCTTACTCTTCCGTGCCGCCTTCGCTGCCACCCTCATTGCCGCCTTCCGGCGTTTCGGGCTCGACGGCAGGCGCGAGCGTCAGATCGAGGTCCTCGCCCGGTTCCAGCGGATCCTCGTCCTCCCGCAGCGCCGGATCGTCCGACGGCGTCGGCACGCTAAATCCGGTCGGCAGGCGCGAATCCAGCAGGCCCGTACCCTTCAGCTCTTCCAGGCCCGGCAGATCGCCGAGCTGTTCCAGGGTGAACTGCGACAGGAAGTCCTCGGTGGTTCCGAAGGTCAGCGGACGACCGGGCGTCTTGCGCCGGCCACGCGGCTTGATCCAGCCGGTCTCCAGCAGCACGTCGAGCGTGCCTTTCGAGGTGACGACGCCCCGGATTTCCTCGATCTCGGCGCGGGTCACCGGCTGGTGATAGGCGATGATCGCCAGCACCTCGATCGCCGCCCGCGACAAGCGGCGGGTCTCGGTGCTCTCCCGCGTCATCAGCCAGGCGAGATCGCCGGCCGTGCGGAAGGTCCATTTGTTGGCGACGCGGACGAGGTTCACCCCGCGCAAGGCGTAGTCGGCCTGGAGCTGCTCGAGCGCAGCCTTGACGTCGACGCCCTCGGGCATGCGCTTGGCCAGCGTCGCAGTATCCAGCGGTTCACTCGAAGCAAACAGCAGCGCTTCCAGCAGCCGCAATTCCTCGGGACGTGCCTGGGATTCGTTCTCCATCGGCTCGGCCTCTTCTACCCGCACTTCAGCCAGGCTTGCCATGGCAGCTTCTCCTTCTTGCACTTAACCGACCGGCGCATCAGGCGCAGGAGCTGCATCCGGGACCGGTTTTGGGCGCCCCTTCCGGAAATAGATGGGCGCAAACGCCTCTTTCTGGTTCAGCTCCAGCTGACCTTCCCGCACCAATTCCAGCGCGGCGGCGAAGCTCGAGGCGAACACCGTGGCGCGCTGCGTCGGATCGGCGACATGCCGGATCAGAAAATCGTCGAGCACGCCCCAGTCATCCTGCTCGCTGATGCTGCCGACCAGCCGCTCCAGCGTGGCGCGCGCCTCGGCGAGCGACCACACCGTGCGCTTGGCAAGATGCACGCTCGCCAGCACGCGCGACTGCCGCTGCGAGGCATAGGCGGTGAGCAGATCGTACAGCGTTGCCGTGTATTTCGGATGCTTGATCTCGGCGATCTGCTCGGGCTCGCCGCGCGGGAAGATGTCGCGCAGCAATTGTTGCCTGTTCATCAGCCTGTTGGCGGCCTCGCGAATGGCCTCCAGCCGGCGCAGGCGGTTGGCGAGCGCCGTCGCCATCTGCTCGGCGCTCGGGCCTTCCGCGCTCGGCGGCTCCGGCAGCAGCAGGCGCGACTTCAGGAAAGCGAGCCATGCCGCCATGACGAGATAGTCGGCGGCAAGCTCGAGCCGGATCTTTCGCGCGGCTTCGATGAAGTGAAGATATTGGTCGGCCAGCGCCAGGATCGAGATTTTGGCAAGATCGACCTTCTGCTGTCGCGCCAGTGCGAGCAGCAGGTCGAGCGGACCCTCATAGCCCTCGACGTCCACCACCAACGCCGGCTCACCCTCGGCAAGCTCTGCGGGCCGCCCGGTTTCGAAAGATAGAATTTCTGCGGTCATGCCGATGCCGTGTTTGCCCGTGCGATCAATGCGTCCAGCTCAGCGCGTGCGGCCACGCGGTCGAGCGGCTGCGGCGCCTTGCGCGCGGCGAGCGCGGCGTTCGCCCGCTCCAGCGCCCGGCCCGATAGTTCGGGTGTCTGACCGGCGACCGCGCGCATCTCCTCGATGTTGCCGTTGCAATGCAGGGCTATGTCGCAGCCGGCCGCGAAGATGGCGCGGGTCCGCTCCGCGATATTTCCCGACAGCGCGTTCATCGACACGTCATCACTCATTAACAAACCCTGGAACCCGATTGCGCCGCGAATCACGTCAGCAATCATTGTCGCAGATGTCGTCGCCGGATGGGCGGGGTCGACCGCGCTAAACACAACATGTGCAGTCATGGCCATCGGCAGGTCCGACAGCGGCTTGAACGCAGCGAAGTCGGTCCGTTCCAGCTCGTCCCGGGGCGTGTCGACCGTTGGCAGCTTGAAATGGGTGTCGGCAGTGGCCCGGCCATGGCCAGGAATGTGTTTGAGGACCGGCAGCACGCCACCCTGCTCCAGGCCCTCGGTGACCGCGCGGGCAATGGCCGCGACCTTGCCCGGCTCAGTGCCATAGGCCCGGTTCCCGATCACCGCATCGGCGCCCGGCACCGGCACATCGGCCAACGGCAAGCAATCCACGTTGATGCCGAGGTCGGCGAGATCAGCGGCGATCAGGCGGGCGCTGAGGCGCGCCGCTGTGAGCCCGAGCACCGAATCAGTGTCGTACAAGGTCGAGAACACTGCGCCCGGCGGATAGACCGGCCAGTGCGGCGGACCTAGCCGCTGCACCCGTCCGCCCTCTTGGTCGATCAGCACAGGCGCGTCGGCGACACCTGCCGCCGTCCGCAATTCTGCAACCAATGCAGCGACTTGAGCCGGAGTCGCGACATTGCGCTTGAAGAGGATGAAGCCCCATGGGCGCTCGTCGCGGATAAACTCCCGCTCAGCGGCGGTCAGTTCCGTTCCGGATACACCGGTAATGAAGGCCCGCGTGCTCATAACGGCCGATTAACCCTGACGCGCGAGGGGGTCAAGGAAACGGCCGTTAATTCCTCTGGACGAAGCAGGCGGACAAGCCGGCAGCCTTCAGGCTGTTGCAGGCGTGCGTCGCCTCCTCTGCCGTGCCATAGGGCCCGGCGAAGGCGCGGTAAACGATCCCCTTGCCCTTGTCGGTGAGATCGACGCGCTTGATCACGGGCGAACGGGAGCCGAGCACGCTGCCATACTTGCTCTGAAGCACCCGGTACGACGCGGCGGCGCTATCCTCGCTCTGCTGCGAGGAGACCTGCACGACATAGCCCCCGCCGCTGCTGGCGGGCGCAATGTGCGTCGGGGTGGTCGCAGCCATCCGCTGCGGCGGTTCGGCCGCCGGTACCGATTGCGGCGCCAGCGACATCGGCTGATTGGCGCTGGCATTGGCCGACGTCGGCGGATTGCGCGGCGCGGCCGGTGCCACGGGCTTCGGGGCAGCCGTGAGCTTGGCGGCAGCGGTCGATTGCGGCGCACTATCGGTCTGATCACCTTTCACGACGACAGTCCTGATCGCGCGCGGCGAATTGTTCGGCAGCGTGCCGCTGATCGGGCTCGCTCCCGCGCTCGGCGGCGGCACCACGGACGGCGACACGCTCGCTACTGACGGCGGGTTTGCATTCTGGTTCAGTGGCGGGAACACCACGCGGGGGCCGCCCGCCTTGGCATTGACGTCGACGGGCGCTTCTTCTCGCGGCACGATCTTCTCGGTGCCGTCGCCGCTCACCATGCGATCCGGCACCTTGGCCGAGGAATCCGTCGGCGCGGGCACGATCTTGGTCGGGGTGTTGTCGGCCTTGATGATCGGGGGCTCGCCGCTGCGGGGCGAGCCGACATAGGTCTTGTAGGCGAAGGCAGCCCCGGTCCCGACCACGGCAAGCGCCAGGATCGCCGCAACTGTCATCATGCCGCCGCGCTGCTTCTTGGGCTCGTCGAGCTCTGCTTCGGGATAGTCGCTCTGATACGCGTAGGGATCGTCGGGATAGGCCGGATCGCGCTGATAGTCCTGCTCGCCCGCCTCGAGCCGACCGTAGAGCGCGTCGTCGTAGCGCGACGGATCGGGCTGCTGATACGGCTCCTGGTAGGCTTGTTGCTGGTAGGCTTGTTGCTGGTAAGCCTGCCCCCGATCGTCGTGATCCTGATAGGCCTGCGGCTGATGCAGAGGCGCAGAGGGCTGGACTGAATAGCGATGCAACGGATGGACCGGGTTGACGGACACGGGATAGTCAGGCTCGGGGGCTGGCGCAGGCTGCGGCTGCACATTGGCGCGCCGCATCCATGACGGCGGCCCGGGCGGCGTCGGCGGGGCCGGCTCGGCATAGTCCTGCTGATAATCGTCCTGCCGATAATCCTCAGGCCGGTAGTCGTCGTCCTGATAGCCCTGCGCGGGCGCGGATGCTGCCGGCGGGCGCGCGCCGGGCCGCGACTGCGCTGCAAACGGATCGGTCTGTCCGATCAGGCGGGCAAGCTCCGCCAACGGATCGCTTTCCGGCCTGCCATGCTGGTCGCCACCGCGACCATAGTCATCGGAAGGAAACGGTCTGTCCTGATATCGTTCGGCCATCGTGATGATGCGTCCCTTCGGGAAAGCCGCGCGCCCCTCGACCAAGGCGCGGCTTTCGACCCACAAGGTTTTCAACCAAGTCTAAGCGATCCGGCTTCTGCCGGTACCCCCCCGTAATCCCCTTAAGTAGTTCGCCCCAAACTACCGCATCTCGTTCGGGGCATGGACGCCGAGGATGGCAAGGCCCGATGCCAGAACCGAGACGACGCCCTGGACCATGGCCAGCCGCGCCTTTGTAAGCTCTGCATCATTATTGATAATGAAGCGTAAATAGGGCAAATCGCGCCCCTTCGTCCAAAGTGCGTGAAATTCGCTGGCTAAGTCATAGAGATAGAAGGCAATTCGGTGCGGCTCGTGGGCGCTTGCCGCGGCTTCGAGCATGCGAGGATATATTGCGAGGCGCTTGAGAAGTTCAAGCTCGACAGGGTCTGACAACCGTTCCACCGCCGACTCACTGAGCCAGGCGATCCGTTCGCCGGTATCCTCGGGAAGCTCCGGGAACAATTCGGCCCGCGCGTTGCGGAAGATCGAGTGGCCACGGGCGTGGCCGTACTGGACGTAGAACACCGGGTTGTCGCGCGACTGTTCCATGACCTTGGCAAGGTCGAAGTCGAGCACTGCATCGTTCTTGCGGTAAAGCATCATGAAACGGACGGCGTCCTGGCCGACTTCATCCACCACCTCACGCAAGGTGACGAAGTCCCCGCTCCGCTTGGACATTTTCACCGGCTCGCCGTTGCGCAGCAATTTCACGAGCTGGACGATCTTGACGTCGAGCGCGCCCTTGCCGGAGGTCGTCGCCTTCACCGCCGCCTGCATGCGCTTGATATAGCCGCCATGGTCGGCGCCCCAGACGTCGATCATCTCCGCAAAGCCACGGTCGAACTTGTTCTTGTGGTAGGCGATGTCCGAGGCGAAGTAGGTGTAGGAATTGTCGGACTTGATGAGCGGACGATCGACGTCATCGCCATAGGCGGTTGCCCTGAACAGCAACTGCTCGCGGTCTTCCCAATCCTCGACCGGCGCGCCCTTTGGCGGCGGCAGGCGGCCTTCGTAGATGTCGCCTTTGGATTTCAGGAAATCGATGGTTCCAGCGACCTTGTTGTTGCCGCCCTCGATCAGCGAGCGCTCGGAGAAGAACACGTCGTGGCGGATGTTGAGGGCGGCGAGATCGTCCTTGATCTCATCCATCATCATCGTGATCGCCTTGGTGCGCACCGTCGGCAGCCACGCGGCCTCGCTCATGGCGAGGAGCTTGTCGCCGTGCTCGTTCGCAAGGGCCTGCCCGACCGGCTTCAGATAGTCGCCGGGATAAAGGCCTTCTGGAATGGCGCCGATGTTTTCACCAAGTGCCTCGCGATACCGGAGAAATGCGGAGCGCGCGAGCACGTCGACCTGGGCGCCGGCGTCGTTGATGTAATATTCGCGGGTGACGTCGTGGCCCGCGAACTGGAGCAGGCTCGCCAGCGCGTCGCCGAACACGGCGCCGCGGCAATGGCCGACATGCATCGGCCCGGTCGGATTGGCCGAGACGTATTCGACATTGACCTTGGAGCCGCCGCGGACGCGGCCGTAATCGGCGCCCTCGCGCAGCACGGTCCGGAGCGCCTCCGCCCAGGCAGCCGGCTTCAGCGTCAAATTGATGAAGCCCGGACCGGCGACATCGACCTTGGCGATCAACGCGTCGGCGCGCAGTCGCTTGGCGATCTGCTCGGCGAGATCGCGCGGCTTTGCCTTTGCCTCTTTCGCCAGCACCATGGCGGCGTTGGTTGCCATGTCGCCATGGGAAGCATCCCGCGGCGGCTCGACCACCACGCGCGCGTAATCGATGCCCTCGGGCCAGCTGGCTTCCGCCGCAAGCGCGCGGCAGGCGGCGTGCACGCGTGCAAGCACGTCGGCGAACAAATGCAGTGCTGAGGATGTGTCGGGCATGGCCGCCGCCTAACGCAAATCCGGGGTCGAGTCAAAGAGCCGCTGGTGCTCGGTCAGGGCGAAGCGGTCGGTCATTCCGGCAATGAAATTACCGATCCGGCGCGCCCGGTCGCCGTCGTTGTCGGCCTCCGCCCCGAGCAGCCATTCCGGCGGCAGCTCGCCAGGGGATTCCAGGTATTTCGCGAACAGGTCGAACAGGATCTGCTCCGCCTCGCCCATCACCCGCATCACCCGCTTGTGGCGGTACATGTGCTGGTACAGGAAGGTCTTGATGGCGGCCTCCTCCTCGGCGACTTCGGTGGGGAACGCGATCAGTGCCCGGCTCTGCTGGCGCACGTCCTGAGCCGATTGCGGCCTCGCTGCGGCGAGGTTCTTCTGCGCTTCCGCGAACACCGCGCCGATCAGGTGCGAGATCAGCTCGCGCACCAGCTCCGCGCCGCGCCTGAGGTCTTCGAGTTCAGGATAATGCGCGGAGGTCTCGGCGATGATCTCAGCCGTGAGCGGCATCACCTTGAGATCGTCGAGATGGAACAGGCCGGCGCGCAGGCCGTCGTCGATGTCGTGGGCGTCATAGGCAATGTCGTCGGCGATGGCGGCGACCTGTGCCTCCAGCGAGGCGAAGCTCCACAATTCGAGGTCGTAGGTTTTGACGTAATCGGCGATTCCGACGGGAATGCCGTGCTCGCGATAGCGCCCGACCGGCGCGCCACTGCGGTCGGTCAGCGGGCCGTTGTGCTTGACGATGCCTTCCAGCGACTCCCAGGTCAGGTTGAGCCCATCGAACTCGGGATAACGGTGCTCGAGCGCCGCGACGACGCGAAGCGTCTGGGCGTTGTGGTCGAAGCCGCCAAACTCCCTCAGGCAGGCGTCCAGCGCCCGCTCGCCGGCATGGCCGAACGGGGGATGACCGAGATCGTGGGCCAGTGCCAGGGTTTCGGTGAGGTCCTCGTCCAGCCCGAGCTGCCGGGCCAGCGCGCGGGCGATCTGCGCCACCTCCAGCGAATGGGTGAGCCGGGTGCGGTAGTGGTCGCCCTCGTGGAACACGAACACCTGGGTCTTGTACTTCAGGCGGCGGAACGCGGTGGAATGGATGACCCGATCGCAGTCCCGCCGGAACGGGCTGCGGGTCCGGCTCGGCGGCTCGGCGACCAACCGGCCGCGGCTGCGGTCGGGATCGCAGGCATAGGGCGCGCGGGGGGCTGCCATTCCGACGGACACGGCGAATTTAGTCCCTATCCATTTGATTCTGCGTATGGTGGTACTTAACTATGCCGGGCGCGGGATACCAAATGAATTGGGTATGACTGCGGGACGATCGGAGACCAATGATGACGACTGCCGTGACCATCAGTGACCGGGCCGCTCGCCGGATTGGGGAGATCCTCAAGGGCGAAGGCTCTGGCGCGATGCTACGCATCTCAGTCGAGGGCGGCGGCTGCTCGGGTTTCCAGTACAAGTTCGACATCGATCGCGCGCGGACCGACGACGATCTCGTGATCGAGCAGGACAATGCGGTGGTGCTGGTCGATTCCGCTTCGCAGCCGTTCCTGGAGGGATCGCAGGTCGATTTCGTCGACGACCTGATCGGCGCCTCATTCCGCGTCAACAATCCCAACGCCACCGCGTCCTGCGGCTGCGGAACCAGCTTCTCGGTCTAACCCTGCTGAAATTTGAAAAGCAACCCCATGCACAGTAGCCGGCACCCTGAGGTCTTCGCGTTGCTTTACATCAACGTGACGGCCGCCCGCGCACCTTCATTGAATTGTTAAGTGTCAGTCGTGACTTCATCCCACGCTTGTTCGTTGTATCCGATAAGCCAGTTCAGAGCGTAGTGTCGCTCTTCCGTCACGCCAGGATCGAGAGCGGTCGGTAGCTGCTGTCCTTTCATGCGGGCGTTTCTAACAGCCCAATTGTACCTGTAGATTAGATCGGCCTGATCGAGAATGTCGGCGATCGGACGAAGTTTGGAATCTTCAATGAACTGAGGGGTTGTCCTTTCGGTCATAGTCCTCGCGGCGAACTCCACGTCGCAAATATGGGCTGGCTTGCCGAGTTGCGCCACGAAGCCCAGTGCCCAAAGCAAAGTCCAGGCGGCTTCGTGCCTCCAAGTGAATTGGATGCGGTCGTGCTGCGAGGGCGACGGGTCGAATACGAACGCGAGTTCTTTCGGAGTCAGATGTGGCCGGAGTTCGTGGAATTCGAGGACTCCCTCAACTATCTCTTGATCAAGTCCTTCGCCTTTCGCTGCAACGAGAAGGAGACAGAGAGTGCGCAGCGCGACCTCTTCTTTAGACCGTTTCAGCGCCTCAGCCGTCGTCTCGATAACCGGTAACGTAGCAAGGAAAAGCACGCCCTCGGCTCGGAGCGTCCCTTCTGATCTGAGCTTTCTGTCAATCGCTTCCGCCGCCATCTCTCATTCTCCCCCTGCCATCTCCCATTCGTCGCGCGAATCCCCCCAAAGACTCCTCTCAACGTACAATACCACGACGCCTGATCGCAGTGACAAGACCGCGCCTGTCAATCGCGTCTATCCGAGAACCGGCCAGCGAGCGATTGGGCCGCTGCGAATGGCTCGCGGCCGCGACTACCGATGGCTTCCTCTACAAGAGTACGTTCGAGCGGGCCGGTCCGGACGGACAGTTGGGTGGTGGTCGGTCGCGCCACTGACCGATGATCGCAGCAATAGTCGCGGTGTCGCGTGACCCAGTCGTCAGCATGATCTAACCGGCAGTTTTACGCGCCCGTTATCTGCCTTTCCTCGTCCGTCCACTCCACGTCGGCCGGCATCAGCTCAGGCTGGAGTGGCGCGTTCTCCGACATCACGTGGCCGTCCAGCGCGCGTAGCAACGCTGCGACCAGCGCCGGCTTGCGCAGCGGCTTGGCGAGGAAGTCCGACATGCCAGCCTCGCGGCAGATCCTGACATCCTCGGGGAAGGCGTTCGCGGTCAGCGCGACGATCGGCAAGTCCTCAAAGCGCCCGCCCTGCGCGCGGATCGCGCGGGTGGCGGCAAGCCCGTCCATATCGGGCATGCGCACGTCCATCAGCACGACATCGTAATTGCCCTCGGATGTTGCCGCGACGGCCTCGGCGCCGTCGGTGACGACCCGCAGCTCGACGTCGAAGGCCCCCAACATCTTGCTCACGACCATGCGGTTGACCGCATCGTCCTCCGCGACCAGCACGTTGAGCGGCCGATCGAGGCCGGCGATGCGGGTCTTGAGTTCCTCGGCCTCGTCGCGCCCGTCCGCCTGGTCGGATGCCTGCACCTGGCTCCAGGGCAGCACCAGCGTGAAGCGGAAGGTCGAGCCCTCCCCCGGCGTCGAGGTGACGCCGATGGTGCCGCCCATCTGCTCGATGATGCGCCGGGAGATCGCAAGGCCGAGGCCGGTGCCGCCAAAACGGCGGCTGATCGAGGCGTCGGCCTGGGCGAAGTCGCTGAAGAGCTGGCCGAGCTTTTCGGGGGCGATCCCGATGCCGCTGTCGGTCACCTTCCAGTCGACGGTCGCCAGCAGATCGCGGCGCGCCTGGCAGGTGGCAGAGATCGTCACCTCGCCTTCGTCGGTGAACTTCACCGCGTTGGACGCGAGGTTGAGCAGCACCTGGCGAATGCGGGTGGCGTCGCCGCGCAGGGTCGGCGGCAGGTTCGGGTCGAGTTCCAGCCTGACCGTCAGCCCCTTGCTCTTGGCGCTCGCGCGCACCACGGTCGCGACCGCCTCGACCAGTGCCCGCGGAGCGAAGTCGATCGCCTCGAAGGCGAAGCGTCCGGCCTCGAGCTTGGACAGATCGAGGATGTCGTTGAGGATGCGCTGGAGATTGTCGCCGGAGTCGCGGATCGTGGTAACGGCCTCGCGCTGCTCCGGATCGAGTTTTGTCTCCAGCAACATGCTGGCGAGCCCGAGCACGCCGTTCATGGGCGTGCGGATCTCATGGCTCATCACCGCCAGGAAATCCGACTTGGCACGACTCTCGGCCTCGGCCTTTTCCGCGCGCCAGCGCTCGGTCACGTCGCGCCCGAACCCGCGATAGCCGAGGAACTGTCCCTCGCGGTCATAGGCCGGCTTGGCCGTCAGCGACCACAGCCGCGCCTCGCCACCCGCGACGACCTTGAGGTTCATCTCGTGCAGCGGCTCGTTCTGCTCCATCAGGCCGACGACGTTGTAGGCCGCGCTCTTGTCCTCGGGACAGAGCATGTCGAGCACGTCGGCGAAGTGCGATCCTTTCAGCAGCGGAAGCGGCAGTTGCGCGACGGCGGCGAAGCGTTCGGGCACGTCGACCAGATGCCCTTCGGCATCGGTCTGCCACAGCCAATCGCTGGCGTTCTCCTGGAAGTCTTTCAGCAGCAGCGAGATGATCTCGGTCTGCCGTTCGAGCTCGAGCTGGGCTTTGAGATTGCCAAGGAAGAGATTGCCCTGCGAGACGATGTTGCGCGCCATGAAGAACGCGAACAGCAGCAGGAACACCGCCGTCACCAGATAGGGCCCGGTGCCGCACAGCAGCAGCGCGCCGGCGCAGGCGACCGTCATGGTGGCGAGATAGACGAGGCCGGCACGCGGGAACGTCGAGAGCGTGAAGGCACCGCCCGACATCATACCGACCATCAGGCAGGCCAGGATCAGCTGGCCGGTCGGCTCGATGCGGCTGAACAAAGCGAGCGGCAGCGCGCCCCAGATCGCGGCGAGGAAGAATGCCTGCCGCAGCATCTGCTCCGCGGCGCGGGGTGAGGCCTCCTGCGGCGGGTTCCGATGCGACCGGCGCCATGAGCGCACCGCGAGCGAGGCGGTGGTCGCGAGTGTCAGGCCCCAGATCGCGAGGAAGTCGTTCCAGCCCCAGCCCCAGAACAGGATCAGCACGATGGCGACGTTCAGCATCGTCACCGCCATCGTCACAGGAATCAACCGCGTCACGGCGTCGATCTGCTTGGCGCGGATGCGGCGGATCTGGCGCTCGCTGAGATCGACGGTCAGGCTGTCCTCGATCTCGAAGCCGCCGAGCCAATACAGAAACGCGCCGATCAGGCCGTCACGCGGTTCAGTTCGCGTCATCGATTTGTCCGGCCATCCCATCAGACGAACCCTTTGACGATCAATGGCCTGCCGTCCGCTTAAGCCGGGTTAATTTTGTGGGAGATTTTGCGGCGTCCTTGACGGCCGCGTTTGCAGTTTGTTCTAACCTAGGCCCCTGCCCGGAGCCCGCCGACATGACCATCAGAATAGCCACCTGGAACGTGAACTCGGTCCGGCAGCGGATCGACCTCCTGCTGACCTGGCTGAAGGAGTGCCAGCCGGACATCGTCTGCCTCCAGGAGATCAAATGTATCGACGAGGCCTTTCCGCGGCTGGAGATCGAGGCGCTCGGCTACAACGTGGTGACGCATGGCCAGAAGACGTTCAACGGCGTCGCCCTGCTCTCCAAGCTCCGGTTCGATGAGACCAAATCGGGGCTCGCCGGCGACGACGAGGACGCCCATGCCCGCTTCCTCGAAGGCGTCGTGACGCTCAAGCGCGGGGTGCTGCGCATTGCCTGCCTTTACCTGCCCAACGGCAACCCGGTCGGGACCGAGAAATATCCCTACAAGCTCAAGTGGATGTCGCGGCTTCTTGAATATTCGAAGGAGCGCCTGAAGACCGAGGAGCCACTGATCCTCGCAGGCGACTTCAATGTCATCCCGCAGGCCCGCGACGTCCACAATCCCGCTGCCTGGACCGAGGACGCGCTGTTCAAGATCGAGACGCGGGAGAGCTTCCAATCCCTGCTCGGCCTTGGCCTCACCGACGCCTTGCGGGCGGTTACCGACGAGCCCGGGCTCTACACCTTCTGGGACTACCAGGCCGGGGCCTGGCAGAAGAACCAGGGCCTTCGGATCGACCATCTGCTGCTGTCGCCGCAGGCCAGCGACAAGCTCGCCAATGTCGGTATCGACAGCTATGTGCGCGGCTGGGAGAAGCCGTCGGACCACGTGCCGGTGTGGGCGGATCTGGATCTGGAGGCGGCGTAACGTCCGCGGAGCTGGTGGGCACGCTGCGCCTTGCCTATCCGGCACCGAATTTGCCGGGCTATTCCCGGCGGCCGCCCTGCACCCACTGCTCCAGCATTTGCAGGCACATGGCGCGGTCGTCGTCGGAGGCCTTGGCGAAGGCGCGGCTGTAGCTTTCCTTGATCCAGGTCTCTTCGGCGCCTGCGCTGTCGCGCGCCAGGGTCAGCCACATCAGGCCGCGCGCGGCCTGTCGCGGCAGGCGGTCGCCGTTGAACAGCATCTGGCCGAGCAGCGCCTGCGCCTCGTGCTGACCCTTCTGGGCGGCGAGGCCGAGCCAGCGCGCGCCATAGCGGAAATCCTCACGCGAGGCGTCCGGCGTCTTCAGGTAGAGCCGGGCGAGATCGTATTGCGCATCGGCATTGCCGAAATAGGACGCCGCATAGGAGAACATCTCCCGCGCCCGGTCCGGATCCGACTTGATCTTCGAGTTCGGGATGCCGCTGAGATAGTAGCGGCCGAGCGCGACGAAGGCGTTGGCCACGATCTGCGCCTGCGGCGCCGACGGGCTGTCATCGGCATGCGCGTTGGCGATCCGGCTAAAATATTCGAAGGCGCGCAAATCGTCCTGGGCGACGCCATCGCCATTGGCGTACATGCGGCCGAGCTTCCACTGCGCGATGGGGTGGCCGCCTTCGGCGGCATATTGCAGCGCACTGAGCGAGGTCTCATGAGGCAAAGCCGCCGGCGCGACCTTGCCGCGCACGGCCGCCGCACTCCCCGGCAAGGTGGTCACGACCGGGATGGTCGCGTCCTTCGGGTTGACGGGCGCACCGTCAAAGGCGATCGCCGGCGCAGCCAGCGCGCCGGCCCCCAACACAAACGCAACTATGGCACGCCTAGATATCCGCATAGCACTGTTTCTCGTGCGCGCCGCCCGGATGAGTGACCGCCCCACCGACCGCTGGTCCGACCTGTTGAGCATATTTCCAGAGCGCACCCGACGTGTGGTTGGTCGCGCGAGCGCTCCATTTGGTCTTGCGCTGGGCCAGCTCGGCGTCGCTCAATTTTACGTCAAGGGTCCCATTGACGGCGTCGATCTCGATGATGTCGCCGTCCTCGAGCAGCCCGATCGGGCCGCCGATGGCAGCTTCCGGCCCGACATGGCCGATGCAGAAGCCGCGGGTGGCGCCGGAGAAGCGGCCGTCGGTGATGAGCGCAATCTTGCCGCCCATGCCCTGGCCCGTCAGCGCCGCGGTGGTCTGGAGCATTTCCCGCATGCCGGGGCCGCCCTTCGGCCCCTCGTAGCGGATCACGATGACTTCGCCTTCGCGATAGGTGCGCTTCTGGACCGCCTCGAAAGCATCCTCCTCACGGTCGAAGCACCTGGCCGGACCGGTGAACCTGAGGTTGGACATTCCCGCGACTTTCACGATCGCACCTTCTGGCGCCAAATTGCCCTTCAGACCGACCACACCGCCGGTGACGGTGATGGGCTTGTCTGCCGGGTGCACCACGTCCTGGTGCGGATTCCATTTCACGCTCTTGAGGTTTTCGGCGATCGTGCGGCCCGTGACGGTGAGGCAATCACCGTGCAGGAAGCCGTTGTCGAGCAGCGTCTTCATCAGAAGCGGTATGCCACCTACTTCAAACATGTCTTTGGCGACATAACGGCCACCCGGCTTCAAATCCGCGACATATGGTGTCTTTTTGAAGATTTCAGCAACGTCGAACAGGTCGAACTTGATGCCGCACTCATGCGCGATCGCCGGCAGGTGCAGCGCAGCATTGGTCGAGCCGCCGGAGGCCGCGACTACGGCAGCCGCGTTCTCAAGCGCCTTGCGGGTCACGATGTCGCGCGGCCGGATGTTGGACGCGATCAGGTCCATGACCTTCTCGCCTGCGGTCATGCAGAACGCGTCGCGGATTTCATACGGCGCCGGAGCGCCGGCCGAGTAAGGCAGCGCCAGGCCGATCGCCTCGGAGACGGTCGCCATGGTGTTGGCGGTGAACTGCGCGCCGCAGGCACCTGCCGAGGGGCACGCTACGCGTTCGATCTCGTCGAGGTCTTCGTCCGACATGGCGCCGACCGAGTGCTTGCCGACGGCCTCGAACATGTCCTGCACGGTGACCTGCTGTCCCCGGAAATTGCCGGGCAGGATCGAGCCGCCATAGATGAAGATCGAGGGCACGTTGAGACGGACCATCGCCATCATCATGCCGGGCAGCGACTTGTCGCAGCCGGCGAGCCCGACGAGCGCGTCATAGGCATGGCCGCGAACGGTCAGTTCGACCGAATCGGCGATGCATTCGCGCGACGGCAGCGAGGAGCGCATGCCGTCATGGCCCATGGCGATGCCGTCAGTGACGGTGATGGTGCAGAATTCGCGCGGAGTGCCGCCGGCCGACGCCACGCCCTTCTTCACCGCCTGCGCCTGGCGCATCAAGGCGATGTTGCAGGGGGCGGCCTCGTTCCAGCACGAGGCGACTCCGACGAAGGGCTGGTGGATCTGCTCGGTGGTCAGACCCATGGCGTAGAAGTAGGAGCGATGGGGCGCGCGCGCAGGGCCTTCCGTCACGTGACGGCTCGGCAGCCTCTGCTTGTCAATCTTCGCACCCATCGCAAACCAGTTTCCCCGGCCAACCCTTTCAGACCCGAAAAATCAGAGCCAAGATTTGAATCGACCTTGGGATTTTCTCGTCGCCTCGAGGACTGCCCGCTATCTCCAAAATATTAGAGCGATTTTATTCATGTCTGGGTGTGGCCAAAAAGCGGCGGCGATGCGAACCGCCACTGATGAGGGTTAAATCAAAGACGGGTGTTGCAAAGACGGCACAATCGTTACCGGGAAGACACGGGCGAATTTACTGCAATACCGCCCGATAACCGTTCACAACCTTTGCTTTCAAAGATGCGCCATGTGCGCTCAGCTCCGGCTCAATGACGAGATCGACTCTCGCGAGTCGGAGCCTTCTCCGCACCGCGAAGTAAAGGGCGGAATCGCAACTCTCCAATGTACATTTCAATCCGAAGACATGCCTTCGCGTTCTCGCGGCTGATTTCGCCCGAGCTTTGCTTGATCGCTCCACCCTCTGAAAGCCAGGAGGGCGCAGGGAAGGCCGGGTGCCGGCTCGCACCCGCGGTCTGCTGCGCGAAAAGCACACGCAGAAAGAACCGCACAGCAGCATACAGGTGGTGCCGAACACTCGGCCTTCCCTGCGCGATGGTCGGACGGCTTATGCCGTGATCTCCCGGGAGCCGAGTTCGTTCTGGCCTCCCTCGCCATTCGAATTCATGATGCAGTCCGCCCGGTCGGGCTCGCTCGCATCTTCGAAGGGCTTGACCGTAGCAACGACGGCCAGGACCACACGGTTTTGCCGTACGCGCGTTCGCTGACCGCCGCATGATCTCCCGGCCTTGTCGACGTTGCCGGAAGCATGCTGGCGAGACGAACTTGACAGCGCCGCTCGTCCGCACGCGGTTTCGGGCTCACAGGGACGACCCGCCCTGCCCGTACCCTCCGTGCCGACGCTGCCGCGTCCACCGCAGGCCCGGCTCGCGACAGTGACGACACAAGATCGCCCCTCCTGGATGAGCCGGGATGGACGACACATACGACAAAACCGAATTTCGGTAAAGTGGAATATTTTTGCGCGGGCGGGTTGACATCGGCGGGTCTGGAAATGATCAGATGTTTTGCCCGTCGGGCTCGCGCAGCTCCGCGATCGTCTTTCTGATCATGCCGGTTCATGTGAGGGGCCGGCCACTCAGGTCCGCCCTCGCAAACGTTGCGCCTGGGCCCGGGCGACAGCGACCTTGCGTGGCGGGGCGTCGAGGCGCTTGATCGGCATCAATTCGCCGGAGGCCGAGACGATTGCGGTCTCCTCGCGGCGGCAGCGCGTACAGACAAAGCGGACCTCGTGCGGGGACGCCGACCAGCTCGACCGCTTCACATTGGCGGCCATCGGCCAGGCCTCACAATGCGAGCACGACACCAGAAATCGACCGGGATCAAGCATACCCATTCCATCGGACTCCGCATCCCCCTTGCCTCCTTCAATGACCAACCCGAGTAAATCGTTCCGGTGTCCAGGCACCGCCAACTCTTGCCCTGAGAGGCGCTCCTGGGCACGCTGTTCCCGGCGTCCGCCGGCATCATGCCTCATCCGGGATGGCGCGGCTGCGATCCCGGCAAGGCAGAGGGTGCGCTCAGCGTGCGCCCTTGAGGGTGCAGGAGGTCGTGCAGGTGACTGTGGTGCCGCGATCACATGATTTGCAGGCATTGACGCACTGGTTCATGTCGCGGGGATTGTAGCTGTAGTTCCGGGCCGGGCACGCCGAGGTCGAGCCGGTGATGTCCTGCTCCTGATCGCAGGCCGCCGTCATGAGTGCGCATATGAGCACGGCAACGAAGCGCATGGGATTGCCCTGTCAGGCACGGCAAATGACGTTCGCGGGATGCGCTGCATCGCAGCGAACCCGACCTTCCCACTACGAGCGCCGATGAGCGACGTCCGCGTGCCATCAAGGATGCGCGCCAAACATTAAGAACGGATTGATTGCAGCCGGCCTCAGGCCGCAGCCTTGGTCGCAATCGCCTGCCGCATGTCCACCGCCAACTGACGGTACTGCTCCGAAAGCTTGAGATAGAACTCTCGCTTGGTGCTGTCGGTGGCGAGCTTGGCAATCAGCTCGCATTCGGCGGTGAGCGTCTCGAACCGTTCCAGCCTGTCCTGAAGTTCTGTCATCGGCGTGTCCCCGTCAAACGCCTCAAGGACATCCAACCTAAGCCCGGGAAATAGGTCACGGCGAACATCGTTATCGAGTACAATCAATTTTTCCGGTGCGGCAGCCTATTTGCTGTCCAACCGCCAGGCGCCATCCCAGCCGGCGTCCGGCGGGTGGGCCTCGAACCGCGCGATGCGGCCGAGCATCGTGCGCGAGGGGCCGTCACCGGGGACGGCTTCGAGCGCCGCGTTGAAAGCGGCGCGCGCCTCATCGAAGCGGCGGACGCGATAGGCGGCGAGCGCTTCGGCATAGTGCGTGCGCAAGCTGTCCTGTGCACTGGTGAGTGCCCCTGCTCTCGCCATCACCTCGAAGACCGCCTGCGGCGCACTCTGGCCGGCGACTGCGAGACGATCGACCTCGCGCAGCTCGAGCCGCGATCCGATCGCCTCCGCAGTCTCCTGCGAGATCAGAATGCGGGTGCCATAGGCCTTGTTGACGGCCTCCAGCCGCGAGGCCAGGTTCACGGCATCGCCCATCACAGTGAAGCTCATCATCAGCTCGGAACCGATGCTGCCGGTCAGCACCTCGCCGGTGGCGATGCCGATCCGCAGATCACACGGCGCGGGCATGGCGCGGATGCCGAGCAGGTCGGGCAGCTGCCTCTGGAGCGCGGGCACCTGATCGGTCATCTCGACGGCGGCAAGCCCGGCGAGCAGCGCCTGCTCGTCCTCCTCGATGAAGGGCGGGCCCCAATAGGACATGATGGCGTCGCCGATATACTTGTCGATGATGCCGCGATTGCTCCTGATCGGCCCCGACATCACCGTGAAATAGTGGTTCATCACCTTGACGAGGCCGCGCGGGGTCATGCCCTCGCTCATCGAGGTGAAGCCGCTCATGTCGCAGAACATGATGGTCATGACCCGGCGCTCGCCGTCGATTGCGACCTCCGGCCGGTCGATCAGCCCCTGCACCACCTTGGGATCGATGTAGCGGCCGAAGGTCTCGCGGATGCGCTCGTTGTGCCTGAGCTGCTCGGTCATGCGGTTGAAGGCCGCGGCGAGCTCGCCGATCTCGTCCTGCGTTGAGACGGTGATGGTCTTGTCGAAGCGGCCGGCCTCGACCTCGCGAGTGCCGGCAAGCAGCAGCCGCACCGGGCGCGTGATGCCGCTGGACACCAGGAGCGCAAAGGCAAATCCGACGATCGCCGCGAGCAATGTCACGACGCCCGAAATGACGATCGCCTGATGCTGGCGGCCGATCACCTGCGAGGTCGAGAAGAAGACCTGCGTCAGCATGTCGGCGCGGATCGCATCCATCTTCCGGTTGAACTGATCGCGCAGCACGTCGATGTGCTCCAGCGTGCCGCGGGCCTCGGCCATCTGCCTGGCGTCAACCTGCTTGAGGAGCTTCGCATGGTCCTCGGTCAGATCGCGTCGCAGTTCGGTGACGGCGGTCTCGATGCGGATCTCGATTCGTGCCAGCGCGGCGTTGTCGGAATACGTCCTGGGATCGTCGATGATCGCGTTAATGAGCTTGCGCGCGGCCTCGGCATCCTCCTCGATCTTGCGGTCCGATTGCTCGAAGTCGCGAACTCGCGCCGCATAGGCCTCCTCGTCAGACGGTGACGCCATCCTGGTCATGACCATTCGCCGCAGCGCCAGCGTCCGCTCCAGCGAGTCGATATTGGCGCGGGACAGATGGCTGTAGGCGGGGATGTAGCGGTGGGTCAGCTCGTCGAGCAGGACGCCGACCTGGCTCGACATCACCATCGACAGGATCGAGGTGACCAGCATCAGGACGATCAATCCGAGGGCGATGCCGACGATCTTGCGCCGGATCGACTGGTTGAAAATCGGCATAGGTGCGGGGGTGAAGGCCAAAAGGAGGGGAGCGAGGGAACTGCATACACCGGATCCGGCCGAGGGAACACGCGCAATCTGGCCCGTCCTGATATCCCAACCATGCCCCCACCGGTGCGCGAGTTCTTGGACGTCAACAAAGGTCAAGATGCTGCCCTTTGCGCTTCTGCGGAAGTTCCCGCACCCATCCGTATTTTGCCGCATTGTTGCGACAGCGTGAGGAATGCGAAACGATGCCGTGGCATCGTTTTGGGTGTCGTTATTGATTCTCAAGCCGCATGTGGTCGCGGACCTTGGTTTGTAGTGGTTTCGCAGGGGGGGCCATGGAATGAACCAGTGCCTACGCTCGCTCGCGTGTGCCGTTGCCGTGGCCGCGATGGCCCTCCTTCCCACCGAACTGGCGGCAAAGAGCAGTCACAAATCGTCCGCGCCGAAGAAGTCGCACGAGGCGAAAGCCGGCAAGCAGCGCCATGCCGCGGCGAAATCGCGCCACGGCAAGCATGCCGAGACCAAGCGCAAGTCGAAGAAGACCGACGAAGCGCCCTCGGACAAGCCGGCCCCGCCGCCGCTCACCGGCGACCTCGCCGCGCTGAAGGACGCGATCGACCTTGCGCGCAAGGGCAAGACGGATGAGGCGAGCGCGGCGCGCGACCGCATCGCTGACCCCGCCGGACGGACACTCGCGGACTGGTTCATGCTGCGCCATTCCGACAGCACGGCAAATTTCAAGCGCTACGCCACCTTCCTCGCCGCCAATCCGGACTGGCCGAGCCGCGCGATCCTCCGCCGGCGCGCCGAGGCGCGGCTATGGCAGGAGAAGAGCGACGCCGCCACCGTGCACGAATTCACGATGGACCGGCCGATCAGCGCCAAGGGCAAGTTCGCGCTCGCCCGCGTACTGCTCGCCGAAGGCGACGCCGACAGGGCCGCGCGGCTCGTGCGCGAAGCCTGGCGCGCGGACGAATTGTCGGAGCGCACCGAGGAGGATTCCTACGAAGCGTTCCGCGATCTCCTCACCGCGGACGATCATCGCGCCCGCATGGACAAGCGGCTCGGCGCCAAGGACTATTCGGCTGCGCGGCGCGCCGCAAAACGGCTCGGCGAGGACGCGCTCGCGATCGTCAAGGCGTGCGCCGCCGTCACCGGCAAGTCCAGCAAGGCCACGGATTATCTCGAGGACGTACCGGCCGAGGCGCGCCGCGACCTCGGCTATGTGCTGTGCCGCGCGCAATGGCACCTCCAGAAGGACCGCATCGACGACGCGGCCGAGGTGATCCTGACCGCCGCGCCCGACACCATGGCCGCCCAGGACACCGATGCCTGGTGGCGCGAGCGCCGCCTGCTGGCGCGCAAGCTGCTCGACCAGGGCAAGTTCAGAACGGCGTACGATGTGGTGCGCACGGCGGCGGTGCCTGCGAAGGAGGTCTATCGCGTCGACTATCATTTCACGTGCGGCTGGATCGCGCTGCGCTTTCTCGGCGATCCCAAGGCGGCGATGGTGCACTTCGCCGCGATCGACGAGGGCTCGGCCAATCCGATCGCATTGTCGCGCGCGAATTACTGGCGCGGCCGTGCCGCCGAGGCGATGGGAGCCATAGCCGATGCGCGCATGAGCTATCGGGCGGCTTCGCGCTATCCGACCGCCTATTACGGCCAGCTCGCGCGTGCGAGGCTCGGCCTCGACCCGATCGAGCTGCGCCCGCCCTCGCGCGTGCCGGCCGCAGTCGACACCCCGCCCGCAGACGAGCGCGTGCGCGCCGCCGACATGCTCTACGGCATCGGCGAGCGCGATACGGTGCTTTACTACGCCGAGGATTTCGCCAAGGAGAGCACCGACATCGCGGCGCTCGAAGGGCTCGGCGAACTCGCCCGCCAGCGCAACGATGCGCGAGTCATGCTGGAGGTCGGCAAGTTGGCGCTGGCGCGCGGGCTCGCCCTCGACCATTACGCCTTTCCGACCATCGGCATCCCCGAGCATCGGCAGGTCGCGCCGGCGATCGAGACCAGCGTGATCTATTCGGTGGCGCGCACCGAAAGCTCGTTCGACCAGCGCGACAAATCGCCGGCCAATGCGGTCGGGCTGATGCAGGTGACACCTGAGGCCGGCCGCGATACCGCCAAGCGGTTCGGCCTGACTTACGACTGGGACAGGATGGTCTCAGATCCCGTCTACAACACGCAAATGGGCGCGGCCGAGCTCAGCGCGCTGCTGTCGGAATATCGCGGCAACCAGATCATGACCTTCGCCGGCTACAATGCCGGCCGCGGCCGCGTGCGCGAATGGGTGCAGGCTCGCGGCGACCCCCGGGATCCCAAAGTCGATCCGGTCGACTGGGTCGAGCGCATCCCGCTGTCGGAGACGCGCAACTACGTCCAGCGCGTGATGGAGAACGTGCAGGTGTACCGCGCACGGTTCGAAGGCAGCAGCATGGTCGCTGGGAAGTCCGAGCAGCGCGTCGTCACGCACGAGGCCGCCGCAACCGCACCCGCGGCGGCCGCAGCACCTGCTCCCTAGCCAACGCCGCCGGGGCTGGACGCGGCGCCTTGCGAGGTTGCAGTGCTGCGGCTTCCACGCGAGTGCAGTCGCGCAGCTAGGTGTCACCTCCTTGCATCGTGATGAGATCGCGACCGTCCAAGCATGCGCCGGTCAAGGCTCTTGCGAAGGTCCAGGCGTGTATCGTGCAACTCCACCACGAGACGGCACTCAGGACCGCCAGTGTCTCGATCATGTTGCCAGCGGCAAGCTCGACGTTCCCGGCGCCCGGTTTTGTGCGCCCAGCCGTCGACCATTGCATCAAGAACGTGACGGGTTCGCCGCGCCGGTAGCAATCGTAGTCACAGTAGCAGCGTTGCGTCCGCACATGCCGTACATAGCCGGACCGGATTGACCGTGAGCATGTGCTGCACGTGGCGGCGCGCAACTGGGGCTCGTGATTGACCACCACGAATTTCATGACGCTGCCCTCACGCGATCCTTCGCGAGCGCCTCGCAGAACAGCGCGTAGCACTGATAGTCGCAGTACGGCAGACGGGTTCCGATCTCGCGGAGATAGCTGCCGCCGATGGGCTCGCAGCACTGCATGCAGCAGGTCCGCCGGAACGGGGTCCGGCCGTTCACCAGCACGAAGGCGAATCTCATGTAGCACCTCCCAAGGCGAAGCAGTAAACGCGGGCTCCCGGATCGGACCTACTGAACGATGTCAGCTCTCCAACTCAGTCTCACGCGACCTGCGCCCGAAACAACCACCGGCGATCGCGTTCGCGGCGCGCGCGGAAGCGGTCAACGCAGGCCTTGGAGCAGAGCGCGGTGCGCCAGGAATAGTGACGGATCAGACCGAACTTGCCGGCACAGACCGCGCAGCACTTGGCTGAAGGGTAGCTCTCAGACTTGGATGGGCGACGCTCAGGAAGTTCCAATGTATCGCACATAGTTTCTCCCTCGTTCTGTTGGTTGCGTTCTGGTCGACACTCCCGATTGGTCATGAGGCTAGTCCGCCAGGCACGAGGCGCTCAATTGTACGGAGGTAAATGACCGACATGACTAGGAATGGACGAGCTATACCTAGGTTTGCCCCGTAATGTCCGGGGCCTGTCGCGCCCCGCGTTCAACGAGACGGCGCGCGATGCTCAAGTTGCACGGTCACCGCGAAAAAGCTGCCTGGCGCGGCGCGCTTGATGCACCGCAGTGTACAGCGCGGCGAGCAGGCCATGCGCGGGCCAATGCCCCACCCGCCCATCCGACTTTGGCTGGAATTGCTCCGCTGGCGGCAACGTGCTCTACTCGTGTTCACGCAGAGAGCGCCGGGAACGTCTGCGATGAAGCCTGGCCGGGCAGCGACATTCGGAAAGTCAGCCACGCAATTCCTCGTCGGCTGCGTCAGGCAAGCTGTTACCGCCAAACCCCGCACTGAGCGCGGTGACGCCGCTCTGCTTGAGGCGGTCAAGCAATGGCAGCAAGTCTTCGAGCACAACCCGGTCATGTATTTCATGATCGATCCGACCGGAACTGTCATCAACGTGAACACGTTCGGTGCCGGGCAACTTGGCTATACGGCCGCGGAGTTGATCGGCCGATCGGTGCTGGATGTCTTCTTCGAGGAAGATCGCGACTTCGTCCGCGCGTGCGTCGCGCTGTGCCTTGAGACTGTCGATCAGTCACACACTTGGGAAATCCGGAAGGTTCGCAAGGACGGCTCGGTCCTATGGGTGCGCGAGAACGCCAAGTCCATGCTGCGAGCCGAGGGCGGACCGATCGTGCTGGTTGCCTGCGAGAACATCACCGAGCGCAAGGAGGCGGAGAACGCGCTGCGACAGAGCGAGGCTTACCTCGCGCAGGCGCAGGAATTGAGCCACACCGGCAGTTTCGGCTGGAGGGCAGCGACCAAGGAGATCACTTGGTCCAAGGAGACCTATCGCATCTTCCAATGCGACGAGGGGACCAAGCCAGAGATCCCCTTCATGCTCCAGCGGATCCATCCGGAGGACCGGCTCGCGGTGCAGCGAACCACGGCTCGCGCGGCGCGAGAGGGAACAGATTACGACCACGAATACCGGCTCCTGATGCCCGACGGCTCCATCAAGTACGTCCGAGCGGTGGCCCGGGCGACGCGAGATTCCAGCGGTCGGGTCGAATTCGTCGGGTCGGTCACCGACGTCACGGCGACCAAAGAAGCAGAAGGCAGGCTGCGTGAGAGCGAGCAGCGCTTTCGCGACTATGCCGAAACCGCCTCTGACTGGTTCTGGGAGACGGGGCCAGACCATCGCGTGACCCAGGTATCGCAACATTCAGATAGCGTTACCACCCCTGCGGGTCTGATCGGGCTCACCCGTTGGGACATTGCTCCGGACGCCGATCTCGAGCCGGAAAAATGGCGACAACATCGAGCAGCGCTCGACGCCCACATCCCGTTCCGCGACCTTGTCTATCGTAGCAAAGACCGCAACGGACAGCCGATCTATGTCCGAACCAGCGGCAAGCCCTTCTTCGACGCCGACGGCGCTTTTCAGGGTTATCGCGGCGTCTGCACCGACGTGACCGCGGCCATCCGGGCCGATCAGGCCGAAGACGCACTGCGCAAGGCCCAAGCCGAACTCGCCCATGTGACACGCGTCACCACACTGGGCGAGTTGACGGCTTCGATTGCCCACGAAATCAACCAGCCGCTCGCCGCCGTGATCGCAAACGCCGACGCCTGCCTCTCCTGGCTGCAGCGCAGTCCGCCCGACCTCAAGGCGGCGCGCCGCTCCGTGGAGTGGATCATCGAGGATGGCAAGCGTGCCAGTGACGTGATCCGCCACGTTCGCGCGCTCGCCAAGCGTTCCGATATCGAGATGGCTCCGCTCGACGTCAGCGTGGTCGTGCGCGAGGCTGTGGCGCTCGTTCAACGGGAGATGGCAAGCCACGCCGTGTCGGTGCGAATGGAGCTGTCGTCGGCGCTCCCCAGGATTGTTGGCGATCGAATCCAATTGCAGCAGGTCCTGATCAATCTGATCAAGAACGGGATCGAGGCCATGGAAGGCATCGATGACCGCCCGCGCGAGCTGGCGATCCGGGCAGCGGACGGCGACGGCGGGGTGCTGGTGAGCGTCGCCGACTGCGGCGTCGGCATCGACCAACAGGCAATGGACCGCCTGTTCATGCCGTTCTTTACCACGAAGGCCAGCGGCATGGGCATGGGCCTGTCGATCTGCCGCTCTATTATCGAGGCCCATGGCGGACGACTTTCAGCCGTGCCGAACCAGGAGCATGGCGCGACTTTTCAGATCACCCTGCCGCTCCATCGAGAGGAAGCATCGTGATCGAGCGCGCGGAGCCTTCGCCGCCCAGGGAAGACGGCGATCAGCCAATCGTCATCATCGTCGATGACGATGCATCCATGCGCCGTGCGCTCACCAATCTGTTCGAATCGGTGGGCCTCAAGGTCGAGGCATTCGGCTCGGCGCCGCAACTCCTGCAAGCCAAGCCGCCAGATGTCCCCGGTTGCCTGGTGCTCGACATCCGCCTGCCGGGAACAAGCGGCCTTGACCTGCAGGCCGATCTTGCAAAGGCCAATATCCACACGCCCATCATATTCATCACCGGTCATGGTGATATTCCCATGACCGTTCGGGCAATGAAGAGCGGGGCGATCGACTTCTTGACCAAGCCGGTTCGCGACCAGGACATTCTGGATGCGGTCCAGGCCGCGATCGAGCGAGACCGCAAGCGCCGTGACCTCAACAAGACGGTCTCGAACGTCAGATCACGCTTCGAGTCACTCACCTCGCGGGAGCGGGACGTATTGTCACTGGTGACGTCGGGCCTGATGAACAAGCAAGTGGCTGCCCAGCTCGGTTTGGCGGAAATCACCGTCAAGATCTATCGCGGCCAGATCATGCGAAAAATGGGCGCGAAGTCGCTGGCCGACCTGGTGAGAATGAGCGAGGCGCTGGGGATTCGACCCGGCAAGCCCAACGTACAAACCTAAGTATGAGTTTCAAATGGTGACTGGCAAGTCCACCTTACGGGTTTATGTGGCCGTAGCGACGGCAAGCGTAATCCCGGGCAAGGAGCGGACGTCTTGTCAGTGGCTTCGGTCATTTCGGTGCTTGATGATGACCCCTACGTGCGGGCCGCGATCAACAATCTGTTGGAATCCCGCGGATACATCGTCCACACATTCGCCTCCGCCGAGGAATTCTTGAGGTCGACCGATTTGAACGACACCTCCTGTGTGATCG
This sequence comes from Bradyrhizobium diazoefficiens, assembly GCF_016616425.1. Lineage (NCBI taxonomy): Bacteria > Pseudomonadati > Pseudomonadota > Alphaproteobacteria > Hyphomicrobiales > Nitrobacteraceae > Bradyrhizobium > Bradyrhizobium diazoefficiens. Next base: position 4,186,099 of record NZ_CP067101.1, read on the forward strand.
CGGACGTGCAGATGCCGTCGGTAACGGGAATCGATCTGCTGACGCAGATGCGCGCGCAGGGTTCGGCTACGCCGTTCATCTTCATCACCGCTTTCCCGGAGGAGAGCGTGCGTGTACGTGCGCTCAAAGCCGGCGCGACCTGTTTCCTCGGTAAGCCGTTCGCTGCGTCGGATCTGATGCAATGCCTGGAGCAAGCGTTAGCCGCAGGCGACGAAACCACGAAGCAATCGCCCGGCGGTTAGCGAAGGCGACGGTTACAACACAAACAGCAAAGGTCCCGATCGCGTGGCGGCGTGCGAGAGGGACGCCCCGGGCTCAATCGACCGTGATGTGCGCCGCCTTGATCATCGGCCACCATTTCGCGATCTCGGCCTTCTGACGGGCGCCGAGCGCTTCGGGCGTAAGCTGGTCCTTCGGCGTCATCTCCAAGCCCTGGCTTTCGAGCTGCTTCCTCACCGCGGGATCGTTCAGCGCATCCACGGCTGCGGCGTTGAGCTTTGTCACGATCTCCTTCGGCGTGCCCTTCGGCACCCACAGGCCCGACCACAGCGTCATGTTGAAGCCTTTGAGACCCGCCTCCTCCGCGGTCGGGATCTCCGGTGCGGAGGACAGCCGCTTGGTATCGGTGATGGCGTAGGCGCGGATGGTCCCGGCGCGGACCTGGCCGATCGAGTTGGAGGTCTGATCGACGATGATGTCGATCTGACCGGCGATGAGATCGTTCAGCGCGGGCGCGGTGCCGCGATACGGCACGAATTGCAGCTTGACGCCGGAGACGTTCTCGAAATAGACGCCGGCGATATGGCTGCCGGAGCCAGCGCCGGCGGTGCCCGCTGTCGGCGGCGACGGCCGCGACTTCAACCATTCGATCAGCTCTTTCAGCGAGGTTGCGGGCACCGCGTTCCTGCTGACGATGATCATCGGATTGCTCGGCAGCAGCACCACAGGCTCGAGATCGGTAACGAGGTCGTACTTGAGCTTGTAAACGGCGCCATTGGCGACGTGGGTGCCGAGATGGCCGAACGAGACGGTATAGCCGTCTGGCGGCGATTGCACGGCGCGGCCGACGCCGATCGAGCCGCCCGCGCCGGTGACGTTCTCGATCACGACGGCTTGGCCCAGCGACGTGCGCATCCGCTCGGCGAGCACCCGCGCCATCGCATCCGACGGACCGCCGGCGGCGAATGGCACGATGATAGTGATCGGATGGGAGGGATAGTCATCGGCGCGCGCGGCGCCGGTCACAGCGAGAATAGCAAACAGCGCAGCCCAGACGGCCTTCGTCATTGTCTTCTCCCCAGCGATGTCGGTATTGTTTTTGCTCTTCCCGCGTACGGGAAGAGGGATCATTCGTGGCGGATTGCCGCACTAGAACTGCGTGTAATCGATCGGCTTGTGGCGGTCGAGTGTGCGGGTGACCGGCGGCAGCGGATATTTCAGGCCGGTGGCGCAGTTGAACAGCATCACGCGGTCGGACTTGCTGACGCGGCCGTCAGCCAGGCTCTCCTTGTAGGCGGCATAGGTGGCGGCGCCCTCGGGGCACAGCAGCAGCCCCTCCTCGCGCGCGACCTCGTTCAGCGCCGACGAGATCTTGTCGTCGTCGACCGCAATCGCAAAGCCCTTGCTCTCGCGCACCGCGCGCAAGATCAGGAAATCGCCGATCGCCTGCGGCACGCGGATGCCCGATGCGATAGTGTGGGCGTCCTCCCAGCGTGCCGCGTGCTCCGTGCCGGCCTCGTAAGCACGCACCATCGGCGCACAGCCGGAGGCCTGCACCGCGACCATGCGCGGGCGCTTGCTTCCGATGAAACCGATCTTCTCGAGCTCGTCGAACGCCTTCCACATGCCGATCAGGCCGGTGCCGCCGCCGGTCGGATAGAAGATCACGTCGGGCACGTCCCAGCCGAGCTGCTCGGCGAGCTCCAGACCCATCGTCTTCTTGCCCTCGATGCGGTACGGCTCCTTCAGTGTCGAGGTGTCGAACCAGCCGACTTTTGCCTTGCCCTCGCCGACGATCTTGCCGCAATCGTCGATATAGCCGTTGACGCGGTAGACGGTCGCGCCCTGCAGCTCGATCTCGCTGACGTTCACTTCCGGCGTGTCGGCTGGGCAGAAGATCGTGGTCTTGATGCCGCAGGAGGTCGCATAGGCCGCCAGCGCAGCGCCGGCATTGCCATTGGTCGGCATCGCCATGTGCTTGATGCCGAGCGCCTTGCCCATCGACACCGCCATGACGAGGCCGCGCGCCTTGAACGAGCCGGTCGGCAGCCGCCCCTCGTCCTTGACGATGATCTCGCCGCCGCCGAGTCTTGCGCCGAGCTTCGGCAGCCGGATCAGCGGCGTCGTGACTTCGCCGAGCGAGACGATGTCCTTGCATTTGCGCACCGGCAGCAGCTCGCGGTAGCGCCACATGTCCGCGGGGCGGTGGCTAAGCGCATCCTTGGTCAGCGCCTTCTTCACGCCTGCGAGGTCGTAGCGCACCAGCAACGGCTTGCCGGCTTTCGAGAGGTTATGGACCTGGTCGGCGGCGTAGTGATCGCCCTCCATCGCGCATTCGAGATGGGTGACGAAGGACGGGCGTTCGATGGTCAGATTGTCGTTGTCGTGCATGGCTCGCTTCTTTCTTCTTGCTTATTCAGTCGAGGCATTTCACGTCATTGCGAGGAGCTCCTGCGACGAAGCAATCCAGACTGCCTCAACGGAAAGACTCTGGATTGCTTCGCTTCGCTCGCAATGACGGCGGCGGTCAAATATTCAGCACCCTTCCATACGCATCCAGCACGGCTTCCTTCATCATCTCCGACAGGGTCGGATGCGGGAACACCGTGTGCATCAACTCCTCTTCGGTCGTCTCCAGATTCATTGCGACGACGTAGCCCTGGATCAGCTCGGTCACCTCGGCGCCGACCATGTGGGCGCCAAGAAGCTGGCCGGTCTTCTTGTCGAAGATCACCTTGACCAGGCCCTGGTCCTCGCCGAGCGCGATGGCCTTGCCGTTGCCGACGAAGGGGAAGCGGCCGACGCGGATCTCGCGGCCGCTCTCCTTGGCCCTGGCTTCGGTGAGGCCGACGGAAGCCACCTGCGGCTGACAATAGGTGCAGCCGGGGATCAGGTTCTTGTCCATGGGATGCGGATGCAGGCCCTTGATCCCCTCGACGCAGATCACACCCTCGTGCTCCGCCTTGTGCGCCAGCATGGGCGGACCGGCGACATCGCCGATGGCGTAGATGCCGGGAACGTTGGTCTTGCCGTAACCGTCGATGACGACGATGCCGCGGTCGGTTTTGACGCCCAGCTTTTCAAGACCGAGATTCTCGATGTTGCCGACGACGCCGACCGCCGAGATCACCCGCTCGAACTCGGTCGTGACGGGCTTGCCCTTGCCGTCGTCGATGGTGGCGACGACGCTGTCGGCCTTCTTCTCCAGTTTTGTCACCTTGGTCGAGGACATGATCTTGATGCCCTGCTTCTCCAGGCGCTTGCGCGCGAGGCCGGCAATCTCGGCATCCTCGACCGGCAGGATCTGCGGCAGCACCTCGACCACGGTGACGTCAGAGCCCATGGTGTGGAAGAACGAGGCGAACTCGATGCCGATCGCGCCGGAGCCGACCACCAACAGCGACTTCGGCATCCGTTCCGGCACCATCGCCTCGAAATAGGTCCAGATCAGCTTCTGGTCGGGCTCGAGCCCGGGCAGCACGCGCGGCCGCGCGCCGGTCGCGAGGATGATGTGCTTGGCCTGGTAGCTTCCCTCGCCCAGCGTGCCCTTCGGCGCCTCGACGTCGGACTTCTTCACGGTAATCTTGCCGGGCGCGTCGATCGACGCTGCGCCCCAGATCACGCTGACCTTGTTCTTCTTCATCAGGAAACCGACGCCGTCGTTCAACCGCTTGGAGACGCCGCGCGAACGCTGCACCACCGCCTTCGGATCGAACGAGACCTTCTCCGCCGACAGGCCGTAGTCCTTGGCATGCTGCATGTAATGGTAGATCTCGGCCGAGCGCAGCAGCGCCTTGGTCGGGATACAGCCCCAGTTCAGGCAGATGCCGCCGAGATAGGATTTCTCGACGATCGCGACCTTGAAGCCGAGTTGGGCGGCGCGGATCGCGGTGACATAGCCGCCGGGACCGGAGCCGATGATAATGATGTCGAAGGATGTCTCGGCCATGCTTTGCGCTCGTTCCCGTTCAACCGGCCTCAGTGTTCGAGACCGTCATTGCGAGGAGCTCTTGCGACGAAGCAATCCAGTCTGCCGGTCAGGTCCTGGATTGCTTCGCTTCGCTCGCAATGACGATGCGAATTCTCACACCATCATCATCACAGGGTTTTCGATCAGCTGCTTGAACGCGCCGATCAGCTCGGCACCGAGCGCGCCGTCGATGGCGCGGTGATCGCAGGACAAGGTCACGCTCATCATGTTCGCGATCTCGATCTTGCCGCCCCGCACGACGGGCCTCTCCTCGCTGGTGCCGACCGCGAGGATCGTGGCGTGCGGCGGGTTGATCACGGCCGTGAAGTGGCTGATGCCGTACATGCCGAGGTTGGAGACGGCCGTGGTGCCGCCCTGGTATTCCTCGGGCTTGAGCTTGCGCGAACGGGCGCGCGCGGCAAAATCCTTCATCTCGTTGGAGATGGTGGAGAGCGTCTTGGTCTCCGCCTTGCGGATGATCGGCGTGATCAGGCCGCCGGGCATCGCCACGGCGACGCCGACGTCGGAATGGTGGTGCTTGACCATGCCGCTTTCCGTCCAGCTGACGTTGCAGTTCGGGATCTTCTGCAGCGCGACCGCCATGGCCTTGATGACGAAGTCGTTGACCGAGATCTTGTAGAGCGGCTTCTTCTCCTTGTCCTTGGGAGCCACCGCGTTGATCTCCTCGCGCGCGGCGAGCAGCTTGCCGATGTCGCAGTCGATGGTGAGGTAGAAGTGCGGGACGTTCTGGATCGACGCGGTCAGGCGCTGCGCAATGGTGCGGCGCATGCCGTCATGCGGGACGATGTCGTAGGAGCCGGGCTCGAACAGCGACAGAATCTGCTTGTCCGACATGGTCGGTGCGATCGAGGGCGCACCGGAGGGCGCCGCCGCAGGTGCCTTGAGGCCCTTGCCGGACTTGGCCTGCTCGACATCGCGCGCGACCACGCGGCCGTGCGGGCCGGTGCCGGTGACCATCGACACGTCGATGCCGGCGTCCTTGGCGAGACGGCGCGCGAGCGGCGATGAGAACACGCGGCCACCATGGCCATTGCTCTGCGCGGCCGGAGCCGCGGCTTGCGGCGCCGGAGCAGCGGCGGGCGGCGGTGCAGCCTTGGGTGCGGCCGGCGCCGGCGCGGCAGCGGGAGCCTCAGCGGACTTCTCTGCCGTCTTTTCAGCAGCTTTTGGTGGCGCGGCAGAGGCGCCGGGCTTCGCGGCGCCAGCGGACTTCACGTCCTCGCCTTCGCCGGCCAGCACCGCGATCACATCGTTGACCGGGACATCCTGCGTGCCCTCGGGCACCAGGATCTTGGCGATCGTGCCTTCGTCGATGGCCTCGACCTCCATGGTCGCCTTGTCGGTCTCGATCTCGGCGATGACGTCGCCGGATTTGACCTTGTCGCCTTCCTTCTTCAGCCACTTGGCGAGGTTGCCCTTCTCCATCGTCGGCGAAAGAGCAGGCATCAGGATGTTGATGGGCATGCTGACCTCACGAAGAACTTCTCAAAACGCCGCCTTCGGAAGCGAAGACGAACAGACCAGGTTTTAGTTGCCGATGTCGCCCTGCCACAGGCGCTCATTGGCAGGGATAGAACGCCAATTCTTCATCATCGCGATGGAGCGGTCGTCGGCAAGGTCGATCCAGGGGATGCCGAACTTGTCAAGGATGTCCTTGGATCCCTCGAAGGTGACGGATTCCCCGATCACCACGAGCTTGACCTTGAACAGCGCGAGCGCACCGGCACACATCGAGCATGGCGACAGCGTGGTGTACATCACCGTGTCGTGGAACGAGATCACGCCGGCTTCACGCAGGCAGCTCATCTCGCCGTGCAGGATGACGTTGTTCTCCTGCACACGGTTGTTGTGGCCGCGGGCGATGATCTCATTGCCGCGCGTCAGCACGGCACCGATCGGCAGACCGCCTTGCGCGATCGAGGTCTCCGCCTCGCGGATCGCCTCCAGCATGAAATCGAAATGGTGGGATTCCACGGCCACGATCAGTGCCCCTTGCCGCGCGGCGTCGTGGTGCCGGTGTCGGTGGGACGCTCGATCTCGGCCTGGAACATCTCCAGGATCCGGTTCAGCGCGTCCTCCTCGGTGTATTCACTCTCGCGCGCATAGGCGCGCGCGGCGTGGCGGGCGAGATCGACGAGCAGCAAGCCCCACATGTCGGGCTCCTCGAAAGCGCGCTGGAACGCCATCGACAGCCCGCCGTCCAGCACGAACACGCGCAGGATCTCGACCGCGTCTTCGCGGGTCATGACGTCGGGCGGCAATGGCTGCTCCTTCGGGCCCGCCATGGTCTACCTGTAGCAGACGGCTTTGGCGGCCTCGACGACCTCCGCCGCCGAGGGCAGCGCGAGCTTCTCCAGGTTCGCGGCATAGGGCATCGGCACGTCCTTGCCGGAGACGCGCGTAACAGGCGCGTCCAGATAGTCGAAGGCATTCTCCATGATGCGCGCGGCGATCTCGGCGCCGACGCCGCTCTGCGCCCAACCCTCCTCCACCGTGACGGCGCGTCCGGTCTTCTTGACCGAGTTGACGATGGTCTCGGTATCCATCGGGCGCAGCGTGCGCAGGTCGATCACCTCGGCCTCGATGCCATCCTTGGCGAGCTCGTCGGCGGCCTTCAGCGCATAGGTCATGCCGTTCGACCAGGAGATGATGGTGACGTGGCTGCCGGAGCGCACGACACGCGCCTTGCCGATCGGGATCACGAAATCGTCGAGCTTGGGCACTTCGCCGGTATGGCCGTAGAGCACTTCGTTCTCGAGGAAGATCACCGGATTGGGATCGCGGATCGCGGCCTTGAGCAGGCCCTTGTAATCCGCCGCCGAGAACGGCGCGACGACCTTGAGCCCCGGGACGCTCGAATACCAGGCCGAATAATCCTGGCTGTGCTGGGCGGCGACGCGGGCGGCCGCCCCATTGGGCCCGCGGAACACGACCGAGCAGCCCATCTGGCCGCCGGACATATAGAGGGTCTTGGCCGCGGAATTGATGATCTGGTCGATCGCCTGCATGGCGAAGTTGAAGGTCATGAACTCGACGATCGGCTTGAGGCCCGTCATCGCGGCGCCGACGCCGACGCCGGCAAAGCCGTGTTCGGTGATCGGCGTGTCGATGACGCGCTTGGCGCCGAACTCCTGCAGCAGCCCCTGGGTCACCTTGTAGGCGCCCTGATATTCGGCAACCTCTTCGCCCATCACGAAGACGTCGGCATCGCGGCGCATCTCTTCGGCCATGGCATCGCGCAAGGCTTCGCGGATGGTCTGCGTCACCATCTCGGTGCCGGCAGGCACTTCCGGATCGGGCTCGGCGACGGCCTGCGGCGCGGACGGCGCAGCCTTGGGCTGCGGCGCTTCGGCCTTTGCAGCGGCAGGCGGTGCGGACTCCGCAGCTTTCTCCTGCTTGGCGGGCGCAGGCGCTTTCGCAAGGTCGGCCGCGCTTTCGCCATCGGCGAGGATGGTCGCGATCGGCGTGTTCACCGCGACATCGGCGGTGCCCTCGGGGATCAGGATCTTGCCGAGCGTACCCTCGTCGGTCGCCTCGACCTCCATGGTCGCCTTGTCGGTCTCGATCTCGGCGATGACGTCGCCCGACTTGATCGTCTCACCCTCTTTTTTCAGCCATTTGGCAAGGTTGCCCTTTTCCATCGTGGGCGACAACGCGGGCATCAGCACTTGAATTGGCATATCGACTCCAAAAGAAAGCTTGCGCGCGTTCAGCGGTAAACATCGGTCCAGAGCTCGGCGGCATCCGGCTCGGGATCGTGCTGGGCGAAATCGGCGGACGCGTTGACGATATCGCGCACCTCGGCGTCGATCGCCTTCAGATCCTGCTCGCTGACCTTGGCCGCCAACAGACGGTTGCGCACCTGCTCGATCGGGTCCTGGTCGTGGCGGACCTTCTCGACCTCCTCTCGCGTGCGATATTTTGCAGGGTCGGACATCGAGTGGCCGCGATAGCGGTAGGTCTGCATCTCCAGGATGTAGGGGCCCTTGCCGGCGCGGCACCAGGCGGCGGCTTCGTCGCCGGCAGCCTTCACGGCCCGAACGTCCATGCCGTCGACCTGCTTGCCAGGGATGTTGAAGGACGCGCCGCGCTTGGAGAAATCCTGCTGCGCCGAGGCGCGCGAGACCGAGGTGCCCATGGCGTAGCGGTTGTTCTCGATGACGTAGATCACCGGCAGCTTCCAGAGCTCCGCCATGTTGAAGCTCTCATAGACCTGGCCCTGGTTGGCCGCGCCGTCGCCGAAATAGGTGACGCTGACATTGTCATTGCCGCGATAGCGATTGGCGAAGGCGAGGCCGGTGCCGAGCGAGACCTGGGCGCCGACGATGCCGTGGCCGCCGTAAAAATGCCTCTCCTTGCTGAACATGTGCATGGAGCCGCCCTTGCCCTTGGAATAACCGCCGCGGCGGCCCGTGAGCTCGGCCATGACGCCCTTGGCGTCCATGCCGGTGGCGAGCATGTGGCCGTGATCGCGATAGCCGGTGATGACCTGATCGCCCTGCTTCAGGGCCATCTGCATGCCGACCACCACGGCCTCCTGGCCGATATAGAGGTGGCAGAAGCCGCCGATCGCGCCCATGCCGTAGAGCTGGCCGGCCTTTTCCTCAAACCGCCGGATCAGGAGCATGTCGCGGAGCGCCTTGAGCTCCTGCTCCCTGGTGAATTCCGGGGGCGAACCGCCGTCGGTCTTGTCCTGTGGAGTGCTTGCGGCGGCTTTCTTGGGTGCGGCCATGGGAATTCCGGGTCAGAGAAAACTTCAGCCCTCTCTAACCCAAGTCAAACGCCGTTGGAAAGCACCGCGGCGGCATGGCACGCCATTCATTATGCCGCACTGCAACGTGATCGCAATATTGGAAAATCTTTGGCGCCGATCAGGCAACAAATCGATGCACCGCCGCCGCACCCGCAGATTCGTGAGCGCGTCAAGAAGCAGCACGTCAAGAAGCGTCGAGCGGAATGGGCGACGCCGAAACGACGCCGCCCTCTCCGCCTGCCCGATTAGAAGAAGCCGAGCTTCTCGGGCTTTAGCTGACCAGGAGATGCACGGTGGTCGGAATCCGGCGGCTTTCGCTGTCGGTTTCAAACGCTGCGGAAAACGCTAATGCGCCGGGATCATCCGAACGAGATCGCGCGGATTGACGTAGTCGAGCTGGAAGCGCACCCGCTCGTCCAGCATGTCGGGGTCGATCCGCTCCGACCGCAGCAGCGACACCCGCTGCTCGCTCCTGGCGCGCTCACGCTTGAGCTGGGCCAGTTCGCTGGTCAGCGCGATGATCTCCTGGTCCAGCTCCTGGCGGGCATTGAGGCCGTATTTGCCGGTATAGGCGTTGACGCCGAAATAGCCGACGATGGCGGCCGCCATCGCGTAGAGGGCGAGTCCGGTCAGGATCGATTTCAGGCGCGCGCGGGAGACCATCCCGGCAAGATGGGACAGGTTGGTTAAGGGAGTGCTAACCAGCCCCACCGCCAGTCGTCATGCCCGGATTTGTCCCGGGCGTCCACGTCCTTCGTCGCCGCAAGCAAGAACGTGGATGGCCGGGACAGGCCCGGCCATGACGGAGAGTATTGAGAGAAATCTCAGCCGTGGTGCTTCCCGACGTGGGCGGCGAAGGCGTCGAGATAGGCCTGGAGCACAGGCTTCAGCGACTCCTTGACCAGATTGCCCTCGGCATCGAAGGCGTCGCCGACCGCATTCAGATAGGTCTCCGGCTGCTGCATGATCGGGCCGCTAATGCCAGGCAGGATAGTCTGCAAATGCTTGGCCGCGCTGACCCCGCCGAGCGGGCCCGGGGAATTGGAAATGATGCCGACCGGCTTGCCGTTGAAAGAGCTCTTGCCATAGGGCCGCGAGGCGACGTCGATGGCATTCTTCAGCGCGCCCGGGATCGAGCGGTTGTATTCGGGCGTGACGAACAGGACGCCGTCCGACTTCTGAAGCTTCTCGCGGAACGCCAGCCAGTCCGCGGGTGGGGCACCCTCGAGGTCCTGGTTGAAAAAGGAAATGCCCGCCGGCGTAACGACCTCGAGCTTGAGCGAGGCCGGCGCGAGCTTGGCGAGCGCATTGGCGATCTTGAGCGAAAAGCCGTCCTTGCGCAGGCTGCCGGCGATCGTGACGATGTTGTAGGCCATGGATTGTCCTTGAGGGCTTGAGCGGGAGTGCCGTGGCGGCACTTAATCCATCCACGCCGATGGATGCAAGTGCATGAACCGGCTCGATTTGGAAACGCTGCGTTTCTCGAACGTGGACCTGTTGCGCGCGCTATCCGGGTCGCGCCACAAGAGAAAGCAGTCCCGGATGATGCTGGCGCTCCATCCGGCTACGATCAAAAACAATCGGGCCGCCAAGTGGCGGCCCGCTGCTTCGTGCAAACCAGAAGGCAAGACCTTCTTTCGAGGACGTGCCGTCGCAGATCACGATTATTTATTTGGGTTGATGAGGAATTTTTCGCCGGTCGCCCGTTTGGCGTATACGGCAATGTTGGCCGGATCGAGTGCCTCGGTCAGCGACACCACCTTGGTGTAGTGACTGGCGAAGGTGGTCTTGAGCTCGGAGGCGACGCGCTGGCGCAGGCGACCGATCTCGGCCGGGCCGATCTTCTGGAGGAACGGCGTCAGCAGCCAGCCACCGACGCCCCAGCTCAAGCCGAACGCGCGGTTCAGCTCGGTCGGGCGCGTGTCGAGGCTGCCATAAATGTAGACCTGCTTGTAGACGTTGGAGCCGTAGCGGCTGTATTCCTTCGCAGTCTTGTTGGCCGCAACTTCCATGGCGGTCAGAATCTGGCTCGCGAGCTTGCCGCCACCGATGGCGTCGAAGGCGATCGTTGCGCCGGTCTCGACCAGCGCGTTGGTCAGGTCGTCCATGAAGCTCGGCGCGCTGGAATCCACGACGTGCCTGGCGCCGATCTTGTGCAGGATGTCGGCCTGCTCCTTGCTGCGCACGATGTTGACGAGGCCGATGCCGTCCTTGATGCAGATCTTGTTGAGCATCTGGCCGAGATTGGAAGCGGCCGCCGTGTGCACGAGCGCCTTGTGGTTCTCGCGCCGCATCGTCTCGGTCATGCCGAGCGCGGTCAGCGGGTTGACGAACCAGGACGCACCGTCGGCGGCCGTGGTACCCGCCGGCAGCTCCATGACGTCGCGGACCTTCAGCACGCGGTACTGCGTGTACATCGCACCGCCGATCATCGAGACCGTCTTGCCCATCAACGCCTTCGCAGCGTCCGACGATCCGGTCCGGATCACCGTGCCGGCGCCCTCGTTGCCGACCGGCAGCGACTGATCCAACCGCGCCGCCATCGTCCGCATCGCGGCCTCCGGCATTGTCGCGGTGATGACCGGCATCTCCTTGGTGCCGGAGGCCTTGGCGGCCGACATGTCGGCCGGCCCGATCAGGAGCCCGAGGTCCGACGGATTGATCGGTGTCGCCTCGACGCGAACCACGACTTCGTCGTCGGCCGGCTCCGGCGTCGGGACATTCACGAGTGACAATTCCAGCTCGCCGCTCTTCTTCAGCAGCGAACGCAGTTGCAGTCCGGACTTGCCGTCGCTCATGTCGATCCTCCCTGTCCTGTCAAAGCGCTGGCTTATGCCAGCGCCTTCAGTGCCGCCTTGCCGCCGTAGAGCGCCTGCTTGCCGAGCTGCTGCTCGATGCGCAGGAGCTGGTTGTATTTGGCGGTGCGATCGGAGCGTGCAAGGGAGCCGGTCTTGATCTGACCGCAATTGGTGGCGACCGCGAGGTCGGCGATGGTGGAATCCTCGGTCTCGCCGGAGCGGTGCGACATCACCGAGGTGTAGCCGGCCTTGTGCGCCATCTCGACGGCGGCGAGCGTCTCAGTCAGCGTGCCGATCTGGTTGACCTTGATCAGGATCGAGTTGGCGCGGCCGGTCTTGATGCCGTCGGCGAGGCGCTTGACGTTGGTGACGAACAGGTCGTCGCCGACGAGCTGGCACTTCTTGCCGATGAGGTCGGTCAGCTCCTTCCAGCCGTCCATGTCGTCTTCCGACATGCCGTCCTCGATGGTGACGATCGGATAGCGCGAAACCAGGTCCGCAAGGTACCTGGCCTGCTCGGAGATCGAACGGGCCTTGCCCTCGCCTTCATAGACGTACTTGCCATCCTTGAAGAACTCGGTCGAGGCGCAGTCGAGACCGAGCACGATGTCGGAGCCCGCCTTGAAGCCGGCCTTGCTGATCGCGTTCATGACGAACTCGAGCGCGGCATCGGCCGACGGCAGGTTCGGGGCAAAGCCGCCCTCGTCGCCGACATTGGTGTTGTGGCCGGCCTTCTTCAGCTCCGACTTCAGCGTGTGGAACACCTCAGCGCCGTAACGCAGGCCCTCGGCGAAGGATGACGCGCCGACCGGCAGGATCATGAATTCCTGGAAGTCGATCGGATTGTCGGCATGCACGCCGCCATTGATGATGTTCATCATCGGCACCGGCAACAACCGCGCCGAGGTGCCGCCGACATAGCGATAGAGCGGCATGTCGAGCGAGTTCGCGGCTGCCTTGGCGCAGGCGAGCGAGACGCCGAGGATGGCGTTGGCCCCGAGCCGGCTCTTGTTCGCCGTGCCGTCGAGGTCGATCATGACCTGGTCGATCTGGGCCTGCTGCTCGGCATCGAGGCCGCTCAGCGCCTCGAAGATCTCGCCGTTGACGGTGCCGACGGCCTTGGTGACGCCTTTGCCGAGATAGCGGGCCTTGTCGCCGTCACGCAGCTCCACCGCCTCATGGGCGCCGGTGGATGCGCCCGACGGCACCGCAGCGCGGCCGAGCGCGCCATCCTCCAGCACGACATCGACTTCGACGGTGGGATTGCCCCGGCTATCGAGGATTTCGCGGCCGATGATGTCGATGATGGCGGTCATGATGTGCACTTCCGTTCGTTAGAGCTGATCGGTGCCGCGGGTCTTACACGGGCCGCAAGCAAATGTGAACGCTTGGACGTGCCGCTTTGCCTGACGCCTGAAGCGCCTCGCATTATGCTCGGCGGCGTCCGGTCCGCGCGTCCAACCTCAATCTGAAGCAGTCGGGGTAACGCCATGAATCGCCGCCAATTTCTCCTCTCGAGTACCGCGTTGTTGGCCGCCCGCCCAAGTTTTGCGCAGGAAGCCCCGTTCCGGACAAAATACTTCCCGATCAGCCCAGGTATCGGCCTGCACGATCTTGCGCCCGCGTCCGACGGCAGGGTGTGGTTCACCGCGCAGGGCAAGGGCCTGCTCGGCAGGCTCGATCCCCGGGATGGCACTTTCAAGACGGTCAGCCTCGGCCAGGGCGCTGCTCCCCACGGCGTGACGATCGGCCCCGACGGCGCGCCATGGATCACGGAGGGCGGCCAGAACGCGATCGCGCGGGTCGATCCTGACGACCTCAAGGTCACGCTGTTCCGCCTGCCGGAAAAGTTTGCCTCCGCTAATCTCAACACCGGCGTGTTCGACAAGGCCGGGACCTATTGGTTCACGGGTCAGTCCGGCTTCTACGGGCGGCTGGAGCCGAAGACCGCCAATATGGCGGTCTTCAAGGCGCCGAAAGGCGTCGGCCCCTACGGCATCACGGTGACGCCCAAGGGCGATGTCTGGTACGCCTCGCTCGCCGGCAGCTATATCGCCAAGATCGATCTGGCGACCGGCAGCGCGAACGTGGTCGAGCCGCCGACGCCGGGCGTGGGCTGCCGGCGCGTCTGGTCGGATTCGAAAGGCCGGATCTGGGTCAGCGAATGGAACAGCGGCCACGTCTCGGTGCACGATCCCGCCAACGGCTCCTGGAAGACCTGGAAGCTGCCGGGCGACCGCCCCCGCGCCTATGCCGTCTATGTCGATGACAAGGAAAAGGTCTGGCTGAGCGACTTCTCCGCCAACGCGATTGTCCGCTTCGATCCCGTCACCGAAAAATTCAACGTGTTCGCCAGCGACAAGGCCAACGCCAATGTACGTCAGCTCGACGGCAGGCCCGGCGAGCTCTGGGGCTGCGAGTCCGGCAACGATCGGATCGTGCTGATCCAGACGACCGCGGCCGGTTGACGGCAGCGGCATTTGCGTCCATCCCGGCATCCTCTGGAGCGCGATCTAATCGCGCTCCAGGTTTTAGTTGGGCATGATCTTTCGGAAAACCGGTGCCCACTTTTCCGGATCATGCTCGAAAGGATGCAAGCGATGGCGAAAAAATCCCTTCAGCTCGGCCGTGCGGTCGAGTGGCCGCACACCCCGGAAGACGCCCAGCTCGACCGCGTGCCCAATCCGCAAAGGGGCACCGACTATCTGGTGCGCTTCACCGTGCCGGAATTCACTTCGCTCTGCCCGGTCACGGCCCAGCCGGATTTCGCGCATCTGATGATCGACTATGCGCCGGGGCCATGGCTGCTGGAGTCGAAATCGCTCAAGCTCTACATCGCGAGCTTCCGCAATCACGGTGCCTTCCACGAGGATTGCACCGTCATGATCGGCAAGCGCATCGCCTCGGAGATCAAGCCGAAATGGCTGCGCATCGGCGCCTACTGGTATCCGCGCGGCGGCATCCCGATCGACGTGTTCTGGCAGACCGGCCGCGTGCCGAAAGGCCTGTGGGTGCCCGAGCAAGGCGTCGCGCCCTATCGCGGGCGGGGGTAATCCCTCTGAGACGCTTCGTACCGGACCAAAGGCGGGCCCATGCCCCGTCCGGCGGTCTCATCGCGCTCTGATTGCCTCGTCGCAGTCATGCGACACGCGGATGGACGGAAAGCCCGCGAGATCATTCCCGGGTCCCTCGCATGTCCACCTCGAGACCTGGAGGCGCGCGTTCGTCGAAACGTGACCGATAAGCCTGAAGATTCTCCATCACACGCTGCACGTAGATGCGCGTCTCGGTGAAAGGGATGCGCTCGACCCAGTCGATCACGTCCACGGTCGGATCGCGGGGATCACCGTAGCGTGCGATCCATTGCCTGACGCGCCCGCGCCCGGCATTGTAGCCGACCAAGGCCAGGACGTGGTTGCCATCATATGTCTTGAGCAGATCGGCAAGCTCGGCCGATCCGAGCTGCACGTTGTAGGCCGGATCGGTGCGCAGCCGCTTGGGGTCAAACGCGATACCCAGCCGACGGGCGATCGTACGGCCTGCGGCGGGTGTCACCTGCATCAATCCCGACGCTCTTGCCGCGGATTGTGCGCGCCTGTCGAAGGCGCTCTCCGCCCGCGCCACTGCGTAGACGAGACTTGCAGCCGCCTTCGGTCCGACGGAAGCATAATTGGGCAGGCCAAAATTGGGAAATGCATACCGATCGAGCGCAAGGCCGCGCGCCAGTGCGCTCTTGCCGACAGCAAGCGTGGCACGTGCGTCCCGCCGCTTGGCGACGGTTTCGGCCATGAACGCCAGCAGGCCAACGTCGGCCGAACGACCTACGTCGGCGACAAACGGGATCACCAGATCGTTGTTGCCGGTCGCGTAGAGCAGTTCGACTGCGCGGACGAGATCGTTTTTGGACAATTTTGCGCGGTCTGTCGGACCAGGGGCTGGCGGCTGAGGCAGCGAAATTTCGCGATAGCCCAGTCGGGCGCCGGCCAGTTGGCCGTAATAGGCGGAGCCGCGTCTCGATGCGGCAGCATAGTAGCCGCGCGCCTTCTTGCTGTGCCCGCCCGCCTCGGCCGCACGCCCGAGCCAGTACGCCGCGCGGGCGAGCGAGGTCGGATGGGTGGTTTTCCCCGAGATGCGCGCGAAGTGCTGTGCGGCCAGATTGGGGTCGTTCAGAAATCGTAGCGCGATCCAACCCGCCGTAAACGATTGATCGACACGGAGGCTCTCCCTGGAAGGGGAAGCGGCATCGCGGGCAATCCGGTAGGCAGGCAGCGCCTTGCCGTCGTCGAGCAGGCGGCGCACCAGGATGCGGCGCTCGACCCACCATGCGTCGGCATGATCGGCAGCGGATGAGCGACGGTCGCCCGAAAGAAGCAGCCGAGCAGCCTCCGCAATGCGGTCGTTGCGCCGAAGCCACTGGATGCGGGTGAAAAGAAAGGCAGGGTCAGCGCCTGCAGTCACCGACGCCGCATTGAGCAGGGCACCGCTGGACTTGGCGTTTCGGATGACGGCTGCCCTCGCCTTCACAATTGCGCGGTCGGCAGAGGTGAGACGGTTCGCCGCACGCAAGGCTGCGGGGATGTCGTCTGCATAAAGACGCGAATCCATGCGGGCCCTGTGATCGGCGGCGGTGAGGAGATGCCCGAACCGCGCCAGTATCTGCGCCTCGAAATTCGCGGAGAAACTGCCATTGCGCCAGGCGGAGCGGACGTATTTTCGGGCTGCGGCTTGATCGCCACGCTCCGACAACGCGCGCGCAAGCGCGAGCTTGCCCAACGGCCCCAACGGTTCCCGCCGGGAGAAGAACGTCAGAACGGTTCCGGCTTCGTGCCGGTCGAACCAGAGCCTGGCTTCTGCACGTCCTCGAAACAGATCGAGGCTAGGCCACGACGGATTGGCGCGCAGGAATGAGGCGTAACGTTCGAAGTCGATTGCATCGTCGTTCGAACGCAGGATCACCCACTCCGCCAACTTTCGGCTGGCGCGATCGCGAATTCGCTCGCTACGTTCGATCGCCGTCTTCGCCCTTCCGTGACGGGCAAGACGGATTGTCTCTTTCAAGCTGGCAAGACCTGCAGCGGACGACGCATCTCCTGTCGGATGAGCGAAAGGAGGCCTCGACCTCGAAGGCTGGCCCTGCGAAGCCGCGCCAACGATCCGGGAGTGCGGCGCAGCTTTCGTCGATGAGAGAAGCCGACTGATCTCATCAGGAGCATCAGCATGCGTTTTCGGAGCGGCGACGGCTGCCGACCCAGCCGCAAGCAGCGCCGCGCATGCCAAGGACGAGATTCTGATGAAGCCAAGGCAAGGCATCTGCGGCATGAAGGTCTGCTTGGATGGTGAGGAGGCTGAGATGGTGAGGAGCCCGAGCGATCGAATTCAATGTCGAACGACGGCAAAAGCTAGGCGAGTCTGCAAGGATGGTTAACTACAGCGCCCGACTTTTTTCGATCTCGTCGCGCCCTTGGTGCTCTACCGTACAAAACTCGATCTCCATTCGCGCGCGCACGGTGTATCCAATCTTTCCGCGCAGGCGGTGAGGCTTCATATGCGGCCGTCCCTGGATCTCATCGGGGCTCTTCTCGACCATCGCAAGCCGCTCGGCATCATCGGAAGAAGGACCGGCACTTGAAGGCGTCAGCACGATCAAGAATTTCCGAATGGAAGTTATGCGATCAGCGGCGGTTGCGAAGTCTGATTGGCGCCGACGCAGTTCTTGTGTCGATCCTGCTTGGATGTTTGCTCGGCTCCGCGTCTGGCTCCGAGCTGGGCGACCGGAGCGGCCTTCCGATACCGCGCTTCGTCTCGGTCAAGAGCAAGCCGGCCAACGTCCGCGCTGGGCCCGGTGTCGACTACCCGCTGCGATGGACGTTCGTTCGCCGCCATCTACCCGTCGAGATACTCGCCGAGTTCGGCAATTGGCGGCGCATTCGCGACGCCGATGGCGAAGAAGGCTGGATTCTGGCCGCATTGCTGTCCGGTCGGAGGACCGCGTTGGTCGCTCCCTGGTCAGCAGCCAAGCCGGTGCGGCTTCTGAATCGTTCCAGACGGAACGCGACGGTCAATGCCGTCGTCGAGCCGCACGTTCTGGTCAGGGTGGATACGTGCGCCGGCACGTGGTGTCACGTGCGCGCTCAGACCTTTTCGGGGTACGTTCGACAATCCAGACTGTGGGGCGTCTATCCCGGCGAAGTATTTTGAAGAGCCGGGAAGATCATGCGTCCGATCGGACAACGCCATTCCGAATGACGGCACCGTTCATCCCGTCAATCCATGGAGGCGATTGTCAGCGCGCGTCGGACGGAGCGCGCTGCTTGAGCAGCCCGGCGCAGACGAAGCCCAGCACCACCATGATCCCTGCGCTCGCGAACAGGGTCGGCATCTTGCCGGCATGCTGGAGCCCGAAGCCATAGGCGAGCGGCCCCACGGTCTGCCCCATGAAGAAGAAGAACGAATGCAGCGATAGCGCGGTGGCGCGCGCCTCGACCGAGAGTTCGCTGGCGAAGACCTGCAGACAGCCATGGGCGATGTAGAAGCCCCATCCCATCACGACGAGATTCAAGGCCTGCACTTCCCAGCGCGGGCCGAAGGCGATGGCGACGAGCTGCGAGGCGACCAGCGTCATGCCTGCGATCATCATGCCCTTGACGCCGAGCCACGGCAGCAGGCGCGACACTGTCAGCGTGTAGAACAGGCCGCCGACCGCGAAGCCCGCGATGACGATGCCGGCAATCGAGAGCGAGGTCTGGCCGAGTTCGAACAGGAACGAGGCGATGTAGGGAAACAGGCCGAGCACGCAGCAGCCTTCGATGAACACGGCGGAATAGCAGACATAGGCGTTCGGATTGGTGAAGATGGTGCGATAGCCGGCCCTGAGCGCCGACAGGCTCGTCTTCGGCGGATGCTTGACCTTGGCGCCATGAAAGCCGGCAGCGACCGCGATCGAGGCCACGATCACGAGCGCACCAAGCACCGCCAGCACGCCGCGCCAGCCGAGGAAGTCGCCGATCAGGCCGGAGGCCGAGGCGCCGAGCAGATTACCGGTCATGGCGCCGGCCAGCGTACGGCTGATCGCGACCTGGCGTTTCTCAGGCCCAACGAGATCGCTGGTCAGGCTCAGCGCCACCGGAAACACGCCGCCCGAGCCGATGCCGGCAAGAATGCGGGTCGCAAACAGAACCGAGAACGAGGTCGAGAATGCGCCGAGGATGTTGGCGAGGCCGAGCAGTGCGAGGCAGCCGATCATCAGCCGCGTCTTGCCGAACAGATCGGCGGCAGCGCCAACGATCGGCTGAATGATCGAGAAGGTGAAGGCGAACACCGCCGCAAAGCCGGCGGCCGTGGCGATGCTGACGCCAAAATCCTCCGCGACATGCGGCAGCACCGGATCGAGCGCGCGCGCCGACAGTGCTGCGGCGAAGCTTGCGCCTGAGATGACGTAAAGCGCAGTCGGCAAGCCGTGATCGTGCGGCCGCGCCTCGCCTTGCTGCATCAGTGCGGGTTCTTTGCCAGCGCGTCGAACGCCATCAGCCTGGCGATCAGCCCCTCGAACTCGCGCAGCGGCACCATGTTGGGCCCGTCGGACGGCGCGCGATCAGGATCGGGATGGGTCTCGATGAACACACCGGCGACCCCGACCGCCACGGCCGCGCGTGCGAGCACCGGTACGAATTCGCGCTCGCCGCCCGACGAGGTCCCCTTCCCGCCCGGCTGCTGCACCGAATGGGTGGCATCGAAGATGACGGGCGCGCCGGTGGTGCGCGCCAGGATGGGCAGTGCGCGCATATCGGAGACCAGCGTGTTGTAGCCGAAGGACGCCCCGCGCTCGGTGACGAGCACGTTCGGATTGTTCGCGCCGGTGATCTTCGTGACGACATTGGCCATGTCCCACGGCGCCAGGAACTGGCCCTTCTTGACGTTGACGACCTTGCCGGTCGCGGCCGCCGCCAGCAGCAGATCGGTCTGCCGGCACAGGAAGGCCGGGATCTGCAGGATATCGACGGCCTGGGCCACGTCGGCGCACTGGCCGGCATCATGCACGTCGGTGAGAACAGGCAGGCCGAGCGAAGAGCGGATCTCGGCGAAGATCGGCAGCGACTGCGCCAGCCCGAGGCCACGCGCCGCCGACGCACTGGTGCGGTTGGCCTTGTCGAAGGAAGTCTTGTAGACGAGGCCGATGTTCAGCCGCGCGGCGATCTCCTTCAGCGCGGAGGCGACCTCCAGCGCATGCTGGCGGCTTTCGAGCTGGCAGGGTCCTGCAATGATCGAGATCGGCAGATCATTGCCGAATTTGACCTTGCCAATGGTGACGACCGGCGCCGCTGACGTCGAAGAGCTCAAGGCAAATCCCTCGTTTCGGCGCGACCATAGCCGCGATAAGGGTCGGATCAACCCTATTCGGCCCGGGCGGTCAGAATATCAGGGTTGCGCCGAGGCTCCCAACAACGGCTGCGCGCGCCGGCCGGCGCTCACTTCACTGCCGAGAAGGCGGTCGGCGCGAGGATCTGGCTGACGATGTTGCCGACGATCTGGCCATCCGCTTCCGTCTTGGCGCGTGCCTCGATCCATTCCGGATCGCTCATGAACGCGCCCCACTTCTTCTCGCGCTCGGCGAGCGACTCCCAGGCCAGGAAATACGTCAGCTCCTGGTTGGAGTCTCCGATCAACGTGGTGAAGAAGCCGGCCTGCTTGATGCCGTGCTTCTCCCAGATCTTCAGCGTCATCGTGTCAAAGCGCTTCAGCAGTGCCGGTAGCCGGCCAGGCACGCAGCGATAGACGCGCATTTCGTAGATCATCGGACTTCACTCCTTGCATTGTCGTTCTTGCGGCGGGGAGTTGTCGCAACAATTTGCGCAGGCGTCAAAGGCCGTGGCGGGCCTACACCAGTCGGCTCTGCACCATTGCCGCCTGAATGAAGGAGGCGAAGAGAGGATGCGGCTCGAATGGCCGCGACTTCAGTTCGGGGTGGAACTGGACGCCGATGAACCAGGGGTGATCCTCGTACTCGACGATCTCCGGCAGCACGCCATCGGGCGACAGACCCGAGAATTTCAAGCCGTGCTGCTCGAGGCGGTCCTTGTAGGCGGTGTTGACCTCGTAGCGGTGGCGATGGCGCTCGGAAATCTCGGTCGCGCCGCCATAGACCTGCGAGACGCGGCTGCCGCGGTTCAGCGCCGCTGGATAAGCCCCCAGCCGCATCGTGCCGCCGAGATCGCCGGCCTGCGAACGCTTCTCGAGCTCGTTGCCGCGCAGCCATTCCGTCATCAGGCCGACCAGCGGCTCCTTGGTCGGACCGAATTCAGTGGAGTTGGCGTCCTCGATTCCGACGAGGTTTCGCGCAGCCTCGATCACCGCCATCTGCATGCCGAAGCAAATGCCGAAATACGGCACGTCGCGCTCGCGGGCGAACTGCGCCGCCCTGATCTTGCCTTCGGCGCCGCGCTGGCCGAATCCGCCCGGCACCAGGATGCCGTTGACGTGCTCGAGGAACGGCGCCGGATCCTCCTTCTCGAAGATCTCGCTCTCGATCCAGTCGAGATTGACCTTCACCTTGTTGGCGATGCCGCCATGCGAGAGCGCCTCGATCAGCGACTTATACGCATCCTTCATGCCGGTATATTTGCCGACGATGGCAATGGTGACGTTGCCTTCGGGATTGCGCACGCGCTCGTTGATCTCTTGCCAGCTTCGCAGCTCCGGCGGAATCCGCGAGGCGATGCCGAAGGCGGCCAGCACTTCGTCGTCGAGGCCCGCATTGTGATAGGCCTCGGGAACGGCGTAGATGTTGTCGACGTCGCGCGCCTCGATCACGGCGCTTTCGCGCACGTTGCAGAACAGCCCGAGCTTGCGCCGCTCCTCCTTCGGGATCTCGCGGTCGGTGCGGCAGAGCAGGATGTCCGGCTGGATGCCGATCGAGCGCAGCTCCTTCACCGAATGCTGCGTCGGCTTGGTCTTCAACTCGCCTGCGCTCGGGATAAAGGGCAGCAGCGTGAGATGAATGTAAACGGCGTGATCGCGCGGCAGCTCGTTCTTGAGCTGGCGGATCGCCTCGAAGAACGGCAGCCCCTCGATGTCGCCGACGGTGCCGCCGATCTCGACCAGCACGAAGTCGTAGTCGTCATTGCCGTCGAGGACGAATTCCTTGATGGCGTTGGTGACGTGCGGAACCACCTGGATGGTCGCGCCGAGATAATCGCCGCGGCGTTCCTTGGAGATGATGTCCTGATAGATGCGCCCCGTGGTGATGTTGTCGGCCTTGGTCGCAGGCCGGCCGGTGAAGCGCTCGTAGTGACCGAGATCGAGATCGGTCTCCGCGCCGTCATCGGTCACGAACACTTCGCCGTGCTGATACGGCGACATCGTTCCGGGATCGAGATTGAGATAGGGGTCGAGCTTGCGGAGGCGGACCTTGTAGCCCCGGGCTTGCAACAGCGCACCGAGTGCCGCTGAAGCCAGACCCTTGCCCAGCGAAGAAACCACGCCGCCGGTGATGAATATGTACCGCGCCATGGGACTTAACCTCTAATCCCCTAAATTCGATTCGCCAAAGCGATTCGTATTCCGCCCCAAAGATTTTGCGGGCCTGTGGGTGAGCCAAAACAAAGAGTGGTGACAGTGCGTTGATGGGGATTTTTGATGCAGGACGGTAGAAGCCGCCCTGCATGGCCCCCCTGCTTTATTGCGAGCGCGGCACCTGCGGGCCGCTCGGGGCCGGCGCCTGCTGCTGCTGCTGCTCGTCGGCCTTCTTCAGCGAATCCAGGATGCCGCCCGAGGTCGGCGGCGCGATCGGCGATCCGCCGGCCGGCTGGCCCTGCGACGCCGGCGTGCCGATGATCGACGTGGGCGCGCGGCTGTAGCCGGCGTGCCAGGACAGGAACAGGCTGGTCAGGAAGAAGCCGGCGGCGAGGACCGCAGTGGTCCGCGTCAACAGGTTCGCGGTGCCGCGGCTCGACATGAAGCCCGCGCCGCCTCCCATGCCAAGGCCGCCGCCTTCCGACTTCTGGAGCAGCACGGCGCCGATCATGATGACGACAATCATGAGATGGATGACGATGACAACGGTCTGCATAGTGCCCTTCCGTCACAAGCGGGCGGCGCCTGACGGCGGCCGATCGCGCTTCGCGGGTTTTCCTGAAGTTGCGCGGTGTTACACGATCGGAGGGGGCATTGCCACCCCCGATCGGGTCCGGATCATCGCTTTGGGATCAGTTAGGGGCACCCCTTCGCGATCGCAAGGAAATCGGCCGCCTTCAGGCTGGCGCCGCCGACCAGCGCACCATTGACGTTCTTGACCGTCATCAGCTCGGCCGCATTCGAGGGTTTGACCGAGCCGCCATAGAGGATGCGCATCCCGGCACCGTCGGCCTTGAACCTGGAGGTCAGGAACTCCCGGATAAACCCATGAATCTGCTCGACATCCTTGGCCGTGGGGGTCAGGCCTGTGCCAATTGCCCAGACCGGCTCATAGGCCACGATGAGATTCGCGGCGGTCGAGCTATCAGGCAGCGAGCCGGCGAGTTGTCCGCGCAAAATGTCCAGGGTCTGGCCGGCATCGCGCTGGGCTTGCGTCTCGCCGACGCAGACGATCGCTGTCGCCCCGGCCCGCCAGGCGGCTTCAGCCTTCTGGCGGATCAGGGCATCGCCCTCGCCGTGATCGGCGCGACGCTCGGAATGGCCGACGATGATGGCGGTCGCCCCCGCGTCCACCAGCATTTCTGCGGCAATATCGCCGGTATGCGCGCCGGAAGCCTTGGGATGGCAATCCTGGGCGCCCACCGCGACCCTCTTGCCGCGCGCCTTCTCGGTGAAGGCACCAATCAGGGTCGCGGGCGGGCAGACCAGCAGATCGGCCTTGCCGGTCACCTCGGCCGCCCCATTGAGCATGGCCTCGAACTCGGCGGCCTGGGCCTTCAGGCCGTTCATCTTCCAATTGCCGGCGATCAGGGGGCGGATGGCGTCGGTCATGTCAATTTCCAGCAAAATGAGGCTTGTGCATGCGCTAGCAGAGCTGCCGCGGCAGTTCCAGATTCTTGTTTTGGTGCGTTTTCCTGACGCGAACCGGGTCCACTTCGCTGGAAAACGCTTTGGGGCGTTTAACCGCAGCTTCGCACGGCGGCGTGAGCCGAGGTTGCGGGGGGAAAGCCGCCACTTTATGATGATTGATCAATTTGGTGACGCGCTTTTGCGGAATCTGCATTAAGACGCGCCCCGTTCCCCTCCTGCTCAAACAAGTTGGACCAAATGCTTCGAGGAATGCGCAAGGCCTCATCAAACTGGCTCGGCAAGACCATTATGGCCGTGGTGATGGGCGTGTTGATCGTCAGTTTCGGCATCTGGGGCATCGCCGACATCTTCCGCGGCTTCGGGCAATCCACGGTGGCCCAGGTCGGCCACACCGAGATTTCGCTGAACGAGTTCCGCCAGATCTACACGGACCGCCTGCAACAGATCAGCCGCCAGTTCGGCCGTCCGCTCACGCCCGACCAGGCGCGCGCCTTCGGTCTCGACCGCCAGGTCCTGCAGCAGACGATCGCGGAAGCCGCCCTCGATGAGGAGGCGCGCCGGCTCGGGCTCGGCCAGTCCGACGACCAGATCCGCCACGTCATCATGAACGATCCCAACTTCAAGGGCGTCGACGGCAATTTCGACGCGAACCGCTTCCAGGCCGTGATCCGCAATTTCGGCTATACCGAGCAGCGCTACGTGGCCGAGCAGCGCAAGGTATCGCTGCGCCGGCAGCTCACCGGCACCATCGGCGCCGGCATCGAGCCGCCGAAGGCCATGATCGACGCAATGACGCGCTTCCAGAACGAGCAGCGCGCGATTGAATTCGTCAGGCTCGATGCCGCCCAGGCAGGCCAGATCGACGCGCCCTCGCCCGAAGCGCTCGCGGCCTATTTCGAGGATCACAAGGTGCAGTTCCGGGCACCGGAATATCGCAAGATCGCCTTCGTCGTGGTCTCCCCGGAAGAGATCGGCAAGTGGAGCGAGGTGTCGGACGAGGACGCCAGGAAGGTGTTCGACCAACGCAAGGACCGACTCAGCACGCCGGAGAAGCGTCAGATCCAGCAGATCGTGTTCCCGAATGCTGCCGAGGCGCAGGCCGCTCGGGAGCGTCTCGTCGGCGGAATGTCGTTTGAGGATCTCGGCAAGGAGCGCGGGTTGAGCGCCTCCGACGTCGATCTTGGCCTCGTGACCAAATCTTCCCTGCCCCCCGCGGTCGGCGAGGCCGCCTTCGCGCTTGCCGCCGGTGAGATCAGCCAACCGATCCAGGGACCTCTCGGCACGTCCATCGTCAAGGTCGACAAGATCGAGCCGGGCAAGGAGGCGGACTACGCCAGCGCCGCCGGCGACATCAAGCGCGAGATCGCGACCGAGCGCGCGCGCGCCAAGGTCGCCGATCTCCGCGACAAGATGGAAGACGAGCGCGGCGGCGGCTCCAGCGTGATCGACGCGGCGCAGAAGCTCGGCCTCACCGCCGTGACCATCGACGCCGTCGACCGTTCCGGCCGCGCCCCGAACGGCCAGCCGGTCGCCAATATCCCGCAGGGCCTCGACCTGGTGTCGCAGGCCTTCAATACCGATGTCGGCGTCGACAACGACCCGATCTCGTTCAAGGGCGGCTATGTCTGGTACGACGTGCTCGCCATCACGCCCTCGCGCGACCGCAATCTCGATGAGGTCCGCGATCAGGTCGAGGCGCGCTGGCGCCAGGACCAGATCGCGACCAAGCTGAAGGCCAAGGCGACCGAGATGGTGCAGAAGCTCGAAGCGGGCGGCAAGCTCGCCGATGAGGCCTCGGCGATCGGCGCCAAGGTCGAGACCGCAACCGGCTTCAAGCGCGACGATACGCCCGCCGGCGTGCCCGCAGCCGTCGTGGCGGCAGCCTTCCGCGCCGTCAAGGGTGGCGTCGGACAGACGCCGGTGACCGGCGGCACCGAGGTGATCGTCTTCCGCGTCACCGACATCGTCGATCCCGCGGTCGACCCCGCCTCCGACGCGGTCAAGAAGCTGAAGGAGAACCTCGACCGCGCCCTGACCGAGGAGCAGGTCGCCTCCTACGTCAACAAGCTTGAAACCGACATCGGGACCACCATTAATCAGGCCGCCTTCGCGCAGGTGACCGGCGCGAACCAGTGAGTTGAAAGCACGCGATGGACGACCTGAAATCGATCATTGGAAAAGTGGCGACCGGCGCCAGCCTGTCGCGTGACGAAGCCGCGGCCGCCTTCGATGCCATGATGTCCGGCGAGGCCACGCCCTCGCAGATGGGTGGCCTGTTGATGGCGCTGCGGGTGCGCGGCGAGACTGTGGACGAGATCACCGGCGCGGTTGCGGCGATGCGCTCCAAGATGCTGACCGTGACGGCGCCGCCTGACGCCGTCGACATCGTCGGCACCGGCGGCGACGGCTCCGGCTCGGTCAACGTCTCGACCTGCGCCGCCTTCATCGTCTCGGGCGCTGGCCTGCCGGTGGCCAAGCACGGCAACCGCGCCCTGTCGTCACGCTCGGGCGCCGCCGACGTGCTGGCTTCGCTCGGCGTCAAGATCGACCTCAGGCCGGAGCAGGTCGGCCGCTGCGTGCGCGAATGCGGCATCGGCTTCATGTTCGCTCCCGCCCACCATCCCGCCATGAAGAACGTCGGTCCGACTCGGGTCGAGCTTGCGACACGCACGATCTTCAATCTGCTCGGTCCCTTGTCCAATCCGGCCGGCGTGAAGCGGCAGATGGTCGGCGTATTCTCGCGGCAATGGGTGCAGCCGCTGGCGCAAGTCCTGAAGAACCTCGGCTCCGAATCTGCCTGGGTGGTGCACGGCTCCGATGGCCTCGACGAGATCACGCTCACCGGCCCGACCTTCGTCTCCGCGCTCCACAATGGCGAGATCCGGAATTTCGAGGTGACGCCCGGGGACGCCGGCCTGCCGCACTGCGAGGCCGGCGCCCTGAAGGGCGGCGATGCCGACGCCAATGCAATCGCGCTGCAGAACGTGCTCGACGGCAAGCCGAGCCCCTATCGCGACGTCGCCCTGATGAACGCCGCCGCGGCGCTGGTCGTGGCCGGACGCGCCAAGGACCTCAAGGAAGGGGTGGCGATCGGCGCTCGTTCGATTGACAGCGGCGCGGCCAACGCGAAGCTGAAGCATCTGGTCACGATCTCCAATAGCTGAATTGCCCATGTCCGATATCCTGACCAGGATCGAAACCTACAAGCGCGAGGAGATCGCCGCGGCCAAGCGCGCACAGCCGCTGTCGGCGGTCGAGGCGAAGGCCAAGGCGCAAGCTGCGCCGCGCGGCTTCGTGCGCGCGATCAAGGCTAGGCACGCCCATGGCGATTACGCGCTGATCGCGGAGGTGAAGAAGGCCTCGCCGTCGAAGGGGCTGATCCGCGCCGATTTCGATCCGCCCCAGCTTGCCAAGGCCTATGAGGCGGGCGGCGCGGCCTGTCTGTCGGTACTGACCGACACGCCCTCGTTCCAGGGCCATCTCGACTTCATGGTGGCCGCGCGTACGGCGACGTCGCTGCCGGTGCTGCGCAAGGATTTCATGTTCGACACCTATCAGGTGGTCGAGGCTCGCGCGCATGGCGCCGATTGCATCCTGATCATCATGGCGGCCCTCGACGATGCCGCCGCCAGGAACCTCGAAGACGCCGCGACTGCCTACGGCATGGACGTGCTGATCGAGATCCACGACCGCGCCGAGCTCGACCGGGCGCTGAAACTTCGTTCGCCGATGATCGGGGTCAATAACCGCAATCTTCGCACCTTCGAAACAACGCTCGCAACCAGCGAGGCCTTGGCACCGCTCATCCCTGCCGACCGGCTGATGGTCGGCGAGAGCGGCATCTTCACGCCCGCCGATCTGGCCCGGCTCGAGCGCGTCGGCATGCTGACCTTCCTGGTCGGTGAAAGCCTGATGCGGCAGGCCGATGTCACCGCGGCGACGCGCACGCTGCTTGCGCGCGAGACGACGGCGCGCGCGGCGGGCACGCGCTGACATGGCGCGCAAACCTTCCAACAGCAAGCCCTCGAAGGTCAAAGCCGCGAAGACCAAGGCCAGTCCCGCCCTCACCCATATCGACGCCTCCGGCGAGGCGCGAATGGTCGACGTGTCGGACAAGCCGGCGACCGAGCGGCTTGCGGTCGCGGAAGGCCGCGTCGTCATGACCAGGACGACGCTCGACCTGATCGTGTCCGGCAACGCCAAGAAAGGCGACGTGCTCGGCACCGCCCGCATCGCCGGCATCATGGCCGCCAAGCGCACCTCGGAGCTGATCCCGCTCTGTCACCCGCTCGCGCTATCGAAGGTCACGGTCGACATCGAGCCCGACGCAAAGCTGCCGGGCTGCCTCGTCCGCGCCAGTGTGAAGGTCACGGGTTCGACCGGCGTCGAGATGGAGGCCCTCACGGCCGTGTCGGTCGCCTGCCTCACCATCTACGACATGATCAAGGCGGTCGAGCGCGGCGTGCGCATCGAAGGCATCCGCCTTATCGAGAAGCTCGGCGGCAAGTCCGGTCATTACCGCGCCTGATCACGGCGCTGGTTTAGCTCGCCTCACGCCGGCGTTCGCGGTAGGCGCGCGTCTTCATCCGGTTGCCACACAGTGTCGACATGCACCAGCGCCGTGTCGCCGGCTTTGATCGATCGAAGAACACCCGGCGGCATTCGTCCGACGCACACATTTTCAGCCGATCCATCGTTCCCAACAGTGTCGCATCGTGGAGCTCGATCGCAATGGCCGAGAGACCGGCAAGCGCATCCTCGCGCGCGGCCGACAGCATCGCGCCGCGGCCGACGCGCACGGCTACCCGCAATGGAAACGGCGCGAGCGCATCATTGAGCGCATCGACCACTTCCTTGTTCCGGCTCCGCTCGACCGGCTCGCACTGGAGATAGGCGCGCAGGGCGTCCCGCAATCGCAGCGCGATCTCGAACATGGCCGACGTGATGCGTCCGCTGCCACGAGCCCAAAGGGCGCGTTCCTGCATCCAATCAGCGAGGTCATTCGGCGCACCGAGCTTGTCGCTCTGGGCATGCTCCACGCCGAAATGCGTGAAGTGACGAAGATCGAGCGTGTTGGCGAAATCATAGGTGTTCGCCAACCCGTCGGGAACCTGGAATTTGCGCGACTCTTTCGACATTCGAGCACCGGCCGTTGAAAACACCACTAAAGCATTTTTACCGGTTGACGGCAACAGACACCAGTATATCATTTATAACCGTGTTTCGCCCAGACGAACGCCGCTGGACTCGCAGCATCGGAGACGCAAGTCATGGCCGACGCCCTGCACTATCTCGAACTCACCGAACTCGCCGCCCGCATCGAGGCGCGCGAAATCTCCTCGCTGGAAGTAACGCGCGCGCAACTCGACCGCATCGAGGCGCTGGACCGCGGGCTTGGCAGCTACGTGCACGTGATGGCGGACACCGCGGTCGCCGAGGCAAAAGCCGCGGACGCTGATATCGCACGCGGTCGGTATCGCGGCCCGTTGCACGGTATTCCGATCGGGCTCAAGGATCTGTTCTGGACGAAGGATGTTCCGACGGCTGCGGGCACGATTGTTCATCGCGACTTTCGCCCATGTGAAGACGCGACCGTCGTGCGGCGCCTCAAGGACGCGGGCGCCGTCGCGCTCGGGAAGCAGCAGCTCAGCGAAGGCGCCTATTCCGACCACCATCGCTCGGTGACGCCGCCCAAGAATCCCTGGAACGCCGACTACTGGCCGGGCATTTCGTCGAGCGGCTCGGCGGTCGCAACGGCCGCCGGGCTTTGCTTCGGCTCGCTCGGCTCGGACACTGGCGGGTCGATCCAATGGCCATGCGCCGCCAATGGCTTGAGCGGGCTGAAGCCGAGTTGGGGCCGCGTCAGCCGCCACGGCACCTTCGAACTGGCCGCGACACTCGACCATGTCGGACCGATCGGCCGCAGCGCGACCGATGTCGGTGCCCTGCTCGGTGTCGTTGCCGGGCACGACCCGAACGATCCGACGTCGCGGCTTGACCCGGTGCCCGACTATCTGGCGGCGGCCGCACGGGATGTGCGGGGCTTACGCATCGGGGTCGACCCCGACTGGAATGGTGAGGACGTCGACGTTGCGACGCGGCGCGTGCTGGCGGATGCAGTCGACGCCTTCCGCGCGCTTGGCGCTGTCATCGTCGATGTTGAATTTCCCGACGTGACGCAGGCGATCGCCGATTGGGCACCAAATTGTGCAGTAGAGGCTGCTGTTGCACACGAGGCGACCTATCCTGGCCGGAAGGACGAATATGGACCGATCCTGGCATCGGTGCTCGAAACCGGGCGCGCGCTGCCCGCGCTCGACTATCAGAGGATTCTGCTGCGGCGTCTTGCCCTGCGCGGGAGAGTGGCCGTGTTGTTCGAGAGCATCGACCTGCTCCTGACCCCGGTGCACCCGTTCCCGCCGGTAACGCTCGCGATGATCCGGACACTCGGCGAGCAGCCGGACGTGATCGCCAAATTGCAACGCTACACCTGTGTCTTCGACATGACCGGACATCCGACGATCACGGTACCCGGTGGGGCATCGCCGCACGGTCTGCCGATCGCGTTCCAGCTCGTCGCCGCTCATCTGGGCGAGCCCACGCTGGTGCGCGCCGGGGCAGCGTTCCAGCGCGCCACGTCCTGGCATCGGCGCCATCCTTCCCTCACTTTGCGGAGGCAATCATGACCATTCAATCCAGCGTGTTCCATCGAAGCATTTTCCACGGCTGGCTCGTTGTCGCCGGCGCGTTCGCGGTCACGCTAATGGGCTTCGGCTGCGCCTACACGTTCAGTGCCTTTCTCAAGCCATTGCAAGCCGAGTTCGGCGCCTCGCGCGGCTCGGTCTCGCTGGTGTTCTCGCTCGCGGGCTTCCTCTATTTTGGCCTCGGCATCGTCAGCGGCCCGCTTGCCGACCGCTTCGGGTCGCGCGTGCTGGCGGTGACCGGCATGCTGCTCACCGGCCTCGGTCTGGTCGCCGCGGGCTCTGCGCACAATCTCGTCCAGGTCTATCTCGCCTATGGGTTTGGCGTCGGCGTCGGGGTCGGTTGTGCCTACGTGCCGGCGATCGGGGCCGTGCAGCGCTGGTTCGTACGCCGGCGCGGCCTTGCCTCCGGCCTTGCGGTCAGCGGGATCGGCGTCGGCACGTTGGCGATGCCGCCGCTCGCGACATTTCTGATCGAGCTGCTGGGCTGGCGAGGCGCGTATCTGACGCTGGGCCTGCTGGCGGCGGCCATTGGCGGCGTCCTTGCGCTGCTGATCGAGAACGATCCGCGCGCCCGCGGGCTCGGTCCGGACGGCGGTCCGCTGCTGGCGACAGGCCCGAGCGGCGCGGCCGGCGCTTCGGTTGCCGAGGCGGTGCGTTCGCGCAAATTCATCGCGCTGTACGCCGCCTGCCTGATCTGCGCATTTGGCGTGTTCGTGCCGTTCGTGCACCTCGTTCCCTATGCCAGTGACCACGGCGTGGCACCAAGCACCGCGGTGCTGTTGCTTGGCGTGATCGGTATCGGCAGCACCGCCGGCCGCTTTCTGCTCGGCGGGCTCGCCGATCGCCTGGGACGAACGTCTGCCCTGCTGCTGATGTTGGCCGGCATGGCCGCGGCGCTCGCGACATGGGCGGCAGCGACCGGCGTGTGGGCCCTCGGCGCCTTCGCCTTCGTCTACGGCACGTTCTACGGCGGCTGGGTCGCGGTGCTGCCGGCCGTCGTCATGGACTATTTTGGCGGACGAAACGTCAGCGGTATCATCGGCGTTCTCTACACCAGCGTCGCGCTCGGCACGCTGATCGGCCCGAGCGCCGTCGGCTTTGTCTACGACGCGAGTCACAGCTACACGCTGCCGATCCTGATCAGCGCCGTCGCAAACCTCATGGCGGCGCTGATCGTGGTGGCCGTGCTCGCACCACGAGGAACGCGCAGGGTCAACGCAGGGAGGTGCTGACCAATTCGAAAGTGCTGTTGAGCCTGGAGCCGAGGTCGCTGGCCCGGCTGCGATCGCGAGCGTGATGCTCCGAGGAACCGTCGCTCGCATTTGCACGTGGCCGTTCATATCGCGTTAACCGTGCTTCCTAACTTCGCCTCCACATCGTTTCCGTAAACCAACGGATGTCTTCGGGGTCAAGAGTTGATCCTGGCGTGTGCACGGCATTGATCCAGCATGATGACGAGATTTGGCAGTCGCCTCCTTGACCAGGCCTTCGTGCGCGGCGGACCGATCCGCTGGCTGGTGGTGGGTGGCACGCTGCTGATTGCGGCCATCGCCATCGGCTCGGTCCTGATGGCGCAGAACTTCCGCGAGCGGGCGCTGCGCAACTCCAGCCGCGAGCTGGAAAACACCGTGCTGCTGCTCGCCCATCATTTCGATCAGCAATTGCAGGACTTCGCGGTCATTCAGAAGGACTTTGTCGACCACGTCCGCACGACCGGAATCACCGTCGCGGAGGATTATCGCAAGCGCCTCTCGGGCCAGGACGTCCACAGGATGCTGCGGTCGAAGATCGAGGCCCTGCCTTACATCGGCAGCGTCAACATCATCGATGCCGAAGGCAATCTGATCAATTCGTCGACGGCATGGCCGGCTCCGAAAGTGAACGTTGCCGATCGCGCCTATTTTCGCAGCTTCAAATACGATCCCAATTCGCCGGACGTGCTGATCGAGCCCCTGCACAGTCGCATCTCCGGCGCCTGGACCGTCGTGATCGTGCGCAAGATCGTCGGGCCGAACGGCGAGTTCCTGGGTGTCGTCGGACGCGGCATCGAGCCCGCCAATTTCGAGAAGTTCTTCGCCTCCGTCGTGCTCGGCGAAGGCGCGACGATCTCGATGCTGCATCGCGACGGTACGCTGCTCGCCCGTTATCCCCATTCCAGCGATTTGATGGGGCGGAATTTCAAGATCGGTTCCTATGCACAGCAGAGGGTCTTCGGCCTCGATCACTTCGCCGGCCGTTTCACGAGCCCCGTCGATGGCGAAGACCGGCTGATCTCCTCGCGCGCCCTGCCCCACTTCCCGATCCTGATGGTGGCGACCGCGACGCGCGCGTCGGCCCTGACGGACTGGCGCGAGCAGATCGGCCTCCTGATCTCGGTCGCCGCCTCTTCCGCGCTCGCCATCGCAGGCGTGCTGATCGCGGTCGTGCGCAAGCTGCTGGAGCAGCACCGCCTCTCGCGGGAACGGCTGACGCTGGAAAAGCAGCGGCTCGACCGCGCCGTCAACAACATGACGCAGGGCCTCTTGCTGTTCGATGCCGAGCGGCGGCTGGTGGTCTGCAACCAGCGCTACATCGAAATGTACGGATTGTCGGCCGAGATCGTGAAGCCCGGCTGCAGCTTCCACGACATCATCGCCCATCGCAAGGCGACCGGCTCGTTCACAGGCGACGTCGAGGATTATGTCGCGCGCGTGCTGAAGGACATCCATGCGCGCAATGCCATGGTGGTCGATACCTCCGATGGCCGCTCGATCCACATCCTCAACGAACCGCTCGCGGACGGCGGTTGGGTGGCGACGCATGAGGACATCACCGAGCGCCGCCGCATCGAGGAGCGCATCACCCACCTCGCCCATTACGACGCGCTGACCGACCTGCCCAACCGCACCATGTTCCACGAGCATCTGCGCGAACAGCTGGCCGCTGTCGGCAACGGCGAAGGAATCGCGGTGCATTACATCGACATCGACGAGTTCAAGGGCGTCAATGATGCGCTCGGCCATCTCGTCGGGGACGAGCTGTTGAAATCGGTTGCCGCAGGCCTGCGCCGCTGTACGGGCCCGGCGGATTTCGTGGCGCGGCTCGGCGGCGACGAATTCGCCATCGTACAGAGCGCGGTGACGTCGCTGGACCAGGTCAACGAGCTTGTCGCGCGGGTCTTCCACGCCATCCGCGCGCCGGTCGACTGCATGGGCCATCATCTCACCACCGACGCCAGCATCGGCATCGCGCTTGCACCGGAACATGGCAAGGCGCTCGACCAGATCCTCAAGAACGCGGATATGGCGATGTACGCCGCAAAGTCCGCCGGACGCCGCACCTATCGCTTCTTCGAGCCGGAGATGGACGCCAAGGTGCGCGAGCGCCGGCAGCTCGAGAGCGACCTGCGCCACGCCATCGCCCAAGGGGGTCGCGAAGGCGGCCTCGAGGTCTATTACCAGCCCTGCGTCGCGCTAAAGGACGACCGCATCACCGGCTGCGAGGCACTGGTCCGCTGGCGCCATCCCGAGCGCGGCATGGTCTCGCCGGCGGAGTTCATCCCGATCGCCGAGGATACCGGCCTGATCAACGAGATCGGCGAATGGGTGCTGGCGACCGCCTGCCGGGACGCTGCGAGCTGGCCCGACGACATCCGCCTCGCCGTGAACGTCTCGCCGGTGCAATTCAAGAGCGGCACGCTGGCGCTGAAGATCATGGCGGCGCTCGCCGCTTCGAACCTGCCGGCGAGCCGGCTGGAGCTCGAGATCACCGAGGCGGTGCTGATCCGCGACGACGATGTTGCGCTCACGATCCTGCACCAGCTCCGCGCCATCGGCATGCGCATCGCGCTCGACGATTTCGGCACCGGCTACTCGTCGCTGAGCTATCTGCACCGCTTCCCGTTCGACAAGATCAAGATCGACCGCTGTTTCGTCGACGACATCGCCGGTCCCGACGGCTCCGCCAGCATCGTCCAGGCCGTGGTCAATCTGGCGGCCGCGCGCCGCATGACCACCACGGCCGAAGGCGTCGAGACCGAGGAGCAGCAGCGCCTGCTGCGCGCGCTCGGCTGTTCCGAGATGCAGGGCTATCTGTTCAGCGCCGCGAAGCCCGCCGACAAGGTGCTGGAGCTGTTCGCGGTGCATCGCAGTCGGCTCGCCCAGCGCGGCGGCGAGGAAAGCCGCCGGCGCGAGGCAGGCTAACGCCGCGAGCGTAGCCCGGATCGCTCAAACGGCGCCCAAAACAAATTCGCCCGGGAGCTGTCATCCGCTCCCGGGCGATCGTCTGAAGCCGCGAAGATCAGTTCGGCACCGTAGCCTTCGACGCCCGCTTTGCGGCGACCGCATTCGCGGTGACGCCGTGCAGGAAGTCAAAGGCCGCGTGCAGGGCCTTGTCGTCCTCCTCCTTCGGCGGGACGTAGGATTGCGATCCGGTCTGCTCGGTGCCGCCGACAGCCGACAGATGTCCGCGCATCTGGGACTCCGCCATGGTGTCCATCCGGCCCTTCAGCTCGGGCGGCACGTCCTGCAGGATCTCGATATCGGGGGCAATGCCCTGAGCCTGGATCGAGCGGCCCGACGGCGTGTAGTAGCGCGCCGTGGTCAGCGCCAGCGCGCCATTGCCGGCGCCGAGCGGAATGATCGTCTGCACCGAGCCCTTGCCGAACGAGCGCGTACCGATCAGCGTCGCGCGCTTGTGGTCGTGCAGCGCGCCGGCCACGATCTCCGAGGCCGATGCGGAGCCGCCATTGACCAGCACCACCAGCGGCTTGCCCTTGGTGAGGTCGCCGCCATGCGCGGTGAAGCGCTGGGTCTCTTCCGGATTGCGGCCGCGGGTCGACACGACCTCGCCGCGCTGAAGGAAGGCGCTCGACACCGACACCGCCTGGTCGAGCAGGCCGCCCGGATTGTTGCGCAGGTCCATCACATAGCCGGTGAGCTTCTCCGGCGGGACCTGCTTGGAGATCGACGCGATCGCCTTCTTCAGGCCGTCAGTGGTCTGCTCGTTGAACGAGGTGACGCGGATGTAGCCGATGTCGCCATTCTCGACGTGGAAGCGCACCGGGCGCACATGGATGATCTCGCGCGTGATCGCGACGTCGAGCGGTGCGTCCGCGCCCTTGCGCACGATGGTGAGCTTGGTCTTGGTGTCGACCGGGCCTTTCATCTTGTTGACGGCCTGCTCGAGCGTCAGGCCCTGCACGGCCTCGCCGTCGATCTTGCTGATGAGGTCGCCGGACATGAGGCCGGCCTTCGAGGCGGGCGTATCGTCGATCGGCGAGACGACCTTGACGAGACCGTCTTCCATCGTGACCTCGATGCCGAGGCCGCCGAACTCGCCGGAGGTGGTCTCCTGCATCTCGGTCCAGGCCTTGGCGTTCATGTAGCGCGAATGCGGATCGAGCGAGGTCACCATGCCGGTGATCGCACCCTCGATCAGCTTGGCATTGTCGGGCTTCTCGACATAGCTCGCCTTCACGCGCTCGAACACCGTGCCGAACAGGTTGAGCTGGGAATAGGCATCATCCGCGCTCGCGGCCGCCCGCGCCGCCCATACGCCGCCGTGCGGGCTGGCTACCAGAAGGGTCAGACATGCTCCGGTGAGCGTGCCCAGAGGGAACAGCAGGGATTTCCGCATGGATAGGCTGGCCTTTTTGCTTGGCGGTTCGCTTTAAGCTTGTCTCTCAAGAATTGGGGGCGCCATGCAATTGGCGATCCACTCCGCTTCTCACAATACCATTCCGGTTTCTTCAAGGCCGGGATGCCGCGCCGATGGGTATACCTCAGAAATCGCTTCGTTCGGACCTAAACTTTTGGCAACGTTGCAGGACTGGTCCGCCTGCAAGGGGAATCGGTGGCCGGCCCGCGCCTCGCAGCTATGCGATTTTAGGATAGTTTTGAAGGGCTGGACGGGCTAGGCGATGACATAAGGCTTCAAATTCTCGGGAGGAAAAAAATGAACGAAGCACCCCGCATCCGGCCGGAACGGAACGTCGAACTCGGCGCCAGCAGCGAACCATTCCAGAACTTGCACGAATTCATCCGGAAGGCGCGGGCCAACCTCAACCAGAACGCCTGGGACTACATCGTCGGCGCCGCCGAGACCGAAACCACGATGCGCCGCAACCGCATGGCGCTGGACGAGATCGCCTTTCGCCCGCGCGTGCTGCGCGACGTCCGCAAGGTGGACGGTTCGGTTCAGCAGTTCGGCCGCAAGATGCGCCTGCCGGTGGTGCTCGCTCCCGTCGGCGCGCTCGAGATCTTCGATCCGGATGGCGCGGCGAGCGTCGCGCGTGGTGCCCGCGCCTTCGGTGCGGCGCACATGCTGAGCTCGGTATCCGAGCCGGGGCTGGAGAAGACCGCCGAGGCGGCCCCCGATGCGCTCCGACTCTATCAGCTCTATGTCCGCGGCGACGACGCCTTCGTCGCCGATGTCGTCGACCGAGCCGAGAAGAACGCCTATGCTGCCTTCTGCCTGACCGTCGACACCGCCCATTACAGCCGTCGCGAGCGTGACATCGCCAAGCGCTACGTTCGCGAGAGCCGCCTGCGCGCCACCGGCGGCGATTTCCAGAAGGGCCTGGAGTGGCGGACCGTGAAGATGGTCAAGGACAAGTTCAAGATCCCGCTGATCCTGAAGGGCATCGCCACCGCCGAGGACGCCCTGATCGCGGTCGATCACGGCGTCGAATGGATCTACGTCTCCAACCATGGCGGCCGCCAGCTCGACCATGGCCGCGGGGCCATGCATGTGCTGCCCGAGATCGTCGAGGCCGTGAAGGGTCGCGCCAAGATCATGGTCGACGGCGGCATCTGTCGCGGCACCGACATCGTCAAGGCGATCGCGGCAGGCGCAGATCTCGTCGGCATCGGCCGGCTGCAATGCTGGGCGCTGGCGGCGGCCGGCGAAGCCGGCGTCGCCCGGATGCTGGAACTCTTGGAGGACGAGGTGCTGCGCTGCCTCGGCCTCTTGGGCGCCACTTCGTTTGCCGAGGTCGACAAATCCTGCCTGCATCCGGCGACCGCCACCAACGCGCCGAGCGTATTCAGCGCGTTCCCGCTGTTCGACCACGAGCCTTATCGGTACTGACGCGCGGACTCTGTCGATGCTGAGGTGAAAAGGACGCAATGACATCGCTTTCTCCCGGCAGCGCGGATGCGCTTCTATTCGATCTCGGGCGCGTGGTGCTCGACATCGACTTCTCCAGGGCGATCGCCTGCTGGGCCGGGCACGCCGGTTGCCAGCCCGAGGCCATCGTCGCGCGCTATGTGCGCGACGAGGCCTACCGGCTGCACGAGGTCGGCAAGCTCAGCGACGAGGATTATTTCGCCTCGCTACGCGCTTCGCTCGGAATCGGCATTTCGGACGCCCAGTTCCTGGAAGGCTGGAACGCGATCTTCGCCGGCGAGATGCCCGATATCGCCGCGCTTTTGCCGCGTGCGGCCAAGCAAATGCCGC
This sequence comes from Bradyrhizobium diazoefficiens, assembly GCF_016616425.1. Lineage (NCBI taxonomy): Bacteria > Pseudomonadati > Pseudomonadota > Alphaproteobacteria > Hyphomicrobiales > Nitrobacteraceae > Bradyrhizobium > Bradyrhizobium diazoefficiens. The sequence continues at coordinate 4,223,998 of NZ_CP067101.1, forward strand.
TCTACGCCTTCTCCAACACCAACCGGCCGCATGTCGATTATTTCTCGAAGGAATATGCTGATCTGCTCGGCCACTTCCGCGAGCTGTATCTGTCATCCAGCATCGGCCTGCGCAAACCGGATGCGGAGGCCTTCGACCATGTCGTTACCGCGATCGGCGCGCCCGCGGCGCGCATCGTGTTCTTCGACGACCTCGCCGAGAACATCGAGGGAGCGCGCGCACGCGGACTGACCGCAGTGCATGTGACGTCGCCGCGCGACGTCGGGAACGCATTGAAGGCACTGGGCATCTGAGGCCAACCGGTGGCCGCGAGCGCCCGCCGCGTGCCAAGTTCCCGGAACTAAATTTTGCAGAGGATGAGGAACCCAATCACTTTGTGCATTTTTGTACAGAGTTCCAGGGAACGGAATACCACCCTTCGGACTCATGAGTCCGTTGGGACTTCTACACTGGACTGATCGACGTGCTGGGCAAAACCTATCTCACCAAGCAAGCTTCTCTCCTGCTTGAATTCGCCAGAACCACCTCGGATTCTGAACTTTCAGCCAAGTTGATCAGCAAGGCTGCCGACCTGAAGTCTCAGGCCGATCCGCTCCCGGACAAGGATCAAGGTCCGAAAGCCCCCGACGTCACATTGGACCTTAGGACGGAGGGACCAGCCGAGAGTTGACCGATGCTGGCCGTGGCGCTCGTCATCCTTGCTATCGCTATCCCCATCCCGGTCTGCCTCGCCTTCCGGATCATGCTCCCGGCGGACCAGAGCTTGCTCCTCACCACGGAGATCGCACAGGATCGATCATCCTGCGTGCTGCTTTGCCTCGCGCCTGCACTCGGCTAGAACTCTCGGCGCCCGTTTGCCGATGTGCCCAGCAGGAGTTTCGCCCGTGGCCCTGATGCCGGTTTCCGACGCCCTTGCTGCGGTGCTGAGGGGTGCAGAGCCGCTGCCTGAACAGATGGTTTCGCTCGACGAGGCTTACCATCGCGTGCTTGCGCATGACATTGCGGCGCGGCGCACGCAGCCGCCGGAGGCAATGTCGGCGATGGACGGTTACGCCGTGCGCGCGGCCGATGCGGCAACGATCGATTCCCGGCTGACGGTCATCGGCGAGATCGCAGCGGGCCGTCCGTTCACGGGAAGGGTCGACGCCGGCGAAGCCGTGCGGATCTTCACCGGCGGCGTCGTTCCCGACGGTGCGGATGCGGTCGTGATCCAGGAGGACACCGTCGCGGACGGCAAGTGCGTCACGATCAAGGAAGCCGCGATTGCGGGACGGCATATCCGACCGGCCGGCGTCGATTTCCGCGAGGGTGACGTACTCTTGCGCAAGGGAAGCCGTCTGACAGAGCGCGATCTCGCGCTCGCCGCCGGAATGAATCACCCGCACCTCCCCGTCTGCCGCCGTCCGAAGGTCGCGATCCTTGCCACCGGCGACGAACTCGTGATGCCGGGCACCACGCCCGGGTACGGCCAGATCGTCTACTCCAACGGCTATGCCCTACACGCGCTCGCCCGCAGCGAGGGCGCCGAAACCATCGACCTCGGCGTTGCCGCCGATACGCCGGAGGCCACCTCCGCCGGCATCCGTCGCGCCCGCGAGAGCGGAACCGACATCCTGATTACGACCGGCGGCGCGTCGGTCGGCGACCACGATCTGGTCCAGCAGGCGCTCAGGGACGAAGGCGTCGAGATGGCGTTCTGGAAGATCGCGATTCGGCCCGGCAAGCCGATGATGCACGGGCGGCTCGGCGCAATGCGCGTGATCGGCCTGCCCGGCAATCCCGTGTCATCCTACGTGTGCGCCTTCCTGTTCATGGTGCCGCTGATTCGCGCCCTGTCGGGCCGTTCAGTGATTCATCATCATCGCGAGCGCGCCGTGCTGGGCTGCGATCTCGGCGCCAATGACCAGCGCGAGGATTATCTGCGCGCGCGCCTGGAGCAGCGTGACGACGGCACGCTGGTCGCGCTTCCTGTCAGCCATCAGGACTCCTCTCTGCTTGCGAATCTTGCTGCAGCACAGGTACTTCTCGTGCGCGCACCGTTCGCGCCGAAGGCCGAGGCCGGCAACCCTTGCGAAGTGCTGCGGCTTCCCGTCTGAACCACGTGGCCGCACGCATTCCGCGAGTTTCGTTCCCTTCACGGTAAATTAAGCAGTTGCGGAACACATATCGAACATATAGTGTCCGTTCATGATTTGTTTCGAGCATGTAGCGGCTCATCGCTGAATTCATCGTCTCGGAATCGAACGCATCAACCGGGGGACTTTGGTCGAGATGTTAACGCGCAAACAATACGAGCTTCTGCGGTTCATCAGCGAACGCTTGAAAGAGAGCGGCGTGCCGCCGTCCTTCGACGAGATGAAGGACGCGCTCGACCTGCGCTCGAAGTCGGGCATCCACCGCCTGATCACGGCGCTCGAAGAGCGCGGCTTCATCCGCCGCCTGCCCAACCGCGCCCGGGCCATCGAAGTGATCAAGCTGCCGGAGCTGCAGGCTGCCGCCGGCAACCGACGCGGCTTCACGCCGAGCGTCATCGAGGGCAATCTCGGCAAGGTACGCGCGAGCTCCAGCCTGCCCGTCGACGATGGCGAGCGGCCCGTCGCGGTGCCCGTGATGGGCCGCATCGCGGCCGGCACGCCGATCGAGGCATTGCAGACCCGCAGCCACACCATCAGCGTGCCGCCTGACATGCTCGGCTCCGGCGAGCACTACGCGCTCGAAGTGCGCGGCGATTCCATGGTCGAGGCCGGGATCCTCGATGGCGACATGGCGCTGATCCAGCGCAACGAGAGCGCCGATACCGGCGATATCGTGGTGGCGCTGATCGACGACGAGGAGGCCACGCTGAAGCGCTTCCGCCGCCGCGGCGCCTCGATCGCGCTCGAGCCCGCCAATGCCGCTTACGAGGTGCGCATCCTGCCGCCGAACCGCGTGAAGATTCAGGGCAAGCTGATCGGGCTCTACCGGAAGTACTGATTCCGGAAGTACTCGATACGGAAATATCCGGCGCCTTGCGCACGCCGTCGATCGGTATCGCCCATCAGAGATTGGAGCGGATCAATCTCCGCTCCGGCCGAATAGTCTTTCTGGTTCTGCACAGATCATCCGGCCCTTCGTCCACGGCCACATCCACGCGGGACGCACGACATTGCTTCACGGCCTTTGGGGTCGAGGAGACAGGCAAGCGCCAGATCGTTTGAGGGCAGCCGCGCCGATCCTCGCATCGGCATCGCAGCCCGGTGCCGCGCAATCGCATATCGAGCCATCGCAATCGCGCTGGCGACACGGCTGCCGGTTCTCGCCAGTCGTTGACGAGCGCCGGCCAAATGCACGGGAAGGGGCTTTGTTCCTATCGGATTCGGGAAAGATAATGTGATCGCGGTCGCGGATCCCAGCCGCAGATTTGCCTACAACCAAGCAGAACGTTGTATCCTTTCACTCTGATAGAGGCCTGCGCCTCCAAAAGAGGTGCGGGTCGCTTTCTACGCATGAGGAGCACCCGATGTGTGACTACAGCCTGCATGCCGTCGCGACGCGCCCTGCGGAAGTCGGCGAGACGATCGTCACGACCACCTTCCGCGGCACCTCGACGCGCGGCTTCGCCTCCGAAGCGGATCTCTCCGTTGCGGTTTGCCTGCTCCCGGGAACGGAGCTCGCCTTCGCTGACAATGTCCGCTACGATAACCGCTGGATCTGGACGCGTACCGTCAACTCCCGCGTCGGCAAGTTCGGCAAGATCGATCCGCACATTCCCGATCGCCATCATGACGCGATCGAATTCCCGGACGGCAAATCCGTGCTGGTGACGCAGCTCGTCGAAGGCCAGCGCGCAACCGTGCTGCAATTGCCGGTGACGCAGCCGGTCAGCGAACGCGAGCACAAGCCGCAGATTGTCGCCGACAGCCGGCCGCCGGTCACGCGCCTGCCGATCGGCTGATCGCCACGCCGACCGAGAGGTCGAAGGCCAGAATTGAGATGCCATCGCCGGCCGAGGCCGGCGATAGCGGGGTTTGCGTCCTACGGATTCCCATCGGACCGACACCGCGCTCCGCGTCCATTCTCAATCGTCGGCCTGCAAGTCAGTCTCCGATGGCGTTGCGTCGCGGCTGCCGCGAGCCGCCTTTGGCGTCAGGCTGCCGTCGAAATCACCTTCGCCGGCACCGAGCGGTAGCCACGGGCGGCTCGTGCCTCTCGCCCTCACCGCCTGAACCGAAAAACCGTCGCCGCGCTGCGTCAGAGCCAGCGCGCCCTGGCGAGCGAGCCGTTGCCGATCCACCACTATCGCCGCGCAGTCGGGGGGCGCAGGCCGTGACGTCACCACCAGCGCGGCGCGGCTGCAATCGTCCGCCAACGCGTCGATGCGGAAGGCCAGCGCGACCAGCCGCCCGTCGCCGAGCGGCGTCACGCAGCCGGCCTCGTCGCACGATGTGCCATCGGCCAGCGCGGGACTGCCCGCATTGCGCGGATCGGCGTCGGCCGATAACCACTCCTTCAGCAGGAAATTGTCCTTGCCCGCCCGGATCAGGTGCAAACGCCCGTCCCTGCCCCGCACTGCGACGCTCCGGGCGTCCCCGGCAATCAGGATATCGGGCTGCCGCGCCGACAGGCCCCAGGCGATCGAGGCCAGCAGCACCATGGCACCGCACCAGCGCAAGGGCGTGCGCAACAGGCCCATCAGAATGATACCGAGGCTCGCGGCAATCAGCGGCGCGATGCCGAACGCCGGGATGCGGCCGACCGCGCCCGGCAATGCCGCCACCCAGCGCGAGACGGCAACCATCCAGTCGATGCCGATTCCCATCAGCCACCAGAACACGCCGTCGAGCCCGAAAGGAGCTGCGAGCAATCCCAACAGCCCGGCCGGCATCACCAGCGCCGAGACCACCGGCATCGCACCGAGATTGGCGAGCACGCCGTAGGGCGTGACGCGGTGGAAGTGGAAGGCGGCATAGGGCGTGGTCGCAAGCCCCGCGATCAGCGAGGCCAGCAACAACATCACGATCTCGCGGCCGCCCCACAGCGCAACGCGCGCTGTCGCCGAATGATCGGGCGAGGCAAGCAGGTTCGGCATGCCGATCTGTACCAAGGCCACCAGCCCGAGCGTTGCCGCAAACGACATCTGAAAGCTCGGATGCACCAGCGCTTCCGGCGCGACCGCGAGCACGATCAGCGCTGCCACCGCCAGCGTGCGGAAGGTGATGGCGCGGCGATCGACCATCACCGCGATCAGCACCACCGCCGTCATGAAGAACGATCGTTGCGTTGCGACCTCCGCGCCCGAGAGCAACAGATAGAACGCGGCCGCAACCAGCGCGGCGCCGGCCGACCATTTCTTGATGGCGAAGCCGACTGCCAGGCCCGGGATCAACGCCAGCAGCGCGCGCACCGTGAAGAAGACGACGCCCGCGACGACCGCCATGTGATAGCCTGAGATCGAGAGCACATGTCCGAGCCCGGAGATGAACATCGCATCGTTGACGGGCGTGGAAATCGCATCGCGCCGCCCGGTGAGCAGCGCCGTCGCGATCGCACGGTTGTCGCCCTCGAGCGTGGCCCGGATGCGGGCGTCGATCGCATCCCGCAGGCCCTGCATGAACGCGGCATAGCGCAGCGGCAAGCCACCGGTATCGGGCGGGATCGACGCCGCGATCGCGCCCATCACGAAGCCGGAGGCCGCAATGCCCTGAAAGAACATGTCGCGTGAGAAATCATAGCTGCCGGGGCGTAACGGCGAGAGCGGCGGCATCAGCCGGGCCTTGAGCTGCACGAAGCTGCCGACCTCGGGCGCAGTGCCCTTGCGCACGGACAGGCGCACGCGCTCGAGCTTGATGTCGCTGCGCTGCGCCTCCATCGCGGTGACGCGCAGCACGAAGCGATCGGTGCGCTCACGGATGTCGCGTGTCTCGACGAAGCCCGACAGCGACACCGAATAGAGCGGCTTGGCCAGCACGGTATGGGCGATGCGCGCCGTCTTCCAGGTCGCCACGGCAAAGCCGGCCGCGACCGCCGCAATCATGATCGCCGGGGCGAACAGCCTGCTCCGCCGCAACAGGACCGCGCCAAACACGAGCGCGAGCGCGGTCGTGGCGACAACCCACAGCACCGGCTCATGATCGGCGGCAAAGTAGACTGCAATTCCACAGCCGAACGCGACGGGCACCCACGGCAACAGCCGCCCGGCCCCGGCCTCGGCACGGGCCCATCCGCGTAGCGCTTCGGCAATCGCGGGCCAAATGCCAAGGCCCGCCGGCATGAACCCGCCGGCCGGGGCAGCGCGGCCGACCGGCCATGTCCCGGCAACTCCCTGGGAGCGTATTGGCCGGCCCAGCTCCGCCATTCCCCTGCACCTTACGCGACGCGGTCGGTGCGGAGGCTACCGGAACGTGCGGCCGCGCGAATAGCGGCACAGATCGGGAACGCGAGAAGTCGCCCCTACTTTTCCTGCTCCATGGTCACGGCCACCGACGCCTTGGCGGACAGCCGCACCTTGTTACCCTCGACGTCGGCAACGAGGCCCTTGTCGATGAAATGATGATGGCCCTTGTGGCTGCCCTCGCCGCTGTCCTTCTTGGTCAGCTTGATGCGATTGCCCTCGACCTTGTCGACCGTTCCGACGTGAACGCCGTCAGCGCCGATGACTTCCATATGCTCTGCGATGTTCTGCATGGTAGGCTCCTCGCTGGACCCATTCCAACGCGCAGGGAACACGTCAGTTCTCTCGCTGGGAATGACGATGCCGTGTGCGGTTTGGCGATCAGATCAGCGGCGCCTGCGACGAGGCGTGGTGATTGACGATCTTCCAGTCGCCATCCTCGCGCACGATGACCCAGCTCATCTTGACGATGAGATCGGGGCGCTCGCCGGCGAGATCGAATGAGATGGTCGCGGCCATGTTGATCAGGTCGGGACCGGCCTGCGCTGCGTTCACATCGGAGAACACAGCGCTCGGCTTGCGCCAGCGCGGCAGGCCGTTGAAATAGTCGGCGACGCCGTCCCTGCCCCGATAGAGTTTTGGATTGGAGCCGAAGAAGAACGCGTTTCGCGCATAGAGCGACGACAGCGCTGCTGCATCCAGTGTCGCGAAGCCGGCGCACCATTTCGCGATGATGGCGGAAACGATGGCGTCGGCTGCGTTGCTCATTTCGCCCCTCAGCCTTTCCCGACTTCCTTCGCGAAGGTATCGCGCAGGCCAATGGTGCGCGAAAATACCGGTTTGCCGGGCGTCGAATCCTTGTCGCGCACGAAATAACCCTGGCGCTCGAACTGCATCGGCTCGGTCGAATTGCTCTCTGCCACCGATGCCTCGATGCGCGCATCGGACAGGATCTCCAGCGAGTTCGGATTGAGATCGGCCGCGAAGTTCGAGGCGTCCGGGCTCGGCTTGGCGAAGAGCTGGTTGTAGATGCGGATCTCCGCAGGCACAGACGTCGCTGCCGGCAGCCAGTGCATCGTCGCCTTGACCTTGCGGCCGTCGGGCGCGTTGCCGCCCCTGGTCGCGGGGTCGTAGGTGCAGCGCAGCTCCACCACCTCGCCGGCGTCATTCTTGGTCACGCCGGTGCACTTGACGAAATAGGCGTAGCGCAGCCGCACCTCGTTGCCCGGCGACAGGCGGAAGAACTTCTTCGGCGGGTTCTCCATGAAGTCGTCCTGCTCGATATACAGCTCGCGGCCGAACGTGATCTTGCGCGTGCCTGCCGAGGGATCGTCGGGATGGTTGATCGCCTCGAGCTCCTCGACCTGCCCTTCCGGATAGTTCTCGATCACCACCTTCAGCGGCTTCAGCACCGCCATGCGGCGCTGCGCAGTGCGGTTCAGCTCCTCGCGAATGCAGAACTCCAGCATGCCGACGTCGACCACGCTGTTGGCTTTCGCGACGCCAATGCGCTTGACGAATTCGCGCAGCGCAGCCGGCGGCACGCCGCGGCGGCGCATGCCCGCCATGGTCGGCATGCGGGGGTCGTCCCAGCCTGCGACATGGCCGTCGCGCACGAGCTGGGTCAGCACGCGCTTGGACAGCAGCGTATAGGTCAGGTTGAGCCGCGCGAATTCATACTGGTGCGGCTGTGACGGCACCGGCAGCTTCTCGATGAACCAGTCGTAGAGCGGCCGGTGGTCCTCGAACTCCAGCGTGCAGATCGAGTGCGTGATGCCCTCGATGGCGTCCGACTGGCCATGCGCATAATCGTAGCTCGGATAGATGTGCCACTTGGTGCCGGTGCGCGGATGGTGCGCGTGCAGGATGCGGTACAGCACGGGATCGCGCAAATTGATGTTGCCGGCGGCCATGTCGATCTTGGCCCGCAGCACGCGCGCACCATTCGGGAATTCACCGGCCTTCATGCGCCGGAACAGGTCGAGGTTTTCGTCCACGCTGCGGTTGCGGAACGGCGAGTTCTTGCCGGGCTCGGTCAGCGTGCCGCGGGAGGCCCGGATCTCCTCCTGGGTCTGGTCGTCGACATAGGCGAGCCCGTCGCGGATCAGCTGCTCCGCCCATTCGTACAGGCGCTCGAAATAGTCCGAGGCGAAGAACAGGTTCTTGCCCCAGTCGAAGCCGAGCCAGCGCACGTCGGCCTGGATGGAATCGATATATTCCTGCTCTTCCTTGACCGGATTGGTGTCGTCGAAGCGCAGATGGCAGCGGCCCGGAAACTCCTGGGCGATGCCGAAATTGAGCGCGATCGACTTGGCATGACCGATGTGCAAATAGCCGTTCGGCTCCGGCGGGAACCGGGTCACGATCTCGCTGTACTTGCCCTGATCGAGGTCGGCCTGGATGATGTCACGAATGAAATCGCGCCCAACCTCAGCTGTCACCGGTTCTGTCATTACGAAAATTCCTGTCGGGAAATCAGCGGTCCTTCTGCCAAATTCGGAAGGCTGAGCCAAGAGCTTAGGCAAGCCCTTGAGCAAGGCCTGGCAGATCCGCCGACGGGGTTTAGTTATGTCCCGTTCCTGCTATACACCACCGCCTCCAATGCATAGGCCCTGCCAAGAATGACCGATTCCGTCGTCACCCGCTTTGCCCCTTCGCCGACCGGCTTCCTCCATATCGGGGGCGCCCGCACGGCGCTGTTCAACTGGCTCTATGCGAAGAAGCACGGCGGCAAGATGCTGCTTCGGATCGAGGACACCGACCGGGAACGCTCCACCGAGGCCGCGATCGGCGCCATCCTCGACGGCCTCAAATGGCTCGAGCTCGATTGGGACGGCGAGGTCATCTACCAGTTCGGACGCGCCGCGCGCCACCGCGAGGTTGCCGAGCAGTTGCTCGCCGACGGCAAGGCCTACCGCTGTTACGCCACCGCCGAGGAGCTCGCCGCCATGCGCGAGAAAGCGCGCGCTGAGGGCCGCACCCGCCTCTATGACGGCCTGTGGCGCGACCGCGATCCCGCGACCGCCCCAAACGACGTCAAGCCGACCATCCGCCTGCGTGCGCCGCAGACCGGCGAGACCGTGATCGAGGATCAGGTTCAGGGCCGCGTGGTCTGGCAGAACGAGAACCTCGACGACCTCGTCCTGCTGCGCGGCGATGGCAATCCGACCTACATGCTCGCCGTGGTGGTCGATGACCACGACATGGGCGTCACCCATGTGATCCGGGGCGACGACCATCTGATCAACGCCGCCCGCCAGAAGCAGATCTACGACGCGATGGGCTGGACCCTGCCGAGCATGTCGCACATCCCCCTGATCCACGGCCCGGACGGCTCGAAGCTGTCCAAGCGGCACGGCGCGCTCGGCGTCGATGCCTACCGCGCCATGGGATATCTGCCGGCGGCGCTCCGCAATTACCTCGTCCGGCTCGGCTGGAGCCATGGCGACCAGGAAATCTTCTCGACCGAGGAGATGATCGCAGCGTTCGATCTCGCAAGCGTCGGCCGCGCCGCTGCCCGCTTCGACTTCGCCAAGCTGGAAAACCTCAACGGCCACTACATCCGTCATGCCGACGATCAATCGCTCGTGAAGATGTTCGAGGACGTGCTCGACCATCTCGTGCCCAGCCGCAACGAGCTCAAGGCCAAGCTAAACGACACCACGCGGGCGCAGCTTCTCAAGGCCATGCCGGCCCTGAAGGAGCGTGCCAAGACGCTGATCGAGCTGATCGACAGCGCCTATTTCATCTTCGCCGACCGGCCGCTGGAGCTCGATCCCAAGGCGCAGGCACTGCTGACACAAGAGAACCGCAAGCTGATCGGCCAGCTTCATTCCGCGCTGGAGAAAGTCGAGACGTGGAGCGGCGCCACCACCGAAGCCGCGCTGCGCGCCTTTGCCGAGGAAAATGCTCTCAAGCTCGGCGCAGTCGCCCAGCCGCTCAGGGCGGCGCTGACCGGACGGACGACATCGCCTGGTATATTTGAGGTTTTGGACGTCCTGGGACGCCAGGAAAGCCTGGGCCGGCTTCGGGATCAGTCTACGACGTAAGTCGACCATGCGCGTGGCGATCTTGCAGCGCACATAGCAATAATATACCCATCTCCCCCGTACCTTCTGGAACATCCGGCCTGCCCCATCATCTTGCGAAGGGGCCTCCGGCTCCGGCCCGTTTCACCATACATCGGGGACCTACGATGGACGCAAAACCGAGCAATAAGACCGCTACTCTGACGGTCGGAAACAAGAACTACGATCTCCCGATCCACAGCGGCAGCGTCGGGCCGGATGTCATCGATATCGGCAAGCTCTACGGCCAGTCCGGGCTGTTCACCTACGATCCCGGCTTCACGTCCACCGCGAGCTGCCAGTCCAAGATCACCTATATCGACGGCGACGCGGGCGTGCTGGAATACCGCGGCTACCCGATCGAGCAGCTCGCCGAGAACGGTGACTTCCTCGAGACCTGCTATCTCCTGCTCTACGGGAACCTGCCGACCGCCGCGCAGAAGAAGGATTTCGACGACCGCGTGATCCATCACACGATGGTGCATGAGCAGATGGCCCGCTTCTTCCAGGGCTTCCGCCGCGACGCCCATCCGATGGCGGTGATGGTGGCCTCCGTCGGCGCGCTCGCCGCATTCTATCACGACTCGACCGACATCAACGATCCGAAGCAGCGCATGATCGCCTCGATGCGCATGATCGCGAAGATCCCGACGCTGGCGGCGATGGCCTACAAGTACACGGTCGGCCAGCCCTTCGTGTATCCGAAGAACTCGCTCTCGTTCTCCGAGAACTTCCTCAACATGTGCTTCGCCGTGCCGTGCGAGGACTACAAGATCAACCCGGTGCTCGCTGACGCGCTGGACAAGATCTTCATCCTGCACGCCGATCACGAGCAGAACGCCTCGACCTCGACCGTGCGCATCGCCGGCTCTTCCGGCGCCAACCCGTTCGCCTGCATTGCCGCCGGCATCGCCTGCCTGTGGGGCCCGGCGCATGGCGGCGCCAACGAAGCCGCGCTCGCGATGCTCGCCGAGATCGGCACCGTGGACAATATCCCCGAGTTCATCGCCAAGGTGAAGGACAAGAACTCAGAAGTCCGCCTGATGGGCTTCGGTCACCGCGTCTACAAGAACTACGATCCGCGCGCCAAGATCATGCAGAAGATGTGTCACGCCGTGCTCAAGGAGACCGGTCATGGCGACGATCCGATGCTGAAGGTGGCGCTGGAGCTCGAGAAGATCGCGCTCAGCGACCAGTACTTCATCGATCGCAAGCTCTACCCGAACGTCGACTTCTATTCGGGCATCACGCTCAAGGCGATGGGCTTCCCGGTCTCGATGTTCACCGTGCTGTTCGCGGTCGCCCGCACCGTCGGCTGGATCAGCCAGTGGAGCGAGATGATCGAGGACCCGCAGCAGAAGATCGGCCGTCCGCGCCAGCTCTACACCGGCGTCACCCGCCGCGACTACGTCGCGATCAAGGATCGCAAGTAACAACCGGCCATCACGGCCTCGAAAACGGCGCCATCTCACGATGGCGCCGTTTTTGTTCAGGTCAAGAGCTGGCGGCGAGCAGCGCGGTGCGCAGGTGCCGCTCCCTCCCCTCCTCGCGTAGCGGCCTCAGGAGGCTTCCCGCAAAAAAGTGAAAAACAACCCCATGCACCGTAGAAACGCGGCTGCCGGCCGGCACCGGGCCCGCCCAGTCAAGCCATTGCCGCATCGGGTAAATCAGCAGCAAACCGGCAAGGATCGCGGCATCTGCGGCGCAGGGTCGTTTTCGCGAGCGGACACGCTGTCAGTCGGGCGCGATTCCAGGCTCGCACTAATTTCGTATTTTACGAACACGATTTGACGCGTCGGGAAAAACAGCGGCAATCTGGCATGCTGGCCGCGTTCGGAAATCGTTACTGGCTAGTCGCGATGCGCGAACTTCCCGCTTACCCGAAATCCAATGGACGAGCATCCTCATTCGTTGCTTGCTTCGTCAAACATCAGCAGACCGGCCAGCACGCCTGATCGCCTTCAATTTAAACGCCGTCGGAAAACTGACGGTTCTTTCCTCGTGCTGCCACAGGTCATGCTCGAAATGCCCTGTCACCACAATTAACGTGGCACTATCACCGTAATTCCCAAGCGGTTATTGTTCGATACTGTTGCTATCAGACGTCCAATCCTCGTTCTCCTCCACACGACCAGTATCGAAGTACATACGGGCAACTTTGAGGGCAGCGTCTAGATCGACTATGATTCGACACGGATACTCGGCTGGTTGAAAACCAATCACCAGGTTCTTCACGCCTTTTCGTCTTGATTGTGGTGCTTGAAGATATTTGTATCCTTCTGTATTTGAAATGAACACGAGATACCCCTTACCTTGCTCTCCCCCAATGGAAAGCACGCTTCCGTTTCTCGCATTGAGAAAAACTGAACCTGACCGCACCGTCTCCAATCGACGAATCTGAGTCTCAATGTCTCTCCAACTAGGATTGAGCATTGACTGAAATCCCTCAGCAAGAGACTCCCACGAGATTTCACGTATGGGCCCAATGGTCAGTTTGCCGTGCTCCATTGTCATCGCCCGAAATTCGTAACCCCTTTGGGAGAGACGACCGTTAGAGAGTTTATGCCCGACGCTCGCATCATTGATGCGATGCCAGAATTCAGACAATATCCGCACATGATGGAATATGACAACTCGACCCTCGCTACGCTCAATACCGATTTGACGGCCGAAGTGACATGCGACAATGGAGTACATTGGGCCGCGGCTTCGCTGTCCTCTGTCTCGACCCACGCGCAGTCGGGTCATTTCGTAGCGGAAACAGCCGATACTGCCTGCACCGCTGGGACACTTTTCGCTGCCCGCATCAAAACATTCAACGGCAAGAATAATCCGATTTATGGCGTGTCGTTGTCGGTGCACTAAATCGCTCGCCGCGAAGGGGAGGCTACACGGAAAACCTCGACTGCTGCGTAAGCACGACGTAGACTCGTAGGCTGGATGGAGCGAAGCGAGATTCGGCCAGTCTCTCCGCGTTGAAGGCCCTCGGATCGCGCTTCCGCCTTCGCTCTCCATCCGAGCTACGGACACCAATCGGCATAGGGAGCGACCTCACAAGGTCGCCCCTATGCCGATTGGCAGGCTACCGATCGCATCGCCGTTGCTGCCGCGCACAACAACAAGTCCATGCTTGCGGCGCAAATGGCTTGACAGTTGAAACGCTTCGCGCGCAAATTCTTACACTAAGTAAGAATGACGACAGGGATGGAAATGCCGGAGCAGCCGAGAAGTCGGCGGCAGACGCGCGCTGCCATTTTGACTCATCTGCTTCAGTCGGGCGGCTCGTTTCGTCCGCCTCTGGCCAAGGCCGTGCGCCTGTCCGAGGCGAGCCTGTCGCGCATCCTGTTTGACCTGAAAGCCGAAGGCCTGATCGAGGAGGTGCGGCGCCCTGCTCCTTACGTCGGCGGCCCGACCGGCCTCGTGTCGCTCGATGGCTCGGTCGCCCTCGCCGCCTTCGAGCTGACCGCTCAATGGCTGAGCGTCGGCGTCGGCGCCCTGTCGGGGGAACTGCACTATACCGACCGGGTGATGCTGCCGAAGACGCCAAGCGTCGAGACCGTCGGCCGGGCGTTTCGCGAAGCGATGACATTGCTACGCGACTGGACGCGGCGCCGCCGGCTCACCCTCTCCCAGATCGGCGTCTCCATTCCCGGCCTCGGCCGCCTGAGCATCTCGGCCAATCCGATCATTCCCTGCGACATCGGGCGCATCAGTGACATGTTCGGCGAGATGTTCGCCGACGTGCCGCTCGGATTCACCAATTCGGTCGTCGCGCACGCCACCTTTCACCGCTGCCGCACGGAAAATTATCCATTCAGCGACACCCATCTGTTCGTCTTCGTCAGCCAGGGCGTTGCTGGCGCCTGGATGGACGATCCAACTGAGGCCGACGCACTCCAGCCGGTCGAGCTCGGCCACATGGTATTCGGTCCGGACGGGCCACGTTGCCGCTGCGGCCACTATGGCTGCGTCGAGGCGTACACGTCGCTTCCTGCCCTGGCCGAACTTCTCGGCGTTACCGAAGCCGAGTTGCTCCAGCTCGGCAGCGGATGGGTGAACACGATCTCGCTCTCTTCGCGCGTGCGCCAGGAGTTGCGCCGGCGGTTGTTCCGGCTCGGCCTTGCGATCGGCAACACCCTCAACGTGAAGCCATGCAACGGCGTCGCGATCAGCGGCTGGCCGTCGCTGCTCTCCGAGGACGATCGCAAGGCCGTGGTCGAAGGGATCGACGCCTGCTTGCTGGGCGGGCGGCAACTGGCGCAGGTGTCCCTCGCCTTCGTGCCGCCCTCGACCGGTAATGATCCGCAGGCCGCGCTCGCCTTCGCCGCGTTCTGTCTCGCCAGCCGTGGCGGGATGCCGGCGGCTTCGACGGAGGCGGCCTGACATGTCCTGAGCCGCGCGGCCTTGTCGTGCCCAAAACAGCGCCAAAACAGCGCAAGGAACTTTCACACCGGGAGGAACTACCATGCCGATCACAACAACAAGGCGTCGTCTGCTCGCTGGATCCGTTGCCACGCTCGCATTGCCGGCATTTGCCCGCGCGCAAGGCGCGGTCAAGCCGCGCCTGACCGTGATCTCGCAATGGTCCGCAGGCAGCGATGGAGCGGCCATCACGGCGCTTGGCAAGAAGTTCGAGGAGAAAGGCGGTGTTTGGCAGCATTCGCCCGTGCCCGGATTTACCACCGAGATGATGAACAAGCTACGGGCTCAGATCATGGCCGGCGATCCGCCGGCCTGTTCGCAACTCAAGGGACCCGAGATTGCAGCCTGGTCGAAGATTGCTCCGACCGTCAATCTCGACGCCCTTGTCGCTGCCGCCGGCTACGAGAAAGTTGTCGCTCCAGATCTTGCACGATTGCACAAGCCCGGGGGCAAGTGGATTTCGCTGCCGTTGCAGATCTACAGCACCAACATGCTGTTTCTCTCCAAACGCGCGATGGACAAGGCCAAGGCCGACAAGATCCCGGTCACATGGGCCGACTTCAACGGCCTTGCCGAAAAGATGAAAGCCGGCGGAGTGGCCTATCCCGTCGCCAACGGCGGTACCCGCCCGGACGACGGACAAAAATTCGAGGCCTCTCTGGCGGGCATCAGTCCCACCGCGTACCGCGCCGCCATCATGAATCTCGACAAGAAGGCTCTGGAGGGTCCGGAGATCAAGGCGGCCTTCGCACAGGTGCGCAAGATCTCCGACTGGATGGACCCCAACGTCGGCGCCCAGCACTTTTCGACCAACCTGAAGCGCTTCATCGACGGCGACATGGGCATGATGATCATGGGCGGGTGGGCGCAAGGCGTATTGCGCAACGCCGGCTTCAAGTTCGAAGAGTTCATCATCGCTCCGGGCCCGAGCGACAATTCCAAGCCTGTCTTCCTGTTGAATGCCGACGCCTTCATATTCTGGCAGCGCAAGGAGCCCGACCTGCAAGCCGGCCAGACGCTGATGGCCCAGCTCGTCATGGATCCGGCGATCCAGACCATGTATTCGCAGATTACGGGATCGATACCCGTGCGGACCGATGTCGATCTTTCCGGTAACGGGTGGTCGGACGGTCAACGGCGGACCGGGGCGGCCCTCAAGGAGGCTATTGCCAGCAATCAGGCGGTCTTGAGCCTTGCGCACAATATGGCGCAGGAAAACGGTATGACCGCGGCGATGATCGACGTGATCACCGAGTATGTGAAGAACAAGACGATCAAGCCGGAGCAAGCGGCGATCCGACTTGCCGAGGCTGTCGAGGGTGCGCGTTGACTGGCGTCGTCTTGACGACAACGCGATCGGGCCGGCCGGCGATCTCTGGCGCGCTGCGCCGGCTGCCCGAATATCTGATGATCTGGGTGCCGCTGCTGCTGTCCGCCGCGCACCTCGTGTCGTTCTCGCTCTGGACGATCTGGATCTCGTTCACGCCATCCACCCTGATCCCGGTTTCGGGTTGGGTGGGTTTGCGCAACTATACGGCGGTCGCGGCATCGCGGAACTGGCAGATCGCCTTCGACAATCTGTTGCTGTTTGGCTGCGCGTTCGTGCTGCTGAGTGTGGTGACCGGTCTCATCCTTGCGATCCTGCTCGACCAGCGCATTCGCGGGGAGAACCTGCTGCGATCCGTCTTCCTCTACCCTCTTGCGGTGTCGTTCGTGGTCACCGGCACGGTCTGGAGCTGGCTGCTCAATCCGGGCCTTGGAATCCAGAAGCTCGTCCACGACCTCGGCTGGACCTCCTTCAAGTTCGACTGGCTGATCGACCGCGACATGGCAATCTGGACCATCGTCATTGCGGCAATCTGGCAATCCTCCGGCTTCGCCATGGCGCTGTTCCTCGCCGGCCTTCGGTCCGTCGACGCCGACATCGTCAAGGCCGCGCAGATCGACGGCGCTGGGCCAGTCCGAATCTACCGGCGCATCATCCTGCCGACGCTTTGGCCGATCACCATCACCGTCGTCGTCGTCCAGTTGCAGTTCGCGATTTCGGCTTTCGACCTCGTGCGTGCGCTCACCAACGGCGGGCCGGGAATCGCGACCCAGCTGCCGGCTCTTGTCGTCTACGACCTGATGTTCCAGCGCAGCCTGCTGGGCCGGGGCGCGGCGGCGGCAGTCCTCATGCTGCTCATACTCCTTGCGGTCCTGCTGCCGTATGCAGCGTGGCGTTATGTTCAGCAACGGCGGGCAGTCCATGCGTGACCGAACCTTCGCGCCAAGCCGGGTCTTGATCTACCTCATCGTCTTGCTGATCGCTGCAGCATGGCTCGCGCCATTGGTTGTTGTCGTGCTGAACTCGCTCCGCACCAACGAGGAGATCGCGCAGGCCTCGATGATCGGCTGGCCGAAACAATGGGCCTGGAGCAATTACGTCACCGCCTGGAGCGGCTTCTGCGTCGCCGAGACCTGCGCCGGCATCCGGCCGTACATGCTGAACTCCGCGCTCGTCACGATTCCTGCGACGATCTTCTCCACCATGCTCGGTGCCGTCGCCGGCTACGCCGTGTCGCTCTGGCGTTTTCGCGGCGATAACTGGATCTACGGCATCGTCACCCTTGGCCTCTTCCTTCCCCAGCAGATGCGCCTGCTTCCCTGGACCATCGTGCTGCGGGACATCGGTCTCATCAACACGCTGGCGGGCCTCGTGCTGATTCACACCATCCAGGGGCTCTCCTTCACCACGCTGTTCTGCCGAAACTACTATGTCGCCATTCCCCACGAACTGATCAGGGCCGCGCGCATCGATGGCGCCGGGTTCTTTCGTATCTTCTGGCGCATCATCATGCCGCTGTCGCCTCCCATCCTGATCGTCACCGTGATCTGGCAGTTCACGCATATCTGGAACGAGTTCCTTTACGGCGTGACGTTCACCAGCGGCCAACAGCAGCCCGTGACGGCCGCTCTCATCGCGCTGTCTGCTGCCGTCGCAGACATCCCGCAGCACGGCGTGCAGAGCGCCGCGGTGATCATCGCAGCGCTCCCCACTTTGTTGATCTATGTCCTCGGCGGCAGGTACTTCGTGCGAGGCCTCACCGCCGGAGCCGTGAAATGACGAGGCCAGCATGGCAGCACTGAGCATTCGCACCCTGTCGAAGCGCTACGCCAATCTGGAGGTGCTGAAGGGCATCGATCTCGACATCGAGAGTGGCGAGTTCACGGTGCTGGTCGGGCCGTCCGGGTGCGGCAAGTCCACGCTGCTGAACATCGTTGCCGGGCTCGATCATCCGAGCGCAGGGACCGTCGAAATCGGCGGACGCGTGGTCAACGACATCCCGCCCAAGGATCGCGACATCGCCATGGTGTTCCAGTCCTATGCGCTCTATCCGTCGATGACGGTCCGCCAGAACATTACCTTCGGCATGGAATGCCGCCACGTGCCGAAGGCCGAGCAGGACAAGGCGGTCGCGAACGTGGCGAAGCTGCTCCAGATCGAGCCGCTGCTCGGCCGCAGACCCTCGCAATTGTCCGGCGGCCAGCGCCAGCGCGTGGCGATGGGGCGTGCGCTGGTGCGCGATCCCCTGCTCTTCCTGTTCGATGAGCCGCTCTCCAACCTCGATGCCAAGCTGCGCGTGGAGATGCGGATGGAGATCAAGCGCCTGCATCAGCGCATCGGCGCCACCATCGTCTATGTCACCCACGACCAGATCGAGGCCATGACGATGGCGACGCGGATCGCCGTGATGCATCGCGGCGTGGTGCAGCAGTTTGCCGATCCTGACACCGTGTATCGCTACCCCGCCAATCTGTTCGTGGCACGCTTCATGGGCTCGCCGCCGATGAATACGATGCCGGCGCGGCTCGAGGCGGATGGCGACGGGCTGGTCGTCGTGATCGGCGCCGGGCGGCCGGACGAGGTGCGTCTTCGTCTACAGGGATACGAGGCGGCGGCACCATATCTCGGCCGCGAGGTGGTGTTCGGGATCAGACCGGAATGCATCGCCGAGGGAGACCGCGCCTTCTCCGGCGCCGCGAGCGCGCCGGTTATCGTCACCGCGCCGGTCGAGATGGTCGAGCCCACCGGGGCCGAAACCATTGTGCTGCTCCGGCTTGGCGGCGAGCCGGCGCAGGCGCGCATCTCCCCGGACGTCCGCCCCACGCCCGGCAGCTCTGCCCCCTTTGCGCTCGACACCCGGCGCATCTGCCTGTTCGACCCCGAGACGGAGCGACTGATCGCATGACTAAGACGAGCTATTCGAGCCTCGCGGACCGCGTGGTGCTGATCACCGGGGGCGCCAGCGGCATCGGTGCCGCCTTCGTGCGCGCCTTCGCCGCCCAGCGCGCCCGGGTCGCGTTCCTCGATGTCGATCAAACGGCCGGCGGGACGCTGGTTGCGGAGGTCGCGGCCGCATGTGGTACGGCTCCCCTGTTCGTGCCTTGCGACCTCCTGGACATCGATGCCTTGCGCGGCGCCATGGCAGAGGTACAGCGATCGCTCGGCGATGCCGCGGTGCTCGTCAACAACGCCGCCAACGACCAGCGCCAGGTGCTGGCGGAGGTGACGCCCGCCGAGTTCGACTGGATGACGGGCGTCAACTTCAAGCACGTCTTCTTTGCCGCGCAAGCGGTGGTGCCGCAGATGCAGGCCCGCGGCGGCGGCTCGATCATCAACATGTCGTCGATCGCGTGGATGCGCGGCGCGCCCGCGCTGCCGGTTTATGCCGGGGCGAAGGCCGCGATCGTCGGCTTCACCAATTCGCTGGCGCGCCTGGTCGGCCCCCACCGCATCCGCGTCAATGCGATCGCGCCGGGCATGGTGATCACCGAGCGCCAGCGCCGGCTGTGGTATCCGGACGAGCAGGTCATCGCCGACATGCGCTCGCGTCAAGCCGTTCCCGATGCGGTGACGCCCGAGGATATCGCCAACATGGCGCTGTTCCTCGCCTCCGATGAAAGCCAGCGCATCACCAGTCAGTGTTTTCGCGTTGATGCGGGCCTCGCCTAGCTCGCCCGCCGTTCCCTGCGCATCGTTGCGAGTACGATGTCGGCCGCGAGCACGCTCGGTGACTTGTTGCCAGTCGACATGACCTGATCGAGCCGGGCAAACGCCTCGACCTGCTGTCGTCGCAGCGGCGAATCCGTCAGCACATTGCCGAGCGCGGGCGCCAGCTTTTCGGGCGTGCACTCCTCCTGGAGGAACTCCGGAATGACATCCTTGCCGATCACGAGATTGGCAAGGATCACCGAGGAGACGCGGATCGCGCGGCGCAGGATGAAGGCCTCGATCGCGCCGACGCGATAGGCCGTCACCATTGGAATACCCGACAGCGCGAGCTCCAGCGTCACCGTGCCGGATTTGGCCAGCGCCGCTCGCGCGATGCGGAACGCGGCACGCCTCTCGTTCTCGCCGATCACGATCTGCGGCTCGACCGGCCAGTTTGCGATGCCGTCGCGGATGGTGGCTTCGAGATGCGGCATGGTCGGCAGCATCAGTTCGAAGGCGCGGCCTTCCGCCTGCAAGCGGTCGAGCGTCGCGCCAAACACATCGAGATGGTGCCTGACCTCGCTGCGACGGCTGCCGGGCAGCACCAGCAGCACCGGCGGCTCGCCATTGCGGCGTGCCTGCTCCTCCGGGTTTGGCCGCAGCGAGGACAATTGCTCGATCAGGGGATGGCCGACATAGCTGCAGGGCGGCCCGCCAAGCTTGCGATATTCCTCCGGCTCGAACGGCAACAGGCCGAGCACATGATCGACATAGCCGAGCATGGTCCGCGCCCGTCCCGGCCGCCACGCCCAGAGCTGCGGCGAGACGTAATCGACGATCGGGATCGCCGGATCGCGCGCGCGGACGCGGCGGGCGACGCGGTGGGTGAAATCCGGGCTGTCGATGATGACGAGCGCGTCCGGCGCAGTCTCGGTCACAGCCTCCGCGGTCCGGCGGATCAGCCGCAGGATCTTCGGCAGTTGCTGCACGACCGCGGCGAAACCGACAATCGACAGTTCCTCGATCGGAAACAGCGATTCGAGTCCCTCGCGCGCCATGGTGCGGCCGCCGACGCCTGCGAACTGCACGCCGCCGCCAAGGCGCTGGCGCAGCACCTTCATCAAGGCGCTGCCGAGCCGATCGCCGGATTCCTCGGTGGCGATCAGGAAGATCTTGCGCTTGGGATCGCGCGACTGCATCACGCGGGCAGGCCGATGACGAAGAGATATTTTGCGTCGGCCAGCGCGATCATCGTCTGCGGCTCGGCGGCGATGGTGTTGCCGGCCATGACGGCGATGCCGGCAAGGCCGGCAGCAGCAACACCTTCGAGAGTGCGTGGCCCGATGGTCGGCAGATCGAAGCGCAGATCCTGGCCGCTCTTCGGCGCCTTCACCAGCACGCCCCGGCCTGCGGCCGCGCGGATGCGCCCCTCCTCGCGCAGCCGCGCGACGCGCGCCAGCAGCGCGTCGGTGCCCTCGATGTCCTCGACCGCGACCACATGGCCGTCGATCACGACCGCGGCCTGGCCGATGTCGAACGGACCGAGCGCGGTCAGCACCGCAAGGCCGCGCGCGATGTCGGTCTTGCTGATATCGCTGGGCCAGGCGCGACTGATGCAGCCCTCGGGCATCAGGAGATCGGGTGCGACGTCCTTGATGCCGACCATGCGAAAGCCGTCCTGCTCGAGGATGCGGCCGACGCCGGACAAGAGATGATCGTCGCCGCCGCGAAAGGCGCGGATCACATTGCCGAGCAGGCGCAGCGTCTTGGCGTCGAACCGGATCTCCGCGAGCGAGGGCCGCACCAGGGTGCCGATGAAGATCATGTCGCGGCAGCCCTCTTCGCGGAACAGCCGCATCGCGCGGCCGAGCTGGCCGACCGAGATCCAGCGGTGGCGGAATTTCTCCACCCGCGCCGGATCGCAGGCCCCCCGAAGCGGAAACAGCACCGGCGTGATACCACGGGCGGCGAGCGAATCGGCGACCGCGAACGGCATCGCACCGCCGCCGGCGACGACGCCGACCGGCGATGAAAGCTCCGAAGCCGCCGATGTCATGCCCGCGGCCATCCCGATATCACTTCGCGATGGCGGGAAGGCAGAGCGGTCGCTTGCCCTTGCCGATGAAGTCGAGGATTTCGGCGATCGCCGGATCTTCGCCCGCAAGCGGCCGGGCCGCCTCTAACCGCTCGGCGAAGGTGCCGGGCCCGTGGAATAGCTTCTGGTAGAACGCGCGCACCGTCGCCAGCCGCTGCCTGGTGAACTTGCGCCGCTTCATGCCGATAAGGTTGAGGTTTTCGAGCACCGCATATTGACCGTTGACGAGCCCATAGGGGATGACGTCGTCGCGCACGCCGCAGACCCCCCCGACCATCACGTAAGGGCCGATGCGCGTGAACTGATGCACCGCGGAGAGACCGCCGATATAGACGGCGTCGCCGATCTCGCAGTGGCCGCCGAGCGTCGCCGAGGTCGCGAAGATCACATTGTTGCCAACCATGCAATCATGGCCGACATGGCTGTTGTTCATGAAATAGCCGTCGTTGCCGACCCTTGTCAGCCCGCCGCCCTTGATGGTGCCGACGTTCATCGTCGCGCCTTCGCGGATGATGCAGCCCGAGCCGATTTCGAGCCGCGTCGGCTCACCCTTGTAGCTGAGATCCTGGGGCGCACCACCCAGCACGGCGAACGGCGAGATCACGCAGCCGTCGCCGATCGAGGTATGGCCGATGGCGGTAACATGCCCGATCAGCTTGCAGTTCGCGCCGATCACGACGTTCGGGCCGATGATGCAATACGGCCCGATCTCGGTACCCTCGCCGATCACGGCGCCGTCCGCGACCCGTGCGGTGGGATCAATCTTGCTCATCAAGCCAAACTTACTCGTCAAGAAGGTCGGGTTATGTATTGAAGTCGCTGGGTTTTCGGCTGGTTAGCGCGACCATGCCCGATCTGTCCAGTGACGTATCATCTCGGCGTGTTTCAGACGCGCAGGCGAATGGCGAGTGGCGAATGGGAAGGGGGAGTACCAATTCGCCACTCCCTACTCGCCATTCGCCTGTTCGTCTCAGTCCGTCAGCATGGCGCCGACATCGGCTTCCGCGACCACCTGTCCGTTGACCTTGGCGTCGCCGTGAAACCACCACATCGCCTTGCGCCGGCCGAGCGAGCGCATGTGATACTCGATGGTGTCGCCGGGCAGCACGGGCTTGCGGAACTTGCACTTGTCGATGGTGAGGAAATAGACCGCCCGCGGCTTCTCGGTGCCTTCGACCGACTTGATGCCGATCACGCCCGCGGTCTGCGCCATCGCCTCGATCATCATGACGCCGGGATAGACCGGGCGCTCCGGGAAATGCCCCTGGAACGCCGGCTCGTTGAAAGTGACGTTCTTGATGCCGATGCCGCTGTAGTCGGCGCGGATGTTGATCACGCGGTCGATCAGCAGCATCGGAAAGCGGTGCGGCAGGGTCTGGAGGATGGCATTGATATCCACCAGCTCGAACCTAACAGGTGATTCCTCCGTCATTCCCGTCCCCCGTCCTTCGGATCGGCCTTGCTGTCGCGTACCAGGCGTTCCACCGCGATGATCTCCTTGAACCACTGTTTGGTCGGCTTGGCGAAAAAACCACCCCAGCGCCCGCCCGGCGGGATGTCGTCCTTGACGCCGCTCATCGCGGTCACCTGCGCCCCGTCGCCGATCTTGAGGTGGTTGTTGATGCCAACCTTCGCTCCGAGTGCCACGTTGTCGCCAATGGACAGGCTGCCGGCGAGGCCGATCTGGGCCGCCAGCAGGCAGTGCCGACCGATGGTCACATTGTGGCCGATCTGGACCTGATTGTCGATTTTCGTGCCCTCGCCGATCACGGTGTCGCGCAAGCTGCCGCGGTCGATCGTGGTCCCGGCGCCGACCTCGACGTCGTTCTGGATCAGCACGCGTCCGGTCTGCGGCACCTTCAGATGGCCCTCGGGGCCAAAGAAGATGAAGCCGTAGCCGTCCTGGCCGATCGAGCAGCCCGGATGGATCAGCACGTTGTTGCCGATCAGGGCGCACTGGATTGCGGTGCGCGCGCCGACGTTGCAGTCCCGGCCGATCTTGACCCCGGGACCGATCACCGCCCCGACGCCGACCACCGTGCCGCTGCCGATCTCCACATCCGGGCCAATCACCGCCAGGGGATCGACAATCACGCCGTCCTCGAGCCGGGCCGAGGGATCGATGACCGCCGAGGGCGCGATACCGTCATTGCCGACCCAGGATTGCGGTCTCAGCGCGTCTCCATGCCATTCCCGGGCGATCCTGACGAAGGCCCGGAACGGCTGTGCCACCCGCAGCACCGCCACATGGGCTGGCACCTGCGCCTCGAAGCGCGGGCTCACCAGGCAAGCGCCGGCCTTGGTCGCCTTGAGCTCATCGGCATATTTGAGGTTGTCGAAGAACGCCAGATGCATCGGCCCCGCTTCGTCGAGCGAAGCAAGACCCGTGATGATGTGGCCGCCCTTATCGGGATCGACCAGCTGCGCCTCGGTCAGCGTGGCAATGTCAGCCAGTGCTGAGGCAGGCGGCTTGGTGAAGAAGATCGGTTGCGCCATTCCACCCCGTCGCGGTCCGGCTTCGGCATGAAGCGGTCAGGCCGCATCATGCCCCATCCCTTGGAATGGCACGATCCCTTGCGGAAACCGGCTCCAGGGATCCGGATCGTGCCGTGCTGATCGAATTAGAACGTGGTGCCGCCGCCGAACCGGAACTCCTGCGTGCGGTCGTATTTGCCCTTGGTGAGCGGCACGGCGTAGTCGAAGCGCAGCGGGCCGAACGGCGACTGCCAGATCAGGCCGACACCGACCGACGTGCGGACCACCTTGCTGTCGTCGTAGACGAGGCCGGTACAGGTTCCGGTGGTCGACGGATTGATCGTCGATGGGATACAGCCGGGCGCATTGACCTCGTTGGTCGTGGTCCAACTCGTCGGTCCCCGATAATCGTAGAGGCCGCCGGCGTCGGCATAGACCGCGCCCTTCAGACCCACTTCCTTCGGCAGGAACCAGAACGGCATCTGCAGCTCAAACGAAGCGCCCCAGTACTTGGTGCCGCCGAGCGAGTCCCGCGTACCAAAAGGATTCAGGTCGCGCGGTCCGATGCCGTTCGGGGCAAAGCCGCGGACGAGGTTCGGCCCCATCTGGAAGTGGTCGAGCATGCGCAGATCCTCGCCCACCTTGGTCAGAATACCGCCCTGAAGATGGACGAGGCCGACGATGTCCGACACCAGGGGGGTATAATACTTTCCGTCCGCCGCGGTCTTCAGATAGGACACGTCGCCGCCGACGCCGGCGAAATCCTGCCGGAAATCAATGAGCAGACCGTCAGTGGGGTTCTTGTTGTTGTCCAGCGTGTTGTAGGTCAGCGTGTAGCCGAGCGCCGAGGTCAGGGTCTTGCCGTTGGCGAGCTCCCTGCGCACTGGCAGCGAGGCTTCGCCGTCGCTGTAACAGCCGAGGCCGTTGGTGGACGTGGCCAAGGGTGTGCCTGTCGCCGCCGAATAGGCCGGGCTCGGATTGAACGCCGAGGAGAGTGGGTCATTGTTACAGTTCGCCAGGTAGCTCGGCAGCGAGATTTCCTGCTGATAGATCGAGTAGCGCAGCTGGAGCGACAGATCTTCACGCAAGGAGAAGCCGAGGCGCGGCGAGAAGCCGAGCGTCTTGGTGCCGTAGGAGATGTAGCTGTTGGCGAGTTGCTGGCGCTGATAGAGGTCGAGGCCGAGCGCAACGCGGTAGTCGAGCAGATACGGCTCGACGAACGACAGCGAGTAGCCGCGCGCATACTGGCCATAAGTCACCGCCGCCTTGGCGAACAGGCCGCGGCCGAGCAGGTTGCGCTCGGCGATCGAGACTTCAGCCAGCGCGCCGTCGGTCGTGGAGTAACCGCCCGAGACCGAGAAGTCGCCGGTCGATTTCTCTTCCATGTCGACGTTGAGGATCACGCGGTCGCTCGACGAGCCGGGCTCCGTCGTGATCTTCACGCTCTTGAAATAGTCGAGGTTCTTCAGCCGCCGCTCGGCACGGTCGACCAGCGCGCGGTTGTAGGCGTCGCCCTCGGAAATGTCGAACTCGCGGCGGATCACGTAGTCGCGCGTGCGCGTGTTGCCGCGCAGGTTGATGCGCTCGACATAGGTGCGCGGGCCCTCGTCGATGTTGAACACGACGGAGACGGTGTGCGCCTCGAAGTTGCGGTCGCCGCCGGGCCGGACCACGGCGAAGGCATAGCCCCGGCGCGAGGCCTCGATCTGCATCTCCTCGACCGACTTCTCGACCGATTCGACGTTGTAGAGCGAGCCGACATTGACGCGCGAATAGCCGCGCATCGAAGAGGGATCGAAGTTCGGGATGCTGGAGCGGAAATCGACGGCGCCGACGCGATACTGAGCGCCTTCCTCGATCTTGAAGGTGACGTTGAAGCCCTTCTTCGCCGGATCGTATTCGGTGAGCGCGGCCACGACCTGGACGTCGGCGAAACCGTGCTTGAGATAGAAGCGGCGGATCAGGTCGCGGTCGGCCTCGACGCGATCGGGATCATAGACGTCGCCGCTACCGAGGAAGCTCAGCAAGTTCGTTTCGCGCGTCTTGATGACGTCCTTGAGACGATAGGACGAGAACGCAACATTGCCGACGAACTCGATCGATTTGACGCCGGTCTTGGCGCCCTCCACGATCGTGAAGACGAGGTCGACGCGGTTGTTCGGCTGCTCGATGATCTCGGGCGTCACATGCACGTCGTAGCGGCCCGACCGGCGATAGATTTCAGCGATTCGCAGCGTGTCGGACTGCACCATGGCGCGGGAGAAGGTGCCGCGCGCCTTGGACTGGATTTCGGCAGTGAGCTGCTCGTCCTTGATCTTCTTGTTGCCCTCGAAGGCGATCCGGCCAATCACCGGGTTTTCCACCACGGAGACGATGATCCGGCCGCCGGGACCGCGGTTGATCCTCACGTCCTGGAACAGGCCGGTCTCGATCAACGCCTTGAGGCCGTCATCGATGGCACCTTGATCCAGGCGACCGCCCGGACCCGGCTTGAAATAAGAGCGGATCGTCTCCACCTCGACGCGGCGATTTCCTTCGACGGAAATCGACTGAACGGTCTGAGCGAGCACAGACGAAGGCACAAAAACCGCCCCAATCGGGGCAACCACCGGCGCGCCGAACATGATCAGGGTCGCGAGCAAGCCCCCCCGGAGTCGCAGTCCAAACTTCATGCGCAACGCGCCCTTATCATTCCGTACCAGACCCAACCCCAAAGCCGGTCTGGAAGATTCCCCAAGTCGAGGCCGCTTGTAGCCAATTTCGCCGACGCCGCAAACGGCCGAAAGCGCCGTAATTTCAATTTCATTCCAAGACGTTGCTCAACAGCAACGCCACAAAAAAGCCTCCATCAAGATGCGGCCATCCGCAGGATGTCGTTGTAGGTGGCAAACACCATCAACATCAGCACCAAACCGAGCCCGATTCGGAATCCCATCTCTTGAGTCCGCTCGGACAAGGGCCGGCCGCGGGCCACTTCCGCGGCATAGAACATAAGGTGGCCGCCATCGAGCAGCGGGATCGGGAACAGGTTCAACAGGCCGATCGACACCGACAGCACCGCACACAGGTTGATCACGAACTGGAACCCGGCGCTCGCCGCCTGCCCCGACATCTTCGCGATGCCCAGGACGCCG
Source organism: Bradyrhizobium diazoefficiens (assembly GCF_016616425.1). Classification (NCBI taxonomy): domain Bacteria; kingdom Pseudomonadati; phylum Pseudomonadota; class Alphaproteobacteria; order Hyphomicrobiales; family Nitrobacteraceae; genus Bradyrhizobium; species Bradyrhizobium diazoefficiens. The sequence continues at coordinate 4,251,536 of NZ_CP067101.1, forward strand.
CTGACCTCGTTGGGATTGCCCTGTCCGACGAACAACGAGCCCAGGAACTTGAAGGTGCTGGTGATGATGAACCAGACCTGCTCGACCCCGATCCTGAGCGCCTCGCCGACACCCACCGGCTTGGTCGAGGCCTCGCCGGCCTGCGACTTGTGCTCGACGCCGAGTACGCCGAGACGGTGCCTGTTGCCGAACGGATCCTTGCGCTCGAGCAGCGCCGGCGTTGCGGTCAGCGAGACGATGGCGCCGTCCCGCTTCACCTGGAAGGTAAGTGGCGAACCTGCATTCGTCGCAACGATTCGCTGCATGTCGGCAAAGCTATCGATCGGCTTGCCGTCGATCCGGACGACGACGTCACCGACCTTGAAGCCGGCCGCAGCCGCGGCCCCGTCGGCGACGACGCCGTCGACGCGCGCGATCGTGCTCGGCTTGCCGTAGTACAGCGCCATGCCCGCGAATATCAGCGCGCCCAGGATGAAATTGGCGATCGGTCCGGCCGCGACGATGGCGGCGCGCGGGCCGACCTTCTTGTGATGGAAGCTGCCGGCGCGCTCCTCGGCCGTCATCGCCGCGAGCGCCTCGGCCGACGGGGTCGAGGCCTCGCTCTCGTCGCCGAAGAACTTGACGTAGCCGCCGAGCGGGATTGCCGAGATCTTCCAGCGGGTGCCATGGCGGTCATTGAAACCGACCAGCTCAGGTCCGAAACCGAGCGAAAAGGTCAGCACGCGAACGCCCGCCCAACGCGCGACCAGAAAGTGGCCGAGCTCGTGGAAGAACACGACGATCGTCAGGACGAACAGGAAGGGAACTGCGTAGCCCAGGAGCCCATGGCTCAACGTATTGAAACTATGGACGAAAAAGTCGGTCATCGAATTCCCTCATCCAGCGCCGCAAGGCCCTGGCCCCAAACCATCTAGGATGCCTTTAAGGCAATTTGAGGCAATAGGGCGGCAGCTTTATTTCGCGCAACATGGTCAACAGAGATTGCATCGTCGGCGGACGTCAGGGGCGCCTGGTTCCCGCTGCGGATCCAGTCGTCCAGTGTCGCCTCGACCAGCCGGGCAATCGCGCCGAACCGGATCTTGCCGGCGATGAAGGCGGCCACCGCAACCTCGTTGGCCGCGTTGAAGACGGTGGTCGCCCCCTTCCCGGTCCGAAGCGAATCGTAAGCCAGCCGAAGTCCGGGGAAGCGCTCGAAATCGGGCGCCTCGAAGGTCAGCTGGCCGATCCTGGCGAGGTCCAGCTTGGCCGCCGGCCCCTTGATGCGATCCGGCCAGCCGAGGCAGTGCGCGATCGGGGTGCGCATGTCGGGCGCGCCGAGCTGGGCCACCACCGAGCAGTCGGAAAACTCGACCATGCCATGGATGATCGACTGCGGATGAACGAGAACATCGATCTCGTCGGGCGAGAGCGAGAACAGATAGGACGCTTCGATCACCTCGAGCCCCTTGTTCATCATCGAGGCGGAATCGATCGTGATCTTCTGGCCCATGCTCCAGTTCGGATGCTTCAGGGCCTGCGCGAGGGTCGCCTGCTCGATGTCCGCCGGCTTCCAGGTGCGGAACGGGCCGCCCGAGGCCGTGATGATGACGCGGACGAGCTCATCGCGATTGCCTGAGCTCAGCGCCTGAAACAGCGCATTGTGCTCGGAATCGGCCGGCAGGATGCAGGCCCCCGCCTTGGCCGCACGCTGCATGAAGAAATCGCCGGCGCAGACCAGACATTCCTTGTTGGCCAGCGCAACATGCGCGCCGCGATCGACCGCCGCCAGCGCCGGCTTCAATCCGGCGGCGCCGCTCACGGCCGCCATTACCCAATCGGCCGGACGTGCGCCCGCTTCGATCACCGCGCTTTCGCCGGCACCGCATTCCGTGCTCGTTCCCGCGAGTGCGGCCTTGAGCTCGGCGAGCTTGGAGGTATCCGCGATCGCGACGTAACGCGCGGAAAATTCCTTCGCCAGCTTTGCCAGCGCTTCGACATTGCCGTTCGCCGTCAGCGCCTCGACGCGGTAGCACTCGGGCGAGGCGCGCAGCAAATCCATGGTGCTGTCGCCGATCGAGCCGGTGGCGCCGAGAACCGTGACGCTGCGGACGTTCGACGCCGCAGCCTTGTTGTTTCGCAATGGGACCGCGCTCATCTTCTCACCAAACCATAAGACCGCTTCCGGCGCTATGCACACCATGGCGGAGAAAGCCGATAATCCATGCCGTCAGGACGGCGGCGACAAAACCGTCCAGGCGGTCCAGAAGCCCGCCATGGCCGGGAATTAAGTGACTGGAATCCTTGACACCGAAGCGCCGCTTCACCGCGGATTCGAACAGATCGCCCGCTTGCGAGACGACCGACAGGGTGGCGCTGACCAGCAGTAGCGGAACCGTCTTTCCGATCCCGCAGGCGGCAAAGCCGGCCGCAACCGCAAGGCTCGCCACAAAACCGCCGAGCGCCCCGGCCCAGGTCTTCTTCGGACTCACGCGCGGCCAGAGCTTCGGCCCCCCGATGCTGCGACCGGCGAAATAGCCGCCGATATCGGTCGCCCACACCACGAGCAGCACGAACATCAGCGCGGCGAAGCCGTTGACGAGATCCTTCCGCAGCAGGATCGAGGCCAGCAGCGCCGCCGCTGCGTAGGCAAACCCCGTCGCCGCCCAGACGAACTTGCCTCGCGCGATCAGCGTCACCATCGCGCCGCCGACGAGGCCGGTGATGACGGAGGTCTTGAGCGCGCCAAAAGCGACGGCGGCGCCCATCATGGCGATGACGATCGTCCCTGCGCCGGTCAGCGCGACCGAGCTCGCCCCCACCACCATCAGCCATTCCGCGAACAGCCCGATCGACACCAGGGTGACGAGAAGCGCCCACAGCCAGCCGCCGGCATAAGCCAGCGCAATGGCGAGCGGCGCCAGCACCAGCGCTGCGAGGGCTCGCATCACGAGATTGCTCGGGGCAGGCTTCGAGCCCGCCGGTTCGGCGTCTTGATCGCTCACGAGGCGGTTTTCGCGACCAGGCCGCCGAAACGGCGCTCGCGCCTGGCGAATTCGGCGATCGCCCTTTCCAGCGCCGCCTTGTCGAAATCGGGCCAGTGGATCGGCACGAACACGAGCTCGCTATAGGCGGCCTGCCACATCAGGAAATTGGACAGGCGCTGCTCGCCGCTGGTGCGGATGATGAGATCGGGATCGGGAATGTCGGGCGCATCGAGATGCGCCCCGAGCGTCTCGGCGTCGATCGTGTCAGGGTCGCGCCTGCCCTCCGCGACCTCGCGGGCGAGCTTCTGCGCCGCTTTCGCGATCTCCTGCCGCGAGCCGTAGTTGAAGGCGACGACGAGCGTCAGGCGCGTGTTGTCGCGCGTCAGCTCTTCGGCCTCGTTCAAAAGCGCGCAGATGTCGCTCTCCAGCCCTTCGCGCTCGCCGATGATGCGGACCTTGACCCCGTCACGATGCAGGCTCGCCAGGTCGTTGCGGATGAAGCGGCGGAGCAGGCCAAAGAGATCGCCGATCTCGCTCGCCGGGCGCGACCAGTTCTCCGACGAGAAGGAGAAGATGGTGAGATAGCGGATGCCGAGCTCATGCGAGGCTCGCACGACGCGACGCAGGGCCTCGACGCCGCGGCGATGCCCCTCCGCACGCGGCAGGCCGCGCCCAGCCGCCCAACGCCCGTTGCCATCCATGATGATGGCGACATGCGCAGGCGCGTCGGACCGATCGGGTCCTTCCGTGGCAGGCGCGGCGGCGTTGGACATTGGAGAGGGCCTTAGACGGTGAGAATTTCTTTTTCCTTGGCGGCCAGCAACTGATCGATCTCGGCGATTGTGCCGTCGGTCGCCTTCTGCACCTCGTCGGCGTGGCGCTTCTGGTCGTCCTCCGACATCTCGTGATTCTTCTCGAGCTTCTTGAGGACGTCGAGGCCGTCGCGACGGACGTGGCGCGCGGCGACCTTGGCAGCTTCCGCATATTTATGCGCCACCTTCACCAGCTCCTTGCGCCGCTCCTCGTTGAGCTCGGGGATGCGCAGGCGCAGCACCTGGCCTTCGGTCGCGGGCGACAGGCCGAGATTAGAGTCGACGATCGCCTTCTCCACCGCCTTGACCATCGACTTGTCCCAGACCTGCACCGAGATCAGGCGCGGCTCCGGCACGCTGACGGTGGCGAGCTGATTGAGCGGCATGTGACTGCCATAAGCGTCGACCTGCACCGGATCGAGCATCGACGCGGAGGCGCGCCCGGTCCGCAGGCCGCCGAGCTCGTGCTTGAGAGACTGGACGGCGCCCTGCATGCGGCGCTTGACTTCGTTGAGGTCGAAATTACCCGTGGGCATCACGTTTCTCCTTCAAAATCCCGGCGATTGCTCCGCGCCCTTCTTTGGGGCGCGACCGTTGAGCGGTCAGCCGGCGACAATGGTTCCGTGGCCGGCGCCACGCAGAATCGCGCCGATCGACCCCGGCTCCGCGATCGAGAATACGATGATAGGCAACGACGTCTCGCGGGCAAGCGCGAAGGCGGTCGCATCCATCACCTTGTAGCCGCCCTCGATCGCCTGCAAATGGGTCAGCCGGTCGAACCGCGTGGCGGCCGGGTCCTTCTTCGGGTCGGCCGAGTAGACCCCGTCGACATTGGTCGCCTTCAGCACCGCCTGAGCGCCGATCTCCGCGGCGCGCAGCACCGCGGTCGTATCGGTGGTGAAGAACGGATTGCCGGTCCCGCCGCCGAGCAGCACGATCCGGCCCTCGGCGAGATATTTGTGCGCCGCAGCGCGGGTGAACAGCTCGGAAATCTCGGGCATGACGAAGGCCGACAGCGTGCGCGCCGGCGTGCCCTTGCGCTCGATCGCCGCTTCCAGCGCGAGGCAGTTCATCATGGTGGCGAGCATGCCCATGGTGTCGCCGGTGGTGCGTGAGACCCCCCGGGAGGAGACCTCGACGCCGCGGACCATATTGCCGCCGCCGATCACGACGGCAACCTCGCTGCCGAGTTTGCGGGCCGCGATCAGATCGTCCGCAACCCGGTCGACAGTCGGCTGATCGATGCCAAAGCCTTGTTGTCCCGCGAGATATTCGCCGGACAGCTTGATCACGACGCGACGATAGACCGGATCAGTCATGAGCACTTTCCTTGTCCGGGCGCCGCTCCCGGCGGCACGCCGGAAGGAACGTTCCGGCGCTTACTTCTTGCCGCTGGCCGCGGCGACCTCGGCGGCGAAATCGCTTTCCTGCTTCTCGATTCCCTCACCGAGAGCATAGCGCACAAAGCCGGCGATCTTCACAGCGCCGCCGACCTTGCCCTCGGCCTCCTTCACCGCCTGCGCCACCGACTTGCCGGTGTCGTGGATGAAGGCCTGCTCGAGCAGGCAGACTTCCTTGTAGTAGGTCTTGAGGCCGGACTCGACGATCTTCTCGATCACGTTCTCGGGCTTGCCCTGCTGGCGATATTTGTCGGCGAGCACGTCCTTCTCGCGCTTGACCACCGCCGGATCGAGGCCCGACGGATCGAGCGCCAGCGGGTTGGTGGCGGCGATGTGCATCGCAATCTGACGGCCGAGCGTGGCGAGCTCGTCGGCCTTGCCCGGCGATTCCAGCGCCACGATCACGCCCATCTTGCCGGCGCCGTCGACGACGGCTCCGTGCACGTAATGCGAGACGACGCCCTGACTCACTTCGAGCGAAGCTGCGCGGCGCAGCGTCATGTTCTCGCCGATGGTGGCGATCGCGTCATTGATCGCGGTTTCGACCGTGACGTCGCCGACCTTGGCGGCCTTGATCTTCTCGACGTCGGCACCGACGTCGAATGCGACCTGGGCAATCATCTTGACCAGACCCTGGAACTGACCGTTGCGCGCGACGAAATCGGTCTCGGAGTTGACCTCGACCACGACACCCTTGGTGCCCTTGGTGAGCGCGCCGATCAGGCCTTCCGCCGCGACGCGGCCCGACTTCTTGGCCGCCTTCGACAAGCCCTTCTTGCGCAGCCAATCCTGCGCAGCTTCCATGTTGCCGTCGTTCTCGGTCAGCGCGGCCTTGCAGTCCATCATGCCTGCGCCGGTGGACTCGCGCAGATCCTTGACCATCGCAGCTGTGATCGTTGCCATCGTTGAAAATCCTTTGTGCCTGCCGGTTTGCCGCGGCGTGACATCGAAGCGTCCCGCCGCGGTCCATCGCAGGAATTCGCGTCAACTGAATGAAATGGTGGCCGGATCCTATCCGGCCAACCCATCGCTCTCTTGACTATTCCGCTTCCGCGGTCAGCGCCTTGGCCTTCGCCACCCAGGCGTCCGCGCGGCTCGGAAGACCGACTTCTTCGCCGATCGTGTGCGCGGTGTCGTGGTCGAGCTCGGCGAGCTGCCAGAAGTGGAAGATCCCGAGGTCGTTGAACTTCTTCTCGATCGCACCCGACACGCCCGGGAGCTTCTTGAGATCGTCGGCGGTGCCGCGGGGACCTGCGAGGCCCTGGAAACCGCTCGACGAGGGTGCCGGCAGCTCTTCGGCGACGGCCGGCTGCGCCGAGGCGCCGATGTCGATGCCCGAATCGCCCTGGGCACGCGAGATGCCGTCGATCGCCGCACGCGCGATCAGGTCGCAATACAGCGAAATGGCGCGGCCGGCGTCGTCATTGCCCGGCACCACAAAGGTGATGCCCTTCGGGTCCGAATTGGTGTCGACGATCGCGGCGACCGGAATGTTGAGCCGCTGGGCTTCCTGGATCGCGATGTCTTCCTTGTTGGTGTCGATCACGAAGATCAGGTCAGGCAGACCGCCCATATCCTTGATGCCGCCGAGCGAGCGATCGAGCTTGTCGCGCTCGCGCTGAAGCGTCAGGCGCTCCTTCTTGGTGTAGGAGCTGGCATCGCCGCCCGACAGCACCTCGTCGAGGTGACGCAGACGCTTGATCGAGGCCGAGATCGTCTTCCAGTTGGTCAGCGTGCCGCCGAGCCAGCGCGAATTGACGAAATACTGTGCGCAGCGCTTGGCCGCGTCCGCGACACCGTCCTGCGCCTGGCGCTTGGTGCCGACGAACAGGATGCGGCCGCCCTTGGCGACCGTGTCGCTGACGGCCTGGAGGGCCTGGTGCAGCATCGGCACGGTCTGGGCGAGGTCGACGATGTGGATGTTGTTGCGGGTGCCGAAAATGAACGGAGCCATTTTCGGATTCCAGCGGTGAGACTGGTGACCAAAGTGCACGCCAGCTTCGAGCAGCTGACGCATAGTGAAATCGGGTAGTGCCATCGTTCTAATTCTCCGGTTGGTTCCTCCGGAAACGTGTGAGCAAGACGGGGCGTTCTCGCCCCGGCTGCCACCGGACGGCCTTGTGAGCCATGTTTCCGTGTGAGATGGCGCGCTATATAGCCCCATTTCGGCCAGAAGCAAGGAAATAAGGGCCCCCCTCCGGGACGTCTGAAAGCTTCCGTCGCTTCCTGGCGCCCCATCGGGCGGCTAGCACTTCGGCTGGCCGGGCGGGCAACGCTTTGGTGCCGGTCCGGCCGGGCGCGCGGGCGGCGCCGGACGCGGCGGTGCGGCGGCCATCGGAGGCGGCGCCGGTCGCGCGACAGGAGGCGGCGGCGCAGCCCGTGCGATCGGAGGCGGCGGTGGCGCCGGCCGGGCGACCGGCGGCGGTGGTGCGGGTCGCGCCACGGCCACCGGCGGATGCGGAGGCGCGGCCCGCGGCGGTGGCGGCGGCGTCGGTCTCGTCAGAGCCTGAGGATGCGGCGGCGGCGCGGCTGGCCTGACGGCCTGTTGCGGCGGCATGGGCCGATGATCTTGAACCCTGGACGGCGCCCGGGCCGCCACTGGCGGTGGCGGCGCGACGAGCTTGGCGGTCGTCGGGACCGCCGGCTTACCGGTGACCGCTTTCGGGGGCGGCAGAGCGCCGGGCCGGGGACCGGCCGGCCTGCCGTGCACGTCCGTCACAGGCGGCGTCGATGTCCCCGGCGGCCTGGGCAGCCCTGCGGATGGGGGCGTCCGAGCTCCGGCAACCGGCGCGTGGTTGGGCGCCGGCGGAACGGGGCCGGCAGGCGCCGTTGCGGTCGACCCAGGTTTGCCATGGGGCGGAGCGGCGCCGGGCACGGCCCCTGCCCTGGCCGGCGGCGGCGGTCCGCCAGGGGTACCGGGCACCGGCAAGGTATTGGCCTGCGGCAGCTTCGTCGGCGCCGATGCTTTCGGGGTCGCGGCAGGTGTATTGCCAGCCGGCGCCGTCGCGGTCGGACCGGAATTGCCGTTCGGCGCGACACCGCCGGGCGTTGTCCGAGACCCGGCCGGTGACCCACCATGCGAACCCGGCGCGGGCAAGGTGTTGGCCTGCGGCGTAGCTGGAACCGATGGTGCCGCAGCAGGACCGACGTTGGCGCGAGCCGGTGCCGTGCTGCCCGGCCTCGCCGTCGGCTGGATCGTCGCGCTCGGCGGCAGCGGCGCCTTGCCCTGCTGGATCAGGGCGGCGCGCTGCGCGACCGCCTGCGGCACGGCCGGGCCCGCCGGGTTGGCGCGGCCGGCAACGGCCGGCGCCAGATTGGCCGGGCCTGCCGGCCCTGCCGCCGGCGGTGGTGCCGGCGGCTGGTTGATCACGGTGTTGATGACCGTGGTGTTATGGATGTTCTGGTAGATGATGTTGTTCGGCGGCGGCGCGACATAGACCGGCGGCCGGACGAACACCGGGATCGGCACGAACACCGGCTGCGGCAGCACGAACAGGCCGACCACAGGCAGCGGCGGCGGCAGCACAACGAAATCCGGCGGCGGCGGCGGCAGATAATAGACCGGTGGCGGCGGTGGCGGCGCGAAGTCGAAATCGGGGTCGCTGAAATACAGCACCGGACGATCGACATAGACCACCTCCTCTGGCGGCGGTGGCGGCACGTCGTAGTCGATCATCACAAAGCTCGGCGGCGGCTCGGCCGGCGCGGTGAGGATCGCAAGGCGCCGGCGTGCATCCGCCGCGTGCGGCCCGCGCGGATAGCGGCGCAGATACGACCAATAGGCCTCCGGCGTGTCGGTCCGATAGCTCCGTCGCCAGGTGATGGCTTCGCGGCGCGCCGCGACGATTGCCCTTACGCGCTTTGCGAGCGGATCACCGGGATAGGCCGCGAGAAACTCCTCATAGACCGGCAGCGTGTCGCGCTCGAGCGCGGCGGCATAGGCATCCCGCACGCCGAGATCACGGATCGGCTTGCTGCGGATTGCGGCGACCTGGTCGGGTGCGGTCTCCGGCGGCGGCGCGTCGGGCCCGCGCTCGAAGAACGAGAATGGCGCCGATATCTTCTGCTCGTTCCAGGGCACCTGCGCGCCCTTGCTGGCCTCGTTGACGCGCAGGCGAACGCGGTCGAACACCTCGGGCAGCGGCAGGCCGCCGGTGCGGATCATCTCGGCCAGCGACTGGGCGTAAATGCCGTAAGGTCCCGGCTCCTCCGGCGCGACCGTGCCGGGCGCGGCGTTGAACGCGATCAGCATGTTCGCCTCGGGCTCGACCAGCGCGAGGCCGCTCGCGATCGGCTGGCCGCCATCGATGAAGGGCTGGGCGCGAGCCGCGTCGAGCACGACGATGTTGGCCTTGAGCGGAATCGCCGCGAGCTGGCGCACATAGTCGCTGATGCGCAAGGCCTCGGTCGGCACGTCCGTGTCGCGCGTGATGTTGGAATCGACCGGGATGAAATAGTTCTCGCCGGCAAGCTGCACGCCGTAGCCGGCAAGATAGACCATCGCGACGGTGCCCGGCCCCGACGACCGGGCTTTCTGGATGAAGTCGCGAAAACTCTTGCGCAGCGTGTCGCCGTCGAGGTCGCGCGCCCCGACGACATCAAAGCCGGCCGCCTGCAGCGTCTGCGCGATCAGGCCGGCGTCGTTCGCGGTCGTTGCCAGCGGCGACTTGGCATAGGCACCGTTGCCGACCACGAGCGCAATGCGCTTTTCCGGCTGCTGTGCGCGCGCCGCGTCCGATGCGCCGGCGGCAAGGGCCACGATCGGCAGGAGAAGGCAGATGAAGATCTTGAGCGTCCCACGCATGGCCTGCTTGCCCGCTATTGTAGTTAGGTGCCACCGCGCATGAGGCGCGCGGCCGGCTGAATGGCGGTTGAACGAAAGGCTCGGATTGAGGCGGTGGCGTGGCCACGCCTCACCCGCCATCAAGCGCGGGGCCCGGTAATGTCGCGCGGTCAGCGACGCACGAGCGACCTGCCGCTATGGCGCGAGCCGAAGCTCGGCAATCGTGGTGCGGGCGGCATCTTCCTCCAGGGGAAAAAATCGAGCGGCCCGGGATTGCTGTTGTTGGACGTGATCGCGGCCCCGACAAGCAGGCCGGCGACGCCGCCCGCCGTTGCCATTCCACCCAGAACTTTCAACCTGTCGCTCGGTCGTGCCAAAAAGAAATAGTGAGGCTCACAATTGCTGCACGTCCACCACGCCCGCCACCGCCTTGATCGCGCCGGCGATCTGGGGCGAGACCTTGAAACGGCCGGGCAGCTTCATCTCGACCTCGGTCTCGAGGTCGAGCATCATCACCAGCGAGACCTCGCCGTCGCCATTGGACCGCGGTGCGATGCCGGGACTGCCGACTTTCGGCGCCGCGCCGTTCGAGGCGGCCATCTCGGGCCCAGCCAAACGCTTGGCGATCGACTCCAGCGGCTTGGTGTCGCGCAGGAAGATGCGCAGGCCCTTCTGCGTCTTGGCGGCGGCATCATCCAGCGGCTCGGCATGCAGCACGCGGGCGCGAACGTCCTCGCCCTGGAGCTCGGCACCCAGTTGGAGCAGCACGGCGGCGCCCGGCTCCAGCACGTCGCGATATTGCGCGAGCCCTTCGGAGAACAGCACCGCCTCGAAGTGGCCGGTGGGGTCGGACAGCCCCATGATGCCCATCTTGTTGCCGGTCTTGGTGCGCCGCTCCATGCGCGAGACCACGGTCGCCGCGACCTTGCCGGCGGTGGCGCCGGTCTTCACCGCGCGCGAGAATTCGGCCCAGCTCTGCACCCGCAGCCGCTTCAGCACGGTGGCATAATCGTCGAGCGGATGTCCGGACAGGAAGAAGCCGATCGCGTCATATTCGCGGCGCAGCCGTTCGGCCGGCAACCACGGCTCGATCTGCGGCAGCATGATGGTCGGCGCGTCGGCCGAGCTGCCGAACATGTCGTTCTGGCCGATGGTCTCGGCCTGGTGCGCGCGCTGGCAGGCGGCCAGGATCGAATCCGCGCCGGCGAAGACGCGGGCGCGGTTCGGCTCCAGCGTGTCGAAGGCACCGGCGGCGGCAAGGCTCTCGATGATGCGCTTGTTGATCGCGCGCGGATTGACCCGCGCCGCGAAGTCGGCGAGCGAGGTGAACAGCCCTCGCTTGGTGCGCTCCTCGATGATCTGCTCGATCGCCTGGATGCCGACGCCCTTCAGCGCCGCGAGTGCGTAGTAGATCGTCTTCTCGCCGACCTCGAAGGTCGCCCCCGAGCGGTTGATGTTCGGCGGCTCGACCTTGATGCCGAGGCGCTGCGCCTCGGAGCGGAATTCGGAGAGCTTGTCGGTGTTGTTCAGATCCAGCGTCATCGACGCCGCGATGAATTCCACCGGATAATGCGCCTTCATATAGGCGGTGTGGTAGGACACCAGGGCATAGGCCGCCGCGTGGCTCTTGTTGAAGCCGTAGTCGGCGAATTTCGCGAGCAATTCGAAGATGGTCTCGGCCTGTCCCTTGGGCACGCCGTTCTTCACCGCGCCTGCGACGAAGATATCGCGCTGCTTGTCCATCTCGGCGCGGATCTTCTTGCCCATGGCGCGGCGCAGCAGGTCGGCGTCGCCGAGCGAATAGCCCGACATCACCTGCGCGATCTGCATCACCTGTTCCTGGTAGATGATGACGCCGAAGGTTTCTTTCAGGATCGGCTCCAGCACGGGATGCAGATATTCCGGCTCCTCGTCGCCGTGCTTGCGCGCGCAATAGGTCGGGATGTTCGCCATCGGGCCCGGGCGATAGAGCGCGACCAGCGCGATGATGTCCTCGAAACGGTCGGGGCGCATGTCGACCAGCGCACGCCGCATGCCCTGGCTTTCAACCTGGAACACACCGACCACCTCGCCGCGGGCGAGCATCTGGTAGCTCTCGGCATCGTCGATCGGCAGCGTGGCGAGATCGACATGGATGTTGCGCGGCTTCAGGAGCTTCACCGCGACGTCGAGCACGGTCAGCGTCTTGAGACCGAGGAAGTCGAACTTGACGAGTCCGGCCGGCTCGACCCATTTCATGTTGAACTGGGTCACCGGCATGTCGGATTTGGGATCGCGGTAGAGCGGCACGAGCTCGCTCAGGGGACGATCGCCGATCACGATGCCGGCTGCGTGGGTCGAAGCATGCCGCGTCAGGCCTTCGAGGCGCTGGGCGATGTCGAAGGCGCGCGCCACCACCGGGTCTTCGTCGCGAAACGCCTGGAGCTTCGGCTCGCTCTCGATCGCGGCCGCCAGCGTCACCGGCGCCGCCGGATTCTGCGGCACCAGCTTGGTCAGCTTGTCGACCTGGCCATAGGGCATCTGCAGCACGCGGCCGACGTCGCGCAGCACGCCGCGCGCCTGCAGCGTTCCGAAGGTGATGATCTGCGCGACCTGGTCGCGGCCGTAGCGCTGCTGCACGTAACTGATCACCTCGCCGCGGCGGTCCTGGCAGAAGTCGATGTCGAAGTCCGGCATCGAGACGCGTTCGGGATTGAGGAAGCGCTCGAACAGCAGGCCGAACTTGATCGGGTCGAGGTCGGTGATGGTCAACGCCCAGGCAACCAGCGAGCCGGCGCCGGAGCCGCGGCCCGGCCCGACCGGAATGCCTTGCGATTTCGCCCATTTGATGAAGTCGGACACGATCAGGAAGTAGCCCGCGTATTTCATGCGCATGATGACGTCGAGCTCGAACGCCAGGCGCTTGCTGTAGTCCTCTTCGGTGGTGCCCTGCGACAGGCCGTGGATGCTAAGGCGGTTGGCGAGCCCCTCCTCCGCCTGGCGCTTCAATTCCGCCGCCTCGACCGCGGCGGCATCCGAGCTCTGCGCGGCGCCGACCGTGAAAAACGGCAGGATCGGCTTGCGCGTCATCGGTCGGAACGAGCAGCGCTCGGCGATCTCCACCGTCGAGGCCAGCGCCTCCGGAATGTCGGCGAACAGCACCGCCATCTCGGCGCGGGTCTTGAAACGATGATCGGGCGTGAGCTGCTCGCGCTCGGTCTCGGCGATCAGCCGCCCGCCGGCGATACACAAGAGCGCGTCATGCGCTTCGTAATCGTCGGTCGCGGCGAAATACGGCTCGTTGGTCGCAACCAGCGGCAGGCCCTTGGCGTAGGCGATGTCGATCAAGCCGCTTTCGACCCGCCGTTCCCTCTCGGTGTTGTGGCGCTGCAATTCGATGTAGAAACGGTCGCCGAACAGGCCCGCCAGACGCTCGCAGCGCAGCGCGGCGAGCTCGGCATGACCGCCGGCAAGCGCCAGCGAGATCGGCCCGTCCGGTCCGCCCGTCAGCGCGATCAGTCCTTCGGTCTCGCCCTCGAGCCAGTCGAACTTGATGAACGGAGCATGGCTGTCTGGCGATTCCAGGAATGCGCGCGAGTTCAGCCGCATCAGGCTGCGATAGCCGCGCTCCTGCGCTGCCAGCAGCACCACGCGCGACGGCCCCATCGCGCTGCGCGCATTCGGATCCTGGTCGCCGAACTCGATCGCCAGCTCGCAGCCGACGATCGGCTGGATGCCGGAGCCCGCCATCTTGTCGGAGAACTCCAGCGCACCGAACAAATTGTCGGTGTCGGTCAGCGCCAGCGCCGGCTGGTGATCCTTCTTGGCAAGCTCGGCCAGCTTGGCGATCTTGATCGAGCCCTTGAGCAGCGAATAGGCCGAGTGAACGTGAAGGTGAACAAATCCGGCGCTCGGCATGGTCGCGTGACGGCCTCTTGCAGACGAAGTGGAACGGTCGCCGGCTCCTCAAGGCATCATGCACTCGCCCGGCCGACTCGCTTCACAATGGTGAGGTGTCGCGGCTTCAGAGTCCACGCCGGAGCGGCCGATCGGCCGCGTCGTCCTGCTTTTCCCCAAGGGGTAGTCGGAGGTCCACCATTCTAGAGCTGCGGTATCACTTGCGCCCAGATTGCGATCATCCCGACGAACAGCGTGATCGACGCCAGTGCGGCGGCTTCTTCCACGAAAACCCTGAACATGGCCTGCTCCTTTGCTGGAACGTATGAAGAACATTGTTCTCATTTTGTTCTCAGGAGTCAAGCGCGGCGGACAATCTCGAAAGGCGATGGTTAACTCGCTGAACTCACGTAAGAAAAAAAGCCCCGGCCAAGGCCGGGGCTTTTCGACGACCGCTCGAAGGAGAGCGATCGGGATCAGTAGCGGCCGAGCACCGGGCCGCCGAACTTGTAGTTCAGGCGGACGAGACCCATGTCGACGTCCTGACGGATGCGATCGGTACCCGCGAGACCCGCGAAGGTCACGTCCTTGTCCGACAGGAAGATGTGGTTGTACTCGACGCCAAGCGACCAGTTCGGCGCAAAACCGAATTCGAGACCAGCGCCGACCGTACCGCCCCAACGGGTCTGGTCGTTCGAGGACAGCAGCGCGCCCGAGGCCGTGCTGAACACGTCGTACTTGGCGCCGACGACAGCCGCACCGCCCTTGACATAGAGCAGGACGTTATTCCAGGCGTAGCCGACCTGGCCGGTGATCAGACCGAACGAATCGATCTTCGAGCGATTGCGAGTGGCAAACAGTGCGCTGACGTTGTCGCCCGAGAAGTCGGCCCAGTTGCCCTGACCTTCGAAGCCGAACACCCACTGGCCGGACTGCCAGCGATAGCCGATCTGGCCGCCGACCGTACCGCCGGTCGCATCGTGCGAACCCTCACGGCCGCCGCCGACGAGATCCCAGGTCGAATGCGCAGAACCGCCGCCGCCGTTGATACCGATGTAGAAGCCGCTCCAGTCATAGATCGCGGCAACCATCGCAGGCGCCTTGGTGTAGGGCCGTGCTGCGAGATCAGCAGCCAGCGCCGGCGCGGTCGCGCTGAGCGCGACAAGGCTGACAGCGGCAAGCAACAATTTCTTGTTCATTTAATTCCCGTTCCAGTTTCGTCGTTAGGCCCCCTGGCCGTGGAGTGGTCATACCAGCGATCGGTGGAATTGCTGTAACCTGGACGCCACAGTTCACTCCAAAGGCCCGCGCTTCATTAATGAAGATTTATCAGCGCGCACCGGAAACCCTTTGAAACAAGAGTCTTCTGTAGTTCCAATGTCGGCCACACGACGTAAATCGCATGCGCGCGTAACAACGCCGCGGGCACGATCGTGTGATTGAGAGTTGAAGACGCGCGCATCGTCTATCGTCCCATTGCCGCCACTTTTTTGCTCGGCTTTGCCACGTTCGCGTATCGGACGCGGGCACAACCGGCCCGAACCTTCGGAACCCACGACGAGTTCTGCCTTACGAGCGCTCGACGATGGCGCGATCTCGACTGTCCCCTCCTCGCCCCGTGCGGCCGGATCGCGCGCCACGTTGACGCGCATAGGAACAGACCGGTCGTCTTTCCCTGACCCATTGAGCTTGGCTGCGCATGCGATGACGATTGCGTCATTTGGTCCCCGCGACGCCACCATTCGTCACGGCCCGCTCATCCTCATCACAGCACGCACCCCATTCATCCCTTCTGGCTCGCTTTCGGCGCAGAATTGCCGAGAAATCCGTCAGGCAATGCCTGGAGAACCGGAATGGACCGTCGCCACTTTCTAGCTACCGCACTCTTGCTGGCCGCAGGCTCGGCACTCGCCAAGCAGCAAGCGGTTATCACGCCGACTAGCCGCCCGCGGCCGGGCCAGACAGGCTGGCCTTCCGATGCGGACTGGTCGGCGCTGAATCAAGCAACGTCGGGACGCCTCACCCGCGTTACGTCCCCGAACCTCAACACGGCTGACGCGAAACAGCTGCTGGCAAATCCGTTCTACATCGGCGATCAACCAAGTCTGACGCAAAGTTCGGGCTGGTTCGAGGCTTGGCGCTCAGAGCCCAGCACCTACATGGTCGCAGCCGAGAGCGCGGCAGATGTTGCCACGGCCGTGCGCTTCGCCAAGGCGCACAATCTGCGCCTGGTCGTGAAAGGCCGTGGCCACAGCTATTTTGGCGCTTCCTGTGCACCGGATTCGCTTTTGCTATGGACCCGCAAGATGGACGCCATCACCGTTCATGACCGATTCATTCCCGCAGGCTCCAACTCAGAGCCGGTTCCCGCGATCACGGCGGGCGCGGGCTGCATGTGGCTCCACGCGTATCAAGCTGCCGCCAGCGCCGAGCGATACGTCCAGGGTGGCGGCTGCACCACCGTTGGCGTCGCAGGTCTGGTGCAGGGAGGCGGGTTCGGCAGCTTTTCCAAGGCGTTCGGGACGGCGGCCGCGAGCCTGATCGAGGCTGAGATCGTCACCGCCGACGGCGAAGTTCGTGTCGTCAATGAAACACGCGAGCCGGAGCTGTTTTGGGCGCTCAGAGGCGGCGGCGGCGGCACGTTCGGCGTCGCCACACGGCTGACGCTAGCCACCCATCCATTGCCCAAATCCGTCGGTGCGGTAAACGCCACGTTGCGCGCCCGCTCCGATGATGCCTACCGCAAGCTGCTGGCCCGCTTCGTCGTGTTTTGCGCGACGAGCCTGTGCAATCCGCATTGGGGTGAACAGGTTCGGGCGTATCCCGACAACCGACTCGAAGTTCGCATGGTCTTCCAAGGGCTGACGACGGACGAAGCGCGTGCAGCTTTCAAGCCCCTGCTCGATTTTGTCGCAGCCAATGCGGACGATTACGCCGGCAGGGAATCGCTTGAAGTTGTGGGCGTGCCTGCGCGCTATTTCTGGAATGGTTGGCTTTATCGCCTGTTCGCCCGCTCCGCGGTCAATTTCGATGGACGTTCTGAAGCGCCATGGACGGATTATTGGTGGAAGGGCGATGGCGAGCAGGTCGGCGCCTTCTGGCACGCGTACACATCGGCCTGGTTGCCGAGTTCGCTACTTGGTCCGCAGAACCGGACTCTCCTTGTCGACGCGCTATTCAACGCAAGCCGCCACTGGGCGGTCGGCCTGCATTTCAATAAGGGCTTGTTCGGCGCACCGCCAGAAGTGATCGCAAAAGCAAGGAAGACCGCGACGCATCCGGACGCATTCGATGCCTTCGCTCTCGCGATCATCGCAGCCTCCGGCCCGACCACCTTCGGTGGTCTTGCAACGCCTAACCCTGTTCTCGCCAACGCGCATCGGGACCGCGTGAACGCCGCGATGGAGGCGCTGCGTATTGCGGCGCCGAACAGCGGTGCGTACGTCAATGAGTGCGACTATTTCCAATCAGACTGGCAGAATGCGTTGTGGGGTCCGAACTATCAACGGCTCCTCGACGTCAAGCGACACTACGATCCGGATGGACTGTTTTTTGTGCATCACGGCGTCGGCACCGAGGGCTGGAGCGCGGATGGATTTACTCGCCTGCCATCGTAGGGCCAAGCCCTGGCGCTACATGAAACCGGGATTGCGCGGGAGGTAGCTGGTCCAATCTCCGAACTGTCGATTGGACATCAGCAGCATCGGGAACGTCAGGTGCATCCCGTGGTCGGTCGCCACCTTGAGTGCCGGCTCGCTCGCGCCCGGTACGAAGGCGGAAATGGTTGGAACATCGCTCCGGGCCGCGAACGATAGCGCAGTCGCAAATGCGGCGCCAAGGAGATCCGGCCGGCGGACCGCAAGCGGGCCGATGTGTCCATCCGAAACATAAACGTACCCCACGCACTCGCGGCCGGCGTGAATGGTGAATCCGCGCGTCGTGCTGTCGCCCAGGAGGTATCGATGATGCTTCTCTCTGGAAATGCCGAGGGCACTGGCATCAATGGGCACGAGTTCCTCGAACTGCGCCGCCTCCGCCGTAAAGGCTTCAAGGTGGAGCCGCGGCTCAGCCAGCCGTGATGCCAGGCGGTCAGCGGGGCACGCTGACCATGTAGATCGGAAAGCGCGGGAAGAGTCCGTGGCGGATGTAAAGGCCTTGAGACACGTTGTTGAAGGTGAAGGTGATCAACGCCTTGACGGATGCTCCGCGCATTTCCGCGTGAGCCAACGACCGGCTGATCAGTTGATTGCCAATGCCGTCGCTCTGGCGATCGGGTGCCACGAACAGCTGTGCCAGAAACCAAAGCTCGTCACAAACCCAGCTCCAGGCGAAGCCGACAATTTCCCCCTCGTCATCGGCAACCCATAGACCTTCGGGATCGTCCATGAGCGAGAAGGCTTGAAAATCTTGCCGGCAGGGCGATGCCATTTTTCCGAACCCCCGCCGCTCCGTGAGTTCATTGATGCTGGCGATCACGATCTCGTCGGCTCTCGCCAGGTCATCCATGCGGGCGGGGCGGCACACGACGGCCATTCTCGAGCTCTCCCAAAACATCAACACGCCGGCCGCCTGCAGAGCCGGTCGCAGCATGGCAATTCTGTGCTCTCCTGGCTGGACGAGAACGACGAGGTCCTGAGCCGGGGAATCAGGCCAACGGGCGAATGTTCTGGTTCATGCGGAAGAAGTTCGCCGGGTCGTATTTCGCCTTGATCCGCTGCAGACGCCGGTAGTTCGGTCCATAGGCAGCCGCCACGGGATCGCCTGTCTCGTCGTCATCGAGATAATTGACATAGCGGCCAGGCGCAAAAAAGGGTCGCATCCTTTCGTAGGTCTCGCGCGCCCAGGAGATGCAGCGGCTCGTATCACCGGGCCGCATCCACTGCGCGAGAATCGAGAAGTTGTAGCCCTCCCGCCGATGCGGAAATGCCGTCTCTCCTGCATCAATGCGGGCCGTCGCACCGTGAATGTGCTCGACGAGGAACTGCCCCATGGGAGTCGGGCAGCGCGCGAAACAATCGATCATGGTCGCAATGGCGCCATCGCTCAGCTCTGCGAGGAAGTTCGATTTCCAGTAGTTGAAGGCGCCTTTCGGATAATTGGCGTCGAGCATGCGGTTGAGTTCGCAATAGGGCATCGGCCCGACTGCATCGAGGATCGGAGTCCCGAACTGTTTCAGCGGCCGCACCGCTCGTTCGGCATCCGCCACCGAACCGCAGTGGCTGGTAACCAGGGCGGCGACCTCCGCGCCGGACCCGTCTGGCGCATGCGTCAGGGATGCGAACAACATGTGCTCGTCCGCAAGCAATCGCGTACTGGCCCGGAAGAATTCGAGCACATCACGGGAGCGCTCGATGGGGTAGACGATCGGGCCGCCCGTGACGATTGGTCCGACCGTATGAAGATCGTATTCAAGACCGGTGGCGATCCCGAAGTTTCCGCCACCGCCGCGGAGGGCCCAGAACAGATCAGGCTCCTCCTGCTTGCTGGCCCGCAAGGCCTGACCCTCGGCGGTGACGAGTTCGACGGCCCGCAGATTATCCAGTGCGAGGCCATACTTGCCCATCAGCCAGCCCAGCCCTCCGCCGAGGGTCAAGCCGGCTGTCCCCGTGGTCGAGACGACGCCCCCGGTGACCGCAAGCCCATGAAGCTGCGTTTCGCGATTGAGCTCACCCCAGGTGACGCCGCCCTGCGCCCAGACGGTCTTGCCGACGGGATCGACCCGCACGCCCTTCATGGGCGAGAGGTCGATCATGATCCCGCCGTCGATGGTTGCGCGGCCTGCCACATTATGGCCGCCGCCCCGAACTGCGACCTCGAGGCCGAGCTTGGCCGCGAGAGCGAGGGCATCGACAACGTCAGCCACGCTGCGGCACCTGGCAATCAAGGCCGGCCGCTTGTCGACCAGCCCATTGTGGACCTTCCGCGCCTCCTCGTAGCCCTCGTCCGCGGGTTTGAGGAGTTGTCCTCCGAAGGAGGCGCCAAGATCGGCGGCAGCGCTGGCGACAGATGCGATCGACGACATGACATGGTCTCCTCGGCTTGACCCGGCCTATCCTCAATCGTGGACTGCCGCGGAGCAAATCCGAAGAATTCAGGTGACGATGAATTAGTTTCACCTAGACTGGGCCGGCATGCACAAGCTGCCGCCCCTGATCGAGCTTCGCGCTTTTGAAGCCGCCGCCCGCCATCTGAGCTTCAAGAAGGCAGCGGCAGAACTCGGCGTGACGCCCACGGCGATCAGCCATCAGATCGGGCTGCTCGAGCAGTATTGCGGCCACGCCCTGTTCCGCCGCCGGCCCCGGCCTCTGTCGCTGACCGATGCCGGAGCACGGCTCTTCCCCGCCATTCGGGGCGGGCTCGAGGTGTTTGCCGCGGCCATTGCGACCGTCAAGCAGGAACGCGACCAGCAGCCCCTCCGGGTGACGACGACCAACGCTTTCGCCAGCCGCTGGCTCGTGCCGCGCCTGCCGCTGTGGCGGAAGTTGCATCCCGACGTGCCGCTCGAGGTCATCGGCACTGACACGGTGCTCGATCTGCAGGCCGGGGATGGCGATGTCGCCATTCGCTACGCGACCAGCCGGGCACGGCCGACAGACGGCATCGTCGAAGATCTCTTCAGCGACACATTCTGGCCCGTCTGCAGCCCGCGCCTGCTTGCAACGGCGCGCTTGAAGAGACCGGTCGACCTCACAGACCACGTCCTGATCCATTCCTATTGGTCGCCGGCCGATCGTGAGCCGCCCACATGGCAGCGATGGCTCGCGGCAGCTCAGCGCAGATGGCGCGAAGTGCCCCAATTCAAGGACATGCAGCATCTGAGCTTCCGGGAGGAACTGCACGCCATCGAGGCGGTGATCGCCGGGCAGGGAATTGGGGTTTTCAGCGACGTGCTCGCGGCACACGACCTCGCCGCCGGGACGCTCGTGAAGGCGTTTAAGCTGAGCTTGCCCGGCTACGCTTTCCATGTGGTCAGTAAGCCGAGCCATCCGCGCGCGCGGACCATTCGCGCCTTTTCGAACTGGTTGCGGTCAAATCCTTGATCCGCTTCCCATTGCCCTCGAAAGATCCCCTCCGGACCAAGCGGGGCAATCCGGACTGACCGTCACGTCCTCGTCTGCCTCTCGAAGCAGACGTGCTGGCCTCATGATCTCTACGTCTTACACCGGCGTGTAAATCACGAGCTTCAGCGCAGGATCGTCGTTGGCCTGGAAGCTGGTGTGCTCGAACTTGAGCAAGCCCCTGGTCGGATGGTTCATGGTCTTGAGGCCGGAGGCGGTGCTGCGGATATCGTGGGCTTCCCACCATTTGACGAATTCCGGGCTGCCCTGGCGCAGCCGCGTCAGCAACTCGGTGAAGGCGGGATCGCCGGCCCAGACGTCGTGGTCGGCGCGAAACATCGCAACCATGCTCTTGGCGACGTCGGTCCAGCTTGCGCCGTAGAATTTTCGCGTCTGCTTGTTCGTCAACACCAGAAGCAACGTGTTGCGATCCTGCTCCGGCAATTGCCCGAAGGCGAAGACGTCCTCCGCCGCGTCGTTCCAGGCCAGCACGTCCCAGCGACGCCCGGTGATGTAGGCCGGCTGCTGCAGGCTCTGGATCATCCGGCGAATGGGTGGCGGCACGATTTCGCGCGAAAACGCCCCCCTGGCGCCGTCGCGCGCCAGCGCCTTCAGGTGCGCGTGCTCGGTCTTGCTGAGACGGAGCGCGCGGGCCAGCGCGTCGATGGTGGTGATAGAAGGGCTGACGGTACGACCCTGCTCGAGGCGGATGTACCAGTCGACGCCGATGCCGGCGAGCTGCGCGACCTCCTCACGGCGCAGCCCCGCGGTGCGCCGCCGCATGCCGGCGGGAAGCCCGACGGTCTTCGGCGACAGCTTTTCGCGGCGAGACCTGAGGAAATCGCCGAATTCGACGCGGCGTGGATCGGCCATGGCGTGCTCCCGCGATGGAGGGCTTTTGCAATACTAGGATAATACCAGGCCTTGTTGCCTCTTCCAAGGCGGAGCATATGGGCTTTACCCGACCTTGAGGTGAACATCATGAAAGCTGCCGTACTGAAATCCTTCGGCTCGCCGCTGGCGATCGAAAATGCTCCAGAACCGGTGCTCGGCACCGGCGAGGTCATCGTCGATGTCGTCGCCACACGCGTGCTGTCCTACATGAACGAGGTCTTCAGCGGGAAGCGCAACTATGCGCTCGACCTGCCCATCATCCCGGGACCCGGCGGCATCGGCCGGGTGCGCGCGATCGGCCCGGACGCAACCAAGCTTGCCGTCGGCGACTGGGTGTTCTGCGATCCGACGGTACGGTCGCGTGACGACGTCGTCGCCCCCGACATCGCGCTGCAAGGGCTGACCGCTGCCGGTGCCGGCGGCATGCGCCTGCAACAGCATTTTCGCCATGGCTCGTTTGCCGAGCAGATGCGCCTGCCGACCGAGAACGTCAAACCCCTCGGCGCAATCACGTCGGAGGAAGCGACGCAATGGTGTGCCCTTGGGACGCTACTGGTGCCTTACGGCGGCTTCCTCGCCGCGAACCTGCGACCAGGCGAGACCGTGCTGGTGAGCGGGGCCACCGGCAATTTCGGCAGCGCGGCCGTCTCGGTTGCGCTGGCGATGGGCGCGGCCTGCGTGGTCACACCGGGCCGCAACGAGAAGATCCTGGCCGACCTCGTCCGCCGCTTCGGCAGCCGCGTGAAACCGGTCAAGCTCACAGGCAACGAAGACCAGGACCGCGAAGCGATGAAGCGCGCCGCGTCCGGGCCGATCGATTGCGTGCTCGACATCATGCCGCCCTCGGTCAGCACCACCGTGGTACGTGCGGCGGTCATGACCGTGCGCCCGTATGGCCGCGTCGTGCTGATGGGGGGCGTCGGCATGGCGGGCGGCGGAGGGCTCGACCTGCCCTACCCCTGGATCATGCGCAATTGCATCAGCATTCACGGCGTCTGGATGTACCCGCCGGATGCCGCGAGTCGCCTGATCGCACTGGTGCGCGCCGGACTGCTCAGGCTGGCGGAGTATGAGACGACGGCGTTCGACCTCGACCACGCCAACGAGGCCGTGGCCCATGCCGCGGCGAATGGCGGGCCGTTCAGATTGACGGTGATCAGACCTTGAGCCCCAAGGGCGCGGCGGAGCGCGGTCGCCGATTTTTTTCGCAAGTCCTGCCAAGCACTTGGCTACTGTGCATGGGGTTGTTTTCGCAGTTCTGCTAGTCGAGCTCGACCACCTGGCCGTTCGACAGCGAGACCCGCCGGTCCATGCGGCCGGCGAGCTCCATATTGTGGGTCGCGATCAGCATCGAGACCCTGGTCGCCTTGACCAGCTGCATCAGCGCCTGGAAGACGTGATCCGCGGTGTGCGGATCGAGATTGCCGGTCGGCTCGTCCGCGAACAGCACACGCGGCGCGTTGGCCACCGCGCGTGCGATCGCGACGCGCTGCTGCTCACCGCCCGACAGTTCGGCGGGACGATGGGTGATGCGGTCGCCGAGGCCGAGATAACCGAGGATCTCCTTCGCGCGCTTGACGCTCTCGGACTTCTTGAGGCCGCGGATCATCTGCGGCAGCATGACGTTCTCCAGCGCCGAGAACTCCGGCAGCAGCCGGTGCGACTGGTAGACGAAGCCGATATCGGTGCGGCGAAGTTGCGTACGCTCGATGTCCGGCAGTTGCGAGGTCGGCGCGCCATTGACGTAGACCTCGCCGGAATCGGGGGCCTCTAACAGCCCTGCGATGTGCAGCAGCGTCGACTTGCCCGAGCCGGACGGGGCGACCAGCGCGACCGATTGGCCGGCCCACAGCGCCAGCTTGGCGCCGTCGAGGATCGTCAGCGGCACCTCGCCCTGCAAGTACTGCCGCTTTATCTCGTGGAGATAAATGACCGGTACATCTTCAGCCCCCTGCTGCTGCTCCATCAGCCCCTCACTCGTACCGGAGCGCTTCGACGGGATCGAGGCGCGCGGCGCGCCACGACGGATACAGCGTCGCCAGGAACGACAGCGTCAGCGCCATGACGACGACGGCCGTGGTCTCGCCGACGTCGATCTCGGCGGGCAGTTTCGACAGGAAATAGAGTTCCGGCGAGAACAGCTCGGTGCTGGTCAGCCAGGACAGGAATTGCCTGATCGATTCGATGTTGAGGCAGATCACGAGGCCGACGAAGAAGCCGACCATCGTACCGACCACGCCGATCGAGGCGCCCGTGATCAGGAATATCCGCATGATCGATCCTTGCGAGGCGCCCATCGTGCGCAGGATCGCGATGTCGCTGCCTTTGTCCTTCACCAGCATGATCAGGCCGGAGATGATGTTCAGCGCCGCGACCAGCACGATCATGGTCAGGATCAGGAACATCACGTTGCGCTCGACCTGGAGCGCGTTGAAGAAGGTCGAGTTACGTTGCCGCCAATCGACCAGGAACACCGGACGTCCCGCGGCCTCCGTCACCGCCTTGCGGAAGGCGTCGATCTTGTCGGGATTGTTGGTGAACACCTCGATCGAGGTGACGTCGTTGCTGCGGTTGAAATAGGCCTGCGCTTCGGCAAGCGGCATGAACACGAAGCCGAGATCGTATTCGGACATGCCGATCTCGAACACGGCGACGATCTTGTAGGGCTTGATGCGCGGCGTCGTGCCCATCGGCGTGACCGCGCCCTTCGGCGCCACCAGCGTCACGCTGTCGCCGGCATGCAGCGAGAGCTGGTCGGCGAGGCGCCGGCCGATCGCGACGCCCTGCCCCTCGTCAAAGCCTTCGAGCGAGCCCTGCTTGATGTTCTTGGCGATCGAGGTGAGGTTGTTGAGGTCGTCGGAGCGGATGCCGCGCACCAAGACGCCAGAGGCGTTCCATGGCGATGACGCCAGCGCCTGGCCATCGACCACGGGCGCGGCGAGCCGGATGCCCTGGACCTGGCTGATCCGGTCGGCGACGTCCTTCCAGTCGGTCAGCGGCGATTCCAGCGGCTGGACCAGGATGTGGCCGTTGAGTCCCAGGATCTTGTCGAGCAGCTCTTTGCGGAAGCCGTTCATCACGGCCATGACGATGATCAGCGTCGCCACGCCCAGCATGATGCCGAGAAAGGAGAACCCGGCGATAACCGAGATGAATCCCTCCTTGCGGCGCGCCCGCAAATAGCGCGCCGACAGCATCCACTCGAATGGCGCAAAAGGCCCGGTTTTTACGGTTTCGGTCATGGTCTCATCCATCGCTCGATAGTCCCATGATTCGGGGTCAATTGTGGCCGGATTGGCGACCGCGATATCGCGCGATGAACAATATTCAGCCGACCAGGCGGGCGACCGCGTCCGCAGGCGACATGGTCTCGCGTGCCCCGTCGCTGCGCCGCTTGATCTCCACCTTGCCCTCGGCCAGTCCCTTCGGCCCGATCATGATCTGCCAGGGGATGCCGATCAGGTCGGCGGCGGCAAATTTGGCGCCGGCGCGCTGGTCCGTGTCGTCGTAGAGCACGTCGACGCCCTTGGCGGTGAGCTCGGCATAGAGCTTCTCGCAGGCCGCATCGACGGCCGCATCGCCCTGCTTGAGGTTGAGAATAGACGCGCGGAACGGCGCCACCGCCTCCGGCCATTTGATGCCGGCATCGTCGTGGCAGGCCTCGATGATCGCGCCGAGCAGGCGCGAGACGCCGACGCCATAGGAACCGCCATGGATCGGCACGTCGACGCCGTCGGGGCCCGCCACCAGGGCCTTCATCGCGTCGGAATATTTGGTGCCGAAATAGAAGATCTGCCCGACCTCGATGCCGCGGGTGTTCACCCGCTTGTCCGCGGGCACTTCCTGCTCGAACCGCACAGCATCGTGGACGTCCTCGGTGGCGGCATAGAGCGATGTCCACTGCTTGATGATCGGCGTCAGGTCGCTGTCATAATCGACGTCCTCGCCCGGTACCGGCAGGTCCAGCACGTCGCGATTGATGAAGACGCCGGATTCGCCGGTTTCCGCCAGCACGATGAACTCGTGACTAAGGTCGCCGCCGATCGGGCCGGTCTCGGCGCGCATCGGGATGGCCTTCAGCCCCATCCGCGCGAAGGTGCGCAAATAGGCGACGAACATCTTGTTGTAGGCGACGCGCGCCGCGGTCTCGTTCAGGTCGAACGAATAGGCGTCCTTCATCAGGAATTCGCGGCCGCGCATCACGCCGAAACGCGGACGCTGCTCGTCGCGGAATTTCCATTGGATATGATAGAGATTCAGCGGCAGGTTCTTGTAGGACTTCACATAGGCGCGGAAGATCTCGGTGATCATTTCCTCGTTGGTCGGTCCGTACAGCAGTTCGCGCTTGTGGCGATCGGCGATGCGCAACATCTCCGGACCATAAGCGTCGTAGCGGCCGCTCTCGCGCCAGAGGTCGGCAAGCTGGAGCGTCGGCATCAACAGTTCCAGCGCGCCGGAGCGATCCTGCTCCTCGCGCACGATCTGTTCGATCTTCTTCAGCACGCGGAAGCCGAGCGGCAGCCAGGCGTAAATGCCAGCCGCCTCCTGCCGGATCATGCCGGCGCGCAGCATCAGCCGATGCGAGACGATCTCCGCCTCTTTCGGATTTTCCTTCAGGATGGGCAGAAAGAACCGCGACAACCGCATGGCAATACTCTGGGAATCAGTGATCGCCTGCAGTGAAACCGGATTGAGAGCGAAAACACAAGACCGGGAATGAGGAAAAGCCGCTAAGGCAACGGAATTCCTGTCATTTTTCCGTCGGACTTCAGGTTCAGCTTGAGCCGCGCCTTACTGTAACGTGACGTCGAGTTCATCTTCGAGCGTGATTTGCTCGAAGTCGGTCACCAGCGCATCGATCCGCATATGCCAGCGGCCGGCAAAGGGAAGCTCGACCTTGCGCACATGCCAGTAGCCGTCCGGCCCGGGCAAGGCCTTCCGCTCCATCGGCTCGATGCCGCGCTCGGGCAGGCTCAGCGTCAACGTCGCTTCCTTGGCCGCCAGCGGCGTCCCCTCGCCGGTCATGAGCTGGAGCACGAAATCGTCGAGCCCGACCTTGCCCGGCGAGACCAGGACCTGGAACATCGCCTTGTCGCTGTGGATGTGGATCGCCAAAGGCGTCTCCGGAACGATGGCCCGCGGCGGCGGCGTGAAGCGCCAGCCGGCGACGACCGCCAGGATGGCGAGAGCGATCACGCATTCGACAAGGATCGAGCGCTTGAGGGCTGTCGCGGCCTTGCGAGCTTCCGCGAGCGCCGGGGTCAGGCGAAAGCGATTGAACGCGGCAAGCGCCAGCAGCACGAGGACCAGCACGAGCTTGACCACGAGGATGAGGCCGTAGGGCGTGCCGACCAGCGCAGACGGCTTTTCGAGCTGGACAATGGCAAGCCCAAAACCGGTCAATGCCAGGACCGCGACAACCGGCATGGCGATGCGGGAGAAGCGGTTCACGACAGGCAATGCCGTGGCCGGCGATTTCGACACAAGCACGACGAGCGGGGCCAGCGCGCCGATCCAGAAGGCAACACTAACGCCATGAAGAAAGATCGCCGGCCGCATCAGCGCCTGAGGCGGTGCCGTCGCGGCGTGCCCGGTCATGGCGAGCGACAAACCGGCGCCGATGAATGCGACCATCGCGAGCGCGCGCGCGTACCATGCGCTGCGCAGCGCCATCAACGCGAACAGCATCGCTGCAAGGGCAACCATGGAGGCCGGACCTGCGCTGGTCGCAAGTGCGACCTTCCAGGGATCGGCCGTCGCGAGAGCAGCTGGGCGCAGCCCGAGGAGATCGAGCCCCAACGCGCCGACGGACGCCACGGCGCTCAGAAGGCCAAGAGCGAGCGCCGTGCGCGGGACAACCGTGCCGGGCGTCGACCGCGCAATCCAGCGCGCGAAGAACACGCCGCCGACGCCAACGAACAGCCCGACATAAAGGCCGACCCGCGCCAGCCAGATCAGCGCGTTCACCCCCTCATCCACGCCGGCGGGAGACTTCGTCGCCGTCGGCATACCAATCGAGAAGGTCACCGATCCGGTGACGGGATGGCCGTCTTGCGAGATCACGCGATAGCTGACGACCGAAGTACCCTCAGGCAGATTCGCCGGCATCGCGACCGAAATCGTCTCGCCCGATGCACTGATACGCGTATCGTCCCGCGCCCTGCCCGCACCGTCGATCAGCCGGATCGCGCCCGGCGTCACTGTCTCGCTGAAACGCAGCTCCACCGCGTGTGGTGCGCTTGCGAGCATGCTCCCGCTTCGCCGGCTCGACCGAGGCGAGGGCCGCATGCGCCCACGCTGCGCTTGCAAAGCCGGCAGCGGGGAGCAGCGTCGCCAGAGGAGCCAGCAGCCGCATCAGGGTTTTGGCAACAGTTTCACGCCCGGCGCGGTCGACCTGCCCTCGGACTTGCCCTCATGTGAATGCCCTACCCCCTCGGCCGGGATTTCGATCCAGCGGCTGACGCCGGTCTCGCACTCCTGGACGACGGGAAAGTACAGGGTCGTATTCGGCTTGAGCTTGTCGGTCAGGACCGTATGCATGACGGGCTCGTCATAGTGCTTGTCCGGCAGCTTGCCGCCGGACCACGCCACCTCCGTAACGCCGGAGGAGACCTTGTTGCCGTGATAGTCGTATTCGGCGGCATATCTGCCCTCGACGACATCGACATTCCAGCCCGCCTTCGGCATCGGCTTCACCGCGATCACCCCTTCGGGAATCTGCACGCGGATCTTGACCGTCGGCGAGCCCGCGCAACCATGCGGCACGGCAAAGACGGCCTTGTAGGATGCACCGACCGTGGCTTGCTTGGTCTCGAGCGACACGTGCGCTGCCGCCGGCGAGCGCAGCAACCAGGATCAGGCACGATGGCTTCGACATGTTCGGCCTCCCGAAATTTCAGATCAGTCTCACTTCATCTTCATTCCCGAGTGATCCGGCATTTTTTTCATGTCCATATGACCTGAATGCCCGGCATCGGAAGGCGCCTGCGAACCGACCCCCTGAACGTCCAGGGAGACAGCCACCTTGCCGGCCTTCTCGAATTGCAGCGTCACTGGCACCTTGTCGCCCTGCTTGAACGGGCCCTTCAATTCCTGGAGCATCAAGTGACTGCCACCGGGCGCGAGCTTCACCGTCTTGCCGGGATCGATCGCGAGCCCCTTGTCGAGCGGGCGCATCTTCATGACGCCATTGTCCATGGCCATCTCGTGGATTTCCGCCTTGCCGGCGATATCGGCGGACACGCTGACCAGCCTGTCCGCGGCCGTCCCCTTGTTCTGGATGGTGAGATAGCCGCCGGCAACCTTCGCGCCGCCCGGCGTCGCGCGGCTCCACGCCTGCGAGATCACGAGATCGCCGGCCTTGACGTCGTCGGCGACCGCCGGTGCTGCGCAGAGCGCAACAGCGAACGCAGCGAGCAGCACATCTTTCAACATTGTCTTCATATCGGTGTTTCCTTTGCAGACTGGAGTTCAGCGTTTGGAGAGTTGTTGCGCCGACCATTTTTCGAGATCGGCAATTTCAGCCGAACCTTCGATCGTCGTGATAGTCCCTTCCGGAGAGATCAGCATTGTCCTGGGGATGTCGCCCTGCCAGGCCGGATCGATCTCGAACCGCAAGCGCTCGACAAAGCCGTCGTCGAAGACGAAGTTCTCCGTCGACGACAACCCTGCCTTGTCGAGCATCGATTGCGTGACAGCCGGCAGGTTCGGCACGAGATCCGCGCTGATCGTCACGACATCGATATCCGGATGGTCCTTTGCAAACCGCCCGAGCGGCGGCAGCTCGACCTTGCAGGGCCCACAGGTCACGCCCCAGAAGTGTACGAGCGTCGGACGCCCTGCATGCCCCTTCAGCACGCCCTGCCAGGTCCCGCGTTCGAACGGCTTGAGGCCCGGCGGCGCCCCAAGCGCCGACGCCGATGCGATCAGGACACCCAGACCCAGAATGGCTGCAAGTCGGCGTCTCATGGTTGGTTCTCGATCGCTATGAGACGATAGCCGTCCGCCTTGGTCATCCATGACAGGTAAATCTGCCGGCCGTTGGAAACGAGCAAGGGATGGTCGGAGGTGTCGGTGGTGCTCGATACCGCTTTCGGCGGCGACCAGGTTTCGCCGTCGTCGTGAGAGATCGTGGTCTGCACCGAAGTCTTCTCGCCGTCGAACTCCTTCCAGACCATCACCGCTCCCGCCGGGCCCGCGAACACAAAGGGGCGAGTCGGATTACGATCCGACCGCCCCAATGCCATGGGCGCAGAGAACGTGCGACCTCCGTCGCGTGAGTGGGCGTAGAACAATCCCTTCCGCGCCTTCCCGTTCGTGTACCAGGCGACGTGATAGATTCCGTTCGGCGCGACGGCGAGGCTCGGCCCGTGATGCGGGCAGGCGTTGATCTGCCAGTCGTCGTTGCTGACCCGGCGGATTTCACCTGGCGTCGAAAGGTCGGTGAAGGTCATGACGGCGTGATCGCGCACGCCTCCGTCGAAGATGTTTCTGAAGATCACGGCCGGCCTCCCGGGCGCCGCGAACGCCAATCCCAATCGACAACATTCGCAGGTGTTGTCACGCGCGAGACCGGCCGCTGTGTAGGTGGCACCGCCATCGCGCGACGAGGCGAAGAACAGCCCAGCTCCCTCGTACTTCCGTCCGGCCTCTTTCGCGGCAACACGGTTGCGTTTGTCGAGCCAGGCCGCGAACACCGTTCCATCCTGATCAAGTGCCAGCGCTTCAAACCGCTGGCTCTCGTTGCTTGCGGTGATGGGCTTCAGCTCCGCAAAGCTCCGCCCGCCATCGGCCGAGTGCGTGTAGAGCACCTGGCCGTTGAAGGCTTCGTCCCTGAAGGTCGAGAACGCGAGCGCGATGCCGCCCTTGCGATCGACCGCGATCTTCGGCCGCGCGTCCGGCCCCGAATCAAGGTTCAGCCGCTTCGTCGTGACCTGGGTCGGCGCTGAAAAACTGCGGCCCGCATCCTGCGAACTTGCGACCGAGACCTGCCCTCCCGCCGTCCAGACCAGCCACAACGTCCCGTCTGGACCGAATGCCGGCGTCGCCTTGCTCGCACAGCGCAGCGCCGGCTCCTCACACGCCGCTTCGGACGCATGCGAATCATGCATCTGTCCCTGTGCCGCGCTTTGCAGGAACACGCAGGCAACGATCCCGAGCAAGCCACTTCGGATCATGGCCCCACTCCCTTCGCGAGCCTGGATCATCTGAATGCCACCTTCATACCCGTAACGAACACGCGCGGCGAGCCCGCGTAGATCGATCCCGTTGTGTTCGCGAGCACGCTCGCGGGATTTTGGAGACCAGCCGCTGTGACGGTGTTGGCGATGTTGTTTGCGGACGCGACATAGGTGCGGTCGAATACGTTTCTGACTTCGAGAAACAAGTTCAGGGATCTGAAGGTATCGGACACCAGCTCGGTCTTGTAGTGAACGTTCAAATTGACCAGCTCATAGCCCGGCGCCCTCAGCAGATTCGCATTGTCCATGTAGAAGGAGTCCTTCCACTGAAGCTCAACGAAGCCCCCGAGGCCCGCCATCGGCCCGGCGAACTCGTCGTAGCCAATTCGGGCCGTCAGCTCGTTGGGCGAGATACCGGGAATCTTCTTGCCTGCCCGGTTGAAGCTGAAGACGGCGCCATTGGCGATGTTCTCGACATATTGGGTGTAGACCTCATCGAGATAGGTATAGGCGGCCATGAAGCGCCAGCCCGGATAAAGCTTCCAGTCGGCGGCAAGCTCGATGCCGCGATGCTCCGATCGCGGCACGTTGAACGTATAGCTCGTGTTGGGTGATCCCGCAGGCGTTGCCTGCGATACGAGCTCGTCGCGGAAGAATTCGTAGAAGCCGGTCGCGCTGACCTTGAGCGTGGTATTCGGTTTCCAGTCGAAACCGAGATCGTAGCCCAGATTTCTCTGGGGCTGGAGCTGGGTATTATTGCCCGACTGCCCGTTCGCCGAAACGAACAGATTCGAAACCTGCGGGGTGCCGTACCCCGTGGCGATCCGCCCCCGCAGCAGCCACTCGCTGTTGATCGTATAGAGCAAGGCCAGTTCAGGCGCCGTGTTCTGGAATTGCCTGTCTGCGGCGGTCATCTTCAGGGGATTCTGGACTCCCGCGGGACCGGAATAGCTGTAGGACGTGTTAACGCCCTTCAGGATGGTCTGCTCCCAGCCGATGCCGGCAATGGCGAGCAGCGATGGTGTAAGCCTCAGTTCCTCCCCCGCGCGCACACCGTAGTTCGATGTTTCGCTGTAGAGATTGTTCGTGATCCTGCCGAGCGTCGCGTTTCCACCCGGCATTACGTTGCGTGTGTCGCTCGACGCCGTCAGGGTATTATAGAAGGCGCCGAAGAAGGCTGTGGACTCCAGGCCGAGAATGTCTCCGCGCTTGGTGACGTCGCTCATGAAATTGTACGATGGAAAATCCCCGATTGCGCTGGTCGCGCTGGTCGGCTGACTGATGTTCCTGTCGTCGAACACGAACCGGTTGCGCCAGGTCGTGGCCTTGTCGAAATCGTGCTCCCATCGGCCGCCGACGATGGTGCGGCGGTCGTTGCGGCCGAGCCCGGCCTGCAAGGCGGTCTCCTTGTCCGTTCCGGCGGTTGCGTTGAAGCCGTTGTTGAATAGCGTGACCGTGCTGCATCCGGGCGCGGCCGCGGCACCCGTCGCACATCCCTGCTGGAAAGGGTTTTGATGGTATTGGTTCAGCGAGGAGCGGATCGGCAGCCGCGCGCTGAGATCGTTGTTGATGATCTTGACCGTGAAGCGGTCGTCCGGCGTCGCCTGGAGGGTGCCGAGAAAGTTGACGGTCTGCGTATTGAACCAGCTGTTGCCAGTGTAGCCGTCGCCTCGCGCATCGCTTGCGAACAGCGAGCCCTCGAAATTCCCGATCTTCTTGCCGGCCGCCAGGTAGTTGTTGAGATAGCCGTAACCGCCGCCGTCGACGCCATATTCGACGCCATCGATCGTGCCGCCCGGACGCGTCCGGAAATTGAGCGCGCCGCCGGTCGCATAGTTGCCATAGAGCGCCGATGAAGGTCCCCGGATCACGTCGATCGCGCCATAGGCGTGAGGATCGATCAGGTCGCTGCGCGATAGGCCGTCCGGCTGCGTCACCGGGAAGCCATCCTCGAAGATCACGAGATTACGGATGCCGAAGCCGTTCCGGGCGTTGGAGCCCCGAATCGAGATGCCGAAATCCCGGGGACCGTTCCCCTGCTTGATCGAAATGCCCGGACTGTCCCGCAAGACGTCGCTGACCGAAAAGGACGGGCGATTGTCGAACTGGCTGCGATCGATGGTCGTCGCGGTCTGGCCGGCCGGCCCCCGATCGAGATCAGCCCGCACTGCGCCGGCGGTCATCGTGTTGTCTTGCCCGTGGGCGCCATCGGTCGCATTGGGTGCGACGGGCCTCGCTGCGCGTCCCGCCGAAGCGGAGCGCAGGCGCGATGGCCGGGTGACTGGCTTGGGACGGGAAATCCGCGGCGCCTCGACCGTCACTGCGGGAAGCGCTTCCGAGGCAGTTTGGGCGAGCGCGTCTGAGCCGATCGACGACACGAGCCCGAAAAGCACGGGCAAGCCCGGGCCTCCGATCGCACCAATGCGCAACATCTCTTGAATTCCTGACATCCGGCACGTCGGCCGGTCCGTTGAGCACGCCATCGGCACGGCAACTGCGCGCGCCAACGGTTCGGTTTGTCGCTACGTCAGGAAAATTGAGGCGGGGCGCGCGCCTGCGCGCTCGAGCCCTCGTGAGGGGCAATGGCGAGCCCATCCGAAGGATGCCACACCACGCGTTCGGCATGGCGGAAGGGAATCGAGAGTGCCGCGTGCGTCGACGAACCGAGCGGCGGGTTGGCCTGGGCCAGGCAACACAGGGCACAGGCACCGGCATGTGCGGCGGGGCTGCCGGTCTGATCGTTCAGTCCGCCTTGATCGCTCGCACTATGGCAGATAACGCCGGCAGACAGCGGATCGGCAACGGCCAAGCCGGTCGCCCAGCAGGCGGCAATCGGCGCCAGCACCTGCATCGCCAGGGCGAGCAGGACCAGGGGCAAGAACTTTTGTAGCCGTGCGCGCATCCACCGAACCGTTCGTTCGTCTACTAACTAAACACCGGGTCCGGCCCCAAGTCGAGGTCAGTTCCGCCGCCTTCTTGGTCCGGCGCAAGTTTTGTCGAGAATAGTGGTCAGAGTAACCCGCCACGGGACCGGGTCGGGCGTTTGAGCTATGTCAAACGGTCCCACATCCACAGATTTCCTATATTTGTCATATACTTGCGGGGCCATAGCCCGATCATTTCGTCAACTGCCCTTATTTTGAACATTCGTTGCCGAAAATGATGACAAGTGAGAAAAGTTGATCTAGCATCCCCCTTGCTCAGGCTCGCCGTGAGGTCGAAGTCTGGTGGTCCAAGTCTCGGGAGGAGCCCCTGGCGCGCAAAACGCAGCGTCGCCCCGTCAATCAAGAGCAAATCTTAGAATCGGGGATAATAGGGTCGACACAATTTTTGAGCGGGGCCAGGGCCCCGCTCTTTTTTTGTCCGCGAGGCTGAAGCGCCGATGAATGCTTCGTCCAATCCGATCGAACTCAGCTTCGAACTCGCGGCCTCGCGCTGCCCGGATCTCACCGCCCCTCGTCTGCCAACGCCTGTTCGACGAGCATCCCGAAACGCAGGCGATGTTCCGCTCGGACGGCATTGACTGGTGAAGGGGTCGATGCTCGCGCTGACGATCGAGGTCATCCTCGATTTCGCCGGGATGCATCGTGGGCGTTTCCGGCTGATTGCCAGCGAGGTCGCCTCCCGTAAGGCCTATGGCACCTCGCGCCGGCCGTTCGTCGCCTTCGCGATGTTGCGATTGATTGCAGATTGAGTGACGTCAACTCTTGTGAGACACTTTCGGACATCGGTCGCGCAATCAATGACGCGCCGACGATAAGATATATGGGAGCGAGCGATGTCCGGGACGAAAGATTTCTCGACGACGAGGCGCGATCTTCTTCAGGCGGCAGCGACCGCCGGCGCCGCGACTGCCATCCTCGGCAGCATGGGCATAAACCCTGCATTGGCCGCCGAGGTCGGACGAAGCGAGAAGCCGCTGAAGGCGGCGTTCTCCAATGCGGGCCTCCAGGCCACCTGGTGCGCGCAGGGCAAGCAGGCCGCCGAATTCTGGGGCAAGCTGTTCAATGTCGAGGTCACCTGGTTCGACGGCCAGCTCGATGCCGTGAAGCAGCGCGCGGCGATCGACAACATGGCCTCGCAGAAATGGGACTTCGTCGCGATCCAGGCCTTCGGCATCGGCACCCTCACCCAGCCCGTGCAGAAGATGATCGACGCCGGCACGCCGGTGATCGACATGGACACGCTGATTGCGCCGCTCGACCAGATCAACGTCCACTCCTTCCTCGCTCCCGACAACGAGTTCATGGGCGCCTCGGTCACCCAGGCGTTGTGCAATGCCATCGGCGGCAAGGGCAAGATCATCATGACGCAGGGCGCGCTCGGCCACACCGGCGCACAAGGGCGCGCCAAGGGCTTCAACTCGGTGGTCAAGCAGTTTCCGAACATCGAGGTGCTCGACACCCAGCCGGCCGACTGGGACGTCTCCAAGACCGCCCGCCTCTGGGAGACCTATCTCACGAAATATCCGCAGATCGACGCGGCGTTCTTCCACAATGACGACATGGCGCTCGCCGCCTACAACATCATGAAGGCCCGTAACCGCACCAACATCCTGATCGGCGGCGTGGACGCTATGCCGCCCGCCATCAACGCCGTAATCGACGGGCGGATGTACGCCACTGTCCGCAATCCGTCCTGCCGGATTCATGGCGGGGCCATCGTCGCCGGCGTCGCTGCCGTCACAGGAGGTGAAAAGACCGGCCAGGGAATTCCCAAGCACGTGATCACCGACGGTCCTGTGGTGACCAAGGCGAACGCGCCGGGCATGTTGTGGATGGAGGAGCATTTCCTGATCTGAGCCATGTCGCAAGGCCGCTCACCCGTCCTTGAACTGAAGAGCATCACGAAGAGCTTCGGCGGCGTCGAAGCGCTTCGTGGTGTCGACTTCACGCTGTATCCCGGCGAGATCCACGGTCTCGTCGGCGAGAACGGCGCCGGAAAGAGCACGCTGATGAAGATCATCGCCGGCGTGCACACCGAATTCTCCGGTCGTTTCCTCATCGACGGGGTGGAGACGCATTTCCGCTCGGCGCGCGATGCGCATGCGGCCGGCATCGCGATGGTGCACCAGGAGCTCTCTGTCGCGCCCGACCTCACGGTCGCGGAGAACGTCTTCTTGGGCAATCAGCCGGTCAACCGGCTCGGCCTCGTGCAGTGGCGGCGCATGGCGCGCGAGGCCGGCGAGCAGCTCGCCCGCTTCGGCATCGACGTCGATCCGATGTCGCGGCTCGGCGATCTTCCGATCGGGCTTCAGCAGCTGATCGAGATCGCCCGCGTGCTGTTCTCCGGCGCCCGCATCGTCATCCTGGACGAGCCGACCTCCGCCCTCTCCCCGCCCGAGGTCGAGCGGCTCTTCGCCACGCTCCGGCGTCTGCGCGAGGAAGGCACCAGTATCGTCTTCATCTCGCATTTCATCGAGGACATCCTGCGCGTCTCCGACACCGTGACCGTGTTCCGCAACGGGCGGAAGGTCGCCGAGACCGCAAGCGCTGCGACCAGCAAGGGCGCGCTGATCGAGGCCATGATCGGCCGTGGCGGCGAAGCGCTCGAGCACAGCTACACCGACGATCTGATGTTGCCACAGCCGAGCGACAGCCCGGTGGTCCTGAAGGTCGACCAGCTCTCGCTGGCCCGCAGCCTTCAGGACGTCTCCTTCGAGGCGCGCGCCGGCGAAGTGCTCGGCATCTACGGCTTCATGGGCTGCGGCCAGCAGGAGCTGTCACGCATCCTCTTTGGCAAGCTGAAGCCGGACGGCGGCACGCTCGCCGTGGACGGCGCGGCCAAGACCTTCGCCAGTACGGCGGCGGCGCGGCGCGCCGGCATCGCGCTGGTGCCGGAGAGCCGGCGCGCCATGCTGTTTCACCAGGAGCCGGTCTACAAGAACATCTCGATCAGCATCCTGGACCGCATCTCGGCCCTGCTGCTCAAGCCGGCCGAGGAGCGCGGCATCGCGCGGCGTCAGGTCGAGCAGTTGCAGATCAGGCCGCCGGTGGTCGGCCTCGACCTCGGCATGCTCTCCGGCGGCAACCAGCAGAAGGTCGCGCTGGCAAAATGGCTGACCTATCCGCCGAAGCTGCTGGTGCTGTGCGAGCCGACGCGCGGCATGGATGTCGGCGCCAAGAACGACGTCATCAACATCGTCCGCGACCTTCGTGCCAAGGGACTCGCGATCATCGTGCTGTCGACCGAGCCGGAAACGGTGCTGTCGCTGGCCGACCGCATCCTCGTGCTCAAGCGCGGCGCGTTGGTGCGCGAATTCAGGAACGAGCCGGTCAGCAAGGACCGCTTGCTGGAAGCGGCGTGACGGAGAAGCACATGAGCAGCGAGACGGCTTTGGCGGCAGGGCAGCGGGCGCGCGGGCTGGCGCCCTTCGTGCGCTCGCAGATGCGCAACATCGCCCCGTTTCTGACCCTGATCTTCCTGTCCGCCTTCTTCGCGTTCGCCAGCCCCTCTTTCGCAACGCTCGACAATCTCGGCAATGTCCTCACACAAGTATCCGTCACCGGCATCATCGCGGTCGGACTCACCTTCGTGATCCTCTGCGCCGAGATCGATCTCTCGATCGCCAGCATCGCCAACGTCACCGGCATCGCGGTCGCCTACTTCACGCTGCAGGAATCCTACGTCAACATCGCCAACATTCCCCTGCCCGGCGCGGTCGCGATCCTGCTGTCGATCCTGCTCTGCGCCCTGCTCGGCTTGGTCAACGCGCTCGGGCTGACCGTGATCGGCATCCCCTCCTTCATCATGACGCTGGCGATGATGCAGATCGCGGCCGGCATCTCGGCGCTGCTGGTGCGCGGCCAGATCGCCTACAAGGTGCCGAGCCTGATCACGACGCTCGGCTCCGGCTCGATCGGCGGCATCCCCTGGATCGTCATCGTCGCCGCCATCATGCTGCTCGGCGGCCATCTGGTGCTGACCTACACGCGGTTCGGCCGCTACGTCTATATGGTCGGAGGCAACCGCGAAGCGGCCGAATATTCCGGCCTCAACGTCAAGCTCATCCTCGGTGCGGTGATGGTGATCTCGGCGGTGTGCTCTGGAATCGGCGGCATGCTGGGCGTCGCCCATTTCGGCAGCGCGCAGCAGAACGAGTTCGACACCTATTTGCTCGACTCCATCGCCGCCGTCGTCGTCGGCGGCACCAGCCTGTTCGGCGGTCGCGGCGGCATCGGCAACACCATCGTCGGCCTGTTCGTGCTCGGCGTCCTCAACAACGGCCTCGACCACGTCAACATCGACAGTTTCCTGAAGATCCTGATCCGCGGCCTGATCCTGCTGGCGGCGCTGATCATCAACGTCTATGCGCAGCGGCTGAGGGAAAAGGCGGCGGAGTAGACGGCCCTCGAAACAAAAAACGCGAAAACAACCCCATGCACAGTAGAAACTGTGAGGAAGTTCAGCCGCTTACCAGACCCGTAAATTGCGAGTGGCGACCCCGCCGACATTTGCTCGTCGGGCAAGACAGGAGAACGAGATGCGATGACGCAGGCGCCCCAATTCGAGACCGATTTCTGGAAGGACGCCAATCTGCGCAAGGTGTGGGACGAGATCGTCCCCGGGGAACCGCGCAAGACGATCCCCTACAAGCTGACATTGGAAGCCATCCAGCTCTACTGCCGCTCCGTCGGCGAAGATCACCCGCTCTATTTCGACGAGGCCTATGCCAGGCAGACCCCGTATGGCGGGCTGATCGCACCGCCGTCGATCCACATCCTGCTGATGTTCGCCTGCACTCCGGCCGACGACTGGATGCGAACGCCGGGAACCATCAATGCCGGCCAGTCCTGGAGTTACAACAAGCCGGCACGGCCCGGCGATACCATCACCCTGCAGGCCCGCGCACTGGACAAGTTCATCAAGCGCGAGCGCCTCTTCGTCGTCCACGACAACGTGTTCTTCAACCAGCACGGCGATGTCATCTGTTCCGGCCGCGGCCAGACCATCCGCCCCGCGTGATCGCAGCGACAGACGAGGACACTCAGCATGACCAGCTTCGAAAACCTCTCCGTCGGCGACACGATCAACGGCCCGACGTTCGACGTCTCCCGGGACTCCATCCGTCTGTTTTGCGACGGCTCGCTCGACTACAACCCCCTGCACCTCGACGACGACT
This sequence comes from Bradyrhizobium diazoefficiens, assembly GCF_016616425.1. NCBI lineage: Bacteria > Pseudomonadati > Pseudomonadota > Alphaproteobacteria > Hyphomicrobiales > Nitrobacteraceae > Bradyrhizobium > Bradyrhizobium diazoefficiens. The sequence continues at coordinate 4,290,623 of NZ_CP067101.1, forward strand.
ACATGAAGAACAGTTTCGGCAAGACCAATTTCGGCGGCATCATCATGCACGGCATGAATAATTTCGGGCTGATCACCCGAATGCTGACCGATTGGGCCTATCCTGCCGGTGCCATTCAGCGTCGGCTGGAGACGCGCTGGCTCAAGCCGGTCAAACCCGGCGACACGATTCAGCCGGTGGGCGTGGTGAAGTCCAAGCAACTGACGCAGAAATCACGCTGGGTGCTGATCGACGTGCTGGTCCGCAACCAAAAAGGCGAACACGTCGCAGCCGGTGAAGCCATGGTCGAATTTCCGCTATCCGGTTCAATGGCGGCCTCCATTGCGTCCTGATGCGTCTCGTAGAACGGATGGATCATCTCAGCCATTGGGACACCTGATGAGGCTGACTCGCTGCAAAGTCGGCGAAGCCGGGCTAGCTCGATAAAATCGAAGATGGGTAGTGCCAAAGCGCGGAGCTTTTATCGTTGAGAATCGGGGTGCAGTGGTTGCGCTAAATGTACTTACGCTTACAAAGTCGTGAATTGAGTTTGCCGTTCATCGGCTCATCCTTTGGTTTCGATCAGGTCGTCGCTTGTCTGACTTGAGACATTTCAGAACGGAGCTGGCGCGGACCTCAACGTATTAGTCAGCCCCACCCTGACACCTTTCAGCGCGCTCCAGGGTCATCGCCGTGCTGCGCGTGCGGTCCGCCACCGCTCATCGAAGTTCCGGCCCGGCACGCGTCCGGTCGCAAACACTCGTTTATCCGCGAGGCAGTTTTAATCACGTAAGCTTCTGCGAGCAAAAAGTCAGACACGATGACCTTATTGCCAAGTAAAAGCGTTGACGATGTCCGATTCACGATTTTCGATTCCGGAGGCAAGTTCCTGCCGAAGCATTAGCTATGCCGGGGATCTGGTCGCGATTGGAGCGATCTATTTCGCCCTGGCAAAAGGCGGCCTTGCCCTTGCCTCTATTCATCCCAGCGCAACGCCAATTTGGCCGCCGACGGGTGTCGCGCTGGCAGCGGTGCTGTTGCGGGGATATCGGATTTGGCCCGCAATTTTTGCAGCGGCGATGGTCGCCAATGCCACCACGGCTGGCTCGGTTGCCACCTCAATTGCTATTGCAACCGGCAACTCTCTCGAAGCGCTTGTCGGCGCTTATCTCATCAATCAATGGTCGGGCGGCTGTAACACATTTTCAACGCCAAATTCTGTCGCAAAGTTTGCTCTGATCTGCGTCGTGATCGCGACACCGATCAGCGCAAGCATTGGATTAGCCAGCCTGGCAACCGTCGGGTACATCGAACCCAAGAATTTCGCTGACGCCTGGATCACATGGTGGCTCGGAGATGCGACCGGCGCGCTGGTGATTGCTCCGGTCATTGTGCTTTGGGCAGCAGGGCACCACCATGCTTTCAGCCGCAATGAGTTTTTCGAGACAGTCGGCGTCCTCGCGACAGCGGCAGTAGTTGGCCTCATTGCTTTCAGCCCCCTGATCGAGCAAACGCCAGGTCGAGATCCACTAGGTTTTCTTGCGATCTTGCCAATGTTATGGGCGGCACTGCGCCGCGGTCCGCGCGACACCGCAACGGTCGCACTGGTGCTTGCGGGCAGCACGATTTGGGGGACGCTCATGGGCGGCGGCCCCTTCACGAGCGGACCTCTCAATTCTTCATTCCTGCTGGTGTTGATGTTCTTGATCAGCATTACCGTTCCAAGCTTGTTGCTCAGCGCCGACGTGGAGGTACGCAAGAAAGCGGAGGAAAGTCTGCGCCGCGCACAGATCGAACTCGAGCACAAGGTCGCAGAGCGTACGCAAGAACTGGAGCACGCCAACGCCGCAAAATCACGCTTTCTTGCCATGGCAAGCCATGATTTGCGGCAGCCATTACATGCACTGGGCTTGTTCGTTGCCCAGCTGCGCACGCCGCTCAATTCGGTGGAAAGGACAAAGACGATCGAACAGATCGATGCAGCGCGCAAGGAAATGGATGAAATGTTCAATTCGCTCCTGGATATCTCCAGGCTCGATGCTGGGATGCTTACTCCGAGAATTACTGAGTTCCCAATCGCGCGCCTGCTGCAAAAACTTGAGACGACCTTTAATCAGGCAACGCGAGAAAAAGGCCTACAGCTACGCATTCGGCGAAGTAACGCCTGGGTGCGGAGTGACGCCATGCTGCTCGAACGCATACTGCTCAATCTGGTATCCAATGCTGTCCGCTACACGTTGCGGGGCGGGATCATCGTCGGATGCCGTCGGCGCGGCGAAACGTTGCGTATCGAAGTGTGGGATACCGGCCCCGGTATTCCTGAGGATCAGAAGCAGAACATCTTTGGCGAGTTCTTTCAAGTTCCTGCCCAAGAGCGAAACCGGTCCGGCGGCCTGGGGCTTGGCCTTGCCATTGTTGACAGGCTTCGCCTCCTTCTCAACCATCCGATCGACTTAGCTTCGCGTGTGGGCCGAGGTTCGCGCTTCGCGATCGAGCTTCCGATGGTCGATGAACGTGTCACGTCCACCGCGCCCGTTGACTCCCCGTACCCCGCAGCTTTTTCGGCCGAAGGAAAGCACATTCTTGTTATTGCTGACGCTCCCATGGTGAAGGAGGGAACGGTCGGATTGCTCGGCAATTGGGGATACTCCGTCCTTACCGCCGGGTCCGACGAAGCTGCACTTATGCGAGTTGCTCAGCGCCAACAACGCCCGGATCTTATAGTCTCGGATTATCATCTTGCCAGCGGAAGGACCGGAATCCGCGCAATTGAACAAGTCAATGCGGCGTTTGGTTCCTCAATTCCAGCTATTCTGATCAGCGGCGATACGGCAGCTGAACCATTACATGACGCTAACGAGAGAGGATACATTTTGCTGCACAAGCCTGTTGATCCAATGCGGCTCCGCGCTGTTATGCACGAACTCTTTAGGGATCATGGAGGATAAGAGGAGACGCCGGGGCAATTTTACGATTCAGATTTTGGCGGCAACTCCAAGCCCATTGTTCCTATCTTTATTATCGCCTCGGTACGACTCGCTACACCGAGCGCTTTGAGAACGACGGTGATGTGGTTCTTCACTGTCGGTACTGCCATATTGAGTGTCCTGGCAATGACCTTGTTGCTTCTTCCCTCCATCAGGAGCTCAAGCACGTCAATCTGCCGGTCGGTCAACCCGATACCCTTGAGAGAGTCACGGGCCACTGGCTTATCCGTAAGCCGAGGACTTCTCGTTTCCTCCAACATTTGTGAGGGAATGTAAACGCCGCCGGAGAATACCAACTTGATAGCGCTGAGTATAACCTCACGTTCGGTCGTTTTCGGAATGAAACCCAGAGCGCCCAGTTTGAAAGCGCGCTTGACCGTGTCTTGATCATCCGATGACGAGAGGATGACGATGGCGATGGTCGCATAGCGCTCACGCAGTTCGCGGAGAACGGAGAAACCATCTCGATCGGGCAAATTGATATCAAGCAGAATGAGGCTGATGTCCGCATGTTCCTCGACGATGCACATTGCCTGATGGCTGTTCGAGGCTTCAAAAATGACTGCTTCTCGGTTCAGTTGCTTCAGAACAGAGTGCAAGGCCTCGCGAATTAATGCGTGATCGTCGACAACCAGGACCTTCATAAGAAGCTCTCCGTCATCCTGCACGGAGATCCAATTTTGGAGATCATACACCCACCTTCGGGTCTTTGGCGACACGAACGTGGCCGAGGCTTGGCCCCCGAACCGCCCATCCGCGCGGCCGAGAGCTGAGCGGTACCTTGATCATAGGACCAAGGGACCTCTCAGTGTGGACCTCGGGCTGATTTACAAGCTGTGCCGGTTGAACGATGCTCCTCCACGAACAGCCTCACCGCCAAAAGATTCTGCCAAGCGCCCCTTACGATCGCTGTCGCAATTGCGGTCATGGCAGGGTTCGGCGTGAATCAGCTTTAGACCGGGCGCTGTTATTATTCCGCAGTGTGGTGAATGTTTTTCTCGGCATTGGCTTTCCCAACAGGTTCAGAGAGGGATCGCAAAAATGACGATGCTCAAAATCGCTGCTGTTATTGTCGGCGCTGCTATTGCTGGCGGGTGTCTCATCACGCTTGCACCGGATTTCAGCGCCGATATTGCTCTCGCGGTTATTGCGAGCTTTTCGTAGCCGCAGAGAATTCGGCTTCTGTCCCTCTTGATCGTTCCTCCTGAAGACGGCTCGCGCGCCGGACGGGCAACCAGATGCATGATCGAACCGCCACCCCGAAGCCATTGGTAAGCGCGCTGCCGGAGCTGAAAGGTTCCGGCCGCGATCTGCGAATTGATGCCTGCCGCGGCATTGCGCTCTGGTGCATCTTTCTCGACCACGTTCCCAACAACATCGGAAGTTGGCTGACGCTGCGGAACTACGGATTCAGCGATGCCGCGGAAGTGTTCATGTTCGTCTCGGGTGTGACCTGCGCACTGGCCTACGGCAAGGTATGGCGCTGCGAGGGCTGGACCGGCCTGATCAGGCGGACGCTGCGGCGAAGCTGGGATATTTATGCCGCATTTCTGCTGCTCACCCTTTCCTGTGCGATCTTGGTTTACCTCGCAGGCGGGGACCGTCTTGCTGACGAGAGCAATACGCGCGTTCTATTGGACCAGCCAGGCGCGACGCTCGTGCACGCGGCAATCCTGCAATACTGTCCGGTAAATACCGACGTGTTGCCGATCTTCGTGCTTGTTCATCTCTTATTCGCGCCGCTGCTATGGCTGCTGCTGCGAGTGCCGAACGTGATGCTCGGCGGCTCGCTGGCGCTTTATGCCCTGGTGCATGTATTTGGCTGGACGATACCAGCGTGGCCGAACGGCCACTGGGCCTTCAATCCCCTGGCTTGGCAGCTGCTTGTTGTACTTGGCGCGTGGTGGATGATCGAAGGAGAGAGAGCGCGGCCATGGGTGACGTCGCGCACCGCGCTTGTGCCTGCCGCTCTCTATCTGGTGTTCAGCCTGATCATCGCGTTGAGCTGGAGGATCAAGCTATTGGACGGAATAGTCCCACAGGCGCTGCTGCAACTGTTTTATCCCATGGATAAATCTAATCTCGACCCATTCAGGCTGTTGCATTTTCTGGCCCTTGCAGTTTTGGCGGTATGGTTCGTGCCTCCCAATCCGCAAGGCCTGACGGCGACGGTGATGCGCGGTGCAATTCTCTGCGGCAAGAACTCGTTACCGATCTACTGCCTCGGCGTTCTGCTTACGCTCGCCAGCGTCCTGGCGCTGCTCGATGTCTCGGAAGGGCTGGCGATGCAGATCGCGCTCAGCGTTGCTGGCGTCCTGATGATGATCGTGGCGGCGACGCTGCTGAACTTGATCAAGATCAACAAGATCAAACCGAGTCGGCAGCTGACCGTCGCAGCGTCTATGAGTACGCGCGCCGAGCAGGAAGGCTGGGGCACCGTCGGCTGGCGCGCCTGGAGTCGTTTCGCCGAGGGCCACGCGAATTGGGATGGACCGGCGGCCGGAATCTCGTCACCGATCTCCGGTTTGCGGAGGGGCACGCCGAGCCAGCTGCCCGACCTGCTGGACGAATTTGGTCGGGCTCAAGGCGGATGGGCGTCGCCGAAGCCTGCAGCAATGACGGCCAAGGGATACGACAGCGACTTTTCCAGTCGTAATATAGCTTTTTGAGAACCTGTCCAGAAAGGGCTCACGACGAGCGTTTCGCGCGGCGTGAATATCATAGGAGTCGCTACGAGACGGCCCGGAACATTTCGACAAACACGTCGAACTGCACAGCGATGTCATTCCTCAGGTCCGACACATGCCGCTTTCCAACTCGGCCGGTCCGGGCCGCGCGCCCATGATAACCAATATCATCGCATCCGATGGTTGGGCGTGGCGCGCGGCCGACGGCACAAAGCACATTCTATTGATTCCCGTTTCAGGTTTTGTGCGTGGCAGAGGCTGAACTTTCTAGCGACCGCTCTGCGCCAGTACCTGCCGATCACCGCAACTGCGGTTGTGGCCCATCGCGTCACTTCGTGGCGACACAGCGATTTGCTCGCCTTCGGATCGAAGCAGACCTTGAGCAAACCGCTACGTCGCGGCCAATGCCGTCTGACCGGCGATCTCGCCAGCCCGCCAGCACCGCACCGCATGCCCATCCGGTCTCGTCTCCAGCAATGGGCCAGGCTCGTGGCGACACACGTCCTCCCCATAACGACAGCGTGGGCTGAAGGCACAGCCGTTCGGCGGACTGAGCGGGTTGGGAAGCTCGCCGCCTGTCGTAGCCAGCGGTGCATGATGCAACGGATCGGGGATGGCGGCGATCAGCGCCTGCGTATAGGGATGCGCCGGCCGTTCGAAAATTTCGCGCCAGTCGCCGTTCTCGACGATGCGGCCGAGATACATCACGGCGACCTTGTCGCTCATGTGCTCGACGACGCCGAGGTCGTGGCTGATCATGATGTAGGACAGCCCGAGCGTCTCCTTCAGTTCCAGCAGCAGATTGATGATCTGGGCGCGGATCGAGACGTCGAGCGCCGAGACCGGTTCGTCGCAGATGACGATTTTGGGATTGAGGATCAGGGCGCGGGCAATGCCGATGCGTTGGCGCTGGCCGCCGGAGAATTCATGTGGGTAGCGGTCGGCCTGCTCGGGGCGCAGTCCCACATGTTTGAGCATCGCCGCGACGCGGCCCTCGATCTCGCTCTTCGCGGTCACGCCATGCACGCGCAGGGGATCTTCAAGCGTGCGACGAACGGTCTGGCGTGGATTGAGCGAGGCGTAGGGATCCTGGAACACCATTTGCACGATGCGGGCCAATGACTTTCGATTGCCGGATTGCTGGCTCGTGACGACCTGCCCGTCCAGCACGATGCGGCCGCGCGTCGGTATCAGGAGGCCCAGAATCGACAATGCGACCGTCGACTTGCCGGAGCCGGACTCGCCGACGAGGCCGAGGCATTCGCCGCGCTTCAGCCTGAGATCCACACCGTCCACGGCACGGAGCAGCCGCGGGTTGCGGCCCAGCAGGCCGCCACCCAGCGGAAAATGCACCGCGAGATCCTCGAGGCTGAGGATGAAGTCGTCGTCTGGCCTCCGCTCACCCGACCTGTTTTTGGGCTCATGCATGGTGGTGGCACCTCACCAAGCCGCCCGCCTCCAGCAAATCCGTCTCGGGCGCGACCGTTCGGCAGATATCGGTCGCATGCGCACAACGCGGATTGAACCGGCAGCCATCGGGGAAATGCGTGATGGCCGGGACGACGCCCGCGATCTCCTTGAGCCTGGTCCGGCCAAGGGCGGCGCGGCTGCCCAGCCGCGGCAGCGAGGCGACCAGGCCTTGCGTATAGGGATGCGAGGGCGCACGGAAGATATCGGCCGAGCCGCGCTCCTCGACGATGCGGCCGGCATACATGACGGCGACGCGCCGACAGACGTTGGCGACGAGGCCCAGATCGTGGCTGATCATCAGGATGGCCGTTCCCCTCGCTGCGCACAAATTCCGCATCAGCTCGATGATCTCCGCCTGCACGGTCACGTCGAGCGCGGTGGTCGGCTCATCGGCGATCAGGAGATCCGGATCACATGCAAGGGCGATCGCGATCATCACGCGCTGGCGCATGCCGCCCGAAAGCTGATGCGGGTAATCCTTCACCCGCCGCTCGGGCGCGGGGACGCGGACGCTCGCCAGCGCCTCGACCGCAAGCCGGTTGGCTTCCCGCCAGCTCTTGCCCTTGTGCAGCACGAACATCTCGGCGATCTGCCGGCCCACGGGCGAGACCGGGTTCAGCGCCGTCATCGGCTCCTGGAAGATCATGGCGATGCGATTGCCGCGCAGCGCCCGCTGCGCCGCCGCCCCTAGTCCCTGGATCTCCCGTCCCTCAAACCGGATGACGCCGCCACTGACCGACAATGGTTGCCGCAACAGGCCTATCAGCGCGAGAGCCGTGATGCTCTTGCCGCAACCGGATTCGCCGACGAGGCCGAACGTCTCGCCGCGATCGATGCGGAACGTAACTCCCTCCACGGCGGGCATCCTGCCGGATCCGAAGCTGAGATCGATGCGCAGATCCTCGACCTCGATCAGCGGCGAGCCCGTCATGTCCGCCGGCTCCGCGATTGTGGGTCGAGAATGTCGCGCAGGCCGTCGCCGAGCAAATTGAGGCCGAGCACGGTCAGAAAGATGGCCAGGCCCGGAAAAACCGAGAGCCATGGCGCCGTCGTGATCTGGTCGCGGGCGTCCGACAACATGCTGCCCCAGCTCGGAAACGGCGGGCGGACGCCGAGGCCGAGGAACGACAAAGCGGCTTCCGACAACACCGCGCTGCCCATGCCCAGCGTGCCGATGACGACGATCGGTCCGAGCATGTTCGGCAGCAGTTGTGTGGTCATGATCCGCAAGTCTCCGTAACCGAGCACGGTTGCAGCCTGCACATAGCCCTGGCTCCTCAGCGACAGCGCCGAGGCTCGCGCGAGCCGGCACGTGAAGGACCAGTTGGTCAACCCGAGTGCGATGAGAAGGCTGGTCAGGCCGGGGCCAAGCACCGCCATGATGGCGAGCGCGAAGACCAGGGAGGGGATCGCGAGCATGAGATTGGTCAGGCCGTTGACGAAATCGTCCCACCAGCCGCCCCAATAGCCGGCGCTCAGGCCCAGTGCCACGCCGATGACGCTGTTGATGAGTTGCGAGACGATGCCGACCGTCAGCGAGACGCGCGCGCCGTACACGACGCGGGAATAGATGTCGCGCCCCTGGTCGTCGGTGCCGAACCACCAGGCCCAGCTCGGGGGCTCCTCCGCGTTCATCAAATTGGCGTCCATGACGGGATCGGTATGCGCCAGCCAGGGCGCGAGCAGGCCGACGAAGATCGCAAGCGCGAACAACGCCCCGCCGATCAGGAGATTGGCGCGGAGCTTCATGCGTATCTGATCCTGGGATCGATCACGCCGTAGAGCACGTCGATCAGCAAATTGATGGCGAGGAAGAACATCACCACCACGAGAATGGAGCCCTGGACGGCCGGAATGTCGCGCTGCAAAACACTGTCGACGAGCAGCGAGCCGATCCCCGGCCATGAGAACAGTTTCTCAACGACGACCGCCTGCCCCATCAACGCGCCAAATTGCAGCCCGACCGTCGTGAGAATCAGGACGAGTGCATTGCGCATGACGTGCCACTTCACGACCCGGGTCTCGCTCATGCCCTTGGAGCGCGCGGTACGGACAAAATCAGCGGTCATGATCTCGAGGACCGCGGCGCGCGTCGTTCGGGCCAGCAGCGCCATCGGCGAGACGCCGAGCGTCACGGCGGGCAGGATCAGATATTTGCCTCCGCCGTCGCCGTAGCCGAAACTCGGCAGCCAGCCGAGCTTCAACGCGAACAGGTACATCAACAACAGTCCGAGCCAGAACTTGGCCATTGAGAGACCCGATACGGCCAGGACCATCGAGACCGTGTCGACGAGACTGCCCGGCCGCAATGCAGCGATGAAGCCGAGCGGCACGCCGACCACGATCGCAAATGTCATGGCGGCAAATATCAGTTGCAGCGTCGGCCATGCCCGTCTGGCGATCATGGTCGTCACCGGCTCTCGCGTCCGGAACGACGTCCCGAAATCGCCGGTCGCGAGCTTGGCAATGTAGGAGCCGAAGCGCAGATAAAGGGGATCGTCGAGGCCGAGCTGCTTCTTCATGCGCAGCTCGACCTGAGGGTCGGCGTCGTCGCTCATGCTCGAGACGATACTGCCGGGAACGACGCTGAACAGCACGAACACCAGCAGCACGACGGCAAGCACGGTCGGAATGGTTTGCAGGAGGCGACGGAACAGGAACGAGAGCATCTAGACTTTTCCTCTCTCCCTCCATCGGGTTACCCGATGGAGGGAGCGCGAGAGCGCGTATCACTTCGCGGGCGAGGTCTCGTCGACCCAGAGGTCTTCGACGTTCTGATGGGTCAGCTCTGTCGGGTTCTGCTGCACGCCGTGGAGCCAGGGCTGCACGGCCATCACTGCCTTGTTGTAGTTGAAGAACCAGACCGGCGCCTCGTCATAGAGCAGCGCATTGGCCTTTTGCAGCAGTTGGGTGCGCTTTGCCGCATCATCAGCCTGCCCCGCCTCATCGAGGATCTTGTCGAAGCCGGCGTTCTTGAAGTTCATGTAGTTGCAGGCGGGTTGCGGCGTCGACGAGTGGAAGCATTTGAGTGCGGCCAGCGGATCCGGGCCGCTCTGCTGGGAATAGATGAAGGCCTGGTAGTCGCCCGTGCGCACCACCTCCGCCAGCACCGCGGTCTCGACCTGCTTGACCTTCGCCTTGATGCCGACCTTGTCCAGCATCGGGATGACGGCCGAGACGATCGGCAGGCCCCAGCTCTCGTTCTGGCTGGTGGTCCATTCGAATTCGAAGCCCTGGGGATAGCCGGCCTCGCTCAACAGCTGCTTGGCCCTGGCGGGATCGAAGGGATAGGGCTTCATGGTCTTGTCGTAGGCGGGCGAGGTCAGTGGCAGCCAGCTGGTGGCACGATAGGCCTTGCCCTTGACCAGCTTGTTGATGATCAGGTCGGTGTCGATCGCATAGTTGATCGCTTGCCGGACGCGCTTGTCGGCGAACGGCTTGAACGCAGGATTCATCCCCATGTAGCGCGTAAAGACCTCGGCGACCTCGACAAGGGTGCCCTTGAGGTTGGGGTCGGCCTGATACGCGACATATTGCGCCGGCCCGAGCACCGAAGTGTCGATCTCCTTGTTGCGGAAGGCGACGTCGCGCGCCGCGGCCTCACCCATGATCGACACGATGAGTTTATCGGCATAGGGCTTGCCGGGCTTGTAGAACCGGTCCCACCGCTCCAGAACGATGCGCGATCCCGGCACGTGCTCGACGAATTTGAATGGTCCGAGACCGATCGGATGCTGGATGAAGGTCTCCTTGGCGGCCTCGTCGGCGGGATAGATCGAGGTCAGCGCCGTGAAGAAATAAAAGCCGGGATCGACCTTCTCGGTCAGCTTCATCTCAATGGTGAAGTCGTCGATCTTCTTCAGGCCGGAGATCTCCTTGGCCTGCCCCTTCTCGACCGCCGCCGCCCCATCGATGATGCGAACATAGCGGGCGCCGGGATAGGCCTTGGTGCCGTCCATGATGCGGTTGTAGGACCAGATGACGTCATCGGCCGTCATCTTGCGGCCGTTGTGGAAATAAGCGTCGTCGCGCAGCTTGAAGGTGTGAACGAGCCCACCGCCCGAGACCACGTCCTCCTTGGCGAGCTCCAGGACCGGCTTTCCTTCCGCCGAATTCCAGATGTAGAGCGACCGGTGCAGAGCCTTGGCGTAGATCTCGTCCTGGGCACGCTGCGTGGTGTGAATGTCCAGGCTGGTGAAACTCGAGCCATAGGGCGCGGTCATGCGGATGGTTCCGCCCTTGCGTGGTGTCTGGGCCTCCACCGATCCGGCAAGCGCCAGTCCCAGACCAGCAACGATCGCAATCATCCTGAACATCATGTTTCCTCCGGCCATGCAGGCGTGTCCCGATCCGAGAGTTGATCATTCGTAGCCCGTCGAATGCAAGCGCCTTGAACGTGACAACGTATGCGAGCATAGCGAGCAGGCCCGCTGAATTGTGAGGACGCGCCCTAGCCGGCCGCGAACTCCGGCTGCCAGTCGCGCAATTTTCGCACTGCAGCGGTGACGTCGGCGATCGCTGGAAACGCTCCCGCCTCCACCATCATCTCACGCGCCAGCCGCACGGCGCGGGCCTCACAGATCGCGCGCCTCTTCGGATCCCCGATCAGCTCGAAATCGATGTTGTGGGCGAGACCGAAGATGCGGCGAATGGTTTTTGCGGCGGCGAAACCCACGGCGTCGCAGAACAGGCGCTGCATGTAGGTCTGGCGCTCGTTCTCCAGGCGCGCGGCGCCCTGCTCGCCGGCGAAGAGCGAGATCGGATAGGCATCGCCGGTGCCTTTCGCCCGCCAGAGGTCGAGGAACTTGTGGGCGAACTCGTTCCAGACACCTTCGACCGTCTTCAGCACCCAGCCTTCGAACGCAGCCCGCTCGCCCGGCGCGCGCTCGTGACCGGCGGAGGCAAAATAGGCCATCAGGAGGTTGGCGAGCACGGCGCCGATATCGAACCCCATCGGACCATAGAACGCGAATTCGGGATCGATCACCCGGGTCTGGCTGTCAGTGACCATGATCGAGCCCGTGTGAAGGTCGCCGTGGAGCAGCGCCTCGGGGCTTGCCATGAACTTCAGCTTCAGCCGGGAGATCGCGACATGCAGCTCCATGTCATCACGCAGGCTTGCAGCGAGCGCATCCAGATACGGCGCGGTCCAGCGGTTCTGCTCGGCGATGCGGTAGGGATCGGTGAAGATCAAATCCTCGGTGATCTTGCAGAGCGCGTGGTTGCCGGCGAAAGCCGCAATGCCCTCCTTCTTCTCGGCCGCGGACAGCGCGAGATCGGAGGTGAAGAACAGCGTCTGCGCCATGAAGGTGGTGATGTCTTCGACGAAGCCAGGATATTGCGTTCCCGCGACCAGCCCCTTGCGCATGATGATGTGGGGCTCGAGCAGCTCCATCACTGTCAGCGCCAGCGCCTCGTTGTGATGCAGCAAAGCCGGCACCAGGCCCGGCGCGAGCTGGGCCTGTCGGGACAGCGCCAGATATTCGTAGTGAGCCCGCGACAGCGGTAGCGGCCAGCTCTCGCCGACGAGGCGGACATAGGGCAGCGCCTGCTTGACGGCGACGCCGCCGCGTTCGCCCTTCACGATGAAAACGAGGTTCAGATTGCCGTCGCCGACTTCGGTGATCGCCCAGGACGCCGGCTCGCCGAGCAGCGCCTTCAGGTCCGGCAGGTCCGCGAGATAATCCCGCAGCGCCGCCTCATGCAGAATCCGATAGTCCCCTGCCCGATTCCCGGTCATGACGATCCCATCCCATGTGTATGGGCCGGATCGTTACTCCCGCTCCAGGAAGCTCGAGCCGATCTCGGCCTTTCGGTTGATCGGATCGTAATCACAATAGATGCTGTCCGCCACCGGCGCGATGACGATGCGCTGAAAAGTCATTCGTCTCCCTCCAAACAATAAAACAGGGCAAAATTCTAGACGAGCGACAGGGTCTTACACCTCTCCCCAGCGGGGAGAGGTCGGATTGCCATGGCGCGCAACTGCGCGCCTGAGCAATCCGGGTGAGGGGCCGCAGCATCCTGTGAGACCTTAACCCCTCACCCGGATCGCATCTTGCGATGCGATCCGACCTCTCCCTTCGGGAGAGGTGAAACTAGAACGGCATGCCCATCAATTTCGACAGGCGCTCGATCGAGAGATAACCGGCATTATAGGCGACCATGCCGAGGCCATAGATGATCGCCGAGATGATCGTGGTCCAGATCAGCTTACGGCCCATCCGCGTCAGGATCGGTGCGCCAGGGTCGGTGCCGGGCGCGCCGACGCCATCCTCGTGCTGGCTGCGCACGCCGAACGGCAGCGTCAGGAACAGCGCGATCCACCAGATGACGAAGTAGATCGCAAGTGCGGTCGAGATCTGGATGGCCATGGGATGGTTCTATGCCTGCTCGATTTCGACCAGCGCGCCGGAAAAATCCTTCGGATGCAGAAACAGCACCGGCTTGCCATGGGCGCCGATCTTCGGCACGCCGTCGCCGAGCACGCGTGCGCCCTCCTTCACCAGCGTGTCGCGCGAGGCGATGATGTCGACGACCTCGTAGCAGATATGGTGGATGCCGCCGTCGGCGTTGCGCTCGAGGAATTTTGCGATCGGCGAGGCCTCGCCGAGCGGCTCGATGAACTCGATCTTGGTGTTTGGCAACGTCGCGAACACGGTGGTCACGCCATGCTCGGGCAGCGCGACGGCCTCCGAAATCTGCGCGCCGAACGCGGCGCCATAGATCTTGGCGGCCTTGACGGCGTCCTTGGTCGCGATCGCGACATGGTTGAGCCGGCCCAGCATGGTTCTCTCCCGTTAAACTGTCAGCACATGTACCAGACAGGGAGGCTTTTTGCCCCAATGTTCGTTGATCACGGCCCGGACCGCGCGCCGCACCGACTCGGCGAGAGCGTCCGGATCGCGGCGGCGTGCCTTTGGCAGCCCCTCGATCGTCGACATCACGACATCGAAGACGATGTCGTCGAAGGGCTCGCCTGCCCTGTTCTTCTCGGGGACGCCGACGAGATCGACCTCGGGGTCGTCGGCCAGCTCGCCCTGCTCGGTCATGGCAATGGCGACGAAGGCGCAGCCGGAGAAGGCCATGCGGCGCCGCTCGACCACGGCGCGGGACTTGGAGTCCTCCAAGATCGTGCCGTCCTTGTACAGACGGCCGGACGGCACCTCGCCGACGATGCCGGGATCGCCGGGGCCGAGCTTGACGAGGTCGCCGTTGCGGCAGACCAGCACGCGCGGCACGCCGGCGGCGCGCGCCAGCTTGGCGTGCTCGTGCAGATGCAAGGCCTCGCCGTGAACCGGGATCAGGAGCTGCGGCTTCACCCAGGAGATCAGGTCGCGCAGCTCGTCGCGGCGGGGATGGCCGGAGACGTGGACCAGAGCATCGCGGTCGGTGATGATCTCGACGCCCTGGAGCACCAGATTGTTGATGATAGAGCCGACGGCCTTCTCGTTGCCGGGAATGGTGCGCGAGGAAAAGATGACGCTGTCGCCGCGGTTGAGCGTGATCTCGGGATGGTCGTCATTGGCGATGCGCGCCAGCGCGGCGCGCGGCTCGCCCTGGCTGCCGGTGCACAGCGCCAGCACCTTGTCCTGCGGCAGATGACCGTAGACCTCGGGCGAGCGGAAGTTCTGCACGCCGTCGAGATAGCCGCACTCGCGCGCGACCTGCACCACGCGCTCCATGGCGCGGCCGACCACGACGACCTCGCGGTCGGCAGCTTTCGCAGCGGCGGCGACGGCCTTGATCCGGGCGACGTTGGAGGCGAACGTCGTCACCGCGACGCGGCCCTTGGCGGCCTTCACGAGATCGATGATGGTCCGGGCGACCTCGGCCTCCGAGGGCGAGCGGCCGTCGCGCACGGCATTGGTGGAATCGCCGACCAAGGCGAGCACGCCCTCCTCGCCGAGCTCGCGCAGCCGCTTCTCGTCGGTGGGGGCTCCCAGAGTCGGGGTCGGGTCGATCTTCCAGTCGCCGGTGTGCAGCACCGTGCCGGCCGAGGTGTGAATCGCCAGCGCGTGCGCCTCGGGAATCGAATGCGCGACGGGAATGAACTCGACGTTGAACGGGCCGACATCGACGCGCCCGCCCGAGGGCACCACTGTCACCGGGATCTTCGGCGCGTTGCGCTCGGCGGCGCATTTGGCCTCGAACAGCGCGGCGCTGAACTGCGTCGCATAGATCGGGCATTTCAGCCTCGGCCAGAGATCGATGATGGCGCCGAAATGGTCCTCATGGGCATGGGTGAGCACCAGGCCCATCAGGTTCTTGCGTTCCTTTTCCAAGAAGCTGATGTCGGGCATGATCAAGTCGATGCCCGGCAGATGTTCCTCGTCGCCGAAGGAGACGCCGAGATCGACCGCCATCCAGGCGCGTTGCTGGCGGTTGCCGAGGCCGTAGATCGACAGGTTCATGCCGATCTCGCCAACACCGCCGAGCGGCGCATATACCAGTTCGTCAGGCTTCGCCATCACGCAGCTCCCACGGAGGCGGCCGAGCCGAAGAACACCTCGCCGGCCGCCACCGGCAGGCGTCGGCCGTCAGCGGTGCGGACGATCAGGCACCCGGTGTCGTCGATCGTGTCGAAAATGCCGTCCAGCGTCATCGTTCCCGTGTTGATCGCGACCCGCTCGCCGAGGCCGGCAGCGCGCTCCAGCCACAGTTTGCGGATCTCGGCAAAGCCGCGGCCACTGTCCCAGATGCCGCGGAACTCCACCCAGGCGTCGGATAGCGCCGAGAACAGCTCCTCGGCGCTGATCTGGACGCCGAGCCCGGCCAGCGATACCGCGGGTGTCGGGGTGCCCTCGGGTGCTGCGACGACATTGGTGCCGATGCCGACCACGACGGCGAGGCCATTGCCGACGGCTTCGGCCTCGAGCCCGATGCCGACGAGCTTCCTGCCGCCGGCAAGCACGTCGTTCGGCCATTTTAGGGCGTAGCGGGGACGGCCCTCGCCCAGGCGCAGGGCGGCTTCCAGACTGACCTTCTCCAGCGCCGCTTCCTCGGCGAGCCCGGCCGCAAAGCCCAGCGTGGCGGCGACGGCCGGCGCGACGTCCATGACTTCGAGGACGCTGGCGGCGAGATTGCCGCGTGGCGCAATCCAGACGCGCTGGCGGCGGCCGCGGCCGGCGGTCTGCTCCGATGTGACGAACCACATCGGGCCGCGTTCCCCGGCCCTGGCCTGCTCGATCGCCTCGGTATTGGTCGAGCCGGTCCGTTCGAACGCCGCGAGCTTGTAGCCCGCCGATCGTGCGCGAGGACCGAGCGCGAAACCCATCCTAGAACAGCGACTTTGCCGCGGCGGAGGCGACGCTCACCACGGGACCTGCGAACAGCGCAAACAGGATGTTGAACAGGCCCGCGACCGCCAGCACCGTCCGCACTTCGATGCGCACCGGATCGACCTGGCCGGCCGGCTCGTCGAAATACATCGTCTTGACGATGGCCAGGTAGTAGTAGGCGCCGACCACGCTGGTCAGCACGCCGATGACGGCGAGCGTGAACAGGTTCGCCTTGATCGCGGCGACGAAGACGTACCATTTGGCGAAGAAGCCGGCGAGCGGCGGAATGCCGGCGAGCGAGAACAGCAGCATCGCGAACATGAAGGCGAGCAGCGGATTGGTCCGCGACAGGCCGGCGAAGTCGCTGATCTGCTCGACGGCCTGGCCGTTGCGGCGCATCGCGAGGATGATCGAGAACGAGCCCAGCGTCATCGCGACATAGATCACGATGTACATCAAGACGCCCTGCGCGCCCTCGACGGTGCCCGAGGCAAGACCGACCAGCGCGAAGCCCATATGGCCGATCGAGGAATAGGCCATCAGGCGCTTGATGTTGGATTGGCCGATCGCGGCGAAGGAGCCGAGCGCCATCGAGGCGATCGCCACGAACACCAGGATCTGCTGCCACTGCGAGACGATGCCCGGGAAAGCCGTCAGCGTGACGCGGGTGAACACGGCGAGCGCGGCGACTTTCGGTGCCGACGCGAAGAAGGCGGTGACCGGGGTCGGCGCGCCCTCATACACGTCCGGCGTCCACATGTGGAACGGCACGGCCGAGACCTTGAAGCAGAGGCCGGCGAGCAGGAAGACCAGGCCGAACACCAGGCCTACATTCGAGACCGTCGCCGCCGCGGCGATGCCGGCGAAGCTGACCGTGCCGGTGAAGCCGTAGATCAGCGAGGCGCCATAGAGCAGCATGCCCGAGGACAGCGCGCCGAGCACGAAGTACTTCAGGCCGGCTTCGGTCGACTTGGCGTTGTCACGGTTCGAGGTCGCCACCACGTAGAGCGCCAGCGACATCAGTTCGAGGCCGAGATAGAGCGAGATCAGATCGCCGGCCGAGATCAGCACCATCATGCCGAGCGTCGAGAGCAGCACCAGGATGGCGTATTCGAAGATGCGGCGCGACGGGTCGGACAGGAACTCCATCGACAGCACCAGCGTCACCGCAGAGCCGATCAGGGCCAGGATCTTCATGAAGCGGGCAAAGTCGTCGACGATGAAGCTGCCGCCGAAGGTCACCTGCTTGCCGGCCGGCAGCATGTATTCGAGCGCGCCGACCACGATCAGGAGCACCACCGACAGCGAGGTGACCGTCCTGGTCGTCTCCTGCCCGCGATAGGCTCCGAGCATCAGTAGCGCCATGGCGCCGACCGCGAGCACGAGCTCGGGCAGCACCGGCGCCAGTTGGTAACCTGCAGTCTCAAAGCTCATGGCGATATCCTGACCTGCCCGATCACTGGAGCAGTGCGGCGGCCTTCACGGCCGTCACAGCGGTGTTGTAATTGTTGACCAGTTGCTGGACCGAGGCGGCCGACATGTCGAGCACCGGCTTCGGATAGACGCCGAACAGGATCGTCAGCGCGATCATCGGAAACAGCGTCAGGCACTCCCGCAAGGTGAGATCCTTCATGCTCGCCAGCGAGGGCCTGACCAGCGCCCCGAACACGACCTTGCGGTACAGCCACAGCGCGTAGCCTGCCGACAGGATCACGCCGAAAGTGGCGAAGAACGCCGTCGGGATCGAGACCTTGAAGGTGCCGAGCAGCGTCATGAACTCGCCGACGAAGCCGCTCGTGCCGGGCAGACCGACATTGGCCATGGTGAAGACCATGAAGGTCAGCGCGTAGAGCGGCATCCGGTTGACGAGGCCGCCATAGGCCGCGATCTCGCGGGTGTGCAGGCGGTCGTAGACGACGCCGACGCAGAGGAACAGCGCGCCGGAGACGATGCCGTGGGAGATCATCTGGAACACGCCGCCGGCGACGCCCTGCATGGTGCCGGCGAAGATGCCCATGGTGACGAAGCCCATATGCGCCACCGAGGAGTACGCGATCAGCTTCTTCATGTCCTCCTGCATCAACGCCACCAGCGAGGTGTAGATGATGGCGATGGCCGACAGCGTGAAGATCAGCGGCGCGAAGTCATGCGAAGCCAGCGGGAACATCGGCAGCGAGAAGCGCAGGAAGCCATAGCCGCCCATCTTCAAGAGGATCGCGGCCAGGACCACCGAGCCTGCGGTCGGCGCCTCGACGTGCGCGTCGGGGAGCCAGGTGTGCACCGGCCACATCGGCATCTTCACCGCAAACGAGGCGAAGAAGGCAAGCCAGGCCCAGGTCTGCAGGGACCGCGGTACGGCGGTGTGCATCAGGGTCGGGATGTCGGTGGTGCCGCCGTTCCAGTACAGCGCCATGATGGCGAGCAGCATCAGGACCGAGCCGAGCAGCGTGTAGAGGAAGAACTTGAACGACGCGTACACCCGGCGCGGCCCGCCCCAGACGCCGATGATCAGGAACATCGGAATCAGGCCGCCTTCGAAGAACAGGTAGAACAGCACGAGGTCGAGCGCCGAGAAGGTGCCGACCATCAGCGTTTCCAGGATCAGGAACGCCATCATGTATTCGCGGACCCGGTTCGTGATCGCCTTCCAGCTCGCGATGATGCAGAACGGCATCACGGCGGTGGTGAGGATCACCAGCGGCAGCGAGATGCCGTCGACGCCCATGTGATAGGTGATGCCGGTGGCGAGCCAGTTCGCCTTCTCGACGAACTGGAAGTCGGGGTTTGACGGGTCGAAGCGCATGGCCAGGATCACCGACACCGCGAAGGTGATCAGCGTGGTCCAGAGCGCGATCCAGCGCGAATTGCGCTTGGCCGCCTCGTCATCGCCGCGGCTGAGATAGACGATCAGCGCGCCGACCAGCGGCAGGAACGTCGTGACCGATAGGATGGGCCAGGTCGTCATTTACTGGCCTCCAAAGCCGAACATGAACCAGGTGATCAGGCCGGCGGCTCCGATCAGCATGGCGAACGCGTAGTGATAGAGATAGCCGGTCTGGATCTTCACGACGTTGCGGGTGACGTCCAGCACGCGGGCCGAGATGCCGTCGGGGCCGAGGCCGTCGATGATGAAGCCGTCGCCCTTCTTCCAGAGCTGATAGCCGATCCACTTCGCCGGACGGACCAAAATGATGTCGTAGAGTTCGTCGAAGTACCATTTGTTGAGCAGGAACTGATACAGCATCGGCTGCGTTTTCGCCAGCTCGACCGGCAGATAAGGCCGGCGGATGTAGAACAGGTAGGAGACGAGGAAGCCCAGCACCATCATTACCGTCGGCAGGAAGACGATGGTCGCGGGGATGTGGTGCATCTCCTCGATGACGTGCGGGTTCATCTTCACGGATTCGCGGAAGAACTCCTCAATACCGTGACCGGCAAACAGCTCCATGAACGGGAAACCGGCGACGATGGAGCCGACCGCAAGCGCGCCGATGGGGATCAGCATCCAGATCGGGGCCTCGTGCGCGGCCTCATAGTGGTGCTCGTCATGCGGCTCGCCGTGGAAGGTCTTGAAGATCAGGCGCCACGAATAGAACGAGGTCAGGCCGGCCGCGACGACCGTCATCAGGAAGCCGTACACCCCGAACGGATTATGCGAGGCATAGGCGGACTCGATGATCGCGTCCTTGGAGAAATAGCCGGCAGTGAGCGGGAAGCCGGTGAGCGCCAGTGTGCCGACCACCATCACCGCGTAGGTGTAGGGGATCTTCTTCCACAGGCCGCCCATGTTGCGGATGTCCTGCTCGTGGTGCATCGCGTAGATCACCGAGCCGGAGCCGAGGAACAGCAGCGCCTTGAAGAAGGCGTGCGTGAACAAATGGAACATGCCGACCGAATAGGCCCCTGCTCCCATCGCCACGAACATGTAGCCGAGCTGCGAACAGGTCGAATAGGCGACGATGCGCTTGATGTCGTTCTGGACGAGGCCGATGGTCGCCGCGAAGAACGCGGTGGTCGCGCCGACAAACATCACGACGGCCTGCGCGTTCGGGGCAAGCTCGAACAACGGCGACAGGCGCGCCACCATGAACACGCCGGCGGTGACCATGGTCGCGGCGTGGATCAGCGCCGAGACCGGGGTCGGGCCTTCCATCGCGTCCGGCAACCAGGTGTGCAGCAAGAACTGCGCCGACTTGCCCATCGCACCCATGAACAAGAGGAGACAGGTCAGGGTCAGGGCGTCGGCGTGCCAGCCGAGGAAGTCGATGGTCTTGCCGGTGAGCCCGGGCGCGGCGTGGAAGATGGTCTCGAAATCGGTTGAGCCGACCAGCATGAAGATCGCGAAGATGCCGAGCGCGAAGCCGAAATCGCCGACCCGGTTGACCACGAAGGCCTTGATCGCCGCTGCGTTCGCCGACGGCCGCTGGTACCAGAAGCCGATCAGCAGATAGCTGGCGAGACCGACGCCTTCCCAGCCGAAGAACAGCTGCACGAGATTGTCCGCGGTCACCAGCATCAGCATGGCGAAGGTGAACAGGCTGAGATAGCCGAAGAAGCGTGGCCGGTTCGGATCCTCGTCCATGTAGCCGATGGAATAGAGGTGCACGAGCGAGGACACGGTGGTGACCACCACCAGCATCACGGCGGTGAGGGTGTCGACGCGCAGCGTCCACCAGACCTGGAGGTCGCCGGAGAAGATCCAGGGCAGCAGCTGGATGCGAGCGTCATGGTGCATGAAGCCGACGTCGACCAGCGTCATCCAGGATAGCGCGGCCGAGACGAACAGCAGCGCCGTGGTGATCAGCTCGGCCCCGCGCGAGCCCGCAGCGGGCGGCTCCGCCGGGCCATGGCCGTGCTCGTCATGATCCATCGGCTCGTCGTGCGAAACGTGTACCTTTGCCGCGTCCTGGTTGATCGAGGCCGCCGCATGCGCATGCACTTGCGCGCCGTGACCGTGCTCGCCGTGATGCTCGACCGTGTCGCCCGAAGGGTTGCGGCCATGCGCGCCGACGAGCGCGATCAGGCCAGCCAGAAGGGCGCCCAGCAGAGGCAGGAAAACGATTGCCTGGACCATTTGAGAGCTCAGCCCTTCATCAGATTGACGTCCTCAACCGCGATCGAGCCGCGGTTGCGGAAATAGACCACAAGAATGGCGAGACCGATCGCGGCTTCGGCCGCTGCGACGGTGAGCACCAGCAGCGCGAAGACCTGGCCGACGATGTCGCCGAGGAAGCTCGAGAACGCAACCAGGTTGATGTTGACCGAGAGCAGGATCAGCTCGATCGACATCAGGATGACGATGATGTTCTTGCGGTTCAGGAAGATGCCGAGGATGCCGAGCGTGAACAGGATCGCGCCGACCGCCAGATAATGTCCGAGCCCGATCGTCATTTCACCCACTCCGCCGCATCGGCGTCCGAGAGCCCCTGCCCCGGCGCCACCTTGCGCATCGCCATCGCCATCTCGGGCGTGCGCGCGTTCTGAACGTTGATGTCCTGCCGCTTGACGCTCGCCTTGTGCCGCAGCGTCAGCACGATGGCGCCGATCATGGCGACCAGCAGCACCATGCCCGAGAGCTGGAAGTAGTGGATGTACTTCGTATAGAGCACGAGCCCGAGCGCCTCGGTGTTGCTGACGTTGGTCGGGATCGCCGCCGTGATCGTCTTGCTGACACCGGGATTGATGACCCAGAAGCCGACGGTGAGCAGCAGCTCGAACAGGAAGATGCCGCCGATCACGAGACCGACCGGCAGATACTCGATGAAGCCCTCGCGGAGCTCGAGGAAGTCGACGTCGAGCATCATGATCACGAACAGGAACAGCACCGCGACGGCGCCGACATAGACGACGATCAGGATCATCGCGAGGAATTCGGCGCCCATCAGCACGAACAGGCCGGAGGCGTTGACGAAGGCCAGGATCAGGTACAGCACGGAGTGCACGGGATTGCGCGAGACAATCACCATCACGGCCGAAGCGACGCAGACGCCGGCGAAGAGATAGAAGAACAGCGCGGGAACGATCATGCCCTCACCTCACCGGTACGGCGCGTCGAGCTCGATCGCTTTCGCGATCTCGCGTTCCCAGCGATCGCCGTTGGCGAGCAGCTTGGCCTTGTCATACAGCAGTTCCTCGCGGGTCTCGGTCGAGAACTCGAAGTTCGGACCTTCGACGATGGCGTCGACCGGACAGGCCTCCTGGCAGAGGCCGCAGTAGATGCACTTCACCATGTCGATGTCGTAGCGCACGGTGCGGCGGGTGCCGTCGTTGCGGCGCGGGCCGGCCTCGATGGTGATGGCCTGCGCCGGGCAGATCGCCTCGCACAGCTTGCAGGCGATGCAGCGCTCTTCGCCGTTCGGATAGCGGCGCAGCGCGTGCTCGCCGCGGAAGCGGGGCGAGATCGGATTCTTCTCGAACGGATAATTGATGGTCGGCTTCGGCTGGAAGAAATAGCGCATGGCGAGGAAGAACGCCGAGACGAATTCCGACAGCAGAAGCGAGCGTGCAGTGGCGTTGACGTTGATACCCATGACGGCCCTCACTTCGGCGCGATGCCGGCGAAATGCAGCACGCCGGCCACCACGATCACCATCGCCAGCGACAGCGGCAGGAACACCTTCCAGCCGAGGCGCATCAGTTGATCGTAGCGGTAGCGCGGCACGATCGCCTTGGCCATCGCGAACAGGAAGAACATGAAGAACAGTTTCAGCGAGAACCAGATGATCCCCGGCACCCAGTTGAAGGGCGGCAGGTCGACCGGCGGCAGCCAGCCCCCGAGGAACAGGATGGTCGCCATCGCGCACATCGTGGCGATCGCGACGTACTCGCCGAGCATGAACAGCAGGTACGGCGTCGAGCCGTATTCGACCATGAATCCGGCGACGAGCTCGGATTCCGCTTCGACGAGGTCGAAGGGCGGACGGTTGGTCTCCGCTAGCGCCGAGACGTAGAACACCACGAACATCGGAAACAGCGGCCAGACGTACCAGTTCAGGATGGTGAGCTGCGGCAGTCCGATCAGGCTGGCAAGACCGCGGGCATGCTGGGCCTCGACCACGGCCGAGAGGTTCAGCGTGCCGGCGCAGAGCAGCACCGTGATGATGACGAAGCCGATGGAGACCTCGTAGGACACCATCTGCGCCGCCGAGCGCAGCGCGGCCAGGAACGGGTACTTCGAGTTCGACGACCAGCCGGCCATGATGATGCCGTAGATCGACAGCGACGAGATCGCGAAGATGAAGAGGATGCCGACATTGATGTCGGAGATCACCCAGCCGAGATTGGTCGGGATCACCGCCCAGGCGGCGAGCGCGAGCACGCATGAGACCAGCGGCGCCAGCAGAAAGACGCCCTTGTTGGCGCCGGCCGGAATGATCGGCTCCTTCAGCACGAACTTCAGGAGATCGGCGAAGGACTGGAACAGGCCCCAGGGGCCGACCACGTTCGGGCCGCGGCGGATCTGCACCGCCGCCCAGATCTTGCGGTCGGCGAGCAGGATGTAGGCGATCGCAACCAGGAGGACCACGAGGACCAGCACGCTCTCCGCGATCATGATGATCAGCGGCCAGAGGAAACCGGTCCAGAATGCGCTTTCGAAGAATTCCATCCTAGCTCACTCCGCTGCGGTCAGCATGTGCCCGGAGGCAAGCCGCGAGCATTCCGCCATCACGACGGACGCACGCGCGATCGGGTTGGTCAAATAGAAGTCCTCGACCAGCGGCTTGAACGGCGCCTTCTCCGGCGAACCGCCCTTGCCCGCCAGCTTCTTGATCTGGTCGGCGGAGCCGGCCTCGATCTGGTCGAGACGGATCAGATGCGGCACGGCCTTGAAGATCGCCTGGCGCAGCGCGGCCAGTGAGTCATAGCCGAGCTTCTTGCCGAGCGCCTCCGAGAGCGCGCGGACGATCGCCCAGTCCTCGCGGGCTTCGCCCGGCGGGAATGCGGCACGTCCGGTCATCTGCACGCGGCCTTCGGTGTTGACGTAGATTGCGGACTTCTCGGTGTAGGCGGCCGCCGGCAGGATGACGTCCGCGCGATGCGCGCCACGGTCGCCATGGGTGCCGATATAGACGACGAAGGTGCCATCCGGCGCCTTGATCTCGTCGGCGCCGAGCAGGAACAAGAGGTCGAGCGTGCCGAACGTCGTCATCTGCGCGGCGTTCAGGCCGCCGCCGGTTGCGGAGAAGCCGATATCGAGCGCGCCGACGCGCGAGGCGGTCTCATGCAGCACGCCAAAGCCGTTCCAGCCGTCCTTCACTGCGCCGACATCGAGCGCGAGCTTGGCGCTGGCCGCGAGAATAGCGGCGCCATCGTGGCGCGAGGCCGCACCAGCACCAACCATAATGATCGGCCGTTCAGCATTCTTCAGCACGTCCATGAAGGAGTGCTTGCCGGCCGCGAGCGCGCCGAGCGTCTCGGTGCCTGCGCCGAGATGGTCGTAGTCGTAAGTGAGATCGGCCTTTGCGCCGATCACGCCGACCTTGAAGCCGCCGGCGCGCCAGCGCTTGCGGATGCGGGCGTTGAACACCGCCGCCTCTTTCCGCGGGTTCGCGCCGACGATGAGCAGCGCATCCGCCTGCTCCACGCCTGCAAGCGTCGGGTTGAAGATGTAGGAGCCGCGGCCGAGCGCGGGATCGAAGGCGTCGCCGCCCTGCACCGCCAGATTGCCCGAGCCGTATTTGGCCAGCAGGTCCTTCAGCGCGAACATCTCCTCGACGCCGGCGAGATCGCCGGCGATCGCGCCGATGCGCTTGCCGTCGGTGCGGGCCGCTTTCGCAGCGATCGCGGCAAAGGCCTCCGGCCAGCTCGCCGCGCGCAGCTTGCCGGCCTCACGGATATAGGGCCGGTCGAGCCGCTGGGTCCGCAGGCCGTCGACGATGTGGCGGGTCTTGTCGGAGATCCACTCCTCGTTCACGGCCTCGTTGATGCGCGGCAGCACGCGCATCACTTCACGGCCGCGGGTGTCGACGCGGATTGCAGATCCAATGCCGTCCATGACGTCGATCGACTGGGTCTTGCCGAGCTCCCACGGGCGCGCGGCAAACGCATAGGGCTTCGAGGTCAGGGCCCCGACCGGGCAGATGTCGACGAGGTTGCCCTGCAATTCCGAGGTCAGCGCGTGCTCCAGATAGGTCGTGATCTCCATGTCCTCGCCGCGGCCGGTCGCGCCCATTTCGGGCGCGCCGGCGACCTCCGCCGAGAAGCGGACGCATCGGGTGCACTGGATGCAGCGGTTCATCGAGGTCTTGACCAGCGCGCCGAGATATTTGTCCTCGACCGCGCGCTTGTTCTCGGCGAAGCGGCTGGTGTCGACACCATAGCCCATCGCCTGGTCCTGCAGATCGCACTCGCCGCCCTGGTCGCAGATCGGGCAATCCAGCGGATGATTGATCAGAAGGAATTCCATCACGCCTTCGCGCGCCTTCTTCACCATCGGCGAACGCGTGGAAATCTCCGGCGGCTCGCCTTTCGGGCCCGGGCGGCAATCGCGCACGCCCCAGGCGCAGCTTGCGACCGGCTTCGGGCCGCCCTTCACCTCGACGAGGCACATCCGGCAATTGCCGGCGATCGACAGCCGCTCGTGATAGCAGAAGCGCGGAATCTCGGCGCCGGCCGCCTCGCACGCCTGGAGCAGCGTGTACTCGGCGGGAACATCGATCTCTTTGCCGTCGATGATGAGCTTGGTCATGTCTCTTACTCCGCCGCGACCATGTTCATGGGATCGCGGACGCCGGCATCGTCGACGTCGGCCCTGTGCGAATACTGGTCGATGCGCGCTTCGATCTCGTGACGGAAATGCGCGATCAGGCCCTGGATCGGCCAGGCCGCTGCGTCGCCGAGCGCGCAGATGGTGTGGCCTTCGACCTGCTTCGTCACTTCCAGCAGCATGTCGATCTCGCGCTTGTGGGCGCGGCCCTCGGCCATGCGGGTCAAGACGCGCCACATCCAGCCCGTGCCCTCGCGGCATGGCGTGCACTGGCCGCAGCTCTCGTGCTTGTAGAAATAGGAGATGCGGGCGATGGCGCGGATCAAATCGGTCGACTTGTCCATCACGATCACGGCTGCGGTACCGAGACCCGAGCGCAGCTTGCTCAGGCTGTCGAAATCCATGGGAGTGTCGATGATCTGCTCGGCCGGCACCATGCGCACCGACGAGCCGCCTGGGATCACGGCCTTGAGGTTGTCCCAGCCACCGCGAATGCCGCCGCAATGCTTGTCGATCAGCTCGCGGAACGGGATGCCCATGGCTTCCTCGACGTTGCAGGGCCGCTCGACATGACCGGAAATGCAGAAGAGTTTCGTGCCGACATTGTTCGGACGGCCGATACCAGCGAACCAGGCCGCGCCACGGCGCAGGATGTCGGGCGCAACCGCGATCGACTCGACGTTGTTGACGGTGGTCGGGCAGCCGAACAGGCCGACATTGGCCGGGAACGGCGGCTTCAGCCGCGGCTGGCCCTTCTTGCCCTCGAGGCTTTCGAGCAGCGCGGTTTCCTCGCCGCAGATATAGGCGCCGGCGCCGTGCGCGACGTAGATGTCGAACGGCCAGCCGTTGACATTGTCCTTGCCGACCAGCTTGGCCTCGTAGGCCTGGTCGATCGCGGCCTGGAGATGCTCGCGCTCGCGGATGAACTCGCCGCGAACATAGATGTAGCAGGCATGCGCGTTCATCGCGCAGCTCGCGATCAGGCAGCCCTCGATCAACAGATGGGGATCATGCCGCATGATCTCCCGATCCTTGCAGGTGCCGGGCTCGGATTCGTCGGCGTTGACGACGAGATAGCTCGGCCGGCCGTCGGTCGATTCCTTCGGCATGAACGACCATTTCAGGCCGGTCGGAAAGCCCGCGCCGCCGCGACCGCGCAGGCCGGAGGCCTTCATCTCGTTGATGATCCAGTCGCGGCCCTTGTCGATAATGGCCTTGGTGCCGTCCCAGGCGCCACGGCGCCGCGCACCCTCGAGCCCCCAGTCATGAAGGCCATAGAGGTTCTTGAAGATGCGGTCCTTGTCCTCGAGCATATCAGTGCTTTCCGATCAACGATTGGACTGCTTGTAGGCAAGTCCGGCGGCGCAGACGGCAAAGGTCAGCGCCCAGAGCAGGCTGGTTTCCAGCGACGCGCTCAAGCTGAAACGCTGCAGCAGGAAAATGAATGTAGCCGCAACAGTGGCAGGCATCGCGATGAAGCCCCACCTCTTCATGGCATCGCTCCCCTGCACCGATGGTTGCGAGAGATCGCGCATCAGGTGATCTCCTTCAGCGTGGTCGGCCCGGTGATCGGCGCCGAGAACTGGCGACCATTCTGCGGACCCGGCTTGGGCGGATTGCCCGAAGCAAAGCCGTCGAGCACCTTGCCAAAACTCTCCTTGGTCAGGTCCTCATAGGTGTCCTTGCCGATCAGCACCATCGGCGCGTTCACGCAGGCGCCCAGGCACTCCACCTCTTCCCAGCTGAAATTGCCATCCTTGGACAGATGGAAGGGCTCGTGATGGATGCGGTGCTCGCAGACATGGATCAGATCCTCGGCGCCGCGCAGACGGCATGGCGTGGTGCCGCAGACCTGGACGTGAGCCTTCTTGCCGACGGGGGCGAGCTGGAACATCGTGTAGAAGGTCGCGACCTCGAGCACGCGGATATAGGGCATGTCGAGCATCTCGGCGACGACGCGGATCGCGGCTTCCGGGACCCAGCCGTCGTGCTGCTCCTGCGCGCGCCAGAGGATCGCGATGACCGCGGAGGCCTGGCGGCCGGCCGGATATTTCGCGATCTGCTGCTTGGCGAACGCGAGGTTCTCCTCCGTGAACGCGAAGCTCGCGGGCTGGACTTCCTTCGGTGCTAGTCGGCGGACGGACATCTCTTCAATCTCTCACTGCATGCGGCGCGCGGTTTTCGCATTCAGGGCATTGATCCTGTCCTGCCAGAATGCGCTTGCGGTGCCGAAAACATTGTAGCCGACGTGGGTCGAGACCTTGATGCGGTCGAGGATCGACAGCTCGGTCACGGTCTCCATCCGGTTGCTGCGCGGATCGAACACGATCAGCTTCAGCGGGGTCTGCTCGAGGATGAAGCGCGACACGGCATGGGAGCGGTCGCTGCCGTGCTCCTCGCACATGATGACGCTGTCGGCCTGGAGCAGCCGGGCGCCGCCCTTGATCGCCTCGATCTCGACGCCCTCGACGTCGAGCTTGATCAGGTACTTGCCGGTGCTCGCGACCTTGCCGTCGTCGATCAGGTTGTCGAGCGCGATCACGGGCACGTCCTCACCGTCCGCCGATGGACCGCCGGCGATGCTGAAGGCTTCGTGCTTGGTGCCTGATAGGCGCGCCGTGCCGCGGGCGGCGCCAATCGCGCATTTCATGGTCTCGAAGCGATTGCCGTTGACGCGCGCATTGTTGGCGAGCTTCGGGTAGTTCTGTCCCGACGGCTCGATCGCGATCGCCTTGTGTGCGCCGAACGGCTTGCTCGAGACCAGCACCGACCAGTAGCCGTAGTTGGCGCCGCAATCGAGCAGCGTGTAGTCGACCTCGACGGAGTCGGCGAACAGCAGCTCGAGCTCGTCCTCGTAATTATAGGAGCGGTTGAGCAGCTTGCTCCAATAACCGTCGCCGTAGGGGAATTCGAACACGGCGTCGGGATTGAGCCTGATCGCGATGTTGCGTTCGGGCAGCGTCTTGCGCAGCAAATTCGCGCAGGCGATGTAGCCCATATGCGAGAAGTGCGAGGAGATCTTCGATCCCGTCACCAGCGCCAAGGCAGCCGTCCGCTCCCACAGGTTGGCCCCTTCAAGGGCCCCCGAGGCACGGTCAAACTGGATTGGCGCCTGCACCATCACCGATCGACCTCTCCGAACACGATGTCGAGCGAGCCGAGGATCGCCGAGACGTCGGCGAGCAGATGGCCGCGGCAGATGTGATCCATGGCCTGGAGATGGGCAAAGCCCGGCGCGCGGATCTTGCACTTGTAGGGCTTGTTGGTGCCGTCGGAGACGAGGTAGACGCCGAACTCGCCCTTGGGCGCCTCGACCGCGGTATAGACCTCGCCGGCCGGCACGTGGACGCCTTCGGTGTAGAGCTTGAAATGGTGGATCAGCGCTTCCATCGAGCGCTTCATCTCGCCACGGCGCGGCGGCGCGACCTTGTTGTCGGCGACGACGACGGGGCCCTTCCCCTCGGGCGCGTTCAGCTTCTGGATGCACTGCCTCATGATGCGCACGGACTGGCGCATCTCTTCCATGCGGATCAGATAGCGGTCGTAGCAGTCGCCGTTCTTGCCGATCGGAATGTCGAAATCCATCTCGGCGTAACACTCATAGGGCTGCGACTTGCGCAGGTCCCAGGCCGCGCCCGAGCCGCGCACCATCACTCCCGAGAAACCCCACTCCCAGGCTTCCTTCAGCGATACCACGCCGATGTCGACGTTGCGCTGCTTGAAGATGCGGTTGGCGGTGAGCAGCCGGTCGAGGTCGTCCACCACTTTCAGGAACGGATCGCACCAGGCCTCGATGTCGTCGACCAGCTTCTGCGGCAGGTCCTGGTGCACGCCGCCGACCCGGAAGAATGCCGCATGCATGCGCGCGCCCGAGGCGCGCTCGTAAAACACCATCAGCTTTTCGCGCTCTTCAAAACCCCACAGCGGCGGGGTCAGCGCGCCGACGTCCATCGCCTGCGTCGTGACGTTGAGCAGGTGCGAGAGGATGCGCCCGATCTCGCAATAGAGCACGCGGATCAACTGCCCGCGGCGCGGCACTTCGATGCCGAGCAGCTTTTCCGCCGCGAGGCAGAACGCATGCTCCTGGTTCATCGGCGCCACATAGTCGAGTCGATCGAAATACCCGATCGCCTGCAGATAGGTCTTCTGCTCGATCAGCTTTTCGGTGCCGCGATGCAGGAGACCAATGTGCGGGTCGACACGCGCAACGACCTCACCATCCAATTCGAGCACAAGACGCAGAACGCCGTGCGCGGCAGGATGCTGCGGACCAAAGTTGATGGTAAAGTTTCTGAGGTTCTCAGGTTGTTCATTCATGATCAGACCTTCGGCCCCGCCTTTTCATCGCCCGGCAGCGGATAGTCCGCGCCTTCCCATGGCGAGAGAAAATCGAACTTGCGGAATTCCTGGCTGAGCCGGACCGGCTCGTACACCACGCGCTTTTCCTGGTCGTCGTAACGGACCTCGACGAAGCCGGTGAGCGGAAAGTCCTTGCGCAGCGGATGGCCTTCGAACCCGTAATCGGTGAGGATGCGGCGCATGTCGGGATGGCCGACGAAGAACACGCCATAGAGGTCGTAAGCCTCGCGCTCGAACCAGTCCGCGCCGGGGAACAATTCGATCAGCGACGGCACCTGCGTGGTCTCGTCGGCCTGGGCCTTGAGCCGGATCCGCGCATTCAGGGTCGGCGACAGGAAGTGATAGATCACGTCGAACCGCTTCTCACGGTCCGGATAGTCCACTGCCGTGATGTCGGTGAAGTTGACGAAGCGGCAATTCGGATCATCGCGGAGGTACTTGACCACCTCGACGATCTTGCTGGCCTCGACCTCAACCGTGAGCTGGTTGAAGGCGACCGAATGACCGGTGGCGGCGCCCGGAAGCGCGCTAACGATCGTCTGCCCCAGGGCGTCGAGCTTGCCATCGTCCATGACGTAAAACCTTAGCGTTCGATGGTGCCGGTGCGGCGGATCTTCTTTTGCAGCAGCAAGATGCCGTAGAGCAGCGCTTCGGCTGTGGGCGGACAGCCCGGCACGTAGATGTCGATCGGCACGATGCGGTCGCAGCCGCGCACGACCGAGTAGGAATAGTGATAATAGCCGCCGCCATTGGCGCAGGAACCCATCGAGATGACGTAGCGAGGCTCCGGCATCTGGTCGTAGACCTTGCGCAACGCAGGCGCCATCTTGTTGGTCAGCGTGCCCGCGACGATCATCACGTCGGACTGACGCGGCGAGGCACGCGGCGCGAAGCCGAAACGCTCGACGTCGTAGCGCGGCATCGAAACCTGCATCATCTCGACCGCGCAGCAGGCGAGACCGAAGGTCATCCACATCAGGGAGCCGGTACGCGCCCAGGTGATGAGATCGTCGGTCGCGGCCACGAAGAAGCCCTTGTCGGACAGCTCGTGATTGACCTCGAGGAAGAACGGATCATTGGCCCCGACCGGCTTGCCGGTCGACGGATCCAATATGCCCTTGGGGGCCGGCGCGACGCCCGGACCTGTGGACAATGCTGGGTTCAATCCCATTCGAGTGCTCCCTTCTTCCATTCATAGGCGAACCCGACCGTCAGCACGGCGAGGAACACCACCATGGACCAGAAGCCGGTCGCGCCAAGCTTGCCGAACGCCACCGCCCAGGGAAACAGGAACGCCACCTCGAGGTCGAAGATGATGAAGAGGATGGCGACCAGGTAGAAGCGGACGTCGAACTTCATGCGGGCGTCGTCGAAGGCGTTGAAACCGCACTCATACGCCGACAGCTTTTCCGGATCCGGCTGCTGGAACGCCACGATGAAGGGCGCGATCAGCAGCACCAGGCCGATGAGGCCCGCTACCCCTATAAAGACGACGAGTGGAAGATAGTTCTGTAGAATGCCGCTCATTGGCGAGCCCTTTTTCCCGCAGCCTCGGGACAGCCACGGATTCGTCCGATTTGGAATTATTCTGAGCCTTAGCGCAGTGCACCAATGGGCGCAAGACACGCTCTTTTCAGGCCCTTTGCCGCCCCCGGAACGATGAAAATCCCGGAATCGCCCCGCGCTGGTATGGAGCAGATCGCCAGGCCCAGCAAGGGCGGCCATCGCTTTACGGGGCAGCAAATCTGGGGTTGCGGCGTGCCGCAGGAGCTGGCTATTTGCCGCGCGGCGTCCGCGAAAACTGCCCGGTTTTCCGGATGCGGCAGCGAACCCATACCCAGGCAATGACCAGCACGGGAGCGCCGACCGTCACCCAGGCGACATATCGGCCGACCGTGCCCCAGAGCAGCGCAGCCACGAGACCGGAGATGGTCGCGGCCGCGATCAGGATTGGTGCAGCAAAGACACGTATCCACAGCCGTGCGCGATCAGACGAGCCAGGCATCACGACGGAACCGGGGCTCGCCTGGCGAATGCGTCAGCGCGCACAGCCGCTCGCTTCCGCCGCCGGGCCAGCCAGAGGTAAAGGCCGCTGCCGATCACGATGATCGTGAGCAGGTCGAGCGCGGCCCAGATCAGCTTCAGCGGCATGCCGCCATAATCACCGAAATGCAGCGGCTGCGAGATCAGAAGTGCCTGGAGATAGACGGGCAGAGCCCGGCTGTCGGCCACCTCCCCGGTTTCGCCGTCCAGCAGCACCGGCTTGAGGAGCCGCGCCGTCAGTGCCGTGTCGCCGCGCATGAAGGCGGCGAAATGGTGCGAGGATGTGAAGGGCGTGCCCGGAAACGCGATGAAGGCGACCTCCATACCGGGAGCCGCTTGCCTCGCGCGCGCGACGACACTGTCGAGCGAGGCGAGATGCGACGGCGCCGGCTTGCCGGCATAGGGCGCGACCATGCTGGCGAGCTCGGTCGCCTTCCACTGGTTGAGCATCAGCTCGGCCCAGGTGTTGACGACGCCGGTCAGCCCGACCACCAGCGCCCAGGCGACCGTCACCACCCCGATCAGATTGTGCCAGTCGAGCCAGCGCACCCGGCGCGAGGCCCGGTCGCGGATGGTGGCAAAGCGCAGCCGACGCGTGAAGGGCCAGTACAGCACCACGCCGGAGATGACGGCCACGGCAAACAACAGGCCCATCGCGCCCAAAAACAGCTTTCCGGGCTGGCCGGCAAACATGTCGGTGTGCAGCTTGAGCACGATCAGCATCGGGCCGACACCGACCGGCCCGAGCAGCCTGGCCGAGACCGCATCGAAGGCACGCACGGTCGCGTTGTCGGGCGCACCATCGGTGGTGGCGTTGGTGAAGGCCGTGACGATGCCGGGCTCGTCCTTGTCCCAGGCGATATATTGCAGCACCCGCCCGGGATCGGCGGCGAGCGCGGCGTCGGCGACTTGCTGGGGCGTCGCGCGCGCCGCGCTCGCATGAGCTTCGGGCTGGGGGGCATAGCCCAGAAGCTCGTCGATCTCATGATAGAAGATCAGCGGCAGCCCGGTCAGGCAGAGCAAAAGCAGGAACGCGGTCGAGATCAGGCTGATCCAGGTATGGACCACCGACCAGAGCCTGACCGTGCGCGCTTTCACGATGCCCGCCCCTTCCTTGCACTCACCATTTGTAGGAGACGCTGGCGGTGATGCGCCGGCGGTCGCCGTAGAAGCACGACGTGGCCGAGGCGCAGCTCGCGACATAGATCCTGTCGGTCAGGTTGATCACGTTCAGTGCCGTGCGCCAGTTCTGCCATTCGTAGTGAACTGCGAGATCGCCAAGCACCACAGCGGGAACCTCGAGGGTGTTGGCGGCATCGGCCCAGGACGAGCCGATGTAGCGCACGCCGCCGCCGAAGCCGAAACCTGCGAGCGGCCCGTCCTTGAAGGTATAGTCTGCCCAGCCGGAGACCAGGAGTTCAGGCGTGTTGGTCGGCGTCTTGCCGACCAGCGACGGGTCGAGATCCCTGCTGTTGAAGAGATGATAGGCCGTAAAGGAGCCGATCAGCTTCAGCTCCCTCGTGGCATTGGCCACTGCTTCGAGCTCGATGCCGCGCGAGGTCACCTCGCCGGTCTGGTTCTGCAACACGGGCACACTGCCTGGCAGTGTCGTCGCGACATTCTGACGGACCAGATCGAAAGCCGAAACGGTGAAATAGCCATCGAATCCCTTCGGCGCGACCTTCACGCCGATCTCGGCCTGCTTGCCGGTTTCCGGCAGGAACAACTGGTTCTGGGCGTTGAGGCCGATGATCGGATTGTAGCTCGTCGAATAGGAGACGTAAGGCGCGATACCGTTGTCGAAATTGTAGATCAGGCCGGCGCGGCCGCTGAACCTGCTGTCGTCTCGGCTGGCGACCAAAGCGCCCGTGTCGCGGGCTTCTTGCGTCGTCTCGACCCAGTCATTGCGGCCGCTCAGCACCAGCGTGAAGTTGCCGAGCTTCATCTGGTCCTGGAGATAAGTGCCGGCCTGCTTCTGCGTGATGAGGAAATTCCGGAACGGCGCGCTCGGTAACGGAACCTCGGCTGCCCCATAGGCCGGATTGAAGACGTTGATTGACGGCACACCGAACCCGAAGGCCTGGTAATCGTCGATCTGATAGCCCTTCAGATCGACCCCGAACAGCATCGTGTGCCTCACCGTACCGGTGTTGAAGCGATACTCGAGCTGGTTATCGAGATTGGCCTGATTGGCCGTGTTCTTCGCATACCAATTGTACCGATTGAGCGTGGCCGTATTGATGTTGTCCCAACCGTTGCCGACATAGCCGCGGTACGTGATATCGACATGCGCAAAGCGGGCATTCTGACGGAACGTCAGGTCGTCGGTGAGATTGCGCGCGAATTGATAGCCGAGCATCTCCTGCTCGCGCGTGAACTTGTCCACGCTGGGATCGCCGATAAAGAAGCTGGTGGGAATCCTGCCGAACGAGGCGCTGGTCACCGTGCCCTGATAGGGCAGGAAGTTGATACCGCGGGTGTCCTGCTTCGAGGCCGAGGCCAGCACCGTGAAGGTCGTGTCGGCATCCGGCTTCCAGGTGACCGACGGCGCGATGAAGTAATTGTTGTCGGGTGTGAAGTTGACCTGCGTGCCGCCGTTCTGGACCTGACCGACCACGCGGGCGAACAGCTTGCCGTTGTCGGGGCTCGTTGCGACCGGCCCGCCGAAATCAAAGCCGACATAGGCATTGCCGAAATTGTTGACGCCGCTCTCGATGTACCGGATCGGCTCGGCTGGCGGCATCTTGCTGATGACGTTGACGATGCCGCTCGGGCTCGATCCTCCATACAGCACGGCTGACGGACCGCGCAGCACCTCGACCCGCTCCATGTTGGGGGTCTGGAGCTTCCAGCTCGCATAGGAGGTGTAGAACAGTTGCGTGCCGTCGAGAAACAATCCGATATCCTCGGACTTGAAGCCGCGGATCAGCCACCAGTCGTTACGGGTATCCGTGCCGAACGTTCCGGCGCGCACGCCGGCGGTGTAGCGCAGCACCTCGTCGAGCTTGTTCGGCTTCTGGTCGCGGATTTGCTCCGCGCCGATGACGGACACCGACTGCGGCGTCTCCATGATCGGCGTGTTGGTCTTGGTGCCGGACGAGCTGCGACCCGCGACGTAGCCGTGCACCGGGCCAAGCGGCGTCTCGACGAAGCCGACATCGCGCTGCAGCTGGGGCTTGCTCCTGTTGGCAGTCTGCACCGACGACCGCGGCGCACGGCGCTGAGGCCTCGTGGCCGCACGACGGCGCGCTTCCGGCGCGGTGACGGTCACTGACGGCAGGTTTTGCGCGCCACTCGGCGCGGAAGATTGTGCGAGCGATGCCCGCGGCACCAAAACCAAAACGGACGCGGTCGCCAATACGGCCGACCGCAGCATTCCAAGGCTGTTCAACGCGCCACCCCAAAGCTGCATGTTCGATGCGTCATGCTGCCGGTCCCCACCGCGGCATGCGCTTGCAGTGACGCTTATGTGAGGGCGCACGAAATCCCTAATTGAAAACCTCTTAGAAGACTTCTTAGAAGCGATCCAAGCCTTAGTGGGGCGCCAGGGGGAATTCTTCACGCCCTCAATGCCGGCATCCTGACGACATCCGTTCGGAAAGCCTGCCGCTTCCGCCGGAGGAAACCAGCCAAACGGAAAGATGAAACCATTTTGCGGAACCCGTGAAACCATCCGGAAACAGATGGTCCTTAAGACATGAGCCATAGACGGCGGCAAAGCCCGTCGGGAGGCTCAGATGAACCACTCAATTCACTCTGCTGATCGTGCGACCTACCTGAAGATCGTGGTGGTCGCGCTGGTGGCCGGCATCATGGTGGCCGGCTTCGGGATCGCAGCCCGCACCAGTGCCGATGACAGCCAGATCGCCCAGTCCGCCCACGTCATCAAGGCCGGCAAGCCGGTGGTGGTGACGAGCGCGGGGACGTCGGAGATTCGCTGAAACGTCCTCTTCCCGGCTGACCCAGGGCCGCCTCCGGGCGGCCTTTTCCGTTTTCCAGAGCAATGCTTAGCCGAGTAGCACCACGCAAGCGCAACGTCCTTGACTTCACCCAGCCCCGCCTTTAAGTCCCCCCTCGTTCCGCGCGCGTCAGCGAACCACGCGGGAGTAGCTCAGTTGGTTAGAGCGCCGGCCTGTCACGCCGGAGGTCGCGGGTTCGAGCCCCGTCTCTCGCGCCATTTTGGCAATCCCTTCATAGTTTTAGCTTGAACCCCTCGACTCCGGTTGCAGCTGCGGCGAGCCGTGGACGACGCTCGTCCGGCTGGACTGGCGGCCGGTGTCAGCCGTGCCCGAATCGTCTACGCCTCGAAGGACTTGGAGGGATTCCCGCGCATTCTCGGCTTTTCCAGGGAGTCCCTGTCATTGGACAATCGAGGAGGCCAGTCATGGCTAAGAAGGATCCGGCAAAGAAGGCAGCCGCTCCCGCCACCGTCACGCTCAAGCACCTCGCCGCCGACATTGCCGACAGTCAGGACCTGTCGAAAAAGCACGCGGAGGCCGTCCTGACCGACATGGTCGACCTGATCGCCAAGCATCTCAAGAAGGGCGACCGTGTCCGCATCGTTGGGCTCGGCATCCTCCAGGTCCGCAAGCGCGCCGCCCGCACCGGCCGCAATCCCGCCACCGGCGAGCCGATCCATATCAAGGCCAGCAGGAAGGTCACCTTCCGTCCGGTCAAGGAACTGAAAGAGGCGATCTAACAGCTTACGCTTCGTTAAGCCTGATCCGACCTCGTTCCGGCCGCAACGTGGCCCGCTTTTCTGGTATACCGCCTGCTTCTCTGACCCGGCGGCTTGACCAGAAATGTCCTCCCTCACCTTTTCGCACACCGTGACCGAGCGCTTCCTGCGCTATGTCACCATCGACACCCAGTCCGATCCGGAATCCCCCAGCTCGCCCTCGACCGAGAAGCAGAAGGATCTCGGCCGCGTGCTCGCCGCCGAACTGAAGGCCATGGGCGTCGAGGACGCGCATCTCGACGATTACGGTTACGTCTACGGCACGATCCCGGCCAACACGACCAAGAAGGTGCCGGTGATCTGCTTCTGCTCGCACATGGACACCTCGCCCGACGTGACGGGCAAGGACGTCAAGCCGCAACTCGTGAAGAACTATCGCGGCGGCGACATCACGCTGCCGGGCGATACCAGCCAGGTGATCCGCTTCAATGAGCATCCCGCGCTGAGGAACCAGATCGGCAACGACATCGTCACCACCGACGGCACGACGCTCTTGGGCGCCGACAACAAGGCCGGCGTCGCCGAGATCATGGATGCCGCGCATTTCTTCATCAACAATCCCGATGTGAAGCACGGCACCATCAAGATCCTGTTCACGCCGGACGAAGAGATCGGCCGCGGCGTCGACAATGTCGACCTGAAGAAGCTTGGCGCCGATTTCGGCTACACCATGGACGGCGAGAGCGCCGGCTGCGTCGAGGACGAGACCTTCTCGGCCGACGGCGCCACCATCACCATCAACGGCGTCAGCGCCCATCCCGGCTACGCCAAGGGCAAGATGGAGCACGCGATCAAGATCGCGGCCGCTATCGTCGAGCGGCTGCCAAAGGAAGGCTGCTCGCCGGAGACCACCTCGGGCAAGCAGGGCTTTCTGCATCCGGTCGGCATCGAGGGCGCGCTGGAACAGGCGACGCTGTCCTTCATCATCCGCGACTTCTCCGAGGAAGGGCTGAAGGAGAAGGAGGTCCTGCTCGAGACCATCGTCAAGGACGTGATGAAGGACTATCCGCGCTCGACCTACAAATTCGAGGTCCGTGAGCAGTACCGCAACATGAAGCAGGTGATCGACCGTCACCCGCAGGTGCTGGAATACGCCATCGAGGCGATCCGCCGTGCCGGCCTGCGCCCGATGCGCACCGCGATCCGCGGCGGCACCGACGGCTCGCGCCTGTCCTTCATGGGCCTGCCCTGCCCCAACATCTTTGCCGGTGAGCACGCGTTTCACTCCCGGCTCGAATGGGTCAGCCGGCAGGACATGGAAAAGGCCGTGCAAACGATTGTGCACCTTGCGATGATTTGGGAGGAGAAGGCCTGAGATTTCCCTGCCAGACGTTGTGGCCGGGCTTTCGCCCGGCCATTCGATCAAGGGATTACGACACCGGCATCGCGCGCGGATTGCGATGGAAGCGATTTGAACTCGCCATCCAGTTCGGCAACGGCTCGCCGTCGCGGTGCCGCCCACCGGCGACGGCCGCGGCCCATGCCACCGCCGCTCCGATCAAGGTCGCGGCTGCGACCGAGAACGCAACGATGATCGCGTCGCGCCGGGCCCGGTTGATGGCCGTCTTGGACTCCGCGATCACCGCGTCGACCCGTCGTTCGGAATCGGGCGCCGCCAGTCCTGTGAGCGCTGCCACCTGCTGAATGAGGTAGGCCCTGTCATCGGCGGTGACGCCACGATGGCTTGACGACGTCATCAGGATGCGCCCTGCTTCGGCGCGCGCTTCCCGCAGGTCGGTGTTGGGCGGCCGCCGCGGCGCGCGGAACAGCTTGTCGAGCTCATAGCTCAACAGCGGTTCAGCGGCCGACATATTGCTGGCCGAGCTGCGCAGCGGCGAACGGTCGACCGCAGATGCGCCGAGCATCGCGAGCAGCGCGGCGCCGAACAGCACTGCGAGCGCCCAGGAGGTCAGTCCATGCAGCCCGTCTCGCCGCTCACCCTCGTCTTCGATGGTCGCCAGCGCGGGTGCCGGCCGCGTTGTCCGGCCGGCAATGTAGCCGCCGAAGCCAAAACTGATGATGGCCTGGATAATCAGATACAGTCCTGACAGCAGTGCCAGCGCCGCGGAAGCATCGCGCCATGTCGGCGAGGCCGAGCTGACTCCCAGGCCGATCGCAATCCCGAAGCCGATCAGGATGAAAGACATTGCGCTCGCCGCCAGCGCGCCTGCGAACACCGAGCTCCATTGAATGGTGCGGCCCTCGTTGGCCTCCAGGCCACCTTCCAGGACATCGTCCCGCATGAGCGTTTCGACTGTCATAGCGGCTCTCTCAACGCAGGCCGAAGAACGACAGGATCGCCATGATGACGACGATCAAGCCGATCAGATAAATCAGTCCATCCATTGTCCGTCCTCCTCAGTTTCTTCTGATCGCTAATCGCGGCGTATGAAGAACGTTCCAAATTGGACAGTTCGGCAGGAACAAACGGGCGAGACGCGAATTATCCGCCGGAGTCCCGAGGATGAAGATTGTGAGCACAAGGGCCTCAGCCGGTCAGCCCCCGGTCTGGGGCCCTTCCGCGGTCTGCATCGCCTATCCGTTCCCTTTTGCATGCCTAGGTTAACGACGCCGGCCCCGACATCATCAAGATGCGATCGAGGGACGGAACCTCGAGATCGGGAGAGGCGGGTGGACCGCAGAACGGCGTGCCTGCATCAGGCGAATGCGTTCCGGGAGAAGGCCCTCGCCGATCCCGAGCACCACGACCAATGGATCGATGAAGCCATCAAATGGCTGGAGCGGGCGATGGAAGCGAGTTGTTGTCGCGCCAACCTCACTGTGGAGACCGGCAATGGCGACCATGTTCCGGATTCGACCCGCACGGCCATCACCGAAACCCTTGCCTCGGATCGAAGCGTCATCACCCGCCAATGAGAGGCGCTCCCGACGTACGCGCCGCTGCGGCAATTGTTCCAGGGACGTAACAATGTTGCGGGTCGACACTGTTCCCGCCCCCATGGTAGGCCGGACACAGACCGCAACCGGAGTGACGTCGTGCTCGCGAACCTCCAGCCCTCGGCAACTTGTCGTCCGCGCAACTGGCGCGGGCTGCTGTCTGTGCTGATCGCGATTGTCTATCTGCTCGCGAGCGCGCTGCACGGCTCGCACGACATCGACGTCACCACGCCCGGCGGCGGCTCGGAAATCGCCGCGGTCCTTGATGGTCCCACCGGCCATGGCGACCACAAAGCCATCGGCGGACATCATTGCCATGGCTGCTTCTCGCTGACCGTGACGCAGTCGGCGCCATCGACCGCGTCGATCGCGGTTGTGTCCGCAACGAGCTCGCAACATGTACCCGGGCTCGCGGGAATTAGTCCCGATACCGACTCCCCGCCTCCCAAACATATTGCCTGAGCGGACTGGTCGGGCGTCCCGCGCCCATTGGGTTCATCCTTCACAGGTCGGTTTCATGTTTTGCAGGGGAATGGCCCCGCGCCTGGCGTGCGCGGCGGCGTGTCTGATTGCCGGCGTGGCGCTTGCGCCGTCTCACGCCCAGACTTTGACGATGCGGAGCGCGTTATCGCGCGCGCTGGCCGCGAGTCCGCGGCTGACTGCGGCGGAGCGCGACGTCGGCATTGCCACGGGCCAGCGCATCCAGGCCGGCGCGCTCCTCAATCCGGAACTGTCCTACGAGCAGGACGATTCATTCGGCTCCGGCAAATATCGCGGGACCCGATCGGCCGAGACCACCCTCCAGATCAGCCAGGCCTTCGAGCTGTTCGGCAAGCGCGGCGCGCGGATTGCTGCGGGTACAGCCGGCGTCGAAGTCGCCGCAATCCAGCGCAAGGCTGTCAGGCTGGAGGTGCTGTCGGAGACCGCGATCGCCTTCCTCAGCGTGCTCGGCGCGCAGCGACGCATCCAGATCCTCGACGAACAGATTGCCGCCATCGACCGCTTGACACCGCTGCTGCGCCGCCGCGTCGAGGCCGGCGCCTCCTCGCCGGCCGAGACCGGCCGCGCCGAGGTCGCTTCCGCCCTGGTGAAGGCCGACCGCGAGCGCCTCAAGGCGACGCTGGCCAGCGCCCGGCGCGAGCTCGCGGTGCGGATGGGCGATCCCAAGGCGAAATTCGGCGAGGTTTCCGGCCGGTTCGACACCACGGGACGGCCGCCCACGTTCCGGGCAGTGATCGCCGCCATCGATGCCAACCCGCAGCTGGTGCGCTGGACCGCAGTCTATGCCCAGCGCAATGCCGAACTGCTGCTGGCTCGGCTCAAACCCTATCCGGACGTGCGGATCGCGGCCGGCTGGCGCCATTTCAGCGAGACCAATGACGATGCCGTGCGTCTCACTCTTTCGGTGCCGATCCCCGTGTTCGACCAGAACCAGGGCAACATCCTGTCGGCGCAGGAAAGCCTCGCCAAGACAAGGGCCGAGCGCGAGGCCAACCGCAACACGCTGATCGTGATTGCCGGCCGCGCCTACGACTCGCTCCAGGGCTCGCTGCGCGAGCTCGCGGTGCTACGTGAGACCGCGATCCCCAAGGCCGTCGAGGCGTCTGAGGCGATCTCGCAAGGCTATGGCCAGGGTCGCTTCACCCTGCTCGAGGTGCTCGACGCCCAGGCGAGCGTTACCCAGGCGCGGCTGCGCGAACAGGAGGCGCTCCAGAACTTCCATGCTGGGGTTGCGACCATCGAGGGCCTGGTCGGCAATCCCTTCACGCTCGCGCGGGAGGGCGGACGATGAAGACGTCCTCCGCCCTCCTCGTCGCCGTCATTGGCGCCGCGCTCGGCGCTTACGGCTATGCCGTGCTCGCGCCGGCCAAGCCGACGCAAACCGAGCATTCCGGGCATTCCGAACAAAAGAAGCCGAACGACCATGTCGAGCAGGACGAGCACGGCGCCGACCGCATCCGCATCTCCGACGTCAAGCTGGCGGCTGCGGGCGTCACGCTGGCGGAAGCCGCGAGCGCGACGCTGACCGACACGCTGGCCTTCAACGGCATCCTGCGCGCCAACCAGGAAGCCGTGGTGCAGGTGACGCCGCGCTTTCCGGGCCTCATCAAGTCGATCCAAAAACGCATCGGCGACAAAGTCGGCAAGGACGATCTGCTCGCCGCGATCGAGAGCAACCAGAGCCTCACCGTCTACGAGCTCAAGGCGCCGATCGCCGGCACCGTCATCGAACGGCAGATCTCGCTCGGCGAATACGCCTCAGAGCAGAGGCCGGCCTTCGTCGTCGCCGATCTCTCGACCATCTGGGTCGATCTGTCGATCTACCGGCAGGATCTGCGGCGCGTCCACCTCAACGACGAGGTCCTGATCGACCCCGACGACGGCCGCGGCGAGATCAAGGGCACGATCTCCTACATGGCACCGATCGGCTCGCGCGAGACCCAGACGGCATTGGCACGCGTGGTGCTGCAAAATCCGGACGGCCGCTTGCGCCCCGGCCTGTTCGTCACGGCACGGCTGATCCTCGCCGCCCGCAACGTCGCGGTCGCCGTGCGCCGGAGCGCGATCCAGACGCTGGAGAGCCGGACCATCGTGTTCGTCCGCGAGGATGGCGACAAGATCGAGGCGCGTCCGGTGCAAACCGGCGATTCCGATCCGCGCCATGTCGAGATCAAGGCCGGCCTGTCGGCAGGCGAGCATTACGTCGCCGAGAACAGCTTTGTCGTGAAGGCGGAGATGGGCAAGGGCGAGGCCGAACATGATTGAGCGCATCATCGCCGTCTCGCTTGGGCAGCGCTGGCTGGTCCTCCTGCTCGCGCTTGGCGCCATCGCTTTTGGAGCCTGGAATTTCCAGCGCCTGCCGATCGACGCGGTGCCCGACATCACCAACATCCAGGTCCAGATCAACACCCGGGCGCCCGGCTATTCGCCGCTCGAGACCGAGCAGCGCATCACCTTCCCGGTCGAAACCGCAATGGGCGGCCTGCCGAAACTCGACTACACCCGCTCGCTGT
Organism: Bradyrhizobium diazoefficiens; assembly: GCF_016616425.1. NCBI lineage: Bacteria > Pseudomonadati > Pseudomonadota > Alphaproteobacteria > Hyphomicrobiales > Nitrobacteraceae > Bradyrhizobium > Bradyrhizobium diazoefficiens. The sequence goes on from NZ_CP067101.1 coordinate 4,333,785, forward strand.
CGCGCTACGGCCTCAGCCAGGTCACGGTCGTCTTCAAGGACGGCACCGACATCTTTTTCGCCCGCCAGCTCGTCGGCGAGCGCATCCAGCAGGTAAAGGACCAGCTTCCGGCAGGCGTCGAGGTCGCGATGGGTCCGGTCTCGACCGGGCTCGGCGAAATCTTCATGTATACCGTCGAGGCGAAGGCCGGCGGAAAGACGCAAGGCGGTCACGACTATTCGCTGACCGATTTGCGCACCGTGCAGGACTGGATCATCCGGCCGCAGCTTCGCAACGTGCCTGGGGTGATCGAGGTCAACACCATCGGCGGCTTCGAGCGGCAGTTCCACGTGCTGCCGGACCCCGGCAAGCTGATGGCCTACCGGCTCGGCTTCCGCGACGTGATGACGGCACTCGCCGCCAATAACGCCAATGTCGGCGCCGGCTATATCGAGCGCAACGGCGAGCAATACCTGGTTCGCTCGCCGGGCCAGGTCGGCAATATCGGCGAAATCCAGGACATCGTCATCGGCTCGCGGGGCGGCAATCCCGTCAGGATCAGGGATGTCGCGACCGTCACGGAAGGCCGCGATTTGCGCACCGGCGCCGCGACGCGGGACGGCGAGGAAACCGTGCTCGGCACCGCGATGCTGCTGATCGGCGAGAACAGCCGCAGCGTGGCGCGCCGCATCGCAGCCCGGCTCGAGGATATCGCCAGATCGCTGCCCGATGGCGTCATGACGCGGACCGTCTACGACCGCACCCATCTGGTCGAAGCCACCATCCGCACGGTCAAGAACAACCTCCTGGAAGGCGCGGCGCTCGTGGTGGCCGTACTGTTTTTGATCCTCGGCAACATCCGCGCGGCGCTCGTCGTGGCCTGCGTCATTCCGCTGTCCATGGCCATGACGGTATCAGGCATGGTCGAAACAAAAGTCAGCGCGAACCTGATGAGCCTCGGCGCCATCGACTTCGGCATCATCGTCGATGGCGCCGTGATCATCGTCGAGAATTGCCTGCGCATGCTGGCAGCGGCCCAGCGCGAGAAGGGCAGCCTGCTCACAGCCGCCGAACGGCTGCGCGCGATCCTGCGCGGGTCGCGCGAGGTGATCAAGCCGAGCCTGTTCGGAACGTTGATCATCGCGGTGGTCTATCTGCCCGTGCTGACGCTGACCGGCGTCGAGGGCAAGATGTTCACGCCGATGGCGCTGACCGTGCTGATGGCGCTGGGCGCAGCCGTGCTGTTCTCTGTCACCTTCGTGCCGGCGGCCGTCGCGATCTTCGTCACCGGCAAGGTGTCCGAGCACGAAAACCTGTTCATGCGGATGGCCAAGCGCGCCTATCTCCCCCTGCTCCGCCTTGCCATCGACAACCGGCTCGCAGTCGCCATGATGGCCACGGTCATCGTGATCGCAAGCGGCATCGCCGCTTCGCGGATGGGGGGCGAATTCATTCCGAGTCTGGACGAGGGCGACGTCGCGCTGGCATCGATCCGGATTCCCGGCACCAGTCTCACCCAATCGCTGGATCTTCAGAAGGCGCTGGAAAAGCGCATCACGCAAATTCCGGAGGTGAAGGAGTTCTTCGCCCGCATCGGCACCGCCGAGATCGCGACCGACCCGATGTCGCCGGCGCAAACCGACGGCTACGTCATGCTGAAGCCGCGCGCCGAATGGCCCGATCCGGGCATATCGAAATCGGACGTGATCGAGGCGATCGACAAGGCCGCCGACGACATTCCCGGCAGCGCCTATGAAATCTCCCAGCCCATCCAATTCCGGGTCAACGAGCTGATCTCGGGGGTGCGCAGCGACGTCGGCGTCAAGATTTTCGGCGATGATCTCGACATCCTGCAAGGTGCCGCAAAACAGGTGGAGGCCGCGATTGGCGGCATCCGCGGCGCCAGCGACGTCAAGATCGAACAGGTCGCGGGCCTGCCGATCCTCACCGTCCGCCTCGACCGCCAGGCGCTTGCCCGTTACGGCCTCAGCGTCAGTGAGGTGCAGGGCATCGTCGAGATCGCGGTCGGCGGCAAGTCGGCCGGCAAGCTCTTCGAGGGCGACCGCCGTTTCGACATCGTCGTGCGCCTGCCGGAACATCTGCGCGGCAATCTCGAGGCGATCCGGGCGATTCCGATCCCGCTGCCACCAGGCGAGGACGCGGGCTCCAGCACGCCAATCCGGACGGCACTGCCCGCCTCTCCCCTCGCCCAGATGCGCTACGTGCCGCTGTCGTCGGTCGCCACGGTCGATGCGACGCCCGGCCCGAACCAGATCAGCCGCGAGAACGGCAAACGGCGGATCGTCGTCACCTCCAATGTACGCGCGCGCGACCTCGGCTCCTTCGTGGCCGAGGCCGAAGCGGCGGTGGCCGAGAAGGTGAAGCTGCCGCCGGGCTACTGGATCGGCTGGGGCGGCCAGTTCGAGCAGTTGGTCTCCGCGACCAAGCGGCTGACGATCGTGGTGCCGGTGGCGCTGCTCCTGGTGTTCGTCCTGCTGTTCATGGGTATGGGATCGGCGGCGGACGCGGCGCTGGTGTTCTCAGGCGTGCCGCTGGCGCTGACCGGCGGCGTTGCGGCGCTCTTGCTCCGCGGCATTCCGCTATCCATCAGCGCCGGCGTCGGCTTCATCGCGCTGTCGGGCGTCGCCGTGCTCAACGGTCTCGTCATCATCGCCTTCATCGAGCGGCTGCGCAGCGAGGGAGGTCCCATTGCGCAGGCGGTATGCGAGGGCGCGCTGACACGGCTGCGTCCGGTGCTGATGACGGCGCTGGTCGCCTCGCTCGGCTTCGTCCCGATGGCACTCGCGACCGGCGCCGGCGCCGAGGTGCAGCGGCCGCTTGCGACCGTGGTGATCGGCGGCATCATCTCCTCGACGGTGCTGACATTGCTGGTGCTGCCGGCGCTCTATGTGCTGTTCCGTCGTGACGGGACGAGCAAAGCGCCTACAATGGGGCCTGATTTGGCGGCTTCCGCGGAGCGCTAGAATTGGACAACCATCGCCATCACGGTCATCACCACCATGATCATGGCGACCATGTGCATGATCATGGTCACGACCATAGTCACGGCCATGTCCACGCTCCCGCGAATTTCGGCAAGGCGTTCGCGATCGGCATCTCGCTCAACACCGCGCTGGTCGTGGCGGAGGCGGTCTACGGCTATATCGGCAACTCCACCGCCCTGCTCGCCGATGCCGGCCATAACCTGTCCGACGTGCTCGGCCTGGTCGTGGCCTGGGGTGCATCGATCGCGGCGCGGCGTGCGCCGAGCGGCCGCTTCACCTACGGCTTGCGTGCCTCCACCATCCTGGCGGCGCTGGCCAACGCGGTATTCCTGCTGGTCGCAACCGGTGCGATCGGCTGGGAGGCGATTTTGCGCCTGCGCGAGCCGGAGCCGGTCGCGGGCCTGACCGTGATGGCGGTGGCCGGCATCGGCATCCTCATCAACGGTTTGACCGCCATGCTGTTCGCGCGCGGGCGCAAGGACGACATCAACATCGAGGGCGCCTACTTGCACATGGCGGCCGACGCCGCCGTCTCGCTCGGCGTCGTGGTCTCCGCGGCGCTGATCATGTGGACCGGCTGGCTCTGGCTCGACCCCGTCACCAGCCTCGTCATCTGCGCCACCATCCTCTGGAGCACAACCAGCCTGCTGCGCGGCTCCATCGACATGTCAATGGCGGCCGCCCCCAGGGGCACCGACCTCGCCGCAATCAAAGCGTTCCTGCTGGCGCGCCCGGGCGTCTCCGCCATCCACGACCTCCACGTCTGGCCGATCTCGACCACGGAGACGGCGCTGACCTGTCACCTGGTCATGCCTGACGGCGCCGGCGACGATTTTCTGATGGAGACGGCGGACCTGCTGAAGGCGTCGTACCGGATTGGCCACACCACGCTCCAGATCGAGAGGCGGAGCGACAATGGCTGCGCGCTTGCGCCGGATCATGTGGTCTAGGGGCATGATCCGGAAAAGTGCGCAGCGGTTTTCCGAAAAGATCATGCTTAAACAATAACCTAAAGCGCGATGACGATTCATCCCAATCTCATCGCGCTTTAGGACTCGCAAAAGCCTGCCCCCGACTGCGGAGGCGGCACGAGAAGGCAACGTCCATGCTCGAAGCAAAACAATCCTGATTATCCCTGCGGCGTCACGCGCGGTTCCCAGGGTCCGCTGCGCGCGCATTGACATATGACCGCAGTATCCGGCATTGAAATCACCCTGGTATCGACCGGCGCGACGCCAAGTTGACACAAGCAGGTGGCGCTGTCTTAAGTTGGCCGGTGGGAGAAGCCGTCTTGAAATCGGAACGATCGACCGGGATCGATTGCCTGCGCGCAATCTCTGTCATCTGGGTATTGCTTTATCACTTCGTTCCGCTGCCGGTCTTCAACCGCGGTACGTTCGGCGTCCTCCTGTTTTTCATCATCAGCGGCTATTGCATCGCCTTCAGCGCGGAGACCTCGCAAACGGCACCGCACTTCTACGCGAAGCGGCTCGGCCGTCTGCTGCCCGCGCTGATCGTCTGCGGCTTCTTGACGACGCTGTTCAAGCACCTCATGCCCGACCTCGTCGAGCCCGGCCGCGGATTGACCTGGATTCACTACGTCGAAACGATCGTGTCGCTTCCGACGCTGAACGTCCTCGAGATCAACTACAATCTGCCTGACGGCGCCTATTGGTCGTTGCAGATCGAGTTTCAGTTCTACGTCTTCTGCTTCCTGATGATGGCGCTAGGTCTCAAGCAGCGCCTGCTCGCGCTGCTGTGCGCGGTGACGATTTTCCGGAGCCTCACCACCAGCACGGACTATTACACGTCGAACGACTTCTTTCCGTTCTTCATCGCCGGAATGAGCGTCGCTGCGCTCGTCCGCGGGCGAGCCAGGGAAGCGACAGGCGGGATCATCGTTGCGTTCTCGATCGAGCTCTATCACCTGTACGGCCATGTCAGGCAGCCGTCGGTTCCGATCGAGATGTACCGGTCGCTTCTGTTGTGGTGCGGCACCTTGGCCGTCTATCTCGCCGCGCGCTACGACCATCGGCTGCCACGCGCGTTTCGCGGCCTCGCCGCCATCGGCGTCATCAGCTATCCGCTCTATTTGATCCATCAGGACGTCGGAAACATGATCTTGAAATGGGCGCATGTCGGCCGCGACACCACGCCAGACCTTCTGATCCGTGCGTTCGTCCTTCCCGCATTCCTGATCTTCATCGCCTGGCTGGTCTATGCCCTCGTCGAGAAGCGGACGATCAAGCCGCTCACCGCTTTCCTCGCCAATCCGCTCGCATCGCTACGCCAATGGCAACCGGCGCCGGCGGCACGCGGCTATCCGGTCGCCGAACGCAGCGGCGACATCGCGCCCCAGGATTTGCCGGTCGGGTAATCTGACGATTCACCCCAATCTCATCGCACTTTAGGCCGCCTTCGCGGTCACGATCCAGATCGATCCCTGCAACGCCACTGACCGGCCCTTCGCGAACGGCGCGAGCATCTCGCGGATCGACGCCTTGGCCGCCTCGTAGGTCTCCGCCGGATGGCCCTGCAGCGCGCGGCTGGCCGGGCCGATCTGCAGGGAACCGTCGACGGCGGCGTCGAGCCCGCCGCCGATCGCAATGTCCATCGGCAGATTGTGCGGCTCCATGGCGAGATCGACGAAGCCGGCGCCTTTGAGGATGCGCATCACACGCTCCTCTGAAGCAAAAGCAAACGGCCCCGGCTCCTCCGGCCCGACCGGCGGCATCTTTGGCACGTGTTTGTAGACCGCCATCAGCGGCGCCATCATCCACGGATTTTCCTTTGGCTCGCGCCAGCAGGCGAAGGCGAGCCGCCCGGACGGCTTCAGCGCGCGGCGGAGGTTGCTGAAGGACGCAATGGGATCGGCAAAGAACATCACGCCGAAGCGCGAGGCCAGCAGATCGAAGCTCGCCGGCTCGAACGGATGGACCGTCGCATCCGCCAGCACGAAATCGAGCGGCAGGCCTTTTGGCGCCACCGCGCGCGCCTGCGACAGCATCGGCTCGGAGACGTCGAGGCCGAGCGCGAAGCCGTCAGGTGCCACCGCTTTCGCGAACGCAAACGTCGTGCCGCCGGAGCCGCAACCGACATCGAGGACGCGCTCGCCCGGCGTCGGCTTGGCGCGGTCGATCAGCACGGCGGCAATGGGGCCGAGCAGGCTCTCCTGTGCCGCGTGGCGGTCGGCCCAGCGCTGCCCGCCGGGGCCGTTCCAATAGGCGATCTGGTCGGCGTTCTCTGCGTGTCCGCTCGGCTGTTCCATTGGGGCCTCCGTCATTCTGGTCAAGGCAACAGCTATCGCCCACCTGGAAAATCCAGTCCACTCCCTGAATTGGAAAAGGCGCAGCGCGTCTCGCCTGCGCGCATTGCGGCCGCATTGGTTTCACCGAACAGCCACATCAGAATCAGATGCCAACCAGATTTCGCCGATAGATTTCGCCTTACCTCAAACTGGAAAAGGCATGACCATGCGCAGGCTCACGGCATCCGTCATCGTTGCAGCTCTCTCCCTGGGAACACCGGCTCTCGTGCAGGCACAGGGAGCGTCGTCGCAACCCGGCGCGGAGTCCCCGTCCGCTCAGTCCAGCACGGAGATCCGGAGCATACAGGTTGTCGACGTCAAGGAATTGCAGCCGGCGGTGCGCGCGAAAGTCGATGAACTCGTGGCGCAGACAAGCGACGAGGACATGCAGTCGCTCCGGAAGTCCATCGACGCCACACCGCAGGCAGCCTCCGTCCTCAAGGCCAAGGGCCTGAGTTCGTCTCAAGTCGTCGCGATCAACATCGCCGACGGCGTCCTGACGATGTTCACCAAGACAGCCTGACATCAGGCGGGGATTCCAGGCCGAGGCGTTGCCCAGCGGCGAGCAGGATCGCCGCCTCCTCGGCCGGATCAGGAGTTTCACGCTACGATAGAGGGTTGCCCTGCAACAAGCCATTGCAGGGCTGCTCGTGTCTGGCGTGAAGACCTGACAAGCCTGCAAATTGGAGCGAACTCCTGGTGCGCTCGGCCCTTGCTCCTCCCCCCGCCGGAGCGCTAAAGAAGCGCCGTGGGGCGGTTAGCTCAGCTGGTTAGAGCATCTCGTTTACACCGAGAGGGTCCGCGGTTCGAATCCGTGACCGCCCACCAGCCTTCGCTCGCTTCGCGAGCTACGGCTGGGCAAGCCAGCCAAAGGCGCGTCGGCGCAAAGCGAGCGAAGGCTGCCGCGCCGGAGCCCATCGGGCGAAGGCGGGCCCTCAGACGCGAGCTACGGCTCGGCGGGGGCAACTCAATCCTGCGGTTTTCCCGGCAGCAGCGCCACCGCGTCGATCCACACCGCCGCCGACCGGCACCAGATCTGCCTGACGGGGCGCAGCTTGTCGCGCTGGCGGATGCTGCCCCAGCGGATGCCCCAATCGTCGGCCTGGTCGCCCTCGCCGCTGGTGAACAGCGGGGAACCGCAATCGGCGCAGAAGTGCTGGAAACGCATCCGGCCGTTGTCGCCGCGCTTGCCGTAGATCCTGGGCGTGCCGCCGGTCAGGCGGACATCGGTCTTGGTACAGACCGCCGTCACCCGAAACGGCGAGCCGGTCAGCGTCTGGCAATCGGTGCAGTGACAGACCGAGACCGCCTCCGGATCGATCTCAGCTTCGAAGGTGATCTGCCCGCAATGGCATTGTCCGTCGATCTGCATCGCGCGTCCCCTTCCCAAAAAGAAAAACGGCGCCCGAAGGCGCCGTTCTACCATCTTTCACTGAGCTTTAGTGAGCGGTCAGGCCGCCAGCCGCCTCGTCGCCATCAGGCTTCACCGTCACTTTGGTGTCTTCTTCCCAGACGATCGGCACCGGCTTCTTCACCAGCGCCTTGGCGACGACGTCGTCGAGGCGGGAGACCGGGATGATCTCCATGCCGCCCTTGATCGCATCGGAAATCTCCGTGAGATCCTTGGCGTTGTCCTCGGGGATCAGCACCGTCTTGATGCCGCCGCGGGCCGCAGCCAGCAGCTTCTCCTTCAGGCCGCCGATCGGCAGCACGCGGCCGCGCAGCGTGATCTCGCCGGTCATCGCGACATCGTGGCGGACCGGGATGCCGGTCATGACCGAGATGATCGCGGTGGCCATCGCCACGCCCGCCGACGGACCGTCCTTCGGCGTCGCGCCTTCCGGCACGTGCACGTGGATGTCGCGGCGGTCGAACAGCGGCGGCTCGACGCCATAGTTGATCGCGCGCGAACGGACGTAGGACGCCGCAGCCGAGATCGACTCCTTCATGACGTCACGCAGATTGCCGGTGACCGTCATCTTGCCCTTGCCGGGCATCATGACGCCTTCGATCGTCAGCAGTTCGCCGCCGACGTCGGTCCAGGCAAGGCCGGTGACGATGCCGACCTGCGGCTCGCTTTCGATCTCGCCGAAGCGGTACTTCGGCACGCCGAGAAGCTCTTCCAGAGTCTTCTCGGTGACCTTGACCGACTTCTTCTTGGAGATCATCAGCTCCTTCACCGCCTTGCGGGCAAGTGTGGAGAGCTCACGCTCCAGGTTACGCACGCCGGCTTCGCGAGTGTAGCGGCGGATCAGCAGCAGCAGCGCGTCGTCGTCGATCGAGAACTCCTTGGAGTCCAGGCCGTGCTTGGACACCGCGTTCGGGATCAGGTGCTTGCGCGCGATCTCGACCTTCTCGTTCTCGGTGTAGCCCGCGATCCGGATGATCTCCATGCGGTCCATCAGCGGGCCCGGAATATTGAGCGTATTCGCGGTCGTGATGAACATCACGCTGGATAGATCGTAGTCGACCTCGAGATAGTGGTCGTTGAACGTGCCGTTCTGCTCGGGGTCGAGGACCTCGAGCAAAGCGGAGGACGGATCGCCGCGGAAATCGGCGCCCATCTTGTCGATCTCGTCCAGGAGGAACAGCGGATTGGACGACTTCGCCTTGCGCATCGACTGGATGATCTTGCCGGGCATCGAGCCGATATAGGTGCGGCGGTGACCGCGGATTTCGGCCTCGTCGCGCACGCCGCCGAGCGAGACGCGCACGAATTCGCGCCCCGTCGCCTTCGCGATCGACTTGCCGAGCGAGGTCTTGCCGACGCCGGGAGGCCCGACGAGGCACAGGATCGGTCCCGTCAGCTTGTTGGCGCGCGACTGCACCGCGAGATACTCGACGATGCGTTCCTTGACCTTCTCCAGCCCGTAGTGATCGGAGTCCAGGATGGCCTGCGCCGCTTCCAGGTCCTTCTTCACCTTGGACTTCTTATTCCACGGGATCGACAGCAGCCAATCCAGATAGTTGCGCACGACGGTCGCTTCCGCGGACATCGGCGACATCTGGCGCAGCTTCTTCAATTCATGCTGCGCCTTCTCGCGCGCTTCCTTGGAGAGCTTGGTCTTGGAGATCTTCTCTTCGAGATCGGCGAGCTCGTCGCGGCCATCGTCGTCGCCGAGTTCCTTCTGGATCGCCTTCATCTGCTCGTTGAGATAATACTCGCGCTGCGTCTTCTCCATCTGGCGCTTGACGCGCGAGCGGATGCGCTTCTCGACCTGCAGCACCGAGATCTCGCTCTCCATCAGACCCAGCACCTTCTCCAGGCGCGTGGTGACGGACAGCGTCTCCAGGATACCCTGGCGATCCGCAATCTTGACGGCGAGATGCGAAGCGACCGTGTCGGCGAGTTTGGCGAAATCGGTGATCGCCTGCACGACGCCGACGACCTCGGCCGAAATCTTCTTGTTGAGCTTCACATAGCTCTCGAAGTCCGACACGACCGAGCGCGACAATGCTTCCGCCTCGACCGACTTCGCATCGGTGTCGGCGAGCGCGACGGCCGTCGCCTCATAGTAGTCGGCACGGTCGGTGTATTTCGCCACGCGCGCTCGCTCGAGCCCTTCGACCAACACCTTCACGGTGCCGTCGGGAAGCTTCAAGAGCTGGAGCACGCTGGCAAGCGTGCCGGTCTCGTAGATGGCATCGGCCGCCGGATCATCGTCTGACGCGTTCTTCTGCGTCGCGAGCATGATCAGCGCGTCGTTCTTCATCACCTCTTCGAGCGCGCGGATCGACTTCTCGCGGCCGACGAAGAGCGGAACGATCATGTGCGGGAAGACGACGATGTCGCGCAGCGGCAGCACAGGATAGGCGTGCGTTTCGCCATGGACGATCGTTGGCCGGGGTTTTGGATTAGTCATGGCCTTTTCCTTTTGCTTTGCCCCCTTGCACGCAGCCCGCCATGCTCATGCGCAACCGCCACAAGGTGCCGAGGTGATCCGCAAAACCGATCGGTCCTCTACGAGTTGGACCGGCGCGCCGGATCGGAACAGAGGCGAATCTTGAAGAGAATTTTCGCTCGCCGCCGACATTAGGTGGCTATCGACCCGGGGGGTGTCAAGTCATTGAAAAACGCGCGCCATCAGGCGCTTACGCACGCAAAACAAGCGACACAGCACCGGCTGCGGAGATGCACTTCCGCAGCCCATCTCGAGGATACGATTGGAGCGTTCCAGCGCCGCCGGATCAGGCGCTGGCGTTCTCGACGGCACGATCGGACCGATCGGCGTAGATGTAGAGCGGACGCGCCGTTCCTTCCACGACTTCCCGCGAAATCACGACTTCTTCCACACCTTCCAGGCCGGGCAGGTCGAACATGGTCTCGAGCAGGATCGCCTCGAGGATCGAGCGCAGCCCGCGCGCGCCGGTCTTGCGCTCGATCGCCTTGCGGGCGACCGCGCCAAGCGCCTCGTCGGCGAAGGTCAGCTCGATGTTCTCCATTTCGAACAGCCGCTGGTACTGTTTCACCAGCGCATTCTTCGGCTCGGTGAGAATCTTCTTCAGCGAGGTCTCGTCGAGATCCTCGAGCGTCGCCACGACCGGCAGACGGCCGACGAACTCGGGGATGAGACCGTACTTCAGGAGATCCTCAGGCTCGACGTGACGGAAGATCTCGCCGGTACGGCGGTCTTCCGGCGCCATCACCTGGGCGGCGAAACCGATCGAGGTCGACCGCCCGCGCGCCGAGATGATCTTCTCGAGACCGGCGAACGCGCCACCGCAGATGAACAGAATGTTGGTGGTGTCCACCTGCAGGAATTCCTGCTGCGGGTGCTTGCGGCCGCCCTGCGGCGGGACCGAAGCCACCGTGCCCTCCATGATCTTGAGCAGCGCCTGCTGCACGCCCTCACCCGACACGTCGCGTGTGATCGAGGGATTGTCGGACTTGCGGCTGATCTTGTCGATTTCGTCGATGTAGACGATGCCGCGCTGGGCGCGCTCGACATTGTAGTCGGCGGACTGGAGCAGCTTCAGGATGATGTTCTCGACGTCCTCGCCGACATAGCCGGCCTCGGTCAGCGTCGTCGCGTCCGCCATGGTGAACGGCACGTCCAGGATGCGGGCAAGCGTCTGCGCGAGCAGCGTCTTGCCCGAACCGGTCGGACCGATCAGCAGGATGTTCGACTTCGCGAGTTCGACATCGTTGTGCTTGGTCTGGTGGTTGAGGCGCTTGTAGTGGTTGTGCACCGCGACCGACAGGACCTTCTTCGCATGGCTCTGGCCGATCACGTAGTCGTCCAGAACCTTGCAGATTTCCTTCGGCGTCGGAATGCCGTCGCGCGACTTGACCAGCGAGGACTTGTTCTCCTCGCGGATGATGTCCATGCAGAGCTCGACGCACTCGTCGCAGATGAAGACCGTGGGACCCGCGATCAGTTTGCGGACTTCGTGCTGGCTCTTGCCGCAGAACGAGCAATATAGCGTGTTCTTGGAGTCGCTCGTGCCGACCTTACTCATTCCTGTCTCCGTCCGCGGTTCGATCCCGTTCCGCTCGATCGCTCCATTCCGACACGATGGCCGGCATGAAGCTTAAGTAGAGCAAATTCCGTACCAAAAAAGACCTTACGCATTACATCCCGTGCGAATCACGGTCACTCGATTCTCCGCGATCATAGCCGATCATTCGTAGCCAACCATGCTGTCACCCGACTATCAAGAATTCGCTAATCGGGGGTCGCCGGCTACCCGTGACAATACCGTGATTTCCGGCCTTGGCACGGGCGAAGTGACCGAAATCACCGCGGCGTTGCTGGATTGCCACGAAAAACAAGCACGAAAGCGGAACTTTCTGCTTGTCGCAGAGCGCAAACCCGCGTTTTGCGGCGCGCACACGCGTCCATAGCGTGAACGCCACCCTGATGGATAACACGCGATCCCGCAAGGCGTTGCCGAGGGATCGCCGTCACACTCCAGTAGTGTTACGGGACCTTCGCCGGCATCGCTTCCTCGGCGCGCTTGTCGATGACCTTGTCGACCAGGCCAAACTCCTTGGCGTCGTTCGCGGTCAGGAACTTGTCGCGCTCCAGCGCGTCCTCGATCGACTTGTAGGTCTGGCCGGTGTGCTTGACGTAGATCTCGTTGAGCCGCTTCTTCAGGTTCAGGATTTCCTGGGCGTGCAGCATGATATCGGTGGCCTGGCCCTGGAAGCCGCCGGAGGGCTGGTGCACCATGATGCGCGCGTTCGGCAGCGAGAAGCGCATGTCCTTCTCGCCGGCGGCCAGCAACAGCGAGCCCATCGAGGCGGCCTGCCCCGTGCACAGCGTCGAAACCGGCGGGCGGATGAACTGCATGGTGTCGTAGATCGCAAGGCCCGACGTCACCACGCCACCCGGCGAGTTGATGTACATCGAGATTTCCTTCTTCGGATTTTCCGCCTCGAGGAACAGGAGCTGCGCGACGGTCAGCGTCGACATGCCGTCCTCGACCGGGCCGGTCACGAAGATGATGCGCTCCTTCAGGAGGCGCGAGAAAATGTCGTAGGCGCGCTCGCCACGGTTGGTCTGCTCGACCACCATGGGCACGAGGTTCATGTAGGTTTCGACCGGATCGCGCATGAGTCACCTAGGTTTTTAACAGGCGGACATCGCCAGTCTCGGCCGCCAGACTTGCTGGATTAGCTTGGCTGGATCTGCCGGAAGGCCGATGGACGTCCCGTGATGCAGGAACTTGGTAGAGGCAGAAAGCGTACCGACAGATATAGCCCAATTCGCGCCTGACAAGTGCGGAGCGCATTAAGGCTTAATCCGCGGGGCAGTTGAAGCTGATTCGCGCAAAGAGGCCCAGCCGGCCATCTGGCTAGCTGGGGCTCTTCGCGGTCATCCTTAAATAGACGACCGTCTCAGAGGCCCGTTCCGATGCTGTCGGAACAGGCCTCTGAGTTTCAGTTTTGACGCGTCTTCTTGACGCGAGCCGGTGTCCACTTCGCTCGAAAACGCTACAGATCCTTCAGGCTGCGGACTTTTCCGCCTCGTCGTCCTTGTAGAGATCCTCGCGCGAGACCTTCTTCTCGGTCACGTTGGCGAGTTCGAGGATGAAGTCGACGACCTTGTCCTCATAGATCGGCGCACGAAGCTGGGCCAACGCCTGGGCGTTGTTGCGATAGAAGTCCCAGACTTCCTTCTCGCGGCCGGGCATCTGGCGGGCGCGCTCGATGACGGCGCGGCCGACCTCATCATCGGTTACCGAGATCTTGTTCTTCTCGCCGATCTCGGAGAGCACGAGGCCGAGCCGTACGCGGCGGTCGGCAATCTTGCGGTACTCTTCCTTGGCGGCGTCTTCAGTCGTGTCCTCGTCGGCAAAGGTCTTGCCGGCCGAGTCCATCTCGGCCTTGACCGAGTTCCACATCAGATTGAACTCCTCGTCGACCAGCGAGGGCGGCGCCTCGAAGCGATGCGCCTCGTCGAGGCGGTCGAGCAGCGCGCGCTTGACGCGCTGGCGGGTCGCGGTCGCGAACTCGGCAACCAGACGCTCGCGCGCGGCTTCCTTCAGCTTGTCCAGCGATTCCAGGCCAAGCGTCTTGGCGAACTCGTCGTCGATCGCAACGTCCTGCGGGGCCTCGATCGCGGTCGCGGTGGTCTCGAACTCGGCCGGCTGACCCGCGAGCTTGTCGTTCATGTAGTTCTTCGGGAACGACACCTTCAGCGTGCGGGTCTCGCCCGCGCCGATGCCGATCAGCTGCTCCTCGAAGCCGGGAATGAAGGTGTTGGAGCCGATCACGACCTGGATGCCTTCACCGGTGCCGCCCTCGAAGACTTCGCCGTTGATGCTGCCCTTGAAGTTGATGGTGACGCGGTCGCCGGATTCGGCCTTGGCGCCCTCGGCCTTGGCGGCATAGCCGCGGTTGGAATCGGCGATGCGCTTGATCGCCTCGTCGACGTCGGCCTCGGTGACTTCGGCAACAGGCTTCTCGACCTGGAAGGTCTTGAAGTCGGCGAGCGCGATCGCCGGCACCACCTCGATCGCGACCGTGTAGGTCAGATCGGTCTTGCCGGTCAGCAGTTCCTCGACCTCGGCCTGCTCGCTCGGCATGGTGATCTTCGGCTCCGTGGCAAGGCGAAAGCCGCGCTCGGAGAACAACTGCGTGTTGGTGTCGCGGATGGTCTGGTCGATGGTCTCGGCCATCACCGAGCGGCCGTAGACCTTCTTCAGGTGAGCGACCGGCACCTTGCCGGGACGGAAGCCGTTGATGCGGACCTTGTCCTTGAGGTCGACGAGCTTGGCACCGGCCTTGGCATCGAGATCAGTCGCGGGAACGCTGATCTTGAACTCGTGCTTCAAACCTTCCGAGAGGGTTTCTGTGACCTGCATGGCGTCCAATCTTCTTCTCGTTCGGTCCCGGCGCGCATGCGTCGGGACGCTGTCATTAATCGATCCGGCGCGAGGCGAACGCCTCAACGCCGGTGCTTCATCGGACCGGCTCCCGGCGGACAAAGATCCGCGCTGAAGCAGGTCTCGTAATCCGTGCAAACGCGATAAGCGCTTGGTGCGGGCGGAGGGACTCGAACCCCCACAACTTTCGTCACTGGAACCTAAATCCAGCGCGTCTACCAGTTCCGCCACGCCCGCGTGAATTTGCATCAAGACCGGCCGCGATGCCGCGGGCGGCCGGGCTTATAGCATGTGCCTGACTGTTCGCAGCAAAAAAATGGCCTGATGGAGGCAGGCTATAAGTAGGCACGACGGCTGGACTTATCCAGCGTAGCGTGGTCCGGATCGCCCCATGAAATCGCGGATCTTTGACCCGACCCGACGCGAGGTCCTGGCGGGCATCGGCGCCTGCGCGACCGGGCTAGCCGCCGGTGGAGCAGGCCCGCTCGTGACGGCCCAGCTCGCCCTTCAGGCAAGGCCGGTAACGCTGGCTTTGAAGCCGGATCAGCCGCCTGCACCAATCTGGGAGCTGGCCGCCGTGAGCCATCTTGGCAACGTCCGCCTGAAGCGCGGCGACCGCTGCGAGATGGTCTTTCGCAACAACCTCCCTGTCCCACTTGCCCCGGCCTGGTACGGCCTCTACGGCCCGGCCGCGGCCGACCCGCTGCAGGGGCGTGCACCCGCCCCGCCAGACGCGACTGAAACATCAATTATTTCAATATCAAACGCGGGAACCCTGCTGGCCGACTTCCGTCTCTTCGAGGACAGCCTGAAGCAGCCTGCGCGCCCGCTTCCAGTCATCGTGCAGGAGACACGGCCCGCCGCCGTCGATCGGGACGAGGTCCTGTTGATCGAGGAATGGCGCTTGCGGTCGGACGGCACCGCGCTGCCGCCGGGCCGCGACCCGAAGGACACGACACCGCTCTATACGATCAATGGACGAACCTCATTTGAACTCTCAGCTGTGGCCGGCGAGCGGTTGCGGCTGCGCTTTATCAACGGCTCGCAACGTTCTGTTCTGGCGATCAAATTGGAAGGCCACGAGGTCCAGGTGATGGCGCTGGACGGACACCCGGCCGAGCCCTTCCCGGCACGGAACGGCGCCCTGGTGCTGGCCCCCGGCGCGCGTGCCGACGCCTTCGTGGATGTGGCCGCATCGGCTGCATTGCTGCTGCATGACGGCGCGACGGCGCGCAGGGTCGGAACGCTCACCGTCTCCGGGACGCTGGAGCGGCGCGCACCGCCGTTGCCGGCAGAGCCGCTCCCCCCAAACAACCTTCCCGAAAAGTTCGATTTGAGAGGCGCCCTGCGGTTCGATGTCGCGCTTGGCGCAACCGACGCAGGTTGGACGCGGCCCGCAGCCTTCTCCACCGCCTCGGCCCCCGCCTTCCGCGCCAGGGCGGGCCGCACGGTCGTGCTGGCCCTCAGGAACCCCGCGCCCGCGACCGCCGTGTTCCACCTGCACGGTGCCCCTTTCCGCCTCCTCGACAAGCTCGACGACGGCTGGAAGCCCTACTGGCTCGACACGCTCGCGATCGAGCCCGGCCAGACCCAGCGCATCGCCTTCGCCGCGACCGCACCCGGCCGATGGCTGCTCGAATCCGTTCTGACCGACTGGGCCGCGCCACGGCTGGTGCGCTGGTACGCGGTGGAGTGAGGCTGCGCCTAGACGTGCGGCTTGGCCGTGAGTTCGATTCCAAGCGCTTTCATCACCGCTATCGTCGTTTTCAGTGTCGGATTGCCGTTAGTACTGAACGAGCGATAGAGCTGCTCGCGAGACAGGCCTGTCTCCTTGGCGATCTGCGTCATGCCCTTGGCGCGGGCGACGACGCCAAGCGCATGTGCGATATAGGCTGCATCTTCCGTCTTGAATGCCTCTTCCATAAAGACGGCAATGGCCTCGTCGGACTGAAGGTCCTCGGCCGGATCATAAGTCGTCAGCTTCTCGCCCATCTTATTCGCTCCACGTCTCGGCAAGGCGTTTGGCCGCCTTGATGTCTTTCGCCTGCGTGCTCTTGTCGCCACCGCACAGCAAAACGATGATCAAGCCGCCCTGCTTCTGAAAATAGATGCGATAGCCGGGGCCGTGATGGATACGCAGTTCGCTTATTCCACCGCCCACCGGCTCGACATCGCCTGCGTGGCCTAGGGCCAACCGGTCCAATCGCGACGCGATCAGTGCTTTGGCACGCTCATCCTTGAGTCGCGATCGCCACTTCCGAAACGTTTCGGTCTGCTTGAGTTCAACCACATGTAGTTTTTAGACTACAAACAATCACGAATCAAGTATTTTGCGTGCTCAAAGGTAGCGAGCGTCGGGCTCCTTCTCCTCGTTCCGCGCTCCGTCAGTCTGCTCGACCAGCGCGAAGCCGCGCGCCTTGTAGAAGCGCCGCGCTCGCGTGTTGCGCTGGAAGGTCCAGAGCTCCAACCGATCACAGGCCTGCTTGGCGACATCAAGGAGCTCGGTGCCGGCGCCGCGGCCCTGGGCGATGGGAAGCACGTAGCGCTGCTCGACGCCGCCCTCACGGAACGCAATGACCCCGCTGAGCTCGTCGCCGTCGAAACTTCCCCACACGCGGCACGTCGGAAAGACACGCTCGCGATAGAATCAGCGGTCCTCATCCGGCGTGTGCAGCCCGGCGAGCCAATGGCAGCGTGGTCGAAGGCGATCCGATGGACCTGCGCAGCTGCGCCCATTTCAGCGAGCGCGGGCTGTCTGAGCATTAGTACTCCACCCCGAGCGCATCATAGATCCGCCGGTGCACGGCGGGCAGCGTCTCGGTGAGATCCTCCGCGATCAGGCCTGGCCCTGCTTCGCGTCCCGCCTCGCCATGCATCCAGACGGCGATGCTGGCGGCTTCAAAAGCCGGCACGCCTTGCGCCAGCAGGCCTGCGACGATGCCGGACAGCACGTCGCCGGCGCCGGCGGTGGCGAGCCAGGGCGGCGCGTTGGCGGCGATGGTGGCGCGGCCGTCGGGGGCGGCGATCGTGGTGTCAGGTCCCTTCAGCAGCACGACGGCGCCGGAGCGTTCGGCGGCGACGCGGACGCGCTCCAGCTTGGAGCGGCCCGGAAACTTGTTGCTGAGGTCGGAGAACAGACGCGGAAACTCGCCCTCATGCGGCGTCAGCACCACCGCATTATCCTGCGAGGACTTGATCGATTCGAACAGACGCTCGGGGGTCGCGGCAAAGCTCGTCAGGGCATCGGCATCGAGCACCAGATGACGTTGCGCCGACAGCGCGGTGTGGATGAAATCGCAGGTCCGTTCGCCAACGCCCGCGCCGGGACCGATCATGCAGGTGTTGTAGCGCTTGTCGTCAAGCAGCTCGCCGAACTCGACGACGGTGTCGACGGGGCGAACCATCACCGCCGTGAGCGCGGCCGCGTTGATCGCAAGCGCATCGCGCGGGCTCGCCAGCGTCACGAGGCCCGCACCGGCCCGCAGCGCCCCGCGTGCGGCAAGCCGCGCAGCGCCGGTCGCCGCCGCATCGCCGGAGACCGCCAGCACGTGCCCCCGCGCGTATTTGTGGCCGTCGATGCGCGGCAGCGGAAAGGCAGCGCCCCAGGCATCCGGATCGTTCTCGAAGGTCTGCGGCGCGATCTCGTCCAGCACCTGCGCGTCGATGCCGATATCGGCGACGCGCACGCGGCCGCAATGCATCCGGCCCGGCAGCAGCAAATGCGCCGGCTTCTTGCGGAAGAAAGTGACGGTCTCGGTGGCATGCACCGCCGCGCCCATCACGGCCGTGCTGGTGCCGTTGATGCCGCTCGGCAGGTCGACCGCGAGCACCGGGGCGCCGTTGGCATTGATCGCCTCGATCATCGCGCGCGCCCCGCCATCGACGGGACGGCTGAGGCCGGCGCCGAACAGCGCATCGATGATCAGCGCGGGCCGCCCGATCGCCTGCGGATTGAACGGCAGCACCGGATGCTTCCAGCCGCGCGCGGCGGAGGCGGCGTCGCCGCGGAGCTGGTCGCGCTCGCACATCGAGATCACCGACACCTCGCGGCCTTGCGCGGCGAGCTCGGCGGCAGCGACAAAACCGTCACCGCCATTGTTGCCGGGGCCGGCCACGATCAGGATCGGCCCCTCCTCCACCAGCGCATGGGCGGCCTCAGCGACCGCCTGGCCCGCGCTCAGCATCAGCTTGAAACCGGGCGTGCCGGCTGCGATGGTGAGCTGGTCGGCGCGCTGCATTTCAGCGTTGGTCAGAACTTCCATGCCACTTCCCTGGTCCAAACGCCTTTTCAGCAGGCACCTTCAGTGCCGACCCGGCCTGGGGAACACCAATCTGCACACATATTGAACCGTTTGCCTATTTCGTAGTCTTCGGTATCTTGTGCCGGTCGGCGTCGCCGCTCAGAGATGCTCGTTAAAAGGCTGATAACGCTCCAATAATCAGGGCATTGCAACTTGGCATAGACCCTGCTTTCGAGGAAGCCGCTTCGGTTCGTCGTGCTCACTGGCATTGATCAGGGTGTCGCCGGCCGTTATTGCCGGACTGGTCAGGGAATCCCGGCATAGTGAAGACAAGATCGTGCGTTGAGAAAAGCGCATCCTGACGAAGAGTTGCTATTTGATCGAACGGCCGGGAGGCGCGCAGTGAAGAAAATCGAAGCCATCATCAAGCCATTCAAGCTCGACGAGGTGAAGGAAGCGCTTCAGGAAGTCGGCCTTCAGGGCATCACCGTCACCGAAGCCAAGGGCTTTGGCCGGCAGAAGGGGCACGCCGAGCTCTACCGCGGCGCAGAATACATCGTCGACTTCCTGCCCAAGGTGAAGATCGAGATCGTGATCGGCGACGACCTTGTCGAGCGCGCCATCGACGCGATCCGCCGCGCCGCGCAAACCGGGCGCATCGGCGACGGCAAGATCTTCGTCTCCAATATCGAAGAGGCGATCCGCATCCGAACCGGCGAATCCGGGCTGGACGCTATCTGAGCCGGGTGCTATCCCGAATTTTGCGACACTCCGACTAGAAATAAGGCTGCTTCGGCGGCCTGATTTCGTTTGTGCGGTCGCGCAAAACTCGCCCGAGCGAGAATAATTTTGCTCATCTGGAAACCGACCCGCAGAGCCAAAAGGGGTATGCATGAAGACCGCCAAAGACGTCCTGAAATCGATCAAGGACAACGACGTCAAGTACGTCGACCTGCGCTTCACCGATCCGCGCGGCAAGTGGCAGCATGTGACGTTCGACGTCAGCATGATCGATGAAGACATCTTCGCCGAAGGGACGATGTTCGACGGCTCCTCGATTGCCGGCTGGAAGGCGATCAACGAGTCCGACATGTGCCTGATGCCCGATCCGGTCACCGCGACGATCGATCCGTTCTTCGCCGAGACCACGATGGTCATCACCTGCGACGTGCTCGAGCCGACCACCGGCGAGCCCTATAACCGCGACCCCCGCGGCATCGCCAAGAAGGCCGAAGCCATGGTGAAGTCGATGGGCGTGGGCGATAGCGTGTTCGTCGGCCCCGAAGCCGAGTTCTTCGTGTTCGACGACGTGCGGTTCTCCGCCAACCCCTACAACACCGGCTTCCGCCTCGACTCCTCGGAGCTGCCGACCAATTCCGACACCGAATATGAAGGCGGCAATCTCGGTCACCGCATCCGCACCAAGGGCGGCTACTTCCCGGTGCCGCCGCAGGACTCCGTGCAGGACATGCGCTCGGAGATGCTCGGGGCCATGGCGAAGATGGGCGTCAAGGTCGAGAAGCACCACCATGAGGTTGCTTCCGCCCAGCACGAGCTCGGCATGAAGTTCGACACGTTGACGCTGATGGCCGACCACATGCAGATCTACAAATACTGCATCCACCAGGTCGCGCACATCTACGGCAAGACCGCCACCTTCATGCCGAAGCCGGTCTATGGCGACAACGGCTCGGGCATGCATGTGCACCAGTCGATCTGGAAGGACGGCAAGCCGGTGTTCGCCGGCAACAAATACGCCGACCTGTCGGAGATCTGCCTGCACTATATCGGCGGCATCATCAAGCACGCCAAGGCGATCAACGCTTTCACCAACCCCTCGACCAACTCCTACAAGCGTCTGGTCCCGGGCTATGAGGCCCCCGTGCTGCTCGCCTATTCCGCGCGCAACCGCTCGGCCTCCTGCCGCATCCCCTACACCGCTTCGCCGAAGGCCAAGCGCGTCGAGGTGCGCTTCCCCGATCCGATGGCCAATCCCTATCTCGGCTTCGCCGCGATGCTGATGGCGGGCCTCGACGGCATCAAGAACAAGATCGATCCGGGTCCGGCGATGGACAAGGACCTCTACGACCTGCCGAAGGAAGAACTGAAGCAGATCCCGACGGTGTGCGGCAGCTTGCGCGAGGCGCTGGAAAATCTCGACCAGGACCGCAGCTTCCTCAAGGCCGGCGGCGTGTTCGACGACGATTTCATCGACGCTTACATCGAGCTGAAGATGACCGAAGTCGCCCGCTTCGAGATGACCCCGCACCCGGTCGAGTTCGAGATGTACTATTCGGGCTGATCGGCTTCGCAAATACGACAAGCAAGAGGCGCTCCGAAGGGAGCGCCTTTTCATTTTCCACAGGTGCCGTAGGGCGGATTAGCCGAAGGCGTAATCCGCCAATCCTGCCAACGTCACGAGCGCTCGCCGAAGTCGCCGGCTGCCTTGCAGCTATCAACCGCCAGGAAGAAGCGCACGACGGTAATTCGGCATTCGAGCAGTCCAGCATGAGAGGCGGATTACGCCTTCGGCTAATCCGCCCTACGGCCCAACATTCCACCCTCACGTCGTGTCACGCCGCGGCATCAAATGATTGAGCAGGTCCGTTGGCAGCGGAAAGACCACGGTCGACGACCGCTCGCCGGCGATGTCGTGCAAAGCCGCGAAATAGCGCAGCTGCATCGCCTGCGGCTCCTGCGCCAGGATGCGGCCGGCCTCGACGAGCTTTTCGGCGGCCTGCTGCTCGCCCATGGCGTTGATCACCTTGGCGCGGCGCAACCGTTCGGCCTCGGCCTGCTTGGCGATCGCGCGGACCATGGTTTCACTGATGTCGACGTCCTTGATCTCGATGCCCGTGACCTTGATGCCCCAGACGTCGGTCTGCTTGTCGAGGATCTCCTGGATGTCGGCGTTCAGCTTGTCGCGTTCGGCCAGCATCTCGTCGAGATCGTGCTTGCCGAGCACCGAGCGCAGCGTGGTCTGGGCGAGCTGGCTGGTCGCGGCCATGTAATCGCCGACCTTGATGATGGCGCGCTCGGCATCGACGATGCGGAAGTACAGCACGGCGTTGACCTTGACCGAGACGTTGTCGCGCGAGATCACGTCCTGGGGCGGCACCACCTGCACCATCACCCTGAGATCGACCTTGACGAGCTGCTGCACGACCGGAATGAGGATGACGAGGCCCGGCCCCTTCACGCCGGCGAAGCGGCCGAGCGTGAAAATGACGCCGCGCTCGTATTCCCTGAGGATGCGAATGGCCTGGATGAGAAACATGACGACGAGCAGCGCAAGCACCGCATAGATCGAATATTCAATCATCAGAGTTGACCTCCCTCGCCGCTGGCCGGGCCCGGACGCCGGACCACCAGCGTCAAATCGACGATGTTCGCGACCTCGACCCGCTCGCCGGGCCTGAAGGCGCCGGCGCCGCGCGCTTGCCAGCGTTCGCCGTGCGTAAAGACGTGCCCCTCGGTCCCGTTCCAGTCGAGGACCTCGGCGGACAGGCCCTGCATGGCTTGTGCGCCGACCCGGGCCGGACCTTTGCGGGCGCGCCGAAGCGCGCCGAGCACAAGTAAGATGAAGCCGGTGAACGTCGCCGCGACGGTGGCGATGACCGTCCACGACAGCCGGTAGCCCGGCGCTTCGACCCGGACCAGCATGATCGCTCCCAGCACGAAGGCGACGACGCCGCCAAGGCCGACCACCACGGTCGGGGTGAAGGCCTCGACGGCGAGGAGCGCGATCCCGATCAGCATCAGCCCGAGGCCGGCGTAGTTGATCGGCAGCAGGTTGAGGGCATAGAGGCCGATCAGGAGGCAGATCGTCCCGACGATTCCCGGGGCAACCGCGCCGGGGGACACGAACTCGAAGATCAGGCCGTAGATGCCGACCATCAGGAGAATGAAAGCGACGTTGGGATCGGTGACGACCGCGAGGAAGCGCGATATCCATCCGGGGTCGACGACCTCGACCACGGCGTCCTTGGTCGCGAGGCGACGTGTCGTGCCGCCCGCGACCTCGACCACGCGACCATCGATCTGCCTGAGCAGGTCGGCCGCATCGCGCGCGACGATGTCGATGACCTGCGCCTGCAGCGCGCCATTGGCGGACAGGGTGGCGGCGTCGCGAACCGCCTTCTCGGCCCAATCCGCATTGCGATTGCGCAGCTCGGCCAGGCTTCGGATAAAGGCAACGGCATCGTTGGTCACCTTGGCTGTCATCGTATCCTTCGGTTCATCCTTCTTGTCCTTGGCGGGTGTGCCGCTCGGCAGGCCCGGGAACGATCCGCCGATCTGCACCGGCGTCGCGGCGCCGATATTGGTGCCCGGCGCCATCGCCGCGATATGGGTGGCATAAAGAATGTAGGTCCCCGCGCTCGCCGCATGGGCGCCTGAAGGCGCGACGTAACCGACCACGGGGACGGGCGAGGCGAGGACATCCGCGATGATCTCGCGCATGCTGGAATTGAGGCCGCCCGGCGTGTTCATTTTCAGAATCACGATCTCGGCGTGTCGTTGGGCTGCCTTGACCAGGGCGTCCTTCACGTAAGCAGCCGACGCCGGCCCGATGGCTCCGTCGATCGTGACGATCAGGGCACGACGCCCGCCCTCCTCCGCCGAGCCGGGAAGGAAACCGAGAAGCAGAGCGACGAAGGCAATCGCCGCGACGAGGGCCGCCTTGATGATCTGCACGGCAAGGGCTCCCTTGCCATGGATATGGTGGCCGGTTCGCAAACCTCAATGCGCTGGCCGATCGACCGCCATCGCGATTGTGCGATGCAGTGGAGGACTTGCGGTTGCCGACGTCGCGCGTCGATCTGGCCGGGTTCTCGGCGCGTCCGGTCTTGCCTCACCGGTTGACATGCCGAGCGGGAGCGCGATCTTCGCATCAGGGCCATAAGCTGCGATGGTGGAGTTACGGAACGCTCTTCGGCAACTCGCGTTGCGCGACAACCCGCACGGGTGGAAAAACGACGCAATCCACTACATCGAAAATCACTTCGATGCTTCCGTCGAACGACTGCGCAAAGGCGATAGCCTCTTTGCTCTTTCCATCCGTGATGCGCGTGCCAAGTGTGCAGTGGGGCGTCCAAGCGCCTGGCCTATAATGTGGCCGACAGCGGGCCGGGTCGATGGCTGCGCTGATTGAAGCGTGCCACCTTCCGAGGGTCTCGCTCGCTTCGGGCTCAGCCCACAGTACGAGTGGCGGTCCCTCGAACCACCTAATCCGTCTAAACGTGACAGGCAATTGTGCTCCGCCTGCACTCGCGGACTGCATCGCCTTCCACACCGTCTTGTCCTCAATCTCGGGCAAATCATAGATCGCGAATGTCAGATGGGGCCGGTACGCCAAGGTGCGCATCGACGGCTCATCCTCAAAGACAGCAACTTGGTCCCACAGCCGTTCGATTTTTTCCGCGGAAGCGTTATCGGCTCGTATATTGATTGCGACGGCCATTGAGCGCCCTGTTCAAGCCCGTGAGGTCCGTATCCTGGTCCACCCCTCGAAGGTGCGCAACGTCACATGCGGCGGTTCTGCTCGGGCCGAGCTATGTCCGGTCAATCCCAGCGAGCCGACCTACGGATAGTCCGTGCGGTCTTCAGCACAGACCACGAGCCGACGAGACCAGCAAGGCTCTCCCGCAAATCGAGAAGGACTTATCGCATCAACCGGATTGATGTGATGCATGCGGATTATGCTCCGGCTGCACGCCGGCGGCCCGCACGAGTTCTTCGCCCTGGCGCGCCACCAAATCCTGCCGCATTGGTTTGAGAACGAAGATCGCCATCAGGGCGGCAACGACATTGAAGAGCGCAGCGATAATAAAGGCGCCTTTCCAGCCTCCAGTCTCCATCACCAACACGTTGGCGAGCGGCACCAGCAATGAGGCCGTTCCTTTCGCCGTGTAGAGCAAGCCCGCATTCGTTGTAGCGTACCCGGCGCCAAAGCAATCGGTGCAGGTCGCTGGAAAGAGGCTGTAAATCTCACCCCAGGCGAAGAACACAATTCCGCTCAGAAGGACAAACCCGAGGGGGTTCTGCCCATAGACGTACAGCGCCCAAATTCCAATGCCCTCCAGCAGGAAGGCGATGAACATGGTGTTTTCTCGCCCCAGGAGATCGGAAACCCAGCCAAAGAACGGTCGCGTCAGTCCGTTGAGGACTCGATCGATCGTGAGCGCAAATGTCAACGCAGGCAGAGTGATGCCAATGAGCGTGACCGGGATGGTGTCGAGATGGAAGTCCTTGGCGATGGGCTTGAGTTGTGCCGTTGCCATCAACCCGCCTGCCGCCATCAGCACAAACATCGCGTACATGACCCAAAACGTCGGCTCCCTGAGGACCTGCAGCGGCTTGTAGTGAATACGACTTTGCTGGACGAGCCCGCTCGTCGAGGCTTCCGGAGTTTGTCCATGGCGCGGTGCGAACAGCAACAGCGACAGCACCACCACAATCAAACCCTGACCGATACCGAAGGTGAAGAATGTGGTCTCGTATCCATGAGTTGAAATCATCCTTTGGATGGGAATGATGGTGAGGGCTGAACCGATGCCGAAGCCCGCGGCGGTCAATCCGGCCGCGAGGCCGCGGCGGTCGGGAAACCATTTGAGTGCGTTGCCAATGCAGGTGCCGTAGACAGCGCCCGCGCCCAGACCGCCGATGGCCTGAGCGACGTACAACATCGCGAGCGACTCTGCGAGGGAGTTGAGAACCCAAGCCAGCCCGGTGAGACACCCGCCGGCAAACACCACGATCCGCGGCCCGAAGCGATCGACGAGATAGCCTTCGGCTGGCACCAGCCAGGTTTCAAACAGCACGAAAAGCGTGAACGCCACCTGGATCGAAGCCAGGCTCCAGCCGTGCTTTTGGCTGATGGGGATTGTGAAAAGTGTCCAGCCGTATTGGAGATTGGCGATCATCACCATGCAGATGATGCCAATAATCAGTTGGCTCCAACGGGTTGCTTCGGAAGCCTGTCCCGCAGGCCGATCGATATGTGAAATCGCAGTCATAGGGCGCTCCTTCACCCCCTGACCCTCGCAGTCTTGCTCAGGTTCGGCAGAATCGCCATTAGACGGAAGGATGAAGACTGCTTCGGGTCACGAGCGCCACCCCTGCGGTAGATCGCTGCCCGTCGATTTCTGCTATGCCCCGTTAGCGACCGAAGTTTTGTGCGGTGCGAGATGTCGTGAGGACCAAAAGCGATCTCACCTTCGCCGTCTCCCTGCAACGTGCCAGCGCGAAACTGCAGCCCTGGCTATCCCGCGGGCAAATCAGCCACAGATGGAAAGGGCAACCATCGAGGTGGCCCTTTGGCCTATTTGAGATTTGCAGCAAGGAACTTGGCTGCTTCGGCCTTGGCTTCCCGATCAGCCTTGGCGTCGTATCTGAGCGGCAGGTTGAACTTCTTGCCGAGTTCGGTGGCTTCGGGGTTCGTGAACGCATGCACCGCGCCGGGATACTCGATGATCCGATAATCGGCCTTCGCTGCGTCGAAATCCTTCTTGAGCGCATCGTACTGCTCGCGCTTCGCGAACGGGTCGTCTGCGCCGTTCAGAATGAGGACTTTCGCTTTGACGGTGCCCGGTGCCGGTGCGGGCGTGTTGAGACCAAGTGATGCGTGAAAGCCCACAACGGCGGCGAGATCGGCACCGGCGCGCGCCATGTTCAGCACCACCGCGCCGCCAAAGCAGTAGCCAACGGCGCCGATCCGTTGGGGATTGACCGAGGCCTGCTTGGCGAGTTGCTCCCGCGCGGCGTTGAAGCGCTGCTCCATCACCTTTGGATTCTTCATCACCGACCCCGAGAGTGCGCCGGCGTCCTTCGGGTTGTCGGCGGTCTTTCCGTCGCCGTACATGTCCGCAATGAAGGCTGTGTAGCCCTGCTCGGCGAACTTCCGCGCCTCGTTATGGATATGCTTGGTGATGCCCCACCATTCGTGCACCATGACGATGCCGGGCCGCTTCGCCTGGGTCGCGTCGTCGTAGACGACGAAGCCCTTCATCGTGGTCTCGCCGTCCGTGTAGGTGACCGGCTCTTCCCTGATCGCTGCGTGTGCGCTCGCGACCATTGCGATGGCGCAAAGTGCTCCCACTATGTTCGTTCGCATGCTGACCTCCCGCGGGTTTGATACGACATTAACATTGGCATACCGGCGAATCCTGCGCGAGACTTGAAAGCAGTGGCAGTGGCCGCGCTGGCTGCGCGTAACCTCTCAAGTGCTCGGGCGTCCAGTTTGAGGCCGAGTGTGCCGCCGCTATGCGGCCGATCATGGGCGGCCTGAGCGATTACACCGACGTCGCCCCTGGGTCACGAGCCATAATATTCATGGTCAACAAATCACGTCGGCTGTTTCTTCCGACCTTTGCGAAGCATGCGAATTTCGTCGCGATGGGGACCTGGACTCGCGGCATCATTCACGCTGGCGGCGCCGGCGAGCAAATCCAATGTGGTTCACGAGAGCGGCTGCGTTTCCGAGAACATGTCAACAATCTTGTTGGTCATGCCGTTCACGATCAGCACCTGATCCTTCATCTTCACGTACATGTAGTCACGCAGTTCCGGTATTTGCGACAGGACTGGTGCTGGTAGTGATTGGGCCTTGACGCCTTTTGGAAGTTTCGCGCCCACCGCGGGAGTAAAGTCCTTTGCGGACTTGGTGGCCTTTAGCCGGAACTCAACCTCGTTGTGCTCAGTTAGCACCGCCTTGCGAATTTGCTCGCGCTGCATGTTTGTAAGGTTGAGTTTCGGCAGCGATGGGCTCTGCCGCACTTTTGTGCCGTTGCTCAGTTCAACCGCACCTCGCGCATCAGGTTGTGCCAGCGAAATCGTGGCACCGCCGAATACGATCGCGAGCGCGACGATGGTAATGGAAACTCTCATGGCCTTGCATCCTTTCCGGATACGCCGCCCTTGAGGCAGTAACGAACAGATTATACGTCCGTTCCGCGCAAGGCGCGCGAACGGGCCACCCCGTCAGCTTTGGGGCAGCAACGGACGCCTGGAAGCCCGGCACGCCCGTGGTGGCCGGTGCTCACCGTCGTTCACATGCAATCCCGCTGGCACGGCGCATTGGCCGTGCTTCTTCGATTGCGATTTCACTCGCGTTTGCCGGTCACAGCTCACCGCGAGACCACACGGCATCAGCACAGGCAAGATTTCGCGCCAGCCAGGGTGATGGGACTAGAGCAAATCCAGCGCGGGCTACTAGAGAAGACCTAGCGCGGCGGCGCTGTCCCGGTCGGCTTGCTTTTGTCGAACAATCGCGAGCTGTTGGCTGCACGCGGCAAAATCGCGGGTGTCAGCGCGCATTCCGAACTTCTCGCAGAATGCCAGGCTTTCAGCGGCTATCTCGCGATCAAGCTGGATTTTCGCGTCGGCGCGCATCGCGGGAGCGGCGACAAAAGTGGCGTACAAACCGAACGCCAGCAGCACCGCAATGAACACTGAATACAGAAGCCGCGGACCTACACTTACCTTGCCGCCAATAGCATTGGCCTTGACATCGGTCATGGTAGAGTTCCTCTCAAATGGATTTCGGGACGAAATATTCGCGATACGATTTCCAGCCCCAAGAAGTTAACCCTGTGCGCCAGCGCCCGATGTGAAGTTGTTCACAGGTCACGCATGCATTGTCGAATTTGGCGGGTGGAATGAAACGTCTTTTTGTCGGGCCTTGTGCGCCGAGACGGAGCAAAGAAATGGCTATGCTCTATCTCAAAGATTAACTCTCCCCCGTCCGCAAGAACAGCACCCGCCGGCTGAATTCTTAGGCAACCACAACCACGCGCATGCTCTCATGGACAGCGGCGGTGTAAGCGAGACTGAATAGTTGTCCGCTAACCCCACCGAGACCTGACGTGCCGACGGCTTGGCCGTAGGCCGATAGCAACATGAACGCCTGGCCCGCGGAAATGCGAGTCTCCAACTCAGGTGCCTGTCTTCGGCGGCCAAAGTCGCGGAGTCCGGAATGCGGGCAAAACTAACCGCGGCCCCGCAAGGCGTCGGGCAAAACACCCCGTCAAGCCCTCGCTGCGAAAATATTCTACTTTCCAGAATTTCGGATTTATGGCATACACCCGTCATCCCGGCCCTTGCCAAAGGGGCGCTTCGCGATCGTCACGAGATGCGGGCCGGGGTGCGGTGGACGCGGCAGCGCCGGCGCGCAACGTGTGAGACAGGGCGGGCAACCGTGAGTCCTCACGTTGGCGGTACGACACGGCGCGGTGACAGCGGTCTCGTTGGAGATCGGAGGCGAGCACGCGTCAGCCTCCGACGATCTGGTGAGGACGTCCGCGGACGGAGAAGTCGTGTGGTCCTGACGCCCGGGGTCTGTGCGTCAAGTCTCAGCGGTGATGTGGCGGCCCGACCGGGCACGCGCGTCAGCCATCCGCAAGGCGACGGGGGCAATAGTGCATCGCTCCCCGGGGAGAGCACGAAGGACACCGTTAAAACCATCCGCGCAGGGAAGGCCGGGCGACCGGCACACCTGTGATCCACCCCGTGTGCATCTTCGTCGCGCACGGATCTCGGGTGCCGCCGGCGCCCGGCCTTCCCTGCGCCCTTTGGTCTCCAACGGGCGCCGAACGACAGCAAGCCTCGGGCGAAACGCGCCGCGGGATCGCGAAGGCGTGCCTGCTGACGGGAGCCGTAGGATGGGTAGAGCCCTTGCGAAACCCATCATGCTTCAACGAGGCAAGAGCGCAGATGGGTTTCGCTTTCGCCCTACCCATCCTACGAGATGAGTTAGGCGACCGCGCCGCTTACGCCGCCGCGCGCTGCCTTGCCACCAGCGCTTGGCCAAACGCCTCGAACAGCTTGCGGTTGACCGGATTATGCTGCGGGTCGTACTCGGCGTGCCATTGCACGCCAAGCGCAAAGGTCGGGGCACCATCGATGCGGATCGCCTCGATGGTGCCGTCCTCGGCGATACCTTCGATCAGCACGCGCTTGCCGGGCTCCAATATGCCCTGCCCGTGCAGCGAATTGACCCGGATCTTGTCGCAGCCGAGAATCCGCGCGAACGCTCCGCCGGGCGTCAGGTCGACATCGTGACGGTCGGCGAACACGACGGTCGGGTCGGGATGGATCTCGCCGTTCTCGAGCCGGGGCATGCGATGGTTCATGCGGCCGGGAATTTCGCGGATCTCGGGATGCAGCGAGCCGCCGAAGGCGACGTTCATCTCCTGCAGGCCGCGGCAGATACCGAACAACGGGATGCCGCGGGCGACGCAGGCGACCGAGAGCGCCAGCGCCACCTCGTCGCGGTGGATGTCGTAGGGTTCGTGCTTCTCGCAGGGATCGACGTTGAAGCGGGTCGGGTGCACGTTGGCCCGGGCGCCGGTGAGGATGATGCCGTCCACGGTATCGAGCAGCGCCGCGATATCGGTGATATCGGGGGCTCCAGCGAACATCACCGGCAAGCCGCCGGAGACCTCGGCCACGGCGCGCAGATTGCGCTCGCCGACCATCTGGACCTGAAATCGATTTTCGACGCGATGGGCGTTCCCGATCACGCCGACGACCGGCTTTCTCATCTGTCGTTCCGCGCCTCTCCGTAAGGAAGATTCTCCAAACATGCCCGCAGGCTGGAACAAATTCAACAGAAGGGATCGCGGGACGGCAATGCTATTTTCGCGCAAATGCCTCCCGGGCCTCGCCCCCGGCGGGCAGGCCGGCGGCCTTCAGTGCGGTGGTGGCCGCCGCGTCGCCCGGCGCGGCCAGCCAGGGCAGTTTTGCGTCGATGCCGCGCGTCACGGGCTCCCCGAGCGCCCCGCCGAAATCAACCGGCCAAAAGCCGTTGGGCACGACTTCGGCCGTCAAGCCACGGATCGCATAGCCCTCGCCCAAAACCGTCTCCGCGTGGTCGCCGGCGACAAGCCGCGCGGTGCTGGGATCATTGGGGTCGCCAAAGCTCACGAGCACCGGAACGAGGTCTCCCTGCACCGGGACGACGCCGGTCTGCCGGTGGATATCGCTGAACGAGATTCGGTTGCCGCGCGCGGCGCCATAGGCGCGGAGCGCGACATAGTCGATGTCGTCGAAGTCCAGCTTGGCGTCCTGCCGGTGCACCAGCAATGCCACCAGATTCCTGCCTCTGGCGCCGTCCTGGCCGAGGTCGACGAATACCGCCTCCCCGCGCATCGCGGTGCGGCCGCCGTGGTTATAGTTGCGGTCGGGCACGACGGCCAGAATGCCGGACCCGGTCTTGATGCCGTCAGGCGTCGTCACCTCGACCGTGAGGCGATATTTGTGGCCGGGCCGGTTGATCCGGATCCGGTCGCCGACCACGAGCAGGGCCAGGAGCCCGAGCAGACCGGCCCATTTGCTGATGACGCTCAAGCGGCCCCCATTGTTCTTTCCTCCTCGCTCTGCACCGTCGGCGCGCCGGCGTCAAACCGCGCGTTGACGCGGTCTTGATCGGAAGCGCGTTTGTCGAGAGAGTGCAGTGCGCATTGCGCTGCAAAGGACCCGATGTGACCATGTCCAAAGATGAACGATCCCGGACCTCCCGCGACCTCGCTCGGGATCAAGCCTGGGCGATCTCGGTCGGAGGCATCGGCGTCGTGCTGTTCACCGCGCTGCTTGCCTTCACCTGGTATTTCGCCGCCACCTTGCTGCTGATCTTCACCGGCATCCTGCTCGGTCTCGGCCTCAACGCGGTGACGGGCGCACTCGGCCGCCGCGTGCCCCTGCCGCATGCGGTGCGGCTCGCGATCGTCTGCACCGCGCTCGCTTTGATGCTCGCCGGCATCGCCTATCTCGGCGGCGCCACCATTGCCGACCAGGCTTCGCTGCTGAGCAACACTCTCAAGTCGCAGCTCACCAACGTCAGGTCCTTCCTCGATAACCACGGCATCGACACCAGCTTCTTCGATCTCGGCAACGCGGCAGATTCCTCGAGTGCCACGCCGTCGGAGGCGATGCCCTCACCAGCGACGCCCTCGCGCAGTGCCTTGCCAGGTGCGGGTGCGCTGGCCTCCAGCGGCGGGGCGATCGTGAGCCAGACCTTCAAGCTGCTGCTCGGCGCCATCCACGGTGTCGGCAACATTTTCATCGTGCTGTTCCTGGGCCTCGCCTTCGCGGCCCAGCCCGGCGTGTATTACCACGGCCTGTTGTTCCTCGCGCCGGCCAAACATCGCAACCGCGTCACCCTCATCATCGACCGGACAGCTGAGACGCTGGAACGCTGGCTGATCGCGCAAGTTACGGTCATGCTCGCGGTCGGCGCGGTGACCTGGATCGGGCTTGCCGTCATCGGCATTCCCGGCTCGTTCATCCTGGGAATCCAGGCGGGCCTGCTCGCCTTCATTCCCACCGTCGGGGCCATCATCGCCGGCGTCATCGTGGTGCTGGCGAGCCTCGCCTCGGGCTGGATCCCGGCGCTGTCGGCCTTTCTGCTCTTCATTGGCGTGCACGCCATGGAGAGCTACGTGCTGACACCGCTGCTGCAGCGGCAGGCGCTGGACATCCCGCCGGCCACGCTGTTTGCGTTCCAGATCGTGCTCGGCGTCGTGTTCGGCATCTGGGGCCTGGCACTGGCGCTGCCGCTGGTCGCGATCGCCAAGGTCGTGATTGACCACTTCAAGACCTACGAGACGCAGCCTCTGGCAGAGGTGGCGTGATCCTCAGGTCGTCAGCACGGTCTCGGTATGCTCGACCTCCGGGGGCGCGGCAAAATATTGGCCGACGAGGCCGCGCCATTCGGTGAAATTCTCCGAGCCGCGGAAATCGACAGTGTGGTTCTCCAGCGTCGCCCATTTCACCATCAGCCGGTAGCGCTGCGGCTTCTCGATCGATTTGTGCAACTCGAAGCCGTGAAATCCCTTGGAACCGCCGAAGGCGGCCTTGGCCTTGGCGACGGCCGCCTCAAAATTCTTCTCGCTGCCCGGCTTGACGTCGATTTGCGCGATCTCGGTGATCATCGGTTTCCACCCATTTTGTTCGATGGGCGTGTCTAGCGCAGCCGGTCAAAAAGAAAAAGACGCCGAAACGGCGCCCCGGTCGGCCGGAAAATGCAGATCTGTCGAATGCTGGTCTGTCAGACCAGCAGCAGGACCGTACCCGCCACGATGAGGGCACAACCGGCGAACATTGCGAGCGGCCAGTAGCTGCGGCCTTGGGTGTAGCGCCCCTGCGCGCGGCGCTCGGTGATCAGCGCGCGCTCGTATTCATCCGCGGTCGAGAACAGACAGGCGAAACCGCCGCGTGCCGAGGCCGCCGCGGCTTCGAGCGACATCAGGGTGACTTGCGGGTTCTGTCGACGGATCGATTCCATGACCGCAATGGTAGGGATCGAATGGTAAACAGAAGATTACCGCAACGCGGCCTTGCGTCTCAGGCGGTGGCCGGCCGCGCCTGCTGCGCACCGATCCGCGCGGCGCTCTGGCGGCGCCAGGTCTCCAGCGACAGCGGCAGCTCCTCCGCCGCCTCGACGCGGTTACGGCCGCCGCGCTTGGCCTGGTAGAGCGCGGTGTCGGCCGAAGCCAGCAGCACCTCGAGCTCGGTGCCGGCGGGCCCGCCGGCGACGCCGATGCTGACCGTGGTGTCGACCGGGCCCTCATCGACCACGACGCCGGAGGTCTCGAACGCCTCGCGCACGCGCTCGGCCACCACGACACCCTCCTCCAGCGAACACGGCAGCAGTGCTGCGAATTCCTCGCCGCCGATGCGGCCCGACAGGTCGCTGATCCGCAAATTGCTGACGACGACGGTGGAGAACAGCTTCAGCATCTCGTCGCCGGCCGGATGGCCGAAACGGTCGTTGATCGACTTGAAGTGATCTATGTCGAAGATCATCACGGTCACGGGACGTCCGGCCTTGGCCTCGCGCTCGATCACGCGGCCGCAGGCTTCCGAGAAGCCGCGGCGGTTGAGCATGCCGGTGAGCGGGTCGGTGGAAGCTGCGGTCCGGTGCGCGGTGACGGTGCGCTCGGACACCAGCATGAAGATCACGAATACGGTGCCGACGGCATAGAGGATCAGCTCGACCGCGAACACCGTGACCCAGATGCTCCGGGAGAAGCCGGCATCGTGCGGACGCAGGAAGCTGCCGATCACGATCGGCAGCATCAGCACGCAACCATGCGCCACCGGCACGACCAGGGCCGGCCAGCGGCGCTGCTGGCTCTTGCGCCGCTCGGTCCAGAGCTCGCTTGCGGTCAGCGCCGCGTAGGCCGAGACGATGCCGGCGCCGATCATCATGCGCAGCATGGACGCTGCGGGATCGAGCAGCGAGACGGCGGCGACCCAGGCCAGCGCGCCGAGCACGAGGCCGGGCCAGTTCGGCTTGCGGCCGTGGAAAACCCGCGCCGCATTCCACACCATGCCGCAGGCGACGAAGCCGACGGCGTTCAGCGCGAGGTAAAGATGCGGACCCAGCCTGTCGCCGGCCGCAGTCCATAGCCCGACCGAGGCGGCACCGAGCAGATAGGCGGTGCCCCACCATTTCAGTGCAGGGCTGTTCTCCTGCCTGCCGAAAAACACCATCATGGCGCCGAGCAGTGCGGCAATCATGGTGGCGACCAAATAGAGCGTGATGCTATCGAGCGACATCATGTCGGCCCCGTCTAGAACATAGCAGTTACGCGATCGGCCCGGCCGATTTGCGCGCCCTTCCGGATGCGACGTTAGGTCCCGCGGGTTCCATTCAGGTTTTCACGCAGCGCCAAGTTTTCGGGAAACACGCCATCAATTTGCGTACAAACGAACAGCAAAAAGGGCGCTGAAATCAGCGCCCTTTTGCATCTCATTGAAGCCGCTTTCGCGGCGAATGCGACGAAAGCGATTAACGCTTCGAGAACTGGAAGGACCGGCGGGCCTTGGCCTTGCCGTACTTCTTGCGCTCGACCACGCGGGAGTCGCGGGTGAGAAAGCCGCCCTTCTTGAGCACCGAGCGCAGCTCCGGCTCGAAATAGGTTAGCGCCTTGGAGATGCCGTGACGGACCGCGCCGGCCTGGCCGGACAGACCGCCGCCGGCGACGGTGCAGATCACGTCGTACTGGCCCGAACGCTGGGCCACGGAGAACGGCTGCTCGATCATCATGCGCAACACGGGACGGGCGAAATAGACCTCGACCTCGCGGGCGTTGACGGTGACCTTGCCGGCGCCCGGCTTGATCCACACGCGGGCGACCGCGTCCTTGCGCTTGCCGGTGGCATAGGCGCGGTTGAACTTGTCGACCTTCTTCTCGTGCTTGGGCGCGTCGGGCGCCGCCGCCGTCTTGAGCTGCGAGAGCTGGTCGAGCGACTGGATGGATTCGGCCATGTTATGCGGCCCTCGTGTTCTTGCGGTTCAACTTGGCGATGTCGATCTTCTCGGGCTGCTGCGCCTCGTGCGGATGATCGGCCCCGCCATAGACACGGAGATTGCCCATCTGCACGCGACCAAGCGGGCCACGCGGGATCATGCGCTCGACGGCCTTCTCGAGCACGCGCTCCGGATGCTTGCCCTCGAGGATCTGGCGCGCGGTGCGCTCCTTGACGTGGCCGACATAGCCGGTGTGCTTGTAGTAGGTCTTCTGCTCGCGCTTGCGGCCGGTGAGGACCGCATGCTGCGCGTTGATGATGATGACGTTGTCGCCGCAATCAACGTGCGGGGTGTAGGTCGGGAGGTGCTTGCCGCGCAGGCGCATGGCGACGATGGTGGCAAGACGGCCGACGACCAGACCCTTGGCGTCGATCAGCACCCACTTCTTCGTCACCTCAGCCGGCTTTGCCGAAAAGGTTTTCATGTCAGAGTTTCCGTGGACGGGGAGCATCGGCGCGAACACCGCACCGGACTGCGCGGTTTTCTAGAGAAGAGACGCGCAACGGTCAATGCCCGTTGACGTAAATTACAGCTGTGATATCAATGATTTAAAAATATGGTGTTATACTACCTGCAAAAACCTCAAACATTTGGAATGGAATAGGTCGAGGTGACATGGGCGATCGGATCGGGCGAGGTGCCGGACAACAGGTTCACCTCCCCAACCGCCAGGCGCTTGCCGAGCTTGAGCAGCCGTGCCTCCGCCAGCACGTCCTGGCCGGGCTGGCCCTTGCGCAGGAAGTTGATGTTGAGATTGGTGGTCACGGCGAGCCCGATCGGCCCGATTGCGGACAGCAGCACGACGTACATCGCGAAATCGGCGAGCGCCATCAGCGTTGGCCCGGACACGGTTCCGCCCGGCCTCAGCATTCTTTCGCTGTAGCACTGGCGCAAAAGGCAGGTCTGGCCGTCCGCGCTTTCGATCGTGATGTCGTCGCCGCTGAAGGCCTGGGGAAACTCGTGCCGGAGGAACTGTTCGAGCTCCGCCACGCTCATTTTCGCTAACGCCATGCTGTTCCCCACCCTCGCTTCACTTGCCCTGTTACATTAAGTTATCTGCGTCATTCAAATGCAATAATCCAACGGAAACGCTTCGATGACCGCCCAGGCCGCCCGCGCCCCCTCACCGCAACCACCGATCCTGCTGCGCGAGATCGTCGGCAGCGTCGCCGTGCTCACGCTGAACCGACCAGCCGCGCGCAACAGCCTCTCGGAGGCGATGATCGGACAGCTGCATGCGAGCCTCAATGCGATCGCGGAAGACAAGCACATCCGTGCGGTCGTCATCGCGGCCAATGGCCCCGCTTTTTCCGCCGGCCACGACATGAAGGAACTCACCGCCCGCCGCACCGATCCCGATCGTGGCCGGGCCTATTTTGCGCAGGTCATGACCGCCTGCAGCGCGATGATGCAGGCGATCGTGCGTCTGCCAAAACCCGTGGTCGCGTCCGTCCAGGGTATCGCGACCGCGGCCGGCTGCCAGCTTGTGGCGACTTGCGATCTTGCGATTGCCTCCGAGGGAGCAAATTTTGCGACGCCGGGAGTCGACATCGGCCTGTTCTGCTCGACGCCGATGGTGGCACTGTCGCGCAACGTGCCGCGCAAGCAGGCGATGGAGATGCTGCTGACGGGCGAGCCGATTCCGGCCATGCGCGCCTGTGAGATCGGGCTCATCAACCGTGTGGTTGCCGCCGGCACCGAGCGCGACGCCGCGATCGCGCTCGCGGAAAAAGTCGCGCTGAAATCCGCCTACACGGTCAAGCTCGGCAAGGAGGCATTCTATCGCCAGGCCGAGATGAGCCTTGCAGATGCCTATCGCTATGCGGCGGAGGTGATGACCGAGAACATGATGGCGCGCGACGCCGAGGAAGGTATCGGCGCCTTCATCGAGAAGCGCACGCCGACATGGCGGGATGAGTAGTCAACTCCTCATCCTGAGGAGCCGCGGAACGCGGCGTCTCGAAGGATAGAGGCCCGACTGTGGCTTCAATGGTTCGAGACGCGCGTGCCGCGCTTCTCACCACATGAGGGTCCGAGAAAGAAAAAAGATGAACCACGACGCCTATCCCGACAATTACATCCGCAGCATCCTCAACAGCGTGAAGTCGATCGCGATGGTCGGCGCCTCGCCCGTCAATGTGCGGCCGAGCTATTTTGCGTTCAAATATCTGGCGCAGCGCGGCTACGACATGATCCCGGTCAACCCCGGTCATGTCGGCAAGGAGCTGCTCGGAAAGCCTTTCGTTGCCTCGCTTTCCGACATCGGCCACCCCGTCGACATGATCGACATCTTTCGCAATTCCAGCCACATCATGCCGGTCGTCGAAGAGGCGCTCACGCTCGACCCGCTGCCCAAGGTGATCTGGATGCAGCTCGGCGCGCGCGATGACGCTGCGGCGGCGAAAGCGGAATCGGTCGGTATCAAGGTGGTGATGAACCGCTGCCCAAAGATCGAATATGGCCGCCTGTCGTCCGAGATCTCCTGGATGGGCGTGAATTCGCGCACGCTGAGTTCCAAGCGCCCGCCAGCGCCGACGCAGGGCATGCGGCTATCCCTCAATCGGATGAGTGTCGGCGGCGGCGACACCGCGGCATCCGATCGTGCCGCAAAAAACAAGAGCGAGCAAAGCTGAGGCAATCGCGAAGGATTCGTTTCGCGAACGCGACGATGCGCAGCACGATCATGCCGATGTGAGGCGGCGCCTTGACGGCGAGCGCGGCGCCGATCAGCATGCCGCGCGATTTTCAAGGCCACGAGAACAGGACGCCCTCAATGAGCGATCGCCTTCCGGGATTTTCAACCCTCGCCGTGCATGCCGGTGCACAGCCGGACCCCACCACCGGTGCGCGCGCGACTCCGATTTATCAAACGACCTCGTTCGTCTTCAACGACGCCGACCATGCCGCCTCGCTGTTCGGCCTGCAGGCATTCGGCAATATCTATACCCGCATCGGCAATCCCACCAATGCGGTGTTGGAAGAGCGCGTCGCGGCCCTCGAAGGCGGCACGGCCGCGCTTGCGGTCGCCTCGGGCCATGCCGCGCAAGTCGTGGTGCTGCAGCAATTGATGCAGCCCGGCGACGAGTTCATTGCCGCGCGAAAGCTGTATGGCGGCTCGATCAACCAGTTCACGCATGCGTTCAAGAGCTTTGGCTGGAACGTGGTGTGGGCGGATCCCGATGACATTGCAAGCTTCGAGCGCGCCGTGACGCCGCGCACGAAAGCGATCTTCATCGAGTCCATCGCCAATCCGGCTGGTAGCATCACCGACATCGAGGCGATCTCGACGGTGGCGCGCAAGGCGGGCGTGCCGCTGATCGTCGACAACACGCTGGCCTCGCCCTATCTGATCCGCCCGATCGACCACGGCGCCGACATCGTCGTGCACTCGCTGACGAAATTCCTGGGCGGTCACGGCAATTCGCTCGGCGGCATCATCGTCGATGCCGGCACGTTCGACTGGTCCGCTGGGGGCAAATATCCGATGCTGTCGGAGCCTCGACCGGAATATCACGGCATCAAGCTCCAGGAGACGTTCGGCAATTTCGCCTTCGCGATCGCCTGCCGCGTGCTGGGCCTGCGCGACCTCGGCCCCGCGCTTTCGCCCTTCAACGCCTTCATGATCCTGACCGGCATCGAGACGCTGCCGCTGCGCATGCAGAAGCACTGCGAGAATGCGAAAGCGGTCGCCGAATTCCTCGCCGGCCATCCCGCGGTGGCCTCGGTGAGCTATGCGGGCCTGCCCGGCGACAAGTATCATCCGCTCGCGCGCAAATACGCGCCGAAGGGCGCAGGCGCCGTGTTCACCTTCAGCCTGAAGGGCGGCTATGACGCCGGCGTCAGCCTGGTGTCCAAACTGCAGCTGTTCTCGCACCTCGCCAATGTCGGCGACACCCGATCGCTCGTGATCCACCCCGCCTCGACCACCCATAGCCAGCTCGACGACGCCGCCAAGGTGAAGTCCGGCGCCGGCCCCGACGTGGTGCGGCTCTCGATCGGTATCGAGGACAAGGAAGACCTGATCGCGGACCTGGAACAGGCGCTGGGGGGCTAGTTGTTGTCGTTCCGGGGCGCGCGAAGCGCGAACCCGGAATGACGGCGGCGGTTTTGGCCGCCGACAGTTAATGGTCCTTAACCATATCTGCCGCATACATCGGTTTTGGATCGCCCCTTTGATTCGGAGCCGACGATGCTGCGCTGGATGGTGCCTGCCCTTGCGGTCATGCTGACGGTTTCGGCCGCCATTGCCGCCGACTTGCCGGCCACGCCAAAGGGGCGAGCCGCCGCTCCGCCGCAGGAGCCGCCGAAGGTCTATGTCGAAACCGATCCGGATGCGCTGATTTCGCCGGCCTATGGCATCGGCAGCTATATCCGCAACCTGCCGGGTACGCCGCTCCTGCCGGGCTCGCACACGCTGCCGGGCTATTACGGCCGCCCCTGGGATTACGACTATCAGGGCGCGTATTACGGCGGCAAGCAGGTCGACTATTTCTGGCGCCTGCCCTACGCGTGCGGCATCTACGGCTACTGCTGATCTGATCGGCCGGGCTGATGGCGATCAGCCGGGCTGACCGACCGGAACCGCGCGCGGCTGCGCGTGCGCCTGCTGGCGCGAGGCGAGCCGTTCCACCTGCATCACCGCAAGCGTCAGCACCACGATCGCAACCGCCTGGTGCGAAAGCGCAAGATCAATCGGCACCTGGTTGAGCAGCGTGAGGATGCCGAGCACCGCCTGCATGCTCACCGCGGCCAGCAGCCACAGCGCCCCGCCTGCGGCCGAGCCTGCACGCGAACGCACCGCATCGATCGCGTGCAGCATCGCCAGCGCGAACAGCGCATAGGCGGTCATGCGATGCTCGAACTGCACCGTCAGGACATTGTCGAACATGTTGCGCCACCAGGGCGTCTCGAACCACAGCCGCTCCGCCGACGGGATGAACGCGCCGTCGATCTGCGGCCAGGTGTTATAGGCGCGCCCGGCGCGCAGGCCCGCGACCAATGCTCCGAAATAGATCTGCACGAACGTCACGACGAGAAGCAGCGCGCTCGTGAACCGCAGCCGCGACGGCGCTGCGATCTGCGGCCGCTCCTTGAGCCGCCGCACGGTCCAGACGATGCCGGCGAAGATCAGCAGTGCGAGCACCAGATGCGTCGCCAGCCGATACTGCGACACCTCGACGCGTTCGGACAGGCCCGAGGCGACCATCCACCAGCCCACCGCCCCCTGGACACCGCCGAGCGCGAACAGCAGCCACAGCCGGCGCTTCAATTCACCCGGCAGGCCGCCACGCCAAAGGAAGAACAGGAACGGCAAGAGATAGGCGACGCCGATGAAGCGGCCGAGCAGCCGGTGGCTCCATTCCCACCAGAAGATCTCCTTGAACTCGGACAGGCTCATGCCGGCGTTCAATTCGCGATATTGCGGGATCTTCTTGTAAGCCTCGAACGCATCGGTCCACTGCGTCTGCGTCAGCGGCGGCACGCTGCCCGTGACCGGCTTCCATTCGACGATCGAGAGGCCGGATTCCGTCAGCCGGGTCGCGCCGCCGACCAGCACCATCAGCGCGATCAAAGCGGCCACGGAGATCAGCCACCAGCGCACGGCGCGATGCGGGTTGGCTGGAACGGAATTCGTCGTCATTTCAGAGGCTAAACCAGGGCTTGAACCGGACTGCGTGCCCCTTATAGTCCCCCGCTCCCGCAGCGCAAGTTACGCGAAAGCAGCAAGCTCCCGCCATGACGATCCGCACCCGCAAGTTCCTCGGCGCCATCCTGCTCCTGGTTCTGGCCACGGTCTGGGCCCTGCTCGGCATGGCCGCGGCGCAGATGCCGTGGATTGCCGAGTCCGGCTGGCGGCAGGCGATCTACTACGTGGTGGTCGGCATGGGCTGGGTGCTGCCGGCGATGCCGATCGTGAGCTGGATGCAGCGGCCCGACCGAGTGAAATCCAATTCGTAGCGATTCTAGTTGGTAGCGCTGCCCGTCGGCTTCACCGGCGCAAAGGCAACGCCCGACACCAGCACGCGCAGCATGCGCAGCGAGCGCACACGGCCGTCCCAGGAAATCCGCGGCAGCGCGCGCAGGTTGGTGCGCCCCTCCGCGTCCACGATGCCCGGGATCGTCGACACCGCACTGGCAAAGCCGGCCTCCTCCGCCATCATGACATGGCTGCGCCGGAATGACGCGCGATCGCCGAACGGAAAGGCGAGATGCTGGATGTCGCGGCGGAAAGCCGCCTCCGCAACGGCCTTGCCCATCGTCATCTCGCGCAGCGCCGCCGTATCCTTCATGTTGGCGAGAACGGGATAGTTCACGGTCGCGCTGCCGATCGTGACGAGCGGATCGGCCGCCAGCTTCGCCAGATCCTCCCAATCCATCGACGCCTCGCGGGAGAGCGCGGCGAGGTCGATCCG
Organism: Bradyrhizobium diazoefficiens; assembly: GCF_016616425.1. Lineage (NCBI taxonomy): Bacteria > Pseudomonadati > Pseudomonadota > Alphaproteobacteria > Hyphomicrobiales > Nitrobacteraceae > Bradyrhizobium > Bradyrhizobium diazoefficiens. The sequence continues at coordinate 4,375,373 of NZ_CP067101.1, forward strand.
GTAGCGCGTGCAGAGATCGGCGATCGCCGCCGACAGATCCGCCGGCGACAGCGAGCGCAGCCAGCGCTCGAGATGCGAAAACAGCGCCTGCTTCTCGGCATGATCCGTGACGACGAAGCGCTGCTCCTTCTCCCCCATCATCAGGCTGATGCGGCTCTCCCGCGCAACGAGCTGTTCGAGCCCGAGCCACCAGGCCTGTCCGATACCGTCGGGAAACGCGGTGGGCACATAGATCGTGAAGGGCACGGCGTGATGCGCCAACACCGGGTAGGCAAAGCCGATCAGATCTTTGCTGGCACAGTCGAAAGTGAGCGCCACGAAGCGCCGCTGCTCCGGCAACGCCACCGCACGCCGACAGACCGCATCCATGCCGAGAAAATCGTACTTCCAGCGTTTCAACGCGCGAATGGCGCGGTCGAGAAACTGCGGCGTGATCTCGTGCGCGCGTAGCGGCTGAAACTTGCCGCGCTGCCGGGGGCGCACCCGCGCAAAGCGCAGGATGGCGCCGGCCCCGCGACCGCGCAGTGCGGCCTGGCCGGTGAACCAGGCCAGCTCAAGGCGCAGCCGTTCCAGCCATCTGTCGTCCGATGCCAATATCCCACCCCTTCGCGCCCGCAGGCGCCCGTTCCCTGTTCCACTGTCCTTACTCTTTGTTGACATTTCTTTGCAAAGGTCGGCCACAGGCCGAATTACCTATATTTCTGATTTCTCGACAGGTTTCGCGAATGACCATGGCTGCGGCGATGCAAAGCCGGACGGCAGAAGCGCGAGCGCGGTCAAAAGCAAGCCGTATCGCGCATGTCGATATCGTCACCGATCTCGGCGCCGCCGAGGCGGTCTGGCGCGCCTTCGAGGAGCCCGGCCATCTCTTCACGCCCTATCAGCGGTTCGATCTGCTGGGTCCCTGGCAGCGATTGGTCGGCGAGCGCGAGGGCGCGCGCCCCCTCGTCGTGATCGCCCGAGACGCCGAGCGCAAGCCGCTCCTGCTGCTGCCGCTCTCGCTGCGGCAAAGCCACGGCGTGCGCACGGCCTGCTTCATGGGCGGCAAGCATACGACCTTCAACATGGGCCTGTGGAACGCCGAGTGTGCTGCACAGACCGTCGCTGCCGATCTGGAGGCACTGCTTGCGCCGCTGCGCGAGCGCGTCGACGTGCTCGCGCTAACGCAGCAGCCGCTGCGCTGGCACGACCAGCAGAACCCGTTTGCGCTACTGCCGCGGCAGAGCGCGATCAACGGCTGTCCGCAGCTGGTGATGGAGCCGGGCGGGCCGCCGGCGTCGCGGATCAGCAACTCCTTCCGCCGCCGCCTCAAGAGCAAGGAAAAGAAGCTCCAGGCACTCGCCGGCTATCGCTATCACGTTGCCACGTCAGACGCAGACGTCACCCGCCTCCTCGACTGGTTCTTCCGCGTCAAGCCGGTTCGGATGGCCGAACAGAAGCTCCCCAACGTGTTCGCCGAGCCCGGCGTCGAACAATTCGTCCGAAGCGCCTGCCTTGCGCCGCGCGGTGAAGGCCGCGTCATCGACATCCATGCGCTCGAATGCGACGACGAGGTGATCGCGATCTTCGCCGGCGTCGCGGACGGAGAGCGCTTCTCGATGATGTTCAACACCTACACGATGTCCGAGCACGCCCGCTACAGCCCGGGCCTGATCCTGATGCGCTACATCATCGACCGCTACGGCGAGCGCGGCTACCGCTCTCTCGACCTCGGCATCGGTTCGGACGAGTACAAGCGAATGTTCTGCAAGGACGACGAGGACATCTTCGACAGCTTCGTCCCCCTGACCTCGCGCGGCAAGCTCGCGGCGATGGCGATGTCCTCGCTCAGCCACGGCAAGCGGCTGGTGAAGCAGAACCAGATGCTGTTCGACTTCGCCCGCCGGCTGCGGCAGGCGTTCGGGTAAGGAATTCTCCGCTACGGGAGGCCCTCCCGCGGCACATCCTTCGAGACGCCCGCCTTTGGCGGGCCCTCAGGATGAGGACGGAATTCGCGGCAGCAGTTTCAGCGGACACCGCCCTAACTGAGCCTCATCCTGAGGAGACCGCGAAGCGGTCGTCTCGAAGGACGAGGCGCGTCCTCAGATCGCTCGAAGGCGTCATACGCGATAGCGCCGTCGACAAGTGGACGCGAAACAAGCAGTAGCTACGCCGCCACCACGCGCGGCGTGTCCACCGCGTCCGACGGCTGCACGGGCTTGCTCAGCATCGTCACCTCGCTGAAGCCGACCGCCCTCAGCTGCTCGCACATCAGCGTGCGCGCGTCCGGCGCCATCGACGTATCGGGCACCACGACAGCGCGGGCATGCGCCGTCAGCAACTCGGCCGGAAGGTCGGATGCACTGCCGGCGTCGATCAGCACGTGATCATAGGCGCGCAGCAGCGCGTCGATGGCGAGCGCCACCCGCGGCGATTGCAGCAGGCTGCGGTCGAAGCCGGGACGGCCGGCCATCACGAGATGCAGCCGCGACAGCTTGTCCCGGGTGATGATTTGCGCGAACGACGCCTCCCCCTGCATCAGCTCGGCAAGGCCGGAAGCCGAAGCATCGACGGACACCGCGGCAATCGTCGGCGAGGACGCAGCGAGATCGACTACGACGACGCGGGCGTCGCGCGCCAGATGCCGAGCAAGCGTCAGCGTCGACAGCGTGATGGCTTCGCCGGCCGCGGTGCCGAGCACCGTGACCTTCTTCGCCGCAGCGCCCGCGGTGCGGAGGCTGCCGGCCAGCCGCTCGATTTCGGAGAATTCGGTGACATCCACATCGGTCGTCATCTCCGGCTGAAGCGGCGCGGGCTCTGTCAAGACGGGATTGATGTCGGGATCGGCGCTCGACTCGACGACCGGCTCGACCGGCGCCTCCTGGCGCGCCGGCGCCTCTACCGGGAGCACAGCCGCCACGGCGCGCGGCGCGGTCTGGCGCAACAGCTCACCGGTGACGACGACGCCGGACGAGAGCAGCAGCGTCGCGATCGTCGCAATCAGCACGATCGGCAGCTTCTTCGGATAGGCCGGCGTGTTCGAGACGATGGCGCGCGAGATGATGCGCCCGTCCGTCGGCGCCGTGTCGATGGTCTCGCGGGTGCTGGCCTCACGGTACTTCCCGAGATAAGTCTCGAGCAGATCGCGTTGCGCCTTGGCCTCGCGCTCCAGCGCGCGGAGCTGGACGTCCTGGCCGTTCGTCGATGTCGCCTGCTTCTTGAGCTGCTCGAGGCTCGTGATCAAGCCATCGACCCGGCCGCTGGCGATCCGCGCGTCGTTTTCGAGCGAGCGCGATATCTTGGCCGCTTCGTCGCGAATCTGATTGTCGAGGTCGCCAAGCTGGGCCTTCAGCTCCTTGATCCGCGGGTGATTGCCGAGCAGCGTGGATGATTGTTCGGCGAGCTGCGCACGCAACGTCACCCTTTGCTCCGACAGGCGCCGCATCAATTCGGAGTTCACGACTTCGGATGCCTCGATCGGCTTGCCGCTCTGGAGCATCTCGCGGATCAACCGTGCCTTGGACTCCGCGTCGGCCTTCATCGCGCGTGCATTGTTGAGCTGGGTGTTGACCTCGCCCATCTGCTGGTTCGACAGCGTCGTGTTGTTGGTGCCGATGAAGAGTGACGACTTGGAACGGAAATCCTCGACTTTGGCTTCGGCGTCGGAGACCTTCTTGCGCAAATTCTCGATCTCGCCCGCAAGCCACTGGCTGGCGTTCTTGGCCTGCTCCTGGCGCACGCCCTGCTGCAGCACGAGATAGCCGTCAGCGATCGAATTGGCGACACGGGCGGCAAGTTCGGGATCGGCGGACTGGAATTCGACCACGATCACGCGCGACTTGTCGACGGCGTAGGCCTGAAGGCGCTCGTAATAGGCATCGAGCACGCGTTCTTCCGGCGTCATCGAGAACGGATCGCGGCCGATACCGATCATCGCGGCCAGCGACTTCAGCGGCGAGACGCCCTGCAGCACCGGATCGAATTCGGGGCGCTCCGCAAGCTTGTTCTTCTTGATGATCTCGCGCGCGAGATCGCGCGACAGCACCAGCTGCACCTGGCTGGTGACGGCCTCGGCGTCGAGCGCCTGCCGCTCCTCGCTGCGGTCGCTGCTCGGGCGCAGGAACACGTTCTCGCGGCCGTCGATGAGGATGCGCGATTCGGACTTGTAGCGCGGCGTGACGAGATTGACGACAGCGAGGGACGCGACGAGCGCCAGCACCATCGGCACGATGATCCAGCCGCGCTTGCGCGCCAATGCCGCGCCCAGCGCGTGCAGGTCGATGTCGCCGGATTCGAGTTGGGCCTGCTTCGTAACGAGGGGCGCAGGCCTTGCCGCAACCTTGGCTTCGGCCTTGGCTTTAATCTTGTCTGCAACCTTGGGCGCGGCTTCGGCTTTGGGCTTTGAAACGGCCCGCGCGACCACCGCCTTGTCCTTGCCGGCACGCCAGAACGCCAAACGCATCTCACACTCCGCAGGGGCAACGCCACGAGGCGACATCAACCGGCGCGATTACACTCCATTAAGGTTGCCGCTGGGTTAATCTTGGCATCCGGCAATCGCCGCGCTCGCGCTCGTCACCATTTGTTAACCACGAGGCCCCTTAATCCGTCTCGATATTTCCCAGGAATTTTCGGCATTCGCCGTCGAGCGCTGGTCTTGATCATGCCCCCCTCTCCTGACCGGCCGCTTCGTATCCTGCATGCCGTGCGCGCTCCGGTCGGCGGCATCTTCCGCCACATCCTCGACGTTGCCAACGGCCAGGTCGACCGCGGCCATCATGTCGGCATCCTCGCCGACAGCCTCACCGGCGGCGAGCGCGCCGACAAGGCACTTGGCGAGCTCGCGCCACGGCTGAAGCTGGGCGTGCACCGGCTCGCGATCCGCCGCGAACCCTCGCCCGACGACGTCCTGGTGTGGCTTCGCATACGGCGGCTGATCGCCACGCTCAAGCCCGACGTCATGCACGGCCACGGCGCCAAAGCCGGCGCCTTCATCCGCATGCGGCGGCGCTCCGACGACGCCATTCGCATCTACACGCCGCATGGCGGCTCGCTGCACTATCCCCTCAACACCTTGAAGGGCGAGTTCTACGCGCGGCTCGAGCGGACGCTGATGGACGCGACCGACCTGTTCCTGTTCGAGAGCGCGTTCGCCCGCGACACCTATCAACGCATCGTCGGCACGCCCAAGGGCGTGGTGCATTGCGTCTTCAACGGCGTGACGCCGGAAGAATTCGAGCCTGTCGTGACCACTGAGGATGCCACCGATCTCGCCTATGTCGGCGAGTTCAGGCACATCAAGGGGGCCGATCTGCTGGTCGACGCCGTGGCGCGCCTGCACGAAGGCGGCAAGAAGGTCACGCTGACGCTCGGCGGCGACGGCGAGGAGACAGCGGCGCTGAAGGCGCAGGTCGAGAAGCTCGGCCTCACGAGTGCCATCCGCTTCATCGGGCACGTCAAGGCGCGTCACGGCTTCTCTAGGGGGCGGCTGCTCGTCGTCCCCTCGCGCGGCGATTCCATGCCCTATGTCGTGATCGAGGCCGGCGCGGCCGGCATTCCCATGATTGCGGCGCGCATCGGCGGCATTCCCGAGATCTTCGGCTCCGAGAGCCCGGCCCTGTTCGCGCCGAGCAATTCCGAAGCCATGGCCGAGGCGATCGCCGCCGCCCTCGACGATCCCAAAACAACGGCGCAGCGCGCGGCCTCCTTGCGCGAACGCATTTCGGCGCATTTCTCGCAAGCCGCGATGGTCGACGGCGTGCTCGCCGGCTATCGCGACGCATTTGCCAATCATTAACCATTCTTAAGCCCGCTTTAGAAAATCTTCCGATTTGTTCGATAATCCAGCCGCCAGGGGATGCTCGCCCGGACGCGCAAGGCCGTGCCGCGGGCTTTGGAATGGACGTGGACGCCCGTGGAACCGCTCAATGCACGCTCGATGCTCGACGCCGCGACCAGCGCCGCGGCAAGGCCCGCTGACCAACCCTTCGTGGAGCGCCGCCGACGGCTGACGCCGGCCGCGCTCGAGGTCGTCAATCAGAAGGTCGCCCGCGCCTATTCGCCGATCGTGATCGCCGGCTTCGTTCGATTGACCGACTTCGCACTGCTGAGCCTCGTCGGCATCGCGCTCTATGTCGGCTATGTGATGCCGCTCGCCGGCTTTTTCAGCTGGGTCTATCCCGCGGAGATCGTCGCCGTCGCGGTCGCAGCCGTAGTCTGCTTCCAGGCCGCCGACATCTACCAGGTGCAGCTGTTCCGCGGTCAGCTCCGGCAGATGACACGGATGATCTCGTCCTGGTCGTTCGTCTTCCTGCTGTTCATCGGCATCTCCTTCTTCGCCAAGTACGGCAGTGAAATCTCGCGGCTGTGGCTTGCCGCCTTCTACGTCCTCGGGCTAGCCGTGCTGATCGCCGAGCGCCTGGTGCTGCGCTCGCTGGTGCGCGGCTGGGCGCGCCAGGGCCGGCTCGACCGCCGCACCATCATCGTCGGCTCCGACAGCAACGGCGAACAGCTGGTCGAGGCGCTCAAAGCGCAGGAGGATTCCGACATCCACGTGCTCGGCGTGTTCGACGACCGCAACGACAGCCGTGCGCTCGACACCTGCGCCGGCGCGCGCAAGCTCGGCAAGGTCGACGACATTGTCGAATTCGCCCGCCGCACCCGCGTCGATCTCGTGCTGTTCGCGCTGCCGATCACGGCGGAGACCCGCATCCTGGAGATGCTGAAGAAGCTCTGGGTGCTGCCGGTCGACATCCGTCTCTCCGCGCACACCAACAAGCTGCGCTTCCGGCCCCGCTCCTATTCCTATCTCGGCGAGGTGCCGACCCTCGACGTGTTCGAGGCGCCGATCACCGACTGGGATCTGGTGATGAAATGGCTGTTCGACCGCGTCGTCGGCAGCCTCGCGCTGCTCGCGGCCCTGCCGGTGATGGGCCTCGTCGCGCTCGCGGTGAAGCTCGACAGCCCCGGCCCCGTGCTGTTCCGCCAGAAGCGCTTCGGCTTCAACAACGAGCGTATCGACGTCTACAAGTTCCGCTCGATGTACCACCATCAGGCCGATCCCACGGCCTCGAAGGTCGTGACCAAGAACGATCCGCGCGTCACCCGCGTCGGCCGCTTCATCCGCAAGACCAGCCTCGACGAGCTGCCGCAGCTCTTCAACGTGGTGTTCGCCGGCAATCTCTCCCTGGTCGGCCCGCGCCCGCATGCGGTGCAGGGCAAGCTGCAGAGCCGGCTGTTCGACGAAGCCGTCGACGGCTATTTCGCCCGCCACCGCGTCAAGCCCGGCATCACCGGGTGGGCCCAGATCAACGGCTGGCGCGGCGAGATCGACAACGAAGAGAAGATCCAGAAGCGCGTCGAGTTCGATCTCTATTACATCGAGAACTGGTCGGTGCTGTTCGACCTCTACATTCTCCTGAAGACGCCGATCTCGCTGCTGACCAACAACGAGAACGCGTATTGAGTTTGCTACCCCCGAGCCACGCTGTCATCGCCCGGCTTGACCGGGCGATCCAGTAATCACCGGCAGCGAGAACTGCCACGAACGGCTCGGAGTACTGGATGCCCCGCTTTCGCGGAGCATGACAGCGAAAGTCGTGACGACGAGTTGCGAAGCGTATGAGCATGTGATGGCGTATGCGGCGACAGCCGGCGAAATGAATGCAGCGGTCCGTGCTGCGCCCGGCGTGCTGGCGCTACAGCGCGCGCTGGTGTGGCTGGTCGGCGCCTCCGGTGCGATCGTCTTCATCGAGCCGAGCCCTTACGAGATCGTGACGCTGCTCGCGACCGTCACGTTCTTCGCCACCGGCCTGCGGCTGCGGCTTGCGCTGATGCCGCTGGTAGCGCTGCTGGTCCTGCTCAATGTCGGCTACACGATCAGCGCGATTCCGCTGTTCGAGCAGTCCGAGGTGGTGAGCTGGATCGCGACTTCCTGGTACATGGCAGTGACCGTGGTGTTCTTCGCCATGGTCACGTCCGAGGACACTGCCGCCCGGCTCGACATGCTCCGCCGCGGCCTCGTGGTCGGCGCGATGGTCGCCTCGCTGGCGGCGGTCGCCGGCTACTTCCACCTGGTTCCCGGCGGCGACGACCTCCTCACGCTCTACGGACGGGCGCGCGGCACGTTCAAGGACCCGAACGTGCTCGGGGCTTTCCTGATCCTGCCCGCACTATTCGCACTTCAGAGCGTGGTTTCGGACAAGCTGGCCAAGGCCTTCCGCAACGTCATCGCCTTCGGCATCATGTCGCTCGCGATCCTGCTCGCGTTCTCCCGCGCCGCCTGGGGCGGGCTGGTGCTGACCTCCGCCTTCATGCTGGCGCTGATGGTGCTGACCAGCCGCACCAACGCACAGCGCTCGCGCATCATCATCATGGCGATCGTCGCCGCGGTGCTGGGGCTGGCGCTGATCGCGGTGCTGCTGTCGTTCGACTCGATTGCCGAGATGTTCAAGCAGCGCGCGAGCTTCGACCAGAGCTACGACGAGGGCCGCTTCGGCCGGTTCGGCCGTCACATCCTGGGTGCGGCGATGGCGCTCGACCTGCCGTTCGGCATCGGCCCGCTGCAATTCCACCGCTTCTTCCCCGAAGATACCCACAACTCCTATCTCAACGCCTTCATGTCCGGCGGCTGGCTGTCCGGCATGTGCTACCCCGCGCTGGTCTTCACCACCGTGATCACAGGCTTCCGGCACGTCTTCGTCCGCGTGCCCTGGCAGCGCGCTTATCTCGCGATCTTCTCCGCCTTCGTCGGCACCGTCGGCGAAAGCTTCGTGATCGACACCGACCACTGGCGGCACTTCTGGATGATGCTGGGCGCAATGTGGGGCATGATCGCCGCCGCTCAGGTCTACAAGATTAGGGCTGGCGAGGACGCTTCTTCAGCTTGAGATCGGGCCGCTTCTCCGGAGGCGTATCGAGCAAACGCTTGAGCGCCTCGGTGGCGGCGAGCACGCCCTTGTAGCCCTCATTGGCGAAGCGCAGCAGCAGGTGCAATTCCTCGTCGGAATAGCCGCTACAGACCTTCTCCATGGCCTGCTGCATCGGCACGTAAAACTTGGCGAGCTTTGCGATCGCCTCAGGCACGACGGCGATGAAGACCTTGCGGCGGTCCTTTTCGTCGCGTTCACGGCGAACCAGGCCGGCCTTTTCGAGCCGGTCGACCACGCCGGTGATGGCGCCGGTCGTGAGGCCCGTGATTGCGGCGAGTCGGCCCGCGGTGATGCGGCCCTCGAGGTACAGGATGTCCATGCATTCGAGGTCGGAATTGGCAATTCCGGCAACGTTGGCAACGGTTTGGCCGTAGAGCACGCCCTGCGCGGACGACCGCCGCATGGCCGCCTCGAGTTCCCCTAGCAGCGCAGCTCGCGCCTTCGTTCTTGACAAGGCCGACCTCATATCTTAGGCGATATATATCTTAGCCACTAAGAGATTTAGCGACCGTAATTTCTCCTAGCACCACGGAAACGTCGGGAGCAAGCCATGTCCTATCGTCCCCGCAAGGCCTTGATCATCGGCGCCGGCATTGCCGGTCCCGTGGCCGCGATCCTGCTACGCCGCGCCGGCATCGAGTCCGCGATCTACGAGGCCTGGCCCTATTCGAAGGGAATCGGCGGCGGCCTCCAGATCGCGCCGAACGGCATGCATGTAATGGACGAGATCGGGCTGGCGAACGAGTTGATCAGCCGCGGCTCGGTCGCGGACTCCTTCGACTTCTATTCGCAAGGCGGCGCGAAGCTCGGTTCGATCAACCGCGACATGGCGCAGCGCTTCGGCCAGCCCGCGGTGAACGTCTGCCGTGCCACGCTGAACGAGATCCTGATCGACAAGGCCTGGTGCGCCTGCGTCTCGCTCTATTTCGAAAAGCGGCTGATCAAGATCGAGGACCGCGGCGACCAGCCGATCATCGCCTACTTCGCCGACGGCACTACGGCCGAGGGCGACTTCCTGATCGGCGCCGACGGCGTCCACTCGGTGACGCGCCGCCAGGTCGTGCCGGACGGACCGCAACCCTTCAACACCGGACTGATCGGCTTCGGCGGCTTCGTGCCGCACGCCGTCCTTGGCGGCAGACCGATCGGCCGGCACGTCGAGACCACGTTCGGCCAGAGCGGCTTCTTCGGCTACGGCTATTGCAGCCCCGATCCGAACGATGGCGTGATGTGGTGGAGCACGCAGCCCGCGCACGGCATGGATGCGGCGATGTTCCGCGCGCTCGATCAGACGACGCTGAAGCAGCATCTGCGCGGCTTCCACCGCGGCTGGCATGATCCGATCCCCGACATCATCGAAGCGGCCGAGAACATCGTGGTCACCGATACGCTGGACGTCGCGACATTGCCGACCTGGTCGCGCAAGCGCTCGCTGCTGATCGGCGACGCCGCGCACGCGACCAGCCCCCACGCCGGCCAGGGCGCCTCGCTCGCGCTGGAAGATGCGATGCGGCTTGCCCGCCTGATGCAGGAGGGCCAGGAGCTCGGCGCCACCTTCCAGGCCTTCGAGGCCGAGCGTCGCCCGCGCACCGAGAAGATCGTCGCGATGGCGCGCCGCAACGGCAACAACAAGCGCGAATTCAGCGCCACCGGCGCGTGGATGCGCAATCAAATGATGAAATGGCTACTGCCGCTCGGCGCCAGGAGCATGGAATTCATGTACGCGTATGACGCGCGGGCGGTGTAGCGATTGACAGCACTGTCATGCCCGCGAAGGCGGGCATCCAGTACGCCGCGGCCTCTCGGGTCAAGCACTGCCGTCTCTGGAATACTGGATCGTCCGGTCAAGCCGGACGATGACAGCGTATTTGCGGCGCGCGACTGCACCTACTTCTCCACCGCAAACGTCAACCCCGCGTTCTCGACCAGCCGCTTGATCAGCTTGTGCTGCATCGCTGCGCCCGGCGTCCAGAATCCTGCCGGAACGTCCGTCGCGTCGCGCAACAGGCAGATCGCGCATTCGGAGATCATCTTCGAGGTCGAGCCGTAGCCGGGGTCGCGATCACCGGTGACGCCGGCGCGGACCTGACGGCCGTCGGGCGCGATTGCGACATAGAGCAGATCGAACAGACCGTTCTCGCGCTCCTCCTTCGAAGGCCCCTCGCCCGGCTTCGGTGCGTCGGGGCCGGTCTTCCCGGCGTTCGCCGCCATGACGCGTTTGGCGTTGGCCTCGCCCTGCTCGCCCGGACCGGTCAGCACCATCTCGTCGTAGACGAACTCGCGGCCGTAGGGAAAGCCCATCAGCATATTGGAGCGGTGGACGTTGCGCGTGTTGATCAGCGCCATCATGAATGGCGCGGCCCAGGATTGCAGGTCATCCTCGACGAACGGTTTGTTGCCCTTCGGCTGCTTCGGACCGGTGAAGCCGGGTGTCAGCGCAAACGGATCATTCAGGATCGGGACCAGGCTGAGGTCCTTGGCGACAGCTTCGAATGTCGCACGACCGCTCGCCGCCGTGCCGCCGGAGAGCGTGCCGCGCATGTCGCGTACGCGACCCTTGACACGCGCAGCCGGCGCGCCGAACACGCGCTTGGCCTCTTCCTGCACGAAGAACGTGCCCAGCTCGAACGGCACGGAATCGTAGCCGCAGGAAAATACGATGCGCGCGCCGCTGTCTTTCGCGGCCACCTCGTATTTGTCGATCATCTGCCGCATCCAGATCGGCTCACCGCAGAGATCGAAATAATCCGTGCCGGTGGCGACGCAGGCGGCGAGCAAATCCTCGCCATAGAATTGATACGGGCCGACGGTGGTGATCACCGACATCGTCTGCTCGGCCATCGCCTTCAGCGAGGCTGCGTCCGCCGCATCCGCAACGATCAGCGGCGTATTGCCAGGCGCGCCGATCGCGTCGCGTACCGCTTTCAGCTTGCCGAGGCTGCGGCCCGCCATCGCCCATTTCAGTGCGTGGTCGCTCTTGTAATGCTGAGTCAGATATTCTGCGACGAGCTGGCCGGTGAAACCGGTCGCGCCGTAGACGACGATGTCGAATTTCGCAGAGCTCATGACTGGCCTTTACTTTTCGCGTAGCTCACGCCCATGCCGGCACGGACGTCACTTTGAATGCCATAGGGCGGGATTGGGTAGCGCAGGCCGTTCCTGGCCAGCGCCTTCATGCCCAGAACCGCCTTCGCGAGATGCGAAGGCTTCAGGGCCATCAGCATCTCCTCGTCCGGCACGCCGCCATAGCGCCGTTCGGCATAGCATGGCAAGGACAGGCTGGGCTCCCCGGTCTTGAGCGCCCGTCCCCACGAATCCGCGCAAGCGGTCTCGCCGACCACGCCCCATTCGAACTTCTTGTAGCCGGTATATTGCAGCCCGTTGATCAGGATGATCATCTGCCCGGGCGTCGCATAGACGAGGCAGATGTCGGGCGGATCGAGCCGGCCGCTCGCGAGCGGACTGACGGCGAGCGCCTGGTACTGTCCGAACGGAACCACGTCCAGCGCCTCCTGGCGCTTGCGCGCGTCCTCCGCCGTGCCGTGCCAGACCCCGACATAATTTTCGCCGGCGAGCCATTTGTCGTCCTGCGGCGCAAGGCCGATTACCGCGCGGCACTGCGCGCCGACAAGATCCTCGGCGGTGATGCCGACGGTCCAGCCCAGACGTGCGGCCATGCTGACGATCTGGTCGGTGGTGTGGATCGCATTCGGCCGCCGGATTTTCGGGATCGCCTCCATGTCGGCTGCTTGCGCGAACAGCTTCATGCCGATCACATTCGTCTTCAGCCGCAGCAGGCTGTTGAGATCGGCGACGAGGCCGGCAAGATCGACGCTGTCTGCATTCTGCTGTTGCATGGCTTCCTCCGGACCGGCGATCACGCGCCGCGTGTTCTTATTTTGCTGTCCCCGTTCTAGTCCTTGGTGGGTCCCGGAAGCAACTCACGGGTCCTGCCCATCAGACGGTAAGCCACGAGGCCGATCCACTCGCGCACCGCAACTTCGGTTCGGCCCAGCCCGTCCGCGCCGATGTTGGTGAAGGAAAAGAGATCGTCACGTCCGCCCATTCGCCAGTCCACGGGATAGGCCTCGACGTCAAATCCGGCTTTGCGGAAGATCCCGATCGAGCGCGGCATGTGGAAGGCCGATGTCACCAGAAGCCAGCGCTCGCCCGGCTTCGGCGTCACCAGCTGTTTCGTGAAGATCGCATTCTCCCAGGTGTTACGGGAATTGCGCTCGAGGATCAGGCGCTGCTTCGGGATGCCGAGATTCTCCAGGATCGGCGCGGAGTAGTCGGCTTCCCTCGCGTCTGTGGAGACCAGGTTCGCGCTTCCCCCGGTGAACACGATGCGCGCATTCGGATAGCGGCGCGCGAGCTCGGCCGGCGCAAACAGACGATCGGCTGCGTGCGCGACCACGGGCATCCGATGCGCCGCCGACAGATCGGTGTCGACCGAGCCGCCCAGCACGATGATGCCGTCGGGCGCGCCGCGCGAGCCGTCCCACGCCGGAAAGCGCGATTCAAGCGGATAGATCAGGAGATTGCCGAGCGGCGAGAACGCAGCCAGCGCCAGCAGCACCAGCGTGGTCACGGCGAGCTTGCGGCCGAGCGCGGCAAAGCGCGTCACCATCAGCACCAGCGACAGGATACCAAGTTCGACCAGAAGGTTGATCGGCAGCAGCGCGGTGCCGAGCGTCTTGGACAGAACGAAAAACAGGGGAGCCTCGCTGGAATGAGCTTGCCAATCTGTGCGGGGCTTGACCTGCCCGGCGATCTTCAGAAATCTTCTTGAAAGAGGATCGAGCGCCGGGTCAAGCCCGGCCTGATGAAAGCGACCGGACGCGGCGAATGACCCATCACCACCTGCATTCCAGCCCCAAAACCTGCCATTGGGGCTTCTTCGAAGCCGCACTCAAGCCCATCCTCACCATCGCGAGCGGCGATGAGGTGACGGTCGACACCATCAGCGGCGGACCTGACATGCTGCCGGACCGCGACAAGTTTCACATTCCGCCGGAGATGTTCGAGGTTCATGCCGACAACGAGCGCATGCTGCCCGGCCACATCCTCACCGGCCCGATTGCGGTCGAAGGCGCCGAGCCCGGCGACGTGCTCGCGGTCGAGATCCTAGACGTCCAGCTCCGGCAGGATTGGGGCTGGAACATGATCAAGCCGCTGTCCGGCACCCTGCCCGACGATTTCCACGAGACTCGCATCCTGAACATCCCGCTCGACCGGACGCGGATGGTCGGCCGCATGCCGTGGGGCCTCGACCTGCCTCTCAAACCGTTCTTCGGCGTGATGGGCGTTGCGCCGCCACCTGGCTGGGGCCGCATCTCCTCGCTGATCCCGCGCGCCATGGGCGGCAATCTCGACAACAAGGAGCTCGGCGCCGGCGCGACGCTCTACCTGCCGGTCTTCGTGCCGGGTGCGCTGTTTTCCTGCGGCGACGGCCATGGCGTGCAGGGCGACGGCGAGGTCTGCGTCACCGCGATCGAGACCGCGCTCCAGGGCCGCTTCCGCCTGACGCTGCGCAAGGACCTCAGGTTCGACTATCCCCGCGCCGAGACGGCGACCCACTACATGACGATGGCAATGGACCCCGACCTCGACCAGTGCGTGGTGCGCGCGCTGCGCGACATGATTGCGCTGCTCGGCGAGCGGCGAAACCTGTCGCGCGAGGACGCCTACACGCTGTGCAGCCTGGCGGCAGATCTGCGGGTGACCCAGACCGTCAACGGCGCCAAGGGCATCCATTGCATGATCGAAAAGGCGATCGTGCACGGCTGAGCCGCCCTGCCCTTCCCGACCTGTTGACGCCACGCCGCCGCCCGGTCCTCCGCACGGCGCGCTGAACCGCGTCTGATTTCTCGTGCGATTCCAACACCCTGAGCGTCAAGCTCAGCATGCATTTGACTTCCGCCCTTGAACCTAAATAGAGTCTTAATCGTTACTTTTATGTACCCGAGTAAGAGGCTAGCGTTCGGGCCATGGCCACCGAAAAAGCCGAGACTGACCGTATTCCCGTAACCCTGGCGCTCTCGACCATCACCTATCTGGAGAAGCTGGTGAGACAGGGCACCCACGGCACCAGCGTTCCCGGCGTCGCACGGACATTGATCGAGGAAGGCATCCGTCTCGCCATCAAGGACGGGCTTTTGTCGATCCGCGACAATGGCAGGACGTGAGCGCGCGCCGAACGCGATGCGGACGGATCTCGACAGGCGGATGGCCGACATCTGCAACCTGGGACCGTTACACATGCCTGTTCTCTCGCCAACGTCTTCGCCGACCTGTCCCTCACAGCCCTCTTCTTCAAAGACGTGTTCTTCAAAGACCTATTCTTCAAAGACGTGGACCGACGAACGAATCGGACTTCTGAAGCGGCATTTCGAGGCCGGCCTCTCCTGCAGCGAGATTGCCGCCGACATTGGCGTCAGCCGCAATGCCGTGATCGGCAAACTGTCGCGCCTCAATCTGACGCGTGGCCGGACGAACGACGATCGCAAGATTCAGGACAGGCCGCCGGCGCGGGTGCGCAAGGCCGTGCCGCGGCTGCAATATGAGATGCTCGCCACGATCTACGGCGACACCGACGCACCCGCGGTCGCAGGTCCCATCGACGACGCCAATCGGTGCTCGCTGCTGGAGCTTGCCGAGAACCGCTGCCGCTGGCCGATCTCGACGCCGGGCGCCGAGGATTTCTGCTTCTGCGGCAACTCCGCGCCCGACGGTCAGCCCTATTGCACCGGCCACAGCCGCCTCGCCTACCGGCCGAATTCCCGTGCGCGTGTCATGCGCGGCTGAAGCGGCACTCCAAAAACGAAAAACCTCCGGCAGGGCATTGCCGGAGGTTTTGGAGGCTTAGCGTGAAGCTAAGAGCCGCAATCTTGTCGACGGCTGAGCGCTATTTAGCTGAGTAACTCAAGTAAGTCAATCAGTATGAGCCCCGACCGCACCAAACCCTCGCGGCATTTTCCCGACACGCGGTCGGTCAATTGTGCGCCTTCGCTTCGCTCAACCTCTGAAGGAAGCTGAATTGAGAAGTGCGCAGAGTACGCAAAACCCCGGCGGTTTCCCGCCGGGGTTGGCCGAACGATCTTTAGAAGTTGCGCTGAGCGCGAAGCAACATCTGGAGGTTGCCCTGATCCTTCAGCTCGTAGGTGGCTGCAGGCTTCGCAACCGCGGCGGACGCCGGGGCGGCGATCGTGCCCGAGTACTTCTGGTCGAGCCAGACGTAGCTCAGGTCGGCCGTGAAGGCCAGGTTCTTGACCGGCTTCCAGACCACGTTGCCGCCGAGAACCGCGAGGTTGAAGTCCGGGTTACACGTCGCGCCGGCCGACGGGGTCAGAGCCGCGGCAAAGTTGGCGCAGATCAGAGCCTTGCCAGTGTTACCGTATTTGAGCTGGGCATAAGCACCGTAGATGCTCGATGACCAATCCGGTGACCAGTTGTGGGTGTAACCGCCGCGGAAGCCCCAGGTCTTGACCGTGTCAATCCCGGTACCAACACCAAAGACTCCATCAGCGATGCCAGCAACGCCGAGGCTCTGATACGCAACGTCGCTGCCGCCGTAGATGAAGATGGTCTGCGGGAACAAGCTCTGGAAGTTGTAGCGCGATGCGCCGTCGGTGTAGACGGCCTGCAAGTTGATCGAGTCGCCCGCGCCAGTCGGGATGTTCTTGATCGACAAGGCGCCCTGCACAGCCCAGCCCCACTTGTCGTCGGGGTGGCCGGTGACTTCCGTCGCGCCGTAGTAGGCCGAGTGGATGTTGTGCGCGACTCCCGACAGCTGGAAGAGACCCCAAGCCTGGTCGACGCGAACCTGACCGATGAGGTCAGGCACACGCGTGCCACCCCAGGCGCTGGCCCCGTAGACGCCCGTCACAAACTGAGCGGCCGTACCCGACGACACGTTCCAGAGGTTCGACTGGCCGCCTGTTGGCGACGACTCATCCTGCGCCGCCAGCGAAGCGGTGATGCCCTGGCCGAAGTCGGCCGTATAGGCAATCTGGTTCACACCGTTGGTGTGGTTGCTGCCGCCCGGAAGGAAGTCGGGACCGCCAGCCGGATAGCTCTGCCACGGTGCGTCGAAGATCGAGACGGTGCGGCCGAGGGTGAAACCAGCGAACTGGATGAACGCATGGTAGAGGCCGAGCGAGGCCGAACCGGTGGGAGCCGTCGTGCCGCCGCCGCTGCCGGTGACGGACGGGGTATCATAGGTGAAGGTCATATCGGCGTAGGTACGCACCACGCCATATTCAGTCGCGGTGCGCGTATCGACGTTGAAGTCCATACGAGCGCGGGTCTGGTAGTAGTTGTCCAGACGGTTTTGTGCACCCGCCGGAGCGCCCTGACCAATGTTGTAGGCGCCGTTGGTGTTCGCCAGCAGGTCGGCACGGATATAGCCGCCAAGCTTGATGCAGGTGTCGGTGCCCGGCATGTAGTAGAATCCGGCGCCGTAGAGCGTGCAGATCTTCACATATTCGACCGCCTTGGCCTTGAGCGGCAGATCGGCCGCCTGGGCTCCACCGACGGCGATCAGACCCGCCGCAGTGCCGAGCAAAAGGCTCTTCACCATTTTCATTTAAAACCTCCAAGTTGCTCATTTTACGGAGACCGGACCGTGAGGCCCCCCAGATCCCCGTCTCTTCGAATCCGCTCGGCCACTTTGCGCTTTCGGACACACCCGCTTTCGAGGCGAGGGACGTTGAGCGAACCACCTGCAACGGGACGATCGAGTACCCCCCACCGTCACGGAGCAATATGCATGCGTTGTTCCGTTAATCAAAATAGTTTATCTACTCAGCTTTGTAGTTTCGATAATCCTGTGCCCCGCGCGCAACACCCGGCCCGGCCATCTGCTGAGCTGATCATATTTGTAATTTCCGTGACAAGATTACCCTGCTCTGCACTTGCGTCAGAGCAGGCTTGCGCCGACTATGGCCTTGCAACACACCGGCCAGAAAGAATCAGATCACGGGGGTGACGCTGTGTCCGCGACGAGGAAAGAGGGAGCGCGCCTGCGCCCGACCGGCAATCTGGACATCATCAGGCGATTCACCTGGGAGATCTCGTCGATCAACATGTATCTGGAGGAGTTGCGTCAGTTCTGGGCGAAGACCCTCGGCATCAGCGGCCCGCAATGGCTGATCCTGATGGCCATCTCCGACCTCGACAAGGACGACGGCATCCCGGTCAACGTCGTCTCCAAGCTTCTCCACGTCGATCCGTCCTTCGTCACCACCCAGTCCAAGCTGCTCGAGAAGAAGGGCCTGTTGCGCCGGCGTCCCTCGCCGACCGACGCCCGCGTGGTGCGGTTGTCGCTGGCCGAGAAGACGCAGAAGCACATCGCGAGCCTCAACGAGCAGTACAAGACGATCCGCGAATTCGTCTTCCAGGAGTTCGACGAGAACGAACTGACGGAATTCACCACCAAGCTCGCGACGCTGAAGAACCGCCTCGAGAAGGCCTGCGTCCGGATCTCGCACGACCTCTAGGGCCTTGGAATGGCGCTCAGATCCGCCGAGCGGCGGCGCCGAGCCGCGATTCGAGCCAGTCGAAGATGTATTCGTTGGCAAGGCTCGGATTGTCCGCATGGGCCTGCGCCGCACCGGTCTCGGCCGCGGTGAATATCTTCAGCATGATGTCCGAGCTGCCGAGCCGGGAGTTCTGGACGATCTGACGGGCGCGGTCGGCCTTGAGCCAGCCGTCCTCGCCGAGCGTGATCAGCACCGGACAGTCGGCACTGGAGGCCATCAGCGGCGCATGCGGCACCGGCACGATGCTGACGTCGCTCATCGCGAATCGGCTGGCAAAGAAGGCCCGCTCATGCAGGTCCCACAGGCCGCCGTCGCAAACAGCGGCGGCAAGCCGCGGCTCCTGCAACACCGCGCGCGCCACGAAGGACGAGCCCCAGCCATCGGCAATGATCCCGACACGCGCGAAATCGACGTCGTTGCGCGTCTCCAGATAGTCCATGACGGACGGAATCGCACTCTCGAGATTCCGGCGCCGCAGCAGCACATCGAGATAATCATCGCGTTGGTCGCCGAACAGGTCCAGCGCCAGCATAGAGAATCCGCGCTCGCGCGCGTGCGGCACGAGCTTGAACAGGAATTCCTCCTTGCGGTGGCCCGGCTCGCCGATGCAGATCACGGTCGGAGCCTGCCCGCTTCCCGACGGCGCAGGGAGGAAGTAGCCCTGCAGCGCATGTCCCTCGAGCCAGGGAATCGTCACGACCTCGCCGGCCGGGCCGCGCGCCGAAAGGTAGCGGCGAGCGCATTCCTGCATCGCGAGCACCGCAACCCAGCGGCGCTCGTCGGCCTGGTCGAGCGGCATCGCCGCCGCGCCATAGTAATTCATGGCGCGCAGCCAGTTGCGCTGCGCGCTCGCCATGTGGCCTTCCGCGAATGCAGCCTCGGCGCGCTGCCGATTGACTTGCGCCAGCCGTTTCCACTCGCGATGCCAGGACCGGTCGTCGCCCGCCTTCAGCCGCCGCGCGATCATCAGGCATTCGGCGATCGTGGCGCCGCCCTCCTGGGCCGCGGTGAGCAGCCGCGTGAATTCAGCGGAGATGTCCTCTCGCTCCGGGCAAAGAGTCCAGTCGTCGGAGAGGCATGCGGGGATCATCGGGAGCTACGCTCTGTCATCGCGTTACCCCTGATCGATTAGACTATTTCAGTTCCCCAACCAAGCAGCGGTGCACCGAATGAGAGCCGTTCGAGATCACCATCGCTTGAACATCGTCGTGTCGCATGCGTGACATTCCGATTGATCATGAAGCGTGCGACACATTGGCAAGAGGTGGCACGTAAAATTGCCTGAGCACCTCTTGCCATGACGATCATCATACCCATATTGGCGCCCGCGCGGAGGCGGTCTCAACCGAGCCGCCAGCCGACCTCCTGGGTAAAGCTTTCGTAGAAAGCGCGATCGTAGGCCTGCTCCGGTGCGGCGCGCACGCGCTCGTCGAGGTGCTTGGCGTCCTCGCCCACGAGAATGCGCCATCGTTCCGCTCTTACCCCGTCGAGAATGATCTTCGCGGCCTCTGCCGCCGTCGTCGGCGCATCCTCCAGGAAGCTGCGGGCGCGTTCGGCGAACACCGCCTGGATGTCGTCGTCCGACATCTTGTCGGCATCGGGCACGCCGGCCGCGGCCATGCGCTTGCGGGTCAGCACGACCTCGTCGTCGCCAAGCCGCTCCGAGCCGTCGGCGCTCTGCACCTTGCGCGAATTGGAGACGATCGAAGTGCCGATGTGACCGGGCATCACCACCGAGCATTTGACGTGCGGTGCGTGCAGGCGGAGGTCGTTGATCAGCGCTTCGGTAAATCCCTTCACCGCGAACTTCGCCGAGCTGTAGGCGGTGTGAGCCTGGTTCATGCCGATCGAGGCCCAGAAGCCGTTGACGCTCGCGGTGTTGACGATGTGGGCCTCGTCCGCCGCCACCAGCATCGGCAGGAAGGTGCGTACGCCGAGATAGACGCCGCCCCAGCAGATGTTGAAGGTGCGTTCCCACTGCTCGCGCGTGTTGGTGAACAGGCTGCCGCCGCCGCCGATGCCGGCATTGTTGAACAGCAGATGGATCCTGTCCGTCTTCTGCTGCTCGGCGAGCTCGTCGCGGAAACGCTTGAGATGATCCTCGATCGCGACGTCGGCGACGTGCGTGGTGACGCGGGCGCCTTGCGGCAGCTTCTCGGCCTCGCAGAGCCGCCTGGTCTCGGCCATCGCGGCCTCCGAGACGTCGCACATCGCGACATTGCAGCCCTCGGCCACCAGTTGCCGCGCGAGCTCGCGCCCCATTCCCGTGCCGCCGCCGGTGATGACCGCGATCCTTCCTGCGAAATCCTTCATGGGACTTTCGGCCCCTCCCCTCGTCGGTATGTTTTCTTCGTCACTGCGCCGCTCGCGGGGCGCGCGCACCAAATGTAGCAGCGCCGCATCCGCCGGTAAAAGCGGATCGGCGCTGCTATCCTCGGCATCCGTTATTTCGGCGGGCGGACTATTCGGCGGCTTCGACGCGCGAGCCGCTCAACGCGCCGAGGCTCTCCAGCGCCTTGCGGATCGCGGCCTGCTGCGCGCTCGATGCTTCCGGCATCGGCGCCCGCGGATATGTCCTGGGCAACCCCTGGAGCGTCTGCGCGTAACGCGTACAGGCCGGAAGATTGTCGGCGATCACCGCGTTCCACAGCGTCATGAGCTTCTTGTGCAGGTCGAGCGCGCGGGGATGGTCGCCCGCCTTCACCGCATCCCACAGCGCCACGGAGGCATGCGGCGCCGCGGTCAGGATCGCGGCGATCGAGCCATGGGCGCCCAGCGTGTAGGACGGATACATGAGGGCGTCGACCGCGCTGTAGATCAGCTTGTCCGGCGCCATCATCATGAGATCCGCGAAGAGCTTGAGATCGCCGGCGCTCTGCTTGACGCCGACCACCAGCGGCACCTCGCTCATGATCCGCGTGAGCAGTGCAGGGGACAGATAGGACCACGGCACGACGTTGTAGATGATGATGGGCATGCCGGTTTCGTCAGCGATGGCGCGGAAATGCGCCACCATCGCCTCGTCGTCCGGCTTGAAGAGATAGTGCACCGGCGTGACCTGAAGTGCGGCGACGTTCATGTCGCGCACCAGCTTGCCGCGGCGGATCGCATCGCGGGTCGAATCCACGATGATGCCGGCAATCACGGGAATGCGCCCGTTCACCGCCTCCACCGTCGCCGCCACCAGGTCGCGATATTCCTCGTGATCGAGCGTATGGCCCTCGCCGGTCGAGCCGCCGGCCGCAACGCCATGCGCGCCCGCGCCGATCATCCAGTCGACCTGGGGCGCCACGAGTGTGTAGTCAATCTCGCCGTCCTTCCGGAACGGCGTCGTCATCGGCGGGATCACCCCGGTCGGTCGCATCTTCATGGTCTGCCCTCGCGTTTCCGTAAGCCTTGTGGCGCCCTGCTCTTCTGGCGGGTGTCCACGGCCCTTGAGCCTACCGGCTGCGAGGGCTCTGTGAAGCGCCGCCAGCGCGGCGCTGCCCCCAGAATCCAACATTCCTGCGGACATCGTCCGGTTCCCGTATTTGTCCGGCTTCGGTGTATGGGCAGATTTTTTACAATCCGAATCGTCAAACGAACTTCGGGCGCTGGGTCTAGTCGGCCAGGCCAGCGTGTTGTTTGCGTGTCACAGGCTCTGGCACTCCGCTTGCATCCTGTTCGTGGTCTGAAACAACCGATGAGGTGACAGGAACGTTCGTGACCATCGTTGCCGTGCTCTGCCGGCTCAGCGCAGCCAGCTCAGGCAGTTGCATCGAGGAAATCGTGACCGACAGCAACATGACACCGGAGATCTCGATGATGCAATGCGCGGTCGGCGCACAGGCACCGCTGGCGAAATGGATGGGCGAGCATCCGATCTATCACGCCAACTGGCGCCTGGATCGGTACAAGTGCGTTCCCGGCCACTACGAGATCAAGGGTCGCGCGTAAGGCCCCGCAAAACCACTGATCCGAAGACGACCTGAGGAAACGCCCCGGAGGCCGCCTCCGACGGGCCGCAGCGCCAGTCCCGATAAGACGGCGCGTCCTGTGACAACGATCACACCCTTTCCAATCACGCCACCGCCCGCAAAATGGTAGCCCGCGCGCGCCGCCCCTCCGGCGTCGGCATCAGCGCATAATTGTGCGGCTGGTCGCGCAAGAGATGCAGCTCGACAGGCACCCCCGCCGCCCTCGCCCGCGCCGCCAGATCGACGCTGTCGGGATAGAGCAGATCGCGAGTCCCTGCGAAGATCGTCATCGGCGCAAGCGCGCGGAAGGCACCGTTGAGCGGGCTGACGAAGGGATGGCCGGTATCGAGCTCGCCGGCATAGAGCCGCCCGGCCTCGACGATGCCCGGAATGTCCTGGATCGGATCGCGCGCCGCGAGCGCCGCCTGCTCCGGACGGGTGACCGAGGCATCGGCCGCGGGCGAGATCAGCACCATCAGGTTCGGCTGCCGATGGCCGCGATCGCGCAGCCATTGGCACGCGGCGAGAGCAAGGCCTGCGCCGGCGGAATTGCCGACAACCGTGACCTTCGCTGACCCTACATCCTCCAGCAGCATGCGCAGCAGCTCGGCGGTCGCCGGCACGACGTCCTTGGCCGTGGCGCGCGGCGCCAGCGGATAGATCGGCACGACGCAAACGACGCCCGCCTTGCGTGTCATCTGGCCGATGAAGCGCCAATGCGCCGGCACGATCTCGTTGATGAAGCCGCCGCCGTGCAGGAACATGACGTGGTTGCAGCCCTCAAAGCCCGAGGACGGCGCCGTGTAGTAGACCGGCCATCCGCCCATCTTCGTCAACGTCACCTCGACGCCGCGGCCGAGCCCCGTCGGCTCATGCGAGGCGGGCTGCAACGCCAGCTTCTGCACATGCGCCTGCACCGCCTCGGCCGAGGCAAGCTGCGCCTTGTAGGGAAGCTGCCGCAGCAGCAGGTTGAAGGCGCGGCTTTGCAGGCTCGGCGCGGGATCATGCGAAGCCTGCGCAGCGAACACGCAGCTATCGGGGCAAAACTGCAGGGCCGACACAAGTCGTGCAACGCTCATGGTCCGTTCTCCGCCTCGCTCGGCATCCATATGGCGACAAAGGGGCTTGCCGACACCCCGCGACTGGCGGATATAATGTGAGCATTAGCTCGCTTTTTCTACTCGCATTTGGATTGCAGGCCATGGCGCGCAAGCCGCCGACAAATCCGCGGAAAAATGCTTCGCAGGCGCGCTCGCGCGCCACCGTCGACGCGCTGGTCGAGGCAACCGCTCGCATTCTGGCCCGCGAAGGTTTCGAGAAGGCCAGCACCAACCGCATCGCCGAGATCGCCGGCGTCAGCGTCGGCTCGCTCTACCAGTATTTTCCGAGCAAGGAGGCGCTCGTGGCCGCCGTGATCGACCGTCACAACGAAGAGATCATGACCATCGTCCGCGCCGCGTTCGTCGAGGTCGCGGACATGCCGATCGAGACCGCGGTGCGCAAGCTCGTCACCGTCGCGATCGAAGCCCACCGCATCAACCCGAACCTGCACCGCGTGCTCGCCGAGCAAATCCCGCGCTCCGGCCGGCTCGCCGAGGTCGAGGCCTTCAACCACGAAGTCCACGCGCTGGTGCGCGCCTATCTCGAAAGCCGCCGCAAGGAGATGCGCAAGATCGACCCGGCCCTCGCCGCCTTCATCTGCGTCAGCGCGATCGAGGCGGTCGCGCACAACACGGTGCTGAACCAAGCGGAGATGTTGTCGGAGAAGACGGTGCGGACGCTGGTGGACGAGACGACGCGGATGGTGGTGGGGTATTTGAGGCAAAGTACTAACGACCTAATTTAGGTGAGCGCGCAATTCGTTGGATCAGCGCAGTGTCCTCCGACACGATAGGGAGTGCGCGCTAGGCTGTTGCGTCCTACCGAGGTTCCTCACCGGGATGGATATGCTTTGCAAGCGCTTCCCCGGGCGGCACTTCGACCACCACAACAACAATATCCATGGCCCTGTTGGTAAGATCCGCGCTTAAGCCCAGTTCTTGAAATTGCTGTTGAGCGGTCGCGGTGCCGATCAAGCAAGAAAGCGCAAATAAGGAAAGGACCATTCGCTGCGACACCGCAGCGACACAGCGTGTCTAAGAGGCCACTAGCTCTGCCATTCTTAACTGGAGTGTCGGATTTCCGACTCTTCTCCGCTCGCGTTCAAGTTACGATGTGTGCGCTGGGGCTGAGGTCAGCCGCTTGATTTTAGACCCGGTGGCCGCTCGATTAGCGGGCGGCCTTTTCTTCTTTTCGATGCTGCAATTTTGGGGTCTGCCATGGACCGCAATCAATACCTCTGCACCGCTTGCGACAAGCCACGAAAGTTCATCAGTCGTGAACCAGCCGCGAAGCGATACGAAATCCGATCTTATGAATGCCCGTCCTGTAAGAGCGTTCTGCGGATGGTGGAGCGCACAGAACCGAGCATGTTTCCACGCCGATCAGGAACCTGAGCACCGGAGCAGACCTAGTTCGCAAACGGTTTGCGAAAGACTTCGCCATGGCCATCGACGCCTTCAGAGGCGCAATGCCGCTGTTTCTGCCTGAGCGATTTTTTGCCGGACGACTCGAAAGCTGGGCAGTGCTGGAAAGTCTGCTTGGCGGGCTGTTGAAGCGCGCAACGATAGCTGGCCACGCCGAGCTCGACGCGGACACCGATACCATGGTGTTCATCGAGACATATACATTCGGCGATAGACACAGCGACACGCTACACTGTTCGGGGTATTTGAGGTAGGGCGAACGAGATCGCAAAGGTAGGTTTTTTCGTCTTGACGGATGATATCTTTGAAACGAACTTAGTTTCCAAAATGAGTTGAAGCGGTCGCGAAACAGTGAGAACGAGCGGCTGGTCGCAAAACTAGCCACCCGCAGATCGCAAATGCGAAAGAATGGTCGATCCTAGTCTCCGGGGGCAAGCGCACCGTTGAAGAGCCAGGAGATTTTGGAAACGGCTATGCCGGAGCCACGTTGAATTATTGAGTTGGGAACGGACTGGATGTTCGATGAGCAGAAAGTCAGGTACCTACTGGATCATCGGATGCAGTCGGTCGCCATGCTTCGATGGGCCTTTGATCTGAGATCGAACTGGCGTGAAGCACCATCGATAGCTGTCTACATCGACGGCAAATTGACCGTGGAAGGCAGCCTAGATGCGATCACCAATCCAATGCTTGAAGTTGGATTGGTGCATTGTCGCGCACTGCTGGAGTTCTTAGGACTGTGTGACTGCAAGGGGTCGCTCGGCCAGATCAAAGACCGACGTAAGACCGACGTTGGAGTCGAGCACTTCCAGAATGCCGCCGGGCCTCTGAAAAGAGTCGAACCGGAAGTTGCATTGAGCCGTTATGAGGGGGACCGGGCCGAAGCTGAGAAGGCACTCGTTGCCGTCTTGCACGTAACTAACAAAGGAATCGCGCACAACACAATGGATCTCATTGAAGGTCCGGACGGTGCCAGGTTCATTGAGATCGCCAGTCGTGGCGTGGCAGCGCTGATGGTCAGCTACTTCTACACGCCACTCGGACTGCAAAAGCCGGATTCCTGGATCACGACGCGGCCAAGGGAGGCGTAGGGTCGATCCCAGCGATCATTCGAGGCGCCGTCCGTGCTTCCCGCTTACTCATCGGCACCCTACTGAACTCATGCTCAGGCGACGACAGAGGCCCGTCGAACTATCGTATCAAATCGCGAAATGGCGATGATAGTGCGCTTCTTTGGATCATCGCGAAGTCGCGCGACATAATGCAAAGAAGGCTTGCAGTGGCCTCTGTCGAGATGTTGGCAACAATAACACCATGACGCTTTGCCGATGCGTCAAATCGATTCGCAAAAAGAACATTGCGCCAACGATTTCGCTACTGTGCATGGGGTTGTTTTCGGCATTTTGACTTGCCGACCACGGGTGCGACCAACCGGCATTGGCCGCGCGCCATCGCCGCGGGTAAGCGCTGGCTCCGCGCCGACCGCCCAGCTGATGCTTTGAAAAAATGGTCGGAGCGAGAGGATTTGAACCTCCGACCCCTAGTCTCCCAGACTAGTGCGCTAACCGGGCTGCGCCACGCTCCGAACGTCGTTCCATTAGCTAGGATCGCCGCTTTGCGCAAGGTAAGGTCGCAGCATTTTGACGGCTTCGGCTCGCCTCTCCGGAACCGTCGGCCAAGCGGACCGGATGCGCCCCCTACCCGTCCTTCAGCGCCTGATCCAGCATCTCGCGGCAGGCGACGAGGTCGGCGAGCGCCCGCCCCAACCGTTCCCGGTCCAGCGCACTCGGGCCGGCGGGCGCTGCCGCCGTGCCGCCCTTGCGGAAGGTGGTGAGGATGTCCTCGTCGTCGACCTCGGTGAAGCGGAAGTCGATGCCTTCCTCCTCGTCGCCCTGGTAGTCGTCATCGTCGGCGTCAGCGATGCCCTTGATCGGCGCCTCGTCATCCTCGGGCTCCATCAGGCTGGCGCCTATGGCGTCCTCGATCGCGCCGAACGAGACCGCGGCCGCGCTGTCGGCGAGGCCCTGCACCGATTTGACGCCGTGCTCCTTGAGGATCCGCTGCACCCCGCGGATGGTGTAGCCCTCGCCGTAGAGCAGGCGGCGGATGCCCTTGAGCAGGTCGACGTCGTCGGGGCGGTAATAGCGGCGACCGCCGCTGCGCTTCATCGGCTTGATCTGGGAGAACCGGGTCTCCCAGAACCGCAGCACGTGCTGCGGAATGTCGAGCTCCTGCGCTACTTCGCTGATGGTTCGGAACGCATCCGGCGCCTTGTCCAAATGCCAAATCCTTTGCGGGGCGGCCTACGCCTCGGGTTGAGCCTTGCCGGCGTCGCCATTGGCGCGGTGCTGGCCGTTGATCCGCTGCTTCAGGATCGCCGACGGCTTGAACACCATGACCCGGCGCGGCGAGATCGGTACCTCGGTGCCGGTCTTCGGGTTGCGGCCGATGCGCTGACCCTTCTTGCGGACCATGAAGGAACCGAACGAGGACAGCTTCACCGTCTCGCCCTTTTCGAGGCAGTCGGTGATCTCCTTCAGCACGAGTTCCACGAAGGCGGACGATTCCGTGCGCGACAGGCCCACCTTCTGGTAGACGGCTTCGCACAGATCGACACGCGTTACGGTTTTACTTTGATCGGTCATCGCCCTGCCCCACATCACGGCGAACAATTGTTGTCTGAAATTATGAGGTTACGATACGGCGGTCAACAGCGCTCATCAATGCAGGCGCATCGATTATGCGGCGAAATCCGGCAAAATGTTATCGACTGTGGCTCTACCAGCGCACCAGCGCGGAGCCCCAGGTGAAGCCGCCGCCCATGGCTTCCAGCAGAACCAGGTCGCCCTTCTTGATGCGGCCGTCCTTGCGGGCCGCCGACAGCGCCAGCGGGATCGAGGCCGCCGAGGTGTTGCCGTGACGGTCCACCGTCAGCACCACTTTCTCCGGCGCGATATGCAGCTTGTGGGCGGATGCGTCGATGATCCGCTTGTTGGCCTGGTGCGGCACGAACCAGTCGATGCTGTCGGCGTTCAGCCCGGTCGCCTGGAAGGCATCGACGATGACGTCGGTGATCATGCCGACCGCATGCTTGAAGACCTCGCGGCCCTCCATGCGCAGATGGCCCACGGTCTGGGTCGAGGACGGGCCGCCGTCGACGAACAGTTTTGCCTTGTGGCGGCCGTCGGAGCGCAAATGGGTGGTCACGACGCCGCGGTCGGTTGCGGCAACGCCGGGCTGCTCCTGCGCCTCCAGCACCACGGCGCCGGCGCCATCGCCGAACAGCACGCAGGTGCCGCGGTCGTTCCAGTCGAGGATGCGCGAGAAGGTCTCGGCGCCGATCACCAGCGCGCGCTTGAAGGCGCCGGTGCGCAGGAAATTGTCGGCGGTGGCCAGCGCGAACACGAAGCCCGAGCACACCGCCTGAAGGTCGAAGGCCGCGCCGTGGTTGATGCCGAGCCCGTGCTGCACGGCGACCGCGGTCGCGGGGAAGGTGTTGTCCGGCGTCGAGGTCGCCAGCACGATGAGGTCGATCGACTGGGCGTCCAGGCCGGCATCGCCGAGCGCGGCCTGCGCCGCCCTGAGCGCCAGATGCGAGGTGAATTCGCCCTCGGCCGCGATATGCCGCTCGCGAATGCCGGTGCGCTGCACGATCCACTCGTCGGAGGTGTCGATGCGCGCCGCCAATTGGGCGTTGGTCACCACCTGCTCCGGCAAATAGGAGCCGCAGCCGAGCACGACCGAACGAATTTGAGTCACGAAACGTCCTCCGGCGCGGGCTGCACGGAACTGAGTGCACCACCCTCGCGGTTGAGAATCTGATTGATCTTGTTCAGGAGATCGTAGTGAGCCATCTCATAGCCAACATCGATCGCATAGGCAAAGCCTTCGGCGCTGGTTCCGCCGTGGCTCTTGACCACCAGTCCATTCAAACCCAGGAACACGCCGCCGTTGGACTTGTTCGGGTCCATCTTGTCGCGCAGGGCCTTGAAGGCGCTGCGTGCAAAGAGATAGCCGAGCTTGGACAGCCAGCTCCGCTGCATCTCCTGACGAAGCAATTCCGCCATCTGCCTGGCGGTTCCCTCGGCGGCCTTGAGCGCGATGTTGCCGCTGAACCCTTCGGTCACGATGACGTCAGCCAGCCCCTTGCCGATGCCGTCGCCCTCGACGAAGCCGATATAGTCGAGCTCCGGCAGGTTCCTGGCGCGCAGGATCTCGCTGGCTTCGCGGATCTCCTCGTGCCCCTTGATCTCCTCGGCCCCGATGTTGAGCAGCCCGACCGTGGGCCGCGCCTTGTTGGATAGCACGCTTGCCATCGCCGCCCCCATGACCGCGAGCGACACCAGATGGTGCGCATCGCCGCCGATGGTGGCGCCGAGATCGAGCACGACGGATTCGCCGCGCCTGGTCGGCCATATTCCTGTGATCGCCGGACGGTCGATCCCCGGCAGCGTGCGCAAGTGGAAACGCGACATTGCCATCAGCGCGCCGGTATTGCCGGCGGAGACCGCGACATCCGCTTCGCCCTGCTTCACCGCATCGATCGCAAGCCACATCGAGGAGGTCTTGCGGCCGCGCCGCAGCGCCTGGCTCGGCTTGTCCGAGCCGCTAACTGCAACGTCGGTATGGATGACCTTGCAAGCCGCCTTGAGCTGGGGATGCTGGTCGAGCTCGGGCTCGATCCTGGCGCGGTCCCCGACCAACAGGAACTCGATCTCGCGATGCCTGCGAAGCGAGATGGCGGCGCCTGGAATGACCACGGCGGGGCCGGCGTCGCCCCCCATGGCGTCCAGCGCGATGCGAACCTTGCTTGGCATAAAAGTCCTGGAAACCCGGTCTGGTGCGGTCTCGAGCTAGCGGGGCCGCAAAATGGATACGCCACGGACATGGCGACCGGCCAGGCGCCACGCCGCGCCCCGACCGGGGCGCGACAATAGCGTTTTGTTATCCCGAAACAACCTCTTGCCCCCAGCCTTTTGCATTCGGGACGATCCGATCACGAACCCGGAATTTGCAAAAGATATATTGAGATCAGCTGGATAATCAATTCTTCGAAACCATGTCGGCAAATGCCTCGCGCGCCCTTGCAAGGCAATCCCGCGCGGAAGTGCCCCGTTACCGGCCCTTCTTGTTGTCCTGAAGCGCCTTCAACGCAGCGAATGGATGATCCTCAGGATCGGGAGCGGCGACCTCCGCCTCGAACACGGCCCCCTCCTTACGCGGGTAGGGATCAATCGCCAGGAACAGAGCGTCGGTGGCGATCCGGCCGAGGTCGATGATGCCATTGATAATCGCCTCGGGCGGGTCGGCGACCTCAGGCGGCGCCTCGTCGTCCTGTCCCTCCTCGATCAGATCGGCCAGGCGGCGCGCCTCGGCCTCGGGGGCGAACATCAGGTCCACCTCCTCCTCGATCTCGCTCTCGATCGGATCCAGCGTGACCACGCAGGTCTGGCCGACCCTGGCCCTGACGGTGCCGGTCACCTGAACTCGGCTGCCGCTCCTGGGCACCACATCGAAACCGGCGTGGGCAGACAGAATCTCCTTGACGCCTGCGAGATCGGCCATGGCCTGCCGCTCGGCAGCCGATGCCTCGAGCTCGCGATGCAGGCCGGTGTCGGGGATCTGCGCAACGATGACGGGCGCGCGCCAGGGATCGGGCTGGGATCCGGTGCTTGGTCGGCTCATGGCGTGACATCCTCGGGGAACGCTGGAGGAAACTGAAAGGAGGCGCGCAGCAGCGCAGCCTCGCCGGCCCGGCCGAGATCGGCCTCAGTGGCCCGGGCATAGGCTGCGAGCCGCTTTGCCTGGTCCAGGCCGGTCCCATTCAAGATATTCTTGCAGATCGCCTCCGCCAGTGCCTCGCCGCCGCCCTCCATGGCCTGGTCATAGGCCTGGACGCGGCCGTAAAAGGCTTCTCCAAAGGCCCGCATCCGCTTCGGCACGGCCTGATCGCCCACCCCCATCTCGCGCAGATTGTCGTCCATGTCCTCGCAGAAGCGGTCGAACAATGCCTGCGACAGTTCGGTGGCGCCTCCGGGGGCACCTTGGACGGTGCGCAGGCGGCGCAGCAACAGCCACAGATGCAGCAGCAACAGGTCGAAACGCCCGTTAACCGTGTCGGGCACGCCCAAGTCGCGGTAAAATATGGGTTCTCGCGCCTGCGTCACGATCATGCCATAGATGGCTTCAATGGTGCCCGCCGGGGTCAGCCGGGATTTCTTGAAGCGATTGAACGGCCAAAGCATTGTGGTTTCCGCAAGCGGGCGCGCGCGTGTTGCATTCAGAGCCTCCGCCCGGTACTTCAGCGCCTCGCGCGACGCAAGGGGACGGAATCAGTTCCGCTATGACGACAACGAACCAGACCAGCCCGCGCGCGGACAAGCGGCGCGGCCTTCACGCACGCTGGCGCGGCTTGCGCATGCTCGCCGCCGCGGCCCTGGTTGGCGCGGCCCTTGGGGGCTGTACCGGAGAACAATTCCAGAAGGGTTACATCCTGCCGGCCGGCGCGCTGGAGCAGATTCCGATCGGCGCGAGCCAGGACCAGGTGCTGATCGTGATGGGCACCCCCTCCACCGTCGCGACCCTCGACGGCGAGGTGTTCTATTACATCTCGCAGCGCTCCGAGCGCCCGGTCGCCTTCATGAACCAGAAGGTGGTCGACCAGCGCGTCATCGCGATCTATTTCGACAAGGAGCGGCGCGTGCGCCGGCTGGCGAATTACGGCCTGCAGGACGGCAAGATCTTCGACTTCATCAGCCGCACCACGCCGACGTCGGGTCAGGAGATGAGCTACCTCACGCCGCTGTTCAAGCTGCTCAGCTTCAACTGAGTCTGCCGCGCGTTTTCGACCGAAGCGGATACCGGTTCGCGTAAAGACAACGCCACAACAAATCTAGAGCCCCGATCCAATTCCATGGGAAGGTAAATGGCTCCAGACTGCGGCGTCGTGCCGCCCCCTGCGCGGCCTTTGCCGTTGCGTGCGACTTGCCGTCGCAAGCCGGGTTCCCTACGCTCCCTGCAAAGCAAAAAGCAGGGAATGGATTCGTGCGCAAAAACTTGTTGTCCCGCCGTCGCGTGCTCACCGGGGCTGCCGGCCTCTCCGCCGCAGCGATCCTGCCGCGATCGAGCCTTGCGGACTGGAAGCCGACCGAAAACGTTCGTCTCGTGGTGCCGGCTGCGGCCGGCGGCTCGACCGACGTGATGGGCCGGCTGCTGGCCGCGCACCTGCAAACCGCCTGGGGCCAAACTGCCGTCGTGGAAAACCGCTCCGGCGGCGGCGGCACCATCGGCACCGCCGAGGTGGTCCGCGCCAAGCCTGACGGCCACACCATCCTGATCGGCAATCCCGGGCCGAACGCAATCGCCTACAGCATCTTCAAGAAGCTCAGTTACAAACCGGACCAGCTCCAGCCGGTCTCCAACATGATCCGGATTCCGAATATCGTGTCGGCGCATCCGAAGACCGGCATCAAGTCGATTGCCGAGCTGATCGCTTACCTGAAGGCCAATCCGGACAAGCTCAGCTACGCCTCCTCCGGTGTCGGCCAGAGCCCTCACCTCACCGGCGCCTGGTTCCTCCAGCTCACCGGCCTCAAGATGACGCACATCCCGTTCCGCGGCGCCGGCCCCGCGCTCCAGGCGGCGCTGGCCGGCGACATCCAGATCCTGTTCGACAATCTCTATCCGAGCCTGCCGCAGGTGCAGAACGGCACGCTCAACGGCCTCTGCGTCACCACGACCGAGCGCAGCGAGCTCGCGCCGGACCTGCCGACCATGCGCGAGAGCGCGCCGGAGCTCGCCAAATTCGACGTCTCGTCCTGGTTCTCGGTGTTCCTGCCGAAGGGCGTTTCAGCCGAGGTGCTCAACGCGCTCAATCTCCAGGTCAAGGCGATGCTGGAGCGCGACGATGTCAAGAAGCAGATCGCCGCCATGGGCGCCCGCGCCGACTACGGCACGCCGCAGCAGTTTGCCGCCTTCGTGGACGGCGAGACGAAGAAGTTCGCCGGCATCATCGAGAAGGAAGGCCTGCAGATGGACGTGCAGTAGCGTTCGCGCGAGGCGCCAGCGCTGTCATTCCCCGGGAAGGCGGGGAATCCAGTACGCCGCGGCCTCTCGGATCACAACCGTCTCTGGAATACTGGATCGCCTGGTCGAGGCCGGGCGATGACACTGAGTGTGGGGCTGCGCTCGCAATGACGTGGTGAGAGCGTCAGGTCACCAAAACAAAAACCCCGCAGCTCGCGCCGCGGGGTTTTGTCTTGTGCCGCATCGGCCGCTCAGTGCGCCAGGATCGCCAGCAGCAGCAAGGCCACGATGTTGGTGATCTTGATCATCGGGTTCACCGCGGGTCCCGCCGTGTCCTTGTAGGGATCGCCGACGGTGTCGCCGGTCACCGCCGACTTGTGGGCATCAGAACCCTTGCCGCCGAAATGGCCGTCCTCGATGTATTTCTTAGCATTGTCCCAGGCGCCGCCGCCCGAAGTCATGGAGATCGCGACGAACAGGCCCGTCACGATCACGCCGAGCAGCATCGCGCCGACCGCGGAGAACGCCGCCGACTTGCCGGCCACGCCGCCGCCCGCGATCGCATAGATCAGGAAGTAGACGACGATCGGCGACAGCACCGGGAGCAGCGAGGGGATGATCATCTCCTTGATCGCCGCCTTGGTCAAAAGGTCGACCGCCTTGCCGTAATCGGGCTTGTCGGTGCCCTGCATGATGCCCGGCTTCTCGCGGAACTGACGCCGCACCTCCTCGACGATCGCGCTCGCCGCACGGCCGACTGCGGTCATGCCCATCGCACCGAACAGATACGGCAGGAGGCCGCCGAACAAGAGGCCCACCACGACGTAGGGGTTGTTGAGCGAGAAGTCCGGATTGACGCCGGCGAAGTAGGGATGATGCGCGCTGTCCGCAACGAAGAACTTGAGGTCCTGGTTGTAGGCCGCGAACAGCACGAGGGCGCCGAGACCGGCGGAACCGATCGCGTAGCCCTTGGTGACCGCCTTGGTGGTGTTGCCGACCGCGTCGAGCGCGTCGGTCGACTTGCGCACCTCCTTCGGCAGGCCCGCCATCTCGGCAATGCCGCCGGCATTGTCGGTGACGGGACCGAAGGCGTCGAGCGCGACGACCATGCCGGCCAGCGCCAGCATGGTGGCGGTCGCGATCGCGATGCCGAACAGGCCGGCGAGGCTATAGGTGACCAGAATGCCGGCGATGATCACGATCGCGGGCAGCGCGGTCGCCTCCATCGAGACGGCAAGGCCCTGGATCACGTTTGTGCCGTGGCCGGTCACCGAGGCCTGGGCGATCGACTTCACCGGACGATAGTCGGTGCCGGTGTAGTATTCGGTGATCCAGATGATCAGCGCGGTGACGACGAGGCCGACCACGCCGCATTCGAACAGCGCCATGCCGGTGTAGTCGACGCCGTCGAGCTTGCCGAAGCCGATCAGGTAGTAGATCACCAGCGCGATGCCGATCAGCGACAGGACGCCGGTTGCGATCAGGCCCTTGTAGAGCGCGCCCATGATCGACTGGCTCGGCCCGAGCTTGACGAAGAAGGTGCCGATGATCGAGGTGATGATGCAGATGCCGCCAATTGCGAGCGGCAGCGTCATCATGTTGGCGAGGATCGGCGTCTTGGCGAAGAAGATCGCAGCCAGCACCATGGTGGCGACCGCGGTCACCGCATAGGTCTCGAACAGGTCGGCGGCCATGCCGGCGCAGTCGCCCACGTTATCGCCGACGTTGTCGGCGATGGTCGCGGGGTTGCGCGGATCGTCCTCGGGGATGCCGGCCTCGACCTTGCCGACGAGGTCGCCGCCGACGTCCGCACCCTTGGTGAAGATGCCGCCGCCGAGACGGGCGAAGATCGAGATCAGCGAGGCGCCGAAGCCGAGCGCCACCATGGCGTCGACCACGGTGCGGCTATCCGGCGCGAGCTTCAGCGCGTGAACCAGGAAGCCGAAATAGAGGGTCACCCCTAGCAGCGCGAGACCCGCCACCAGCATGCCTGTGATCGCGCCCGCCTTGAAGGCGAGTTCGAGGCCGCCGGCGAGCGACGTGGTCGCGGCCTGGGCCGTACGCACGTTGGCGCGGACCGAGACGTTCATGCCGATGAAGCCCGCGGCGCCGGACAGGATGGCGCCGATGGCAAAACCGATCGCGACATAAAACCCGAGGAAATAGGCAAGCAGCACGAAGATGACGATGCCGACGAGACCGATCGTGGTGTACTGGCGCCGCAAATAGGCCTGTGCGCCTTCACGCACCGCTCCTGCGATCTCCTGCATGCGCGGCGACCCCGCATCCGCGCTCAACACCGAAAACGTCGCCCAAATCGCGTAGACGACGGAAAGCACTCCGCAGAGCACTATCAACCATAATGCTGTCATTTGATTTTTGCCTCAGATCCTTGATGTCCCCGGCGCCTTTTGTTGTCCGTCGTGCGGTGCGGCGCCTTGATTTCGAACAAAGCCGCCCCTTGCCCAAAAGGGGCGGCTTTAGTCGGCCGCAACCTTGCCAAAATCAAATTGAGGGTGCAACGCCGGATAAGGCCGAAAACGCCGATCTCGGCAGGTATTTGAGGCCAGCGCCGAGAACTCGGCCGCCGGTTTGGAGCCATTCCTAGAAGTGGCTGTAGGACAGCCGCTGCAGAGCCAATTCCTGGCCCTGCCCGTCCAGGAAGCGCGGCCTCTCCTTTCCCGCGACGATGGTGCCGATCGCCGTGACGGCAAGGCCGGCCGCCTGCCCCGCGGCAATCAACGCATCGCTTTGCGCCGGCGCAACTGCGCACAGCACCTCATAGTCGTCGCCCCCGGCAAGCAGCGTCTCGACGCATACGAGGTTGCGGGCGACCAGGCTTGCTGCCGCGGCCGAGAGCGGCACGCTGGCCACGTCGACCGCGGCCGAGACCTCCGACGCTGCGCAGAGTTTCGTCAGATCGCCGGCGAGCCCGTCGGAGACGTCCATGGCGGCGGTCGCATGATCGCGCACGGCCTGCGCCAGCAAGTTGCGCGGCTGTGGCACGCGATAGCGCGAGACCAGGGCTTCCCTTGCAGCGGGATCGGCCGCGAGCGCCGCGGCAACGGCCCCGCCCTGGAGCACATCGAGGCCGAGCGCAGCGTCGCCGATCGTGCCCGTCACCAGGATGCGATCGCCCGGCCTGGCGCCGGTACGGCCGACCATCCGCCCCCGCGGCACGCGGCCGAAGGCGGTGATCGAGATCATCTGCGGCCCCGGCGTCGATACCGTGTCGCCGCCGAGCAGCGGGCATGCGAAGCTCTTGGCGTCCTCGCCCAGCGCGTCCGCAAAGGGCCGCAGCCAGGCATCCTCCTTGCTGCGCAGCGCCAGCGTCAGCACGAAACCGGCCGGCATCGCGCCCTTGGCGGCGAGATCGGACAGGTTCACCCGCAGGGCCTTGCGCGCGATGGTGCCAGGCGGATCGGTGGCAAGATAATGCACGCCCTCGACGATGGCGTCGGTGGTGACGACGATATCGTCGCCGGATGAAGACAGCACCGCAGCGTCATCGACCAGGGCGAACGCGCCGGGATCGGTCGCCAGCGGCTTGAAATAGCGGGCGATGAGGGCGTCTTCGCCGGAGGGATTGTGCGGATTTGCCATCGGCGCCAGCCTCAGCCCTCGCTGTCATCGCCTGGCTTGACCGGGCGATCCAGTATTCCAGAGGCGGTCGTATGAAATCGATGGGCCGCGGAGTACTGGATCACCCGCTTTCGCGGGTGATGACGGTGGAGTGTGGAACAGTCACATCGCATGACTTCACCGTCCTGGGGAATAGCTACCCGCGCCCGAACTCGTCGCCGCGAAACTGCCGGCCGATCTGGTCGAGCACCGCATTCACCATGCCGGTCTCCTCGCGGTCGACGAACGCGTTGGCGACGTCGACATATTCGGAGACGACGACGCGGCCCGGCACGTCCTTGCGGTGCTCCAATTCGTAAGCCCCCGCGCGCAGCACCGCGCGCAGGATCGCCTCGATCCGCTTCAGGGGCCAGCCTTTCGAGAGCGCCTCGTCGATCAGGGGATCGAGCTTCTTTTGGTCGCGCACCACGCCCGAGACGACGTCGCGGAAGAACGCGGCTTCCGCCGGCAGGTAAGTGTCGCCTTCGACCTCGTTGCCGAGCCAATGGCTCTCGAACTCGGCAAAGATGTCGTTGATGCCGGCGCCCGCAATATCCATCTGGTACAGCGCCTGCACGGCGGCGAGCCGTGCCGCACCGCGCCGGTTCGCCTTCTTCTCCGTAAGCCCCGCCGGCTTCTTGGTGGAGTCAGCCATGGCTCAGGCCCGCGCCAGGCGGCGCTTGATGCGCAGCATCGCAAGCGCGGCCCGCGCGGCATCGCCGCCCTTGTTGAGCTCGCTGGCACGCGCCCGCGCCCAGGCCTGCGCCTCATTGTTGACGGTGAGAACGCCGTTGCCGAGCGGCAGCTTGCGCGCCACCGCAAGGTCCATCAGCGCGCGCGAGGATTCCTGCGACACGATCTCGAAGTGAATGGTGTCGCCGCGGATCACGCAGCCGAGCGCGATCACGGCGTCATAGGGTTTGCCGTTCGCCGCCGCGGCATCCACCGCGATGGCGACCGCTGCCGGGATCTCCAGCGCGCCGGGAACCGTGATGACGTCGTGGGTCAGGCCGGCCGCCTTCAGTTCAGTCACCGCACCGTCCAGAAGCGCGTCCTGGAGATCGTCATAGAACCGCGCCTCGACAATCAGCGCACGCGCGCCGGAAATGTCGGTCTGGTCCTTCAGGGGTGCGCGCCGCGCGTCTGCCATGGTCAAGATCCGTTCAGTCTGGGTTGGCGGCTATGTAGTCGCCGCAGTGCGGCAAGCCAAGATAGAAACTGTCATTCCGGGGCGACGCGAAGCATCGAACCCGGAATCTCGAGATTCCGGGTTCGCTTCGCGCCCCGGAATGACGGCTTCGCCGGTCACTTCATTTCCGTCAGCCGCGCCGCGTAGCGGGCCATCAGGTCGACCTCGATATTGACCTCGTCCCCCGCCTTCCAGCCTCCGATCGTGGTGACATCAAGCGTGTGCGGGATGATCAGCACCGAAAAGCTCGTGTCCTTGACCGTATTGACCGTCAGCGACACGCCATCGAGCGTGATCGAGCCCTTGGTGGCGATGAACCGCGCCAGCTCCCGCGTGGTCGAGAGCTCGAACCGCGCCATGTCGGGCAGATCCTCGCGGCTGAGAAGCGTTGCGATGCCATCGGCATGGCCGGCGACGATATGCCCGCCGAGCTCATCGCCAATCTTGAGTGCGCGCTCGAGGTTGAGCTTTGTACCGGCCTTCCAGTACCTTGCCGTCGTCAGCGCCAGCGTCTCGGCGGCGGCATCGACGTCGAACCAGGTCTTGCCGCCCGCAAGGCCGGAAGCGACCACCGTCAGGCAGACGCCGTTGCAGGCGATCGAAGCGCCGTCCGCGATGGTGGTCTGATCATAGCGGCAGGCAATCCGCAGCCGGTGTAGCTGCCCCTGCGCCACAGGCGTGAAGCCGACGATCTCGCCGATATCGGTGACAATGCCGGTGAACATTACGCGCGCTCGTAGATGGTGAGAGTGTCCTTGTCGAATGTTTCGCTAGCATGAACCTTGTAGGCCTGCGACTGCGTGATTTTCGACAGGGGCAATGCATCGAGCGCATCGACGCCGCCGCTACCCACCGCTTCCGCGCCACGGAACAGCCAGATCTCGTCGACGAGATCGGCCGCGACGAACGAGGACGCAACCCGGCTGCCGCCCTCGACCATCAGACGGGTGATGCCCTTCTCGGCCAGCGCGTGCAGCACGGCCGGCAGATCGAGCCCTGATGCACCGCGCGGCGGCACGCGCAACGTCTGTGCACCGGCGGCCCCCAGCCGCGTTGCGGCCGCGGCTTCGGCGAGCTCAGAACTCACTACCCACAGCGGCGTCTCGCGCGCGGAGCCCATGAGCCTGCTCGCGCCGGGAATGCGCAGGCTCTGATCGAGCACCACGCGCACCGGCGAGCGCGCCGCCATGCCCGGCAGGCGGCAGGTGAGAAGCGGATCGTCCGCCAGCACCGTGCCGATGCCGACCAGGATCGCATCGCTCTGCGCACGGAGCAGATGCACGCGATTGCGCGCCGCCTCCCCCGTGATCGCGACCGGCTTGCCGCCGGCGGCGCCGATCTTGCCGTCGGGCGACACCGCGAGCTTCAGGATCACATGCGGACGCTTGTCCCGGATGCGGCGGAAATGCCCGGCATGATCGAACGCGGCTTCCGCCGCGCAGAGGCCCACGTCCACCGTGATGCCGGCCGCGCGCAGGCGCGCATGGCCTTGCCCTGCGACCTCCGGATTGGGATCCTCGATCGCCGCCACCACTCGCTTGATACCGGCCGCGATCACCGCGTCGGCGCAAGGCGCCGACTTGCCGAAATGCGAGCACGGCTCCAGCGTGACATAGAGCGTGGCGCCGCGCGCAGCTGCGCCGGCCCGGCGCAACGCTTCGGGCTCGGCATGCGGACGCCCGCCCGCCCGGGTCCAGCCGCGGCCGACGATCACGCCATCCTTGACGATCACGGCGCCAACGGCCGGGTTCGGCCAGGTGCGTCCCTGCCCGCGCCGGCCGAGCGCCAGCGCAAGCTGCATGTAACGAAAATCGGCGTCCTTGGCCTCGCGGGCCTTCTGCGCGAACTGATCTTCCAGGATTCGGAAGATCATTTGCGGATCGCGGCGAGCCGCGCTTCCTCCTCACCGGAGAGCTCGCCGAGCACGTCGGCGAAATCCTTGGCCTCGCGGAAATTGCGGTAGACCGAGGCAAAGCGCACATAGGCGACGTCGTCGAGCGTGCGCAGATGCTCCATCACGGTCTCCCCGATCACCTCCGAGGAGATCTCGGCCTCGCCCCCGGTCTCGAGCTCGCGCACGATGGTGGAGACCATCTTCTCCACGCGCTCCGGCTCGACCTGCCGCTTGCGCAACGAGATCTGCACCGAGCGCATCAGCTTGTCACGGTCGAACGGCACGCGGCGGCCGTTGCGCTTGATCACCGTGAGCTCGCGCAGCTGCACGCGCTCGAAGGTGGTGAAGCGGAAATTGCAGGCGACGCACACGCGCCGCCTGCGGATCACGGACGAATCCTCGGTCGGACGCGAGTCCTTCACCTGCGTATCGAGACTGTTGCAGTTCGGACAGCGCATCCGCTTGCCTTGATCAGTTTGTCTTGATCAGTTTGTCTTGGCCTTACTGATAGATCGGGAACCGATCGGTGAGCGCCTTGACCCGTTCCTTGATCGCGGCCTCCACCAGCGGCGCCTTGCCGTCGTCCGACTGCGCGATCGCGCCCAGCACCTCGGCGATCATGCCGCCGACCTGCTGGAATTCGGCCACGCCGAACCCGCGGCTGGTCGCGGCCGGCGTACCGAGCCGAATGCCTGATGTGACGAACGGCGATTCCGGGTCGAACGGAATGCCGTTCTTGTTGCAGGTGATGGCCGCGCGGACCAGCGCCTTCTCCGAGACGTTGCCCTTCAGGCCCTTCGGCCGGAGATCGACCAGCATCAGATGGTTGTCGGTGCCGCCGGAGACGATATCGAGACCATGGCCCTTCAGGGTCTCTGCCAGGGCCTTTGCGTTCTCGACGACGTTCTTGGCGTAGACCTTGAAATCCGGCCGCAGTGCCTCGCCGAAGGCGACCGCCTTGGCCGCGATCACGTGCATCAGGGGACCGCCCTGCAGGCCCGGAAAGATCGCCGAGTTGAGCTTTTTGGTCAGCGCCTCGTCATTCCACAGCATGAGGCCGCCGCGCGGGCCGCGCAGCGACTTGTGCGTCGTGGTGGTGGTGACGTGCGCATACGGCACGGGCGAGGCATGCACGCCTCCGGCGACGAGCCCGGCGAAGTGCGCCATGTCCACCAGCAGGTAGGCGCCGACGCTGTCCGCAATCTCGCGGAACCGCTTGAAGTCCCAGGCGCGCGAATAGGCCGAGCCGCCGGCGATGATCAGCTTCGGCTTGACCTGTTCGGCCTGCTTGGCCA
Source organism: Bradyrhizobium diazoefficiens (assembly GCF_016616425.1). Lineage (NCBI taxonomy): Bacteria > Pseudomonadati > Pseudomonadota > Alphaproteobacteria > Hyphomicrobiales > Nitrobacteraceae > Bradyrhizobium > Bradyrhizobium diazoefficiens. The sequence continues at coordinate 4,416,329 of NZ_CP067101.1, forward strand.
CCGCATCCATGTCGATGATCTGGTCCTCGCGGCGCACGGTGTAGTGCGCGGCCTTGAACCACTTGCCGCTCATGTTGACGGGCGAGCCGTGGGTGAGATGACCGCCGGCCGCAAGATCGAGGCCCATGAAGGTGTCGCCGGGCTGGAGCAGCGCCAGAAAGACCGCCTGGTTCATCTGGCTGCCGGAGTTCGGCTGCACGTTGGCGAAATTGGCGCCGAACAGCTTCTTGGCGCGATCGATCGCGAGGTTCTCGGCGACGTCGACCCACTCACAACCGCCGTAATAGCGCGCGCCCGGATAACCCTCTGCGTACTTATTGGTCATCACCGAACCCTGCGCTTCCAGCACGGCCCGGCTGACGATGTTCTCGGAGGCGATCAGCTCGACCTCGTGGCGCTGCCGGCCAAGCTCGCCCTTGATGGCGGCGGCGATTTCGGGGTCGGCCTGCTCAAGCGAGGCGGTAAAAAACGAATCGGGCGCGGAGGCGGTTTTGGCGAGGGTCATCTTGCGAATATCTCCACCGCCGCAGCCTTTAGGGGCTACGGTCGGACTGGTGTGGCGATCGGAAGCGGCGAGCGCGATCTACCACATCGCCCGCCCCCGGCCAAGGGTTTGCGGGTCGGACCTGATATTTATGCAAGATATGGTGGAGAGTGCACGTTTCGGTAGCTGAGCCGCTCCCCATCCGTCTACATCCGGAATTGGGGCCGCTTTGAGCCTTAACTCCTCATGCCTGGAGCCCCGGACTGCTGCAGATGCCGCGTCACAGCCCCGTATACCCCGCCTTCACGGGGTCCACGCTGCCGTCGAGCTGGCGCAAATAGGTCAGGCCACAGACCGTCAACCTGTGAGGGTCCTTCTCGCCGGCTTCCATCAACGTGGTGAGGTAGTTCGTGACCTTGGCACGCGCCTCCTCGCTGGCCGCCGCGGTGCGGTTGGCGAGCAAATCATAGGTCTGCATGATGCGGTCGATGGCGGCTTCCATGTCACCCTCTGGTTCTCTGAAATTTAGGGGAGTTTTGATCAGGCAACCTCGCGGGCCTCGGACTGCGTCTCGAACCAATTGATCGCCTTGTTGGCGAGCCTGATCCTGTTGAATTCGCCGTGCTGGAGCAGCTTCACGATGACCCTGAGCAGGCGTTCGTCCGTGACGAGCGAGTCGGGAATGGCACCAGAACGGCGAAGGTAATTCGCGGCGATGGCGTAGGCCTCGCTCACGAGTTCCACGTTCATCGCCTGAAGTCCGCGCTCGACCAGCATCGACATATCTCCGATCCGCAGGAGACAAGCGCCGAGCCCGGAACTGGTTCCTCGCCATGAGCGATTTTTTCGCAGGTGCGAACAGTAAAACGCACCGGTCCGGGGCAACTCCGGGCCGGCGCGCTTGGGGAAGGCACGTACAGGGAGGCTTGCCGGTCTTGTTGCGGGCCGGCTTGGCCTTGATCCCTCTCAGAAACTCAGAGCCGATACAGGATCTGGTCGGTCCAGAACCGCTCGAGGCGGTGCAGCGACTTGTTGAGGGTGGAAAACTCCTCGCCGGAGATGCCACCGACCTGCTCGACCGTCTTGACGTGCTTCTGATAGAGCGTGTCGACGATGCGGCGGACTTCCTGGCCCTGCGGCGTCAGGCGGATGCGCACCGACCGGCGATCGACGCGCGAGCGCTGATGATCGAGGAAGCCGAGCTCGACGAGCTTCTTCAGATTGTAGGAGACGTTGGAGCCGAGATAGTAACCGCGCGTGCGCAGCTCGCCCGCGGTCAGCTCCTTGTCGCCGATGTTGTAGAGCAGGAGTGCCTGCACCGAGTTGATGTCCGCGCGGCCGCGGCGATCGAATTCGTCCTTGATCACGTCGAGGAGCCGGCGATGCAGCCGCTCCACCAGAGTCAAAGCTTCCAGATAGAGCGACTGCACCGAACCCTGCTGGCCGGAGACGCGCTCTGCGGTATCTGCCGCAGTTGCGACGGCTTTCATCATGACACTTCCCCTGTTGTCGTTTTTATCGACACTTATTCGACGAAACTTGTGTCCCGTCTGATAGGTGCAACTTAAGGGGCCCGTTTGAAGATCGGCTTAAATAAGAGAATAAAGAGATCATGAATTTAAGACAGTGAATTGCGGATTAAGCCTGTGCCACAAGGGGTTTTCGCAACCGTCTGTTGACCTTCGCAAGGTCCTGTTCACCCTCCGTCCGCCCACGCTGTCGCATTCCAGAACAGCCCCGCCCCGTTTCGAAACGGGCGCGTAACAGCTGTGGCGGAACGGGCTGGTCAATGAAAACTTACCGCAAATTTTACGCAACCAGCTGTCAACCAAGCGCACAGTGTCCCGGACAAGCGCAGCGAAGCGGAGCGCAGAGCCGGGACCCAGGAAGCCACAAGCGAGATCGCGGAGAGATATGGGCCCCGGCTCTGCAACGCATCACGCCGCACTGGACGATGCTTCGCATCGCCAGGGGCGCGCTGCATTGCGTCCGGGGCACGCGAGCATTTTTGATCGCGTCGAGAAACGCTGCTACGGCGGCCGCTCGCGCGCGGCCATCCAGGCGAGCGCGAGATAGGCGGCGAGCATGAAGGCCTCGACGCCGACGACGATCAGGCTGCCACCGTAGATGCCCGGGAACATCAGCTCGATCACCGCCATCGAGACCACGGTCGTCAGCCACACCACCGCGCCCCACGGCGTCGCCAGCCACAGGCCGACCGCGGCGACGAGCTCGATCACGGCAAAGTAGACGGTCGCAGCCTGCCAGGCCATCGACTGGTTCTCGAACGCATCGTCCTCGCCGCCGACGAAGCCCGTCACCTGCGCCCAATGATAGAGGCCTTTCAGGATCGAGAGCAGCGCCATCACCCGCAGGAACAGCACCAGGCGGCGTGTCCAGACATTGTCGTCGGACTCCGAGCGCTCCGACGAGATCGCAGCCACCGAGATCGCATTGTCTCTGGCATTGTCTCTGACGGCGTCCCTGGGGCTGCCGTCGCGGGCCGCATCGCGGGTGGATATCTCGGACATGGCCCCCCTTCTGGCTGCTTCGCGCTGCAAAATCAATCGGCTGCCCATCCCTTGCGACAGGTCAAGCCGCGGTGACGGGAACCATGCGAGCTGGTATAAGAATAATTCCAGACGGAGGAAGAGTGATGGCGATCAAATACGGACGTCCGATCGAATTGCGCGAGGTTTCGCGCCGGGATGACGCCGGCGGCTCCCCTGCCCTCGATCTGACCGTCCGCCCGCGCCGCAACCGCAAGGCCGAATGGGCCCGGCGCATGGTGCGCGAGAACGTCCTCACCACAGACGATCTGATCTGGCCGCTGTTCCTGATCGACGGCAACAACAAGCGCGAGCAGGTTGCCTCGATGCCCGGCGTCGAGCGCCTCAGCGTCGACCAGGCCGTGCGCGAGGCCGGGCGCGCCATGAAGCTCACCATCCCCTGCATCGCGCTGTTTCCCTACACCGAGCCGTCCCTGCGCGACGAGGAAGGCTCTGAGGCGACCAATCCGAACAATCTCGTCTGCCAGGCGGTGCGCGCGATCAAGAAAGAGTTTCCGGAGATCGGCGTTCTCTGCGACGTCGCGCTCGACCCCTTCACCAGCCACGGCCATGACGGCCTAATTTCGGACGGCAAGATATTGAACGACGAGACAGTCGCCGTGCTGGTGCGCCAAGCGCTGGTGCAGGCCGAGGCCGGCTGCGACATCATCGCGCCCTCCGACATGATGGACGGCCGCGTCGCCGCGATCCGCGAGGGGCTGGACCGCTCAGGTCTGATCGATGTGCAGATCATGGCCTATGCAGCCAAATACGCCTCCGCCTTCTACGGCCCGTTCCGCGACGCCATCGGCTCGGCCAAGACGCTCACCGGCGACAAGCGCACCTATCAGATGGACAGCGCCAACACCGACGAGGCACTGCGCGAGGTCGAACTCGACATCGCCGAAGGTGCCGACATGGTGATGGTGAAGCCCGGCATGCCCTATCTCGACGTCGTCCGCCGCGTGAAGGACACCTTCGCGATGCCGACCTTTGCCTATCAGGTCTCGGGCGAATACGCGATGATCGCGGCCGCCGCGAACAACGGCTGGCTCGACGGCGAGCGCGCGATGATTGAGAGCCTGCTGGCGTTCAAGCGCGCCGGCGCGGACGGGGTGCTCAGCTATTTTGCACCCAAGGCGGCGGAGAAGCTGGGAGCCCAAGGCTAACTATCCGCCGGCAAAGCCGAAGGCCTTAGGAATTGGGCCGCTCAAAGCGGCGATGGGGGCGCTAACGCGGCCCCGGCGGTTTGGGCCGCCTGAAGGTGCCTTGGCGCCAATGCACGTGGAACGTGCCGCGTCGCAAATATGGCCGAACCGAACCCTTACCTGCGGAGATTTGATGCGACCTGCGCTCGCGCCGGAAGGCCGCGCTTCCATGACCGGTCACCCCGCCTTCATGGTGAGGCTCAAAATGGTCAGCAGCAGAACGGCGAACCCGCCGGTCGCGACCAGCGCCGGACGCCACGAGCCGGTCAGTCGTGCAAGCAGCCACGGCCCGAGTATCCAGTAGAGCTGTGCCGTGAAGAAGCCGGGAAAATAGCCCCGCGTCCATATCACCCAATAAGTATGCGAGACGGCATTGCCGAGCGCGCCATAGATCGCGAAGAAGAGTGCCGGCACCAGCAGGAACCGCAAGCGAGCCACGAAAACAAGAATGAAGGCCATCGTGAACGCCGCGTAGGAGAACATGTTGATGCCGAGGAATAGGTCGATCGAGAAGGGCCCCGCACCGAACAGCGCGGGAAACCGGACGCGGAAACCGGTCATAAACTCTTCGCTGAAGTGAATGAATTGCCAAGCCAGTACACCGAAATATAACGGATAGAGCGCCGGTCCTTCCGGTAACGCGATCTGCCGTTGCTGCATCCATAGAAACACGCACCATGTGGCGACGACGCCGGGAATGAACGTCGCGACAAGGGGTAGCGCGCCGATTGACGCAAACACGATCGCCATCACGACAGCGATTATGCTGCCCAACGTCAGATCGCGACGGCTTAGCGTTGCATCCGACATCTCCCCCCTCCTTTTTTTCGGGCGTTCAAGCAGATCGCTTCCCGGCCTGGGCGCCGAGAATTTTTGCGTTCCCCCGTAAGTCGGCGCTGCGTTCCGTCGCGCTTCGATGCGCGTACGAGACCAACGGCAAACATCGAGGGGAAGGGACGGCATGTCGAAAGGTTCGGACGCCATCACACGAATTGGGGGCGCTCACCTCTCGGTCCCGCCTCCAGCTTCCATGCTGCGATACGTCGAGAGCACGTTCAACCGGTGGAAGTTGGGCTCGAGCTTGTGCAGGAGCGGCGCCGGAAACCACCAGGGCAGATGAAATTCTTCGCGCAGCGGCACGGCCTCGACGGCCGCCTCAGCGCTAAGCCCCGCCGCCTTGGCTTCGGCGACGTCCTCTTGCAGGGTGTAGAGATAGCGGATGAGCCGGTCCGCGGCGTCGGCCTTCGCCATCGGCCCATGGCCCGGTACGATCCGTCGCACGTCCAGCGTCGTTTTGAACTTCGTGACCGTCTCGATGTATGGAAGCGGCCCCGCTTCCAGCAACATGGGCAGGGTGTGCTTGTTGCCGAGGAAATTTCCGGTCCACGCGGTCTGGGTTTCCGGCTCGTAGACTATGGTGGTCCCCTGGCGTGTTGCCCGATCCGAAATGCCAGAGTTGCACAACGCGGCCGCCAAGGTCGACATCGAGGCGATCGTCAAACACCCGATCGGGCCGGCGCCAGACAGTCACGTCGGCGATCGCGGCTTCATGGCCCTTGAGATTGCCGCTGCGGATTCGCTTCTCCGCCGCCAGATCGTTCATCGCTTCGGCCGTCAGCCTGTGCGCGATGATTTCCACTGAGGGTGGGAAGGCGAAGTTCCCGAACGTGTGATCGCCGTGATAATTGGTGTTGACGAGGTACCGCAGCGGCTTGTCGGTAAGCCGGGCGGCGATGCGTTGTAGACGGCGGGCGACATCGCCATTGATCCCGGCATCGATCATCAACGCGGCGTCATCGCCGACGATCAGGCCCGAATTGTCGCGCGGCATCGGGCGCGCGAGGATGGCATACACGCTCGATCCGAGCCTGCGCGTTCTGAAGCGAACGCCGCCGGGGTCCAGATTCGGGCCGACGTAGCCGACGGGGCGCTCCTGAATCTCCATCAGCAGGACTCCACAAACGATACCTGCCCCGCCCCCTGACTCAGGACGTGACTTCTTCAGGAACGGCAAAGGCGCCCGGCGGGTTCCTGGCTAGCTGGCTCATGGTGTTTCAAACCGCCGCTCGGCAGCACAATCCACCCCGCCGCAATGGACCGAGCTGCGCGCGCCGGGACTCATTGCATCTCTTTTCGCGTTGTCCTTCACTTGGTCAGCTTTGCAGCGCTTTCGATCGCCACGATTCACGTCGGGACCAGCAATCGTCCGTCGTGAAAACTCCTTGTCCTGTGCGTGGTGGCTCACGAGTCGATAGTGGTTTCATCTGGGCGACCGCCCTGGAAGGCCAGGCTGGCATTGGCTCCTCCGCCCCCGAATCGCCGGAATATTTCGGCTTGTTAACGTCCGTTCGCCCTTGGCGCGGGGATGGCCTGTTCCCATGTCGTGCTTCGAGGGTTTTCCTTCTGTTTGCGGAGGATGGATCATGTCGTATGACTCGGGCAATTCAGGCGCCTGGCGCAATGACGGCGGGGCGCAGCCGCACGCCTATGACCCCTATCTGCACCCGGAGCTGTTCCGCGGCGTTGCGACGCGGCGGGTATTCGCCTTCCTGATCGACGTGGTGGTGATCTCGGTGCCAGTGATCCTTGGCTACCTCTTCATCGCCGTGTTTGGCGTCGTCACGCTCGGCATCGGCTGGGCGCTGTTCTGGCTGGCCTGGCCGGCCTCCGTGGTCTGGGCGATCGTCTATTACGGCGCCTGCATCGGCGGCCCATCCTCGGCGACGATCGGCATGCGCGTGATGGACCTCGAGCTGCGCACCTGGTACGGCGCGCCCGGTTATTTCGTGCTTGGCGCCACCCATGCCGTGCTGTTCTGGGTGACGGTGTCGTTCCTGACGCCCTTCGTGGTGCTGGTTGGCCTGTTCAACCGCCGCCGGCGCCTGCTGCATGATTTCGTGCTGGGAACGGTCGTGATCAACAATTCCGTTCGTGCGCCCGTGTCTCAAGCCGCCAGAACCTGGTGATCAACGGCCTGCTAACTGGGATCCACTAAGCTGACTGCCGATCTGACCTGCCGAGCAGACCAATTGACCGGGGGCTTCCGGAGCGCGATGCTGATACTCATTTCGGAGGCCCACGACGTCCCTTGACCCAGCACTCGCGCGACACCCCCCAATTCTACCTTACGGCGCCTTCCCCTTGCCCGTATCTGCCAGGGCGGCATGAGCGCAAGGTGTTCACGCATCTGGTCGGAGACCGGGCCGGCGACCTCAACGACCTCCTGACCCATGGCGGCTTCCGCCGCAGCCAGTCGATCGCCTACCGCCCGGCCTGTGACCAGTGCCGCGCCTGCGTCTCGGTCCGGGTCATCGCCAACGAGTTCCGCCCCTCCCGCAACTTCCGGAAGGTGATGGCGCGCAACGCCGACATCGTCGGCGAGCAGCGCAGCGCAGTTCCCACCTCCGAGCAATACTCGGTGTTCCGCGCCTATCTCGATGCCCGCCACCGCCACGGCGGCATGGCCGATATGACCGTGCTCGACTACGCCATGATGGTCGAGGACAGCCATGTCGAAACCCGCATCATCGAATACCGCAAGCGCGGCCCCGACAGCGGCATCACCGGCCGTGGCGAGGAGCTGATCGCGGTCGCACTCACCGATGTGCTCAGCGACGGCCTGTCGATGGTCTACTCGTTCTTCGAGCCGAGCCAGGCCAGCCGCTCGATGGGCACCTTCATGATCCTCGACCACATCACCCGCGCGCGCCGGCAAGGATTACCTTACGTCTATCTCGGCTACTGGATCGAGGGCTCCAAGAAGATGGACTACAAGGCCCGCTTCCTGCCGCAGCAGCGCCTCGCGCCCTCCGGCTGGCTGCGCATCGACGCTCAAGGCGATGCGGCGTCCGAGCCGCAGGATTAACATCAAGCTACCGGTGAACGAGGAACCGGAAAACAGCGCTCCAACAAAGGCCGACGCGCGTGAACTCCGAGCGCCATCGACGCGAGCTATTCCAGCGCTTCCGGACCCTCCGCGGCCGCCTCTCTTGCGCATTCACGTGTGATCGAGACGAGGCGAACGCCCGGTGAGGATCCTCACCCAACCAGCGTATCCACCAGCAGCTTCACGTTCAAAATCACGATCACGCCCGCGACGATCCACGTGATCGCGGCGACCGATTTCGGAATCGCGAACTGACCCATCTTGCGGCGGTCGGAGACGAAGCGGACCAGCGGGATCACGGCGAAAGGCAGCTGCATCGACAGCACGACCTGGCTGAACACCAGCAAATCCGCCGTGCCGCGCTCGCCATAGATCGCGGTGACGACGATCACCGGAATGATGGCGACGCCGCGCGTGAGCAGGCGGCGCGCCCAGTTCGGCAGGCGTAGGTCGAGAAAGCCTTCCATCACGATCTGGCCGGCGAGCGTCGCCGTCACCGTCGAGTTGAGGCCGGAGGCGAGCAGCGCCACCGCGAACAGCGTCGAGGCGATGCCGAGGCCCAGCAGCGGCGACAACAGCTCGAAGGCCTGGCCGATCTCGGCGACATTCGAATGGCCGGTCTTGTGGAAGGTTGCGGCTGCGACCATCAGGATTGCCGCATTGATGAACAGCGCCAGCATCAGGGCGATGGTCGAATCCGTCGTCGCCCATTTGATCGCCTCGCGGCGGCCGGTGTCGTTGCGCTCATAGGCGCGCGTCTGCACGATCGAGGAGTGCAGATAGAGGTTATGCGGCATCACGGTCGCGCCGATGATGCCGATCGCGATGTAGAGCATATCAGGATTGGTGAAGATCTCGCTCTTCGGCATGAAGCCGCGCAGCACCTCCGCCACCGGCGGCGCCGCGGCCACGACCTGGACCGCGAAGCAGACCGCGATCACCGCGAGCAGCGCGATGACGAAGGCTTCGAGGAAACGGAAGCCGCGGTTCATCAGAAGCAGCAGCAGGAAGGCATCGAGGGCCGTGAGCAGCGCACCGCCGATCAGGGGAATGCCGAACAGCAGCTTCAGCGCGATCGCGGTGCCGATGACCTCGGCGAGATCGCAGGCGATGATCGCCGCTTCGCAGGCCAGCCAGAGCAGGAAATTCACCGCCGGCGAATAGGTGGCGCGGCAGGCCTGCGCGAGGTCGCGGTCGGTGACGATGCCGAGCCGCGCCGCCAGCGACTGCAGCAGGATCGCCATCAGGTTTGAGAGCAGGATGACGGAGAGCAGCGTGTAGCCGAACTTCGACCCACCGGCGAGGTCGGTCGCCCAATTGCCGGGATCCATGTAGCCGACCGAGACGAGGTAGCCCGGGCCGACGAAGGCGAGCAGCCGCCGCCACCAGCGGCCCGCGGCCGGAATGGCGATCGTGGCATTGACCTCGGCAAGGCTTTTGGTGACAGGCGCATCAGCGCGCCAGCCGGCGGTGTCGGGGATCAAATCGGGCGATCGGGCATCCATGCCGGCAGAATACCTCACTTCGCTCTTATTGCAACTCATTTGCAACTGCATCTAGCCGTACGGGTTCTCGACGTGAACCGTGACGGTCCAGCCTCTTGTCGGGAAGCGGGTGGGTTCGGCGGTCCCGGGAGGCGAATATTGGTCCAAATTCGCCTTTGCAGGATATGAGCCATGTCCCCTCGCCTCCCCGACACCTTTGGCCGCCTCGCCTGGTCCAACCTCGCGGCGCAGTCGGCCGAGCAGATCGCATTGGCGGCAGCCCCGATCGTCGCCGTGCTCACGCTCGGCGTCGCGGAAGGCCGGACCGGCCTGCTGCAGACCGCGCTGACCCTGCCCTTCGTGCTGTTCGCGATTCCGGCCGGCCTGCTCGCCGACCGCATTTCACGCCGCGCGCTGATGGCAGGGGCCGAGGCGCTGCGGGCCGTGGCCCTTGCCACCATCGTGCTGCTGCTCGCGCTCGGCGCGCTCAATCTGCCGCTGCTAGCGCTGCTCGGCTTCACCGCGGTCTGCGGCACCGTCGTCTACAGCGTGGCCGCGCCGGCGCTGGTGCCCTCGCTGGTGAGTTCGGAACTGTTGCCGGCGGCGAATGCCCGCATCGAGCTTGCGCGCACCATCGCCTTTGCCAGCGGACCTGCGCTCGGCGGCGCGCTGGTCGGGTGGTGGGGCGCGAGCCCGGCCTTCGGCTTCGCCGCGGCGCTCTCGGCGATTGCGGTGGTGCTGCTCGCCGGCATCTTTGAACCCGCCCGCGCGCCGGCGCCGCAGCGCCATCCGTTGCAGGACATCCGCGAAGGCGCGGCCTTTGTGTTTCACCATCCGCTGCTGCGGCCGGTGTTCATCACTCAGTTCATCTTCAACACCGGCTGGTTCCTGCAGATCGCCGTGTTCGTGCCCTACGCCGTGCGCCATCTCGGCCTGACCGCCGCCGGTGTCGGCACCGTGCTGACGATGTACGGCGTCGGCATGGTGATCGGCGCTCTGGTCGCAACCCGTGTGATGCAGCGCATCGCATTCGGCACGGTGGTTGGCCTCGGCCCGGTCGCCGGCTTCATCGCCGCCTTGGTGATGGCGCTGACGGTGCCGATCCCCTCGCCCTGGCTCGCGGCCTTGAGCTTCTTCCTGCTCGGCATCGGTCCGATCCTCTGGGTGATCTCGACCACGACGCTGCGCCAGTCCGTGACCCCGCCGCGCCTTCTCGGGCGGGTCTCCGCCATCAACATCATGAGCTACGGCGCCCGCCCGCTCGGCTCGGCGCTGGGCGCGATCGTCGGCGGCCTCTGGAGCGCGGAAGCGTGCCTCTATCTCGCGGCAGCCGTGTTCGGCATGCAGGCGCTGGTGATCCTGCTGTCGCCGGCGGTCGCACTCGACCGGCAGCCGGACATGGTGGGGGACGAAGTGGCGGTGCGGTGCTAGCCCGCCAGATACCGCTCGTAGCTCCCCGCCACCGGCTCGCTCGCATCGACCTCGGGATCGAGCGTGTAGAGATCCTGCGCGCGGCCGATGCCCCGCAGCGCGTAGCGGCCGGTGGAGACGAGATAGCGCCGCCCGGTGGCATCGAGGCCCCGGTAGAATTCGGACGACGCCAGCAGTTCGCGATCGACCGAGCGGCTCATCGAGGCGATGCGGCTGACCTCGTTGACGGTGGGGCCGACCACCGTGAAGTCGAGCCGGTCCTCGCTGCCGATGTTGCCGTAAAAGACCTCGCCGACATGCAGGCCGATATAGGCTGACGTGGTGGGACGGCCATCGGCCTCCCGTCGCCTGTTCAGCGCCGCGACGTTCTTGCGGAACAGATGCTCGGCGCGCAGCGCAGCGCGCCGCGCATCCGCCATGTCCTCGCCCCAGAACATCGCGAGCACGCCGTCCCCGATCAGCTTGAGCACGTCGCCGCCGGCATCGTGGATCGGGTCGATCACGGCCTGCGCATAGTCGTTGAGGAACGGGATGATCTCGTCGGGGCCGATGCTCTCGCTGATCCCGGTCGAGCCGCGCAAATCCGAATACCAGAGCACGGCATTGATGCGCTCGGTGACGCCGCGCGAGATTCGCCCGCGCAAGACCTGTTCGGAGGCATCGCGGCCGAGATAGACGCGCCCGAGCGTGCGCGCGATGTCGACCTGCTGGGCCGATTTCACCGCCAGCCCCAGCACCGGCACGAGATCGCGCAGCGCTTCCAGTTCCGGCTCGCTGAATCCCGCCTCCCGCCGCGTCGTCCAGTTCGAGTAGAGGCAGTCCATCTGGCCGAGCGCGCCGTTCTCGCCGAAGCGATGCACGAAGGCGAGATAGTGCCGGTGGCCTTTTTCAGCGAGCTCGCCGATCTGCGAAAAATCAAGCGAGGGAGCGTCGGCAAGATCGACCAGCATCTCGTCATGGCCATGCTCGAGCATGTGGAAGAAGGTCGAGCGCCGCCAATTTCTGGCCGCATCGCCTTGCGCAGTCGAGCCGTATTCGATGACGTCGCTCTCGTTGCTCGGCACGTCGCTCCAGCGGAAGCCGCGCCCCTCATAGATCGGATGCAGCGTGTCGATCAGCACGAGCGCACGCGACAGCTCCAGTCCCTCGGCGCGGCAGCGCTCGCAGAAGCCGCGGAGCAGTTCGTTTTCGGGCAGGCCCGTGAGCCCCTGGCCGGTGAGCCAGTTCATTAGCGCAAGGCGCGAGGTCAATTGCATGCGCCATTATGCCGTGCATTCGTGACGAGCGAAAGGCGCAGGGCCGCGCGCGGGCCGTGCGCAAGGATCGTGCACAAGGATCGTGCGCGCGAATCCCGTCACAAGGCTCCCCGTCACTTGCAGGTCGAATATGCTGCCGCCGCGGTTGACGCGCTCGCCACGCGGGAGGCAAATGCCGGCAATGATGACATTGTCGGCCAGAATCGGAGGCATGCGCGGATGAGCCAGCGCCGGCTTCCGATCATCCTGGCGCTCGGCACCACGCAGACCCTGGCCTGGGCTTCGAGCTACTATTTGCCGGCGCTGCTCGCCGATCCCATGGCGCGCGACCTCGGCGTCTCGCCCAACTGGATCTTTGGCGCGTTCTCGGCCTCGCTGGTGATCTCGGCGATGCTCGGCCCGCGCATCGGGCGGCAGATCGATCTCGTTGGTGGCCGCCAGGTGCTGTCGGCCTCGAACCTGACCATTGCCGCCGGCCTCGTGCTCCTCGGATTCTCGCACTCGGTCGCCGTGATGGCGATTGCCTGGCTCGTGCTCGGCATCGGCATGGCGATGGGGCTCTACGACGCCGCGTTCGCCGCGCTGGGGCGCATCTACGGCACCGAGGCGCGCGGGCCCATCACCGGGATCACGCTGATGGCGGGCTTCGCCTCCACCGTCGGCTGGCCGCTCACCGCCTGGGGCCTCGCCCATATCGGCTGGCGCGACACCTGCTTTGCCTGGGCCGCCGCCAACATCCTGATCGGCCTGCCCCTCAACTTCTTCGTGCTGCCGGCGATCAGGGGCGCCAGGCAGGCGGCGGCGACGGCCGAGAAGCCGCATTTACCGCTCGATCGCACCATGATCCTGCTCGCCTTCATCTTCGCGGCGGTCTGGACCGTCACCGGGGCCATGGCCGCGCATTTCCCGCGCATCCTGGAGACGACAGGGGCCACGCCCGCCGAGGCCATCGCGGCCGGCGCACTGATCGGCCCGGCGCAAGTCGGTGCACGCATGTTGGAGGCCGGCTTCCTCAGCCGCTTTCATCCGCTGTGGTCGACGCGGCTCGCCTGCCTCACCCACCCGATCGGCGCGGTGATCGTTGCGATCTTCGGCGGCGCGGCGGCGAGCGCCTTTGCGCTGTTCCACGGCTCGGGCAACGGCATCCTGACGATCGCGCGCGGCACGCTGCCGCTGTCGATCTTCGGCCCGAAGGATTTCGGCTACCGTCTCGGCATCATCGGCGCACCGGCACGGATGGCGCAGGCAGTGGCGCCGCTGGCCTTCGGCCTGCTGATCGACGTCATGGGCGCCAGGGTGCTGATGGTCTCGTCCGCACTCAGCCTCTCGGCGCTGGCCGCATTGTTCCTGGTGCGCACGAGCGCCCGGCCCGATTGACCGCATCAAGGATTGACCGCACCAAGGCGTTCGCGCACAAGCGAGCGATGACCGAGGACACCACCAGCCCACTCAAGCGCGCCTTCCGCTGGGCGACCACGCCGCCGCAGGCCTGGGGCGTTTATCTCCTGGCCATCATCCTGGTCTGGCTCGTCTCGTTCTACGCCGGCACGCTGAAGCCGAAGAAGACGCCGGAGGGGACGCCTTCCGCGGTGATGGTGCCGAAAAGCTGATACGCGTGCGTCTGACAATGCTGCGGCCCGAAGCCGGGCTCGCTGACGCAGACGCGCTCGTGCCCTCCGCTCAATGCGGGCAGCTCTCGACCTCGACCGTGACGTGGCTGAGGCTCTTCAGCCCGGCCAGCCGCCGCTTGTAGACGGCCGGCTGCTGCGGCTGGTCCGACACCACCGAGAGTAGCACGGCGCAATGGCCGGGGCCGACCTGCCACAGATGCAGATCGGTGACGCGATCGTCGCCGACCTCCATGCGCGCCCGGATCACACGCTCCAGCTTCTCGTCGGCGCGCACATCGAGCAGCACCGCGCCTGACGACTTGATCAGGCCGAACGCCCAGCTCGCGATCACCGCACTGCCGATCAGGCCGACGGCCGGATCGGCCCAGGCCCATCCCGAATACATGGCGACCGCGAGCGCGGCGATCGCCAGCACCGAGGTCGCGGCGTCGGCCATGACATGGACGTAGGCTGCGCGCAGATTGTTGTCGTGATGATGGTGGTGATGGCCGCGGTGATCGTGGTCATGATCGGCGTGGTGGTCATCCGCATGGCTGTGGCCGTGATCATGGCCGTGATGGTGGTGATCGTGGCTGTCGCGCAGCAGCCACGCGCTGGCGAGATTGACGCACAGCCCGAGCGCGGCCACCGCCATGGCTTCGCCGTAGACGATCGGCACCGGCGTGAACAGCCGCAGCACGCTCTCATAGGCGATCTCGACCGCGATCAGGCCCAGGATGATGGCGCTGGCGAAGGCGGCGAGATCGCCGAACTTGCCGGTGCCGAAGGTGAAATGTGCATTCCCCAGATGCCGGCGCGCGAAACGATAGGCGAAGGCGGCAATGCCGAGCGCAGCCGCATGCGTGCCCATGTGCCAGCCATCGGCCAGCAGCGCCATCGAGCCGAACAGCGAGCCCGCGACGATCTCGCCGACCATCATGATCAAGGTCAGCGCGACCACGAGCCAGGTGCGCCGCTCGTTCTCGTCGTGCTGCTCACCGAGGAAGGCGTGGTCGTGGGTCCATTGTTCGATGGAATGGGAATGCATCGAATTCTCCAGCGGATTCAGGTCTGTCGGCGCGCACTATAGACCAGCAGGCATCAATTTTCTAAGGTCCAATCGTCCCGCGAATTGACAGCGCTTCCCAGTTTCGCTGTAATGTGCGCCATGGGGATTTGAGCGATCTCCCCACGAGGCGACATGCCCAAGTATCGCGTCCCGGTTTATGCGAGGACGCATCATGTCTACTTTCACGACGATATCATCGGACAAATTGGCACGGCTGATCGGCACGGCGAACGGCCCTGCCCTGATCGACGTGCGCACCGAGGAGGATTTTGCCGCCGACCGGCGGCTGATCCCCGGCTCCATCAAGCTCAGCCACGAGCGCGTGACGGACTGGGGCGGCGACTTCGCCGGCCGGCGGGCCGTCGTCACGTGCCTGCGCGGTGAAAAGCTCGCGCAGGGCACGGCGGCCTGGCTGCGTCAGCTCGGCGTCGAGGCCGAGACGCTGGAGGGCGGCTTCGAGGGTTGGAAGGCGGCCAAGCTGCCGCTAGTCGACACGCGCAAGCTGCCGGCACGCGATGCCAGGGGGCGCACCATCTGGGTGACGCGGGCGCGGCCCAAGATCGATCGCATCGCCTGCCCCTGGCTGATCCGCCGCTTCGTCGATCCCAAGGCGGTGTTCCTGTTTGTGGCGCCGTCCGAGGTCGTCGCCGTCGGTGAGCGCTTTGGCGCCGCGCCATTCGACATCGAGAACGTGTTCTGGAGCCACCGCGGCGAGCTCTGCACCTTCGATGTCATGATTGAGGAGTTCGGAATCGGCACTCCGGCCTTGCTGCGTCTGGCCACGCTGGTGCGCGGCGCCGACACCGCACGGCCCGATCTGGCGCCGGAAGCCCCCGGCCTGCTCGCGGCGTCGCTCGGGCTGTCGCGGATGTATGACGACGACCTCGCGCAGCTCGAGGCCGGCATGACGCTCTACGACGCCTTCTACCGCTGGTGCCGCGACGCCACGGCCGAAACTCACAACTGGCCGACCAACAAGGTGAAGGCGTAATGGATACCCGTAATTTTCAAGGAGGAGCTGACGCCGGTCACGGCGTCAGCTTCAGCGAAGCCTTTCGCGTCTGGCTCCGCGTCGCCTGCCTGAGCTTCGGCGGGCCCGCGGGCCAGATTGCGGTGATGCACCGCATCCTGGTCGAGGAGAAGAAGTGGATCTCCGAAGGCCGTTTCCTGCACGCGCTGAACTACTGCATGCTGCTGCCGGGACCGGAGGCGCAGCAGCTCGCGACCTATGTCGGCTGGCTGATGCACCGCACCGCCGGCGGGCTGATGGCGGGCGGGCTGTTCATCCTGCCCGGCATCATCGCCATCATGGGCCTGTCCTACATCTATGCCGCCTTCGGCAATGTCAGCTTCATCGAGGCGCTGTTCTTCGGCCTGAAGGCCGCCGTGCTCGCCATCGTGGTCGAGGCCGTGGTGCGCGTCGGCAAGCGCGCGCTGAAGAACCGCATCATGATCGCGCTCGCGGCCGCGGCCTTCGTCGCGATCTTCTTCTTCGCGGTGCCCTTCCCGATCATCATCATCGCCGCCGGCTTGATTGGCTATGCCGGCGCTCGCAGTGGCCGTCCGGAGTTCGCCCCGGCTGGTCACGGCCATGGCGGCAGCGCCCTGGTCGACAGCATGCTCGGCGAAGCCGTGCCCGATCACGTTCGTCCCGACACCGCGCGAACAATCCGGGTCGCCGCGCTGTGGCTGGCGCTCTGGCTGATACCGGTGATCGTGTTGTTGCTTGCCCTCGGGCAAGGCAATTTGTTCAGCCAGATCGCGCTGTTCTTCTCGAAAATGTCGCTCGTCACCTTCGGCGGCGCCTACGCCGTGCTGGCCTACGTCGCCCAGCAGGCGGTCGAGCACTATCACTGGCTGAAGCCGCACGAGATGCTCGACGGCCTCGGCATGGCCGAGACCACGCCGGGCCCGCTGATCATGGTGCTGCAGTTCGTGGGCTTCATGGCCGCCTACCGCGACGCGAGCGGCCTGTCGCCGATGCTGGCGGCCACGCTCGGCGGCCTTCTCGCGACCTGGGTCACCTTCACGCCCTGCTTCCTCTGGATCTTCGTCGGCGCCCCCTACATCGAGCGCCTGCGCGGCAACACGGGCCTCGCCGGCGCGCTCAGCGCGATCACCGCCGCCGTCGTCGGCGTGATCCTCAACCTCTCGATCTGGTTCGCGCTGCACACGCTGTTTAGCCAGACGATGCCGGTGCATGCGTTTCCGCTGAACTTCGACATGCCGGTGCTGCCGAGCGTCGACATCCCGGCGCTGGTTCTGTCGATCGCGGCGGCGACCGCGATCTTCAGATTCAAGCTGGGCATGCTGACGGTGCTCGCCGGCAGTTGCGCGGCGGGCGTCGGGCTGCGGATGGTGGGGGTGATTTAGGGCGTGCACTCACAGGTTCGTTGCGTCCGGTCTGCTGTCGGAAGGCCACGTTGAAACCGAGAGGCTGCATGGAGGCCTCGGCCATATTCGGACTCTTGCATCGCTAGGCCGACGACGGGCCCTCAACAATCTTCCAATAGGAGTCCTTGCGGATCACCTCGCCCGCGCGAAAGGTGTAAAAGTCACATCCTCGGACCTCGATCGTTTTTCCTTCGCGGGTTGTGCCCGTTAATGTCCATTTCGAAATGCCCGTGTCTGCCATCGCATCCACAAAGTGCTCGACGTCGCCGTAGTGAACGTCCGGCAGGCCTTCAAAGCGCATCGCGAGCCCGTCACGTACTTTGCGTTTCCCCTCGAAGCGCGAGCCCCAGGGCTCGGGTCCCCTCGGCATCTCCAAGACACAATCGTCAGCAAAGAAATCCATGACGGAATCCAGGTCGTGCGCGTTGAAGGCTTCGCACAGCGCTGTCAATTTCGATCGAATGTCCATCCTTCCGTTCCTTATCTCGAAGTGGATACAATAGCATAAGGACACACGAAGGCGACCCGATATCGGCAAGCGCGACATTCACCGCAAGGCTTTTTCGAGGATTCTTACAACTACCCGGCATTGAAGCGATATCTGCTAGACCCGCTAAGTCTCGGCGGTTCCGGCTGGTACCGGTATATTCGATCACAGGTCGGCACGCGCGAGGAGTGGCTCCAGGATTATGAGGCCAAGTGCTTTCGCAGTCGTGAGATCGATGGAGAGTTTGAGCTTCGTCGACTGAAAGATCGGAGTCTCGCCGGGTTTGGCTCGCGCAGCACGTTATCGAACGGCTGCAGAATAGAAGCAATATATTACGCCGGCGCACCACCTCTGTCCAAAGCCTGCGGCTTCGAAACTGAAGAACGAAACTCAGGGTTCAGTTGCAGACCTCGCGGTTCACTGTTTTGTTGGACCCTGGAGAAAAGCTATCTGTCGTGAATTCGATTCTGCAACCTTTAGCCACCGGTCTGCATCCTGCCGCGCCACAGATAATTTGTCCGGACGCCTGCGGCTTCGAGGGCGCGGCTTCGACCTTCTTTCTCACTTCGTTCCGCTTCTTGGCATCCTCGCGGGTCGCGACCGGTTTCTTGTCCTGCACCTTCTCGCACTCGTTGTCGTCGTTCACCCGGTAACCGGCGCGGCAGGCGATCTTTACGCAAGTGTCGCCATCGGCCTTGAAGCCGTGATCGCACACCAGCGGACAGACTCGACCCAGCTTGGCCTTGATAGTGTCGAGTGCCTCGAAGTTCGCGAGCTTGGCATCGAACTTCGTTCCGGCATATTTATTGAAAAGCGTTAGAGAGCGCTGTGACTTGGCAGTCCACTCACCGGTGTCCACGTCAGCGAGGCAGCCGACGCGACGAAGTTCGGACTGCACCGACGTGGCGAGCTCTTGCGGAGACTGCGCCGGCTCAGACGAAGGAGCGGGCGGCAGGGCCGCAACCTTCTGATCGGCTTCGGAGCCGCTTTTCTTGTCGGAAGCCTGCTTGTCGGCCAGAGCCTTTGCAACAGCCGCCTCGATCTCCTTGCGTCGTTGCTCGGCTGCCGCCGCTTTGGCTTCTTCCAATTCCTTGGCTTTCTCGGCGGCAAGCCGTGCATTCTCAGCAGCCTTGGCTGCGGCGGCTGCCTTGTCCTGTTCGGTCTTCTTTGCACGCTCGGCGGCAAGCCGCGCCTTGTCTTCTTCTGCCTGCCGGGCCTTCTCGGCCGCGGCTGTGCGGGTCTCTTCGGCGGCAATCTTGTTGAGTTGCCCCTTCGCCAGATTGGCGTAGAAGCCGTCCGCATATTGCGCCAGGAACGCCGTCCAGCCGTCGCGCGTACCGAGCTGGAGCGCAAGTTCATAGTCTCGCCGTACCGCGTCCTGCGGGTTGGGCTGCGGTCCTGTCGCGGCTGGCTTCGCAGCAACCAGCGGCACATCCTCGCCGCCGAGGGAACCATAGACGTATGGCTCCTGCTGATAGCCGGTAGTCTTGAGAACGTCGTCGCGGACGAATCCGAACGCCTTGCGCAGGTCGAGCCCCGGTGTCGGAAGTCGTTCGACGAGCGCCATAGCAAAGGGACTGTTCTGTGTGTCGCCGTCCGAGGCGGTGGACCCTGCCTTTGCGGCGTAGGCGATCATCGTGTTCGGGCTGGTCGGCTCGACCTTGGCGAGGCCGCGCCCGATGCTGCGCGAGGCCAACGTTCGCTTCATGCTCTTGGCGAAGGGATTGTCGCGGCAGGCGTCCAGAATGATCAGCCGAAGTTGCTTGGCCGGCTCGACCGCATACATCGCGCGATCCAGTGGAAGCGCTTCATCGAGCACGTCGCTGTCCGTCTCCAACTTCGCTTCGGTGGGGATCAAGTAGTTGGTGCCGTCCAGTTCGATGCCGTGTCCGGCATAGTAAATGACGGCCACACTGGCGTCGCGCGCCCTCGCCCCAAAATCGCGGAGCGCCCTGCGCATTTCAGCGATATTCAGGTCGGTCTTGGTCTCGACGAAATCGAACCCGATCCGCCTGAGCATGTCTCCGACCAACGTGGCATCGTTTGCGGGGTTGGGCAATTGAGGCACGTTCTTGTAAGCGGAATTGCCGATGACCAGCGCAACCCGCTTCTCGGCCTGAGCCGATCCGCAAGCCAGCCAAAAAGAACAAAAGACCAAAACAAGCAGCCGAATCGTGCCCATTGCCGCCCCTTTGCAACGTGGGTCCAACGTAATCGGAGCATCCCGAAACACAAGCGGCCGATCCGTGACCATCGTCACACACAAGCCCGCTATGGGTCACAAGCGGCGCTTCTGGTTCGGGCCGAGCTATGTCCGGTTAACCCCAGCGAACCGACCTACGAATAGATCGTGCGGTCTTCAGCAACGGGCCAGAAGCCGAAAGTTGAGAACTCACTCAATCGTCCCGTCGGCACGAGAGAGTAACAACGGCGGCATTTCGATGCCTAGCTACGCAATGCGAGAGGAAATAAAGCGAGTGATACATGCTGCAACACCCGGCATGTCGCAGCAGATCTACTCAACACTGCTGATATTGGGCGAGCTCTTGAGCAACGCACTCGACAGAACCGATGAGCTCGAGAAGAAAGTCGACAGACACACGGCAGATAAACGCTGATCGAGCACCAAGGGCAAGAACATCCCTGAATGGAACTTCAAGACGCCTCACTTGCCGGCCTTGCCCTCGATCTCTCGCGCTAACCGCTCCGCTCTGAGACGTCTGTGGTTCTCTTGAAACTCTGGATCGGCCTGACTGTCCGCAATTGTTTGCCGCGCTCCGTTTGGGTTTTGCGCCTTGCGGTCCGCCTCGTCAGCTACCTGCTGCTGGGCGGAGCGTTTCCGTTCGATCATTACTAGATCCTTCCACTCATTGATCAGGGCCGTATCGCCCTGCAAAGCTAGTTAGAAGAAGGAGTCATCAAGTCACTTCGCGTAACCCTGGGATCGGAGCCACGCGATCCGACGCTCTCCATTCATCCAATCGTCAATCTCGGTCTTGCTTGTGAAACCCGTGATTTCTCGCGGTTCTGCGGCTGGGTGCTCGGCGATGATCGCCCAGTCGCCTTCAGATTTACGGACTGGTTTGAAGCTTACTTTCACTTTTGCCATGCCGCACTATGCGGGAAAGTGCGCAAAAAGTGAAGCTCGCGGAAGCATTTCGAGCCGCCGGCCCGCCCGACGCCTTGTCCTTTTGTCGTGCAGACGAGGAGCCATTATACTGCGAGCACCCAAGGTCGTTCCGGTGATCAGTCACCAGGTTCAGAACGAATCGGCCAAACGGTGATGAAAAACACCGTTGGCTTTCTTATTGAAGTCTCTCAACCGCTAGTGTATTGTCTCGAACATCGATACTGGCCGAACAACTGTTCCGCTTTCGCCTCAGCTCCTGACGGCGCGCACGTTTCAGACATTCTCCAACATCGACTAACCGGACACTGGCCGCATCTCCGCGCGCCAGATCGTGCGCGTATACGAAAGGACGACCTGATGAACACAGGCACAGTGAAATGGTTTAACAGCCAAAAGGGCTTCGGCTTTATCCAGCCGACAAACGGCAGCAACGACGTTTTTGTTCATATCAGCGCGGTCGAACGCGCCGGCATGGGCAGCCTGGTCGAAGGTCAGACCCTGTCTTATGACGTCGTCGCAGATCGCCGTTCCGGCAAATCCGCTGCCGAAAATCTTCGTGCTGCTTAGTTGAGAGCACGACAGACCTGTCGCTCTAGCCACGGATGTACTGGCAAGAGCTTGTGGTCCGGCCCCGCCCTCGGTGACCCGGTGGCGGGGTTTTGATTTGGTGCCGTGAGCGTACAAGCTCGCTCGTCTGTGACTCCGGTGGGTTCGACATCCGGACCTTTGGCTGCCGACCGAACGAGTGACTGAAAGCTGAAACGAGCCGACATCTCGAGGTCGGGCGTCGATGGACTCGAATTAAATCCTGAAATGGCTTGTTTCGCGCAAAGCAGGAGATCCAATGAGCATTGTGAAGCGTCATCTGGTGGAGCAGGAAGAGCGACTGGTCTTAGTAGAGGAAATCTGCATCGATAAAGGAGCGCTCGTCTTGGATACCGTCACAGACGAAGTCTACTTTTCTGCGGATGAAGAGGCTTACAGGAACGCCTACGTCGCCGTGTTTCAGGCGTGGGCAAAGGGCACAATCAAAGGCACCGCGGAACAGATATTCGACGCTACAAAATCCATACTGGAGGATTAGAGAACCTGCCAAGCAAAATGGCCCGCACGTGAGCCCGTTAGGTCCGGAAGCAACAAGATGCATTCGGTCCCGCTGGAGCAGCCGCAACCGTAAGGTAAACACATGTCCTATGCGTATAAGCTCAATGAAGATGTTCGCCACCAACCCCAAGGCCCACAAGGACGGGCTGGAACTGAACGGCCAATGATTTACACCATCGTCCAGCATATGCCCATCGAGTCCGATGGACGAGTTAGGTACCGCATCAAGTGCAAGTCTGAGAGGATCGAGCGAGTCGTTACGGAAGATCAGCTTTCGTACATTCAGTGACCTTCAGCGGTTGACCGATCGCGAAAATATCCCGAGAGTGCGGTGCGAAAAAAGCCGCCTCAAAGGCGAGATGTGACAAAGGCGCGCGAATGTCGATGGGACGCTCAGACCCGTGAAGTTCGAGCGTTCGCAGCCACGACTTGCCGCACCAAAGGCGAGCACGTCGGCCAGCCCCATGACCTGCGAACTGCTGAGCTCTGTTACGCAAAAGGCGGTACCTCGACCAACCTTCCGATCCATCGCAACATGCTTGCTCTTCGGGCCCACTTCCGTGACGCAAGAACTCAGCGAACTCGACGTGAGTTAGGCGGCCACCAGAGGGCGCATTGGGCTGGTGGATGAGGAAAGCATGGTCGCTTGCCGGCTCGCGAGCGATGAATCATGCGTCGCCATTCAGGCTCCGGTAGAGCTCTCACCGGTCTGACATATCTCCTCCTAGCCCAATATAAGGGGCGATGGCCGCTTGCGAGAGAGCTATCTGAAACGCCACCCATCCTCTGATCGGGCCCTTAGGAATCCATGGCCGCCACGACATCGCGCTGGGAAATATGACAGTCTCACCACCGAACTTTGAATACCGAGAGAGCCAAACGACCGGCGGCCAGGTCTGCTGAAGGTCACAGGCTGTCAACGACGGCCAAGCAGGCGACTTCCGCTTAGCCCACAGAAGCTGCCGTTGATGAGTACACTCCTCCGGGCGAAAGCTCGGCATCTATGCCCCCGCTGCCACTGCCCGCCGGGCAAAACAGCCGACCATTTCCGCCGCGTCGCCTGTCAAGCCCCCGTCCTGCAAAATATTCCACTTTACCGAAATTCGGATTTGTCGTACACACGAAGCACCCTGGCCCGAGACAAGGGGCGGATCGCGATCGTCACGAACCGCGGGCTGGGCAGCGATGGACGCGACGGCGTCGGGCGCGATTGGTGTTGCAGGGCGGCTTCGGCCGTGAGCAATGGCCTTCGCGCATACGACACGACGCCGACAGCGTCTTCGCATGGCTTCGGGGGCGAGCACACGCCACCCCCCGGATTCCCAGCGAGGACGTGCGCGGACGGAGAAGTCGTGTGGTCCCGACGCCCGGGGTCTGTGCGTCAAGTCCTGCGGTGATGTGGCGGTCCGACCGGACACGTACGTCAGCCATCCGCAGGGCGACGGGGGCAATAGTGCATCGCTCCCCGGGGAGAGCACGAAGGACACCGTTAAAACCATTCGCGCAGGGAAGGCCGGGCGACCGGCGACACCTGTGGTCCACCCCGTGTGCATTTCTGTCGCGCACGGATCTCGGGTGCCAGCCGGCGCCCGGCCTTCCCTGCGTCCTTGTCATTTTCGAGGGCGCGCGTGACGCAAAACTCGGGCGACATGAGCCGCGAGAATGACATCGTGTGTGTGAATTGGAGAGCGACGGCCTCGCCGCTTGCTCCGTCATTGCGCGCAGCGACTGTTCTCTGCGGAAAGATTCTGGATTGCTTCGCTGCGCTCGCAAGGACGATGTGGAGGCGGCGCACTCCCCTTTTGGTGCCCCGGACGCAGCGCAGCGCTACTTCAGCGGTGCGCTGCTGAGCCGGGGCCCATGTTGCCGCGCATCCTCCGTGCAGTGTGGGTCCCGGCTCTGCGCTGCAACGCGAAGAGCGTTGCAGCGCGTCCGGGACACAAGAGCCGCAGCCCTACCCGATCACCTTGCCGAACTTGTTCGACTTCGGAAAACCCTTCGGCGGCAGGCGGCCGGCGTCGGCGCGGGTGCCCCGCCACTCCGCCAGCTCCTTCATGGTCGCGGAGAATTCGCGCCCTGCGGAATCCTTCCAGGTCAGGCCCGCCTTGGCATCGAACACGGCGACGTCCGAGAGACCGCCGTCCTTGTACTTCTGCAGGCGCACGCCGCGGCCACGCGCCATTTCAGGCACCTGATCCAGCGGGAAGATCAGCATCTTGCGGTTCTCGCCGATGACCGCGACGGTATCGCCTGTAACCTCGGTGACCGTGCGCGCCTCGTTCGGCATCTCGACGTTGAGGACCTGCTTGCCCTTCTTGGTGGTGCCGACGCAGTCGTCCTCGTTGACGACGAAGCCCTGGCCTTCGTGGCTGGCGACCAGGAATTTGCGTCCGCCCTTGTTGACGAACAGCGCGACGGGCGCCGCCTCCTGCTCGAGGTCGATGAACAGCCGGATCGGCTCGCCATGGCCGCGCCCGCCGGGCAGCTTCGCGACGTCGAGCGTGTAGAACTTGCCATTGGTGGCGAACAACAGGAGTTTCGACGTGGTCTCGGCGAAGAATGCAAAGCCCAGCTTGTCGTCCTGCTTGAAGGCGAGCCCCGAGAGATCCTCGACATGGCCCTTCATGGTGCGGATCCAGCCCTTGTCGGAGACGACGACCGTCACCGGCTCGCGCTCGACGAAAGCCTCCTCGATCGCGGCGAGGTCGTGCTCGGGCGCATCGGCAAAGGTGGTGCGGCGCTTGCCGAGCGGCGTCTTCGGTCCGAACATGTCGCGGACCTTGCCGACCTGATCGCTGACCTTCTTCCACTGCTCGGCTTCCGAGGCGAGCACCGCGTTAATGCCCTTGAGCTCGCTCCGGAGATTCTTGTCCTCGGTGCGGATCTCCATCTCCTCGAGCTTGCGCAAGGAGCGCAGGCGCATGTTGAGGATGGCTTCGGCCTGCACTTCGGTGAGCTTGAACGCCTTCATCAGCTCGGGCTTGGGCTCATCCTCGGTGCGGATGATCTTGATCACCCTGTCGATGTTCAGATAGGCGATCAGGAAGCCGCCGAGCACTTCCAGCCGGTGCTCGATCTGCGCCTTGCGGTAATTGCTGCGGCGGATCAAGACGTCGCGCAGATGGTCGAGCCATTCGCGCAAGCACTCCGCGAGCCCCACCACCCTGGGGACGCGGCCCTTGATCAGCACGTTCAGGTTCAGCGGAATCTTGTTTTCGAGCTCGGTCAGCCGGAACAGCGATTCCATCATCAGCGCGGGATCGACGTTCTTCGACTTCGGCTCGATCACGATGCGGACGTCTTCGGCCGACTCGTCCCTGATGTCGCCGACCAGCGGCAGCTTCTTCTGGTCGAGCAGCTCGGCAACCTTCTCGATCAGGCGCGACTTCTGCACCAGAAAGGGAATCTCGGTGACGACGACCGCCCAGGTGCCGCGCGCGCCCTCCTCCTGCGCCCACCTCGCGCGGACACGGAACGAGCCGCGGCCGGTGGTATAGGCCTCAGCGATCGCCTGCTTGGAATCGACGCAGATGCCGCCGGTCGGGAAATCCGGGCCCTTGACCCACTTCAAGAGCGCCTTGGACTTGGCGTCGGGCTTCTCGATCAGATGCAGCGCGGCATCGCAAAGCTCGGCGGCGTTGTGCGGCGGGATCGAGGTCGCCATGCCGACGGCGATGCCCTGTGCGCCGTTGGCAAGCAGGTTCGGGAAGCCGCCGGGCAGCACGACCGGCTCCTTCGATTGGCCGTCGTAATTGGCGCGAAACTCGACGCCGTCCTCGTCGATGCCGTCGAGCAGAAGCCGCGCGACGTCGGTCATGCGCGCTTCGGTGTAGCGGTAGGCGGCCGGGTTGTCGCCGTCGATGTTGCCGAAATTGCCTTGGCCGTCGACCAGCGGATAGCGCGAGGAGAAGTCCTGCGCGAGGCGCACCATGGCGTCATAGATCGCCTGGTCGCCATGCGGATGGAACGAGCCCATCACGTCGCCGACGATCTTGGCGGATTTCTTGAAGGCCGTGCCCGGATCGAGCCTGAGCAGGCGCATGCCGTAGAGGATGCGCCGGTGCACCGGCTTCAGGCCGTCGCGCGCATCCGGCAGCGCACGGTGCATGATGGTGGAGAGCGCATAGGCAAGATAGCGCTCCTCGAGCGCTTCCCGCAGCGGCACCTCATGAATTTCGGCCGGTTCTTCCGGCGGAACGATTCGTTTTCCCATGCCGCCCGGTTAAACCGTGGAGGCGAATCGGGCAAGGATGGATTGGTTCCCTGTGGGCTGCTACTGCCCAGCCCAGCCCGCGGTGAAGGTCTGGGTATGGGACTGGGTTCTGGCTTGGGCCGCCGCCGGCACATTGGTCAGGCAACGACGGGCAGCCTCGATTTCGGCCTCCGTTGCACCCTTGGACCGCGCCCATGTCTCTGCGGCGCCAGCAGAATATTTCGCCACATAGTACCGGACGACGGTGCAGGACGCCCGGCGAAACACGCCGGATTGCGGCTCGCCGGCCGTCGCCTCCGGCGCAAAGGCGAGCAGCGCCGCCGAGAGCGCAAATCCCCTGATCAACATTTGGCTGTCCCCCATTGTGGAACCTGAAAGCCAATTCTCGCCAAAGCGATTTTGTTCCAGGGAACTCCATGCCAAGCGGCAGGGCAGCGTCGCGATTGGCTCATGGCGCGGGGATCGCCGCCCTCGCCTGTTGCCGCATCAAGGCATTGATGAACCCGGCCCGCGCCTCGGAATGGCCCTGTCCGCGGGGCTCCAGCACATGGCGCAGCAGGAACAGGCCGGTGAGCCGAAAGCCGTCCTGCAGGTCCTGCTCGGTGAGGTCGCTCGCGGTTTCGCCCTGGCGCAGGAACGGCGGCAGGCGCAACAGCCGGTCACGCCACGGCTCGCCCGCGCCGCGCGACACCGCGCCGCCGGATTTCGGCGAGACGTAGATCAGGTCCACGGTCTCTCCAGTCACCGCGCAATTCTCCAGTGCCAGCCCGAAGCCGAGTTCGGCGAGCATTGCCAGCTCGAAATGGATGACGTGCACGGCGGCGCCCCCAATGTCCTCGAAATCGTCGAGCGAATGTTCGAGCAGCGCAAAGATCTCCTGGTGCGGATCGCGCTCGGGCAGCAGGCGCGCAATCGAGGCGAGATGGGTGACGCCGTAAACGCCGTGGGACGATGTCAGCAGCGATGCGGCGCGCAGCTTCAGCCCCTCGATGGCATAGGTGCCGAGATGCTCGTCGAGCCGCGCCCGCCACACCGCACTGACGCTGTTCCCCGGCTGCAAAAGCGGCCGCATCCGCGAGCCTGCTCCGCCCCGCACGAGCCCGAGATGCCGGCCGTGCTGGCGCGTCAACAGCTCGACGATGGCGCTGGATTCGCCATGCCGCCGCACCCCAAGCACGATGCCTTCGTCGGTCCATTCCATGGAGGGAAGTGTAGCCCATTTCGAGCGATCGTAGGGCGGGCAAAGCGAAGCGTGCCCACCAAGTTGATCCACCGAACATCCGCCAAAAGGGGTGGGCACGGCGCGCGAGGGCGCGCCTTTGCCCACCCCATGGCGTTTCGCAAGACGCTAGGCGTTGAACCAGCCCTGCGCGTCGCCGGTGAAGGAGAAATACAGGCCCATCGCCGTCAGCGCGCAGGAGATGATCTCGATGGCGCTGTCGAGCTCCATCCCCTTTTCGCCGATGATCTGGCTGAGCGAGATCACCGAGAGCACGAGGGCTGCCGCCAGCACCCAGCGCGGCCAGCTCTTGCGCCAATGCGCAGCGAGCCAGACGAAGTAGACCAGGAGCAGGATCATGCCACCGGCGAGCAAGGTCGCCGTCATGATCATCTGCTCGGTCATCTCGGCATTGGGCGTGCGGTCCTGCACCGCAACGGAGAGGGCGTCCAGCATCAACGATGCATAGAGCAGCGCTTCGAAGCGCCGGACGTTGCTGGGCACGCTCATCGGATACCGATCTTTTCCTGGTTATTCCCTGGGAAAGTCCAGGCCCATCTCGCGATAGCGATCGGGATCGTCGCCCCAGTTCTCGCGCACCTTCACGAACAGGAACAGATGCACCGGCACGTCCAGAATCTGCATCAGCTCCTTGCGCGAGTCCGCGCCGATCGACTTGATCGTGGCGCCGCCCTTGCCGAGCACGATCTTGCGCTGGCTTTCGCGCTCGACGAAGATCGTCTGCTCGATCCGCACCGACTTGTCCTTGCGCTCCTCCCACTTGTCGGTCTCGACCGTGGACTGGTAGGGCAATTCCTGGTGCAGCTTCTGATAGATCTTCTCGCGCGTAATCTCGGCCGCAAGATGCCGCATCGGCGCGTCCGACATCTGGTCCTCGGGATAGAGGAACGGACCCGGCGGCACCATCTCGGCAAGCGTTGTGCGGATGTCGTCGACGCCGTCGCCCGAGATCGCCGCGACCATGAAGGTCTTCGCGAATTTCATGCGCTCGTTGGCGGCCTGCGCCAGCGCCAGCAGCTTCTCGCGCTGGACCAGATCGACCTTGTTGATCACCAGGATCTTGTCGTGATTGACGCCGGCCGCCTTGGCGAATATCGCCTCGGCTTCCTCGTCGATCCCGGTCTTGGCATCGAGCAGCACACAGACGAGATCGGCGTCATGCGCGCCGCTCCAGGCGGTCGAGACCATGGCGCGGTCGAGCCGGCGCTTGGGCAGGAAGATGCCGGGCGTGTCGACCAGGACGATTTGCGCATTGTTCTCGATGACGATGCCGCGAATCAGCGCGCGCGTGGTCTGCACCTTGCGCGAGACGATCGTGACCTTGGCACCGACCAGCGCATTGACCAGCGTGGACTTGCCGACGTTCGGCGCGCCGATCAGCGCAACGAAGCCGCAGCGCGTCGCAGGGGGCATCTCGCCGCTTGCTTCAGCCGTCATTGCCGCCGCCGACGCCTTCGCGTTCGATCATCACCGAAGCTGCCACCTTCTCTGCCGCGCGCTTGCTGCCGCCGACGCCTTCGGCCGGCGCGAGCCCCGGCAGGTCGACCGCGACGCGGAATTGCGGATCGTGATGCGGGCCGGTGCGCTCGACCTCGCGGTAGACCGGCGTCGGCAGCCCCTTGCCCTGCGCCCATTCCTGCAGCACGGTCTTGGGATCGCGCAAGGGCCGGCGCGGCTTGTGCATGCGCTCGGTCCAGTTGCGCCTGACGAATTCGGCCGCCGCCGCATGGCCGCCGTCGAGGAAGATGGCGCCGATCACGGCCTCGCAGATGTCGCCGAGTATGGATTTGCGCAGGCGCGCATCGGCGCTGGAGCCGACCGAGCCCAGCTTGATGTCGTCGAGCAGACCAAGCGACTTGGCGACATCGGCGCAGCTTTCCTTGCGCACGAGCTCGGCAAGTCGCTTGGACAGCTCGCCCTCATCGGCGTTCGGGAAGGCGTGATAGAGCATGTCGGAGACGACGAGCCCGAGCACGTGGTCGCCGAGGAATTCCAGCCGCTGATAGCTGTCGCCGCGCTTGCGCCCGGACTTCAGCGCCGAGACATGCGTGATCGCCTGCATCAGCATATTCGGGTCAGTGAAGCTGTGGCCGATGCGCGCCTCGAGCGCCGCATTCGCATCGGTGCCCTTGGCCTTGCTGCTCCGCGTCCGCTTCTTCTTCGCGGGCGCCTTGGTTTCAGGAGTCTTGGTTTCAGGAGCCTTGGTTTCAGGAGTCTTGGTCGCAACGCTCCTGGTCGCAGCTTCGCCGTCGGGGCCCGCTTGCGCCTCGGTCGGTTGGACCGCGATGTCCTTGGCTTCGTCTTTCATCGGACGATTTTGAAGAAGCGATTCCAGCGCACCGCCCACGGCCAGCGCCAGAACATCCAGGCATGCTCGCCTTCGGCGATGGAGAAGAAGATCATCTGGGCGCGGCCGATCAGATTTTCCCGCGGCACGTAGCCGACCTGGCCGAGGAAGCGGCTGTCGGTCGAGTTGTCGCGGTTGTCGCCCATCATGAAGAAATGACCGGGCGGCACGGTGTAGACGTTGGTGTTGTCGACGTAGCCGTTGTCGGCGCAGTCGAGCGTCTCATAGGACACGCCGTTCGGCAGCGTTTCCTTCCAGCGTTTCACCCGCGAGATGCCGCCACCTTCCGAGCCGCACGGCTCCTCGCCGACATATTCGCTCATCCGCTGCCGCACGACCGGCGTGTCGTTGATGTAGAGCAGCCCGTCCCGCATCTGGATGTGATCGCCGGGAAGGCCGATCACGCGCTTGATGTAATCGGTGGAATCGTCCTTCGGCAGGCGAAACACGACGATGTCGCCGCGGTTCGGGTCCGAGCCCCAGATCCGCCCGGAGAACAGCGGCGGCGAGAACGGAATCGAATAATGGCTGTAGCCGTAGGAATATTTCGAGACGAATAGATAATCGCCGACCAGCAGCGTCGCCTTCATCGAGCCGGACGGGATGTTGAAGGGCTGGAACAGGAAGGTGCGGATCACCAGCGCGATCAGCAGAGCGTGGATCACGACCCGGATCGTTTCGCCGACGCCGCTCTCAGTTTTCGTTCCCGAACTCACGCTCATTGCTCTCTCAATTCCGACCGGCGATCACAGAGCGCCCTCCTCCCGCGAACAGCCCACCGGTTCGCGGCCCAAGGAGATTGTCCTGATTCTGATAGTGAGGGCCAATTCCGGCGTAAAGCCGAATTGGCCCAGGCTGATTTGCGTCCGCGGACTTTTAGACGGTTGTCGGAGGCCACGCAATCAAGGATCGCATCAAAACTAAGTAAGATATTGATTTACAACACGAATCATAAAATCTCCGATCCCGCCATCAGGGCCTCGGCAGCGGCACGGCGGAAATGATGACGAAGGCCTGCGCCAGCGGCCAGTCGTCGGTGATCGACAGGTCGATCCGCGCCTCGAACCCCTCCGGCGTCAGGGCCTGAAGCCGGGCCAGGGCGCCGCCGGTCAGTTGCATGGTCGGTCGCCCGCCCGGCAGGTTGACCACCCCCATGTCGCGCCACCAAACGCCGCGCCGGATCCCGGTGCCGAGCGCCTTCGAGCAGGCCTCCTTGGCGGCGAAGCGCTTGGCATAGGTCGCCACCACCATCTTCTCGTTCTTGGCGCGCCGCTCCGCCTTGGCCCGCTCGGCCGCGGTGAAGATGCGGTCGAGGAAGCGTTCGCCATGGCGGTCGATCACCTTGGCGACGCGGGTGATGTCGATGAGGTCGGAGCCGACGCCGATGATCACGCCCGGCTCCGGCCGCGGTCCATCGCCGCGCGCATGCTGCGCACCGTCTCGGCCAGTCCCACGAACAGCGCTTCGCCGATCATGTAGTAGCCGATGTTGAGCTCCATGATGTCAGGCAGGGCCGCGATGGTCTCCGCCGTCGCATAGTCGAGCCCGTGCCCGGCATGAACCTCCAGCCCGGCGGCCTTGGCCAGCTTCGCGCCCGCCACGATCCGCTGCCATTCGGCGTCCGCCTTGCCGGTGTGGCCCTCGACGACGGCGTCGCACCAGGCGCCGGTATGGATCTCGATCACGGGCGCGCGCAGCTGCGCCGCCATCTCGATCTGGGCGGGATCGGCGGCGATGAACAGGGAGACGCGAATGCCGGCATCGTTGAGCCGCGCGATGTAGGGCGCGAGCGCATTGTGCTGGCCGACCACGTCCAGCCCGCCTTCGGTGGTCACCTCCTGCCGGCGCTCCGGCACCAGGCACACCGCGTGCGGCCTGGTGGCAAGCGAGATCCGCATCATCTCGTCGGTCGCCGCCATCTCGAAGTTGAGCGGCCTGGAGATCTCGGCCTTCAACCGCGCCATGTCCTCGTCGCGGATGTGCCGGCGATCCTCGCGCAAATGGGCGGTGATGCCGTCGGCGCCGGCCTCGATCGCCAGCAGCGCCGCGCGCACCGGATCGGGATTGCGGCCGCCGCGCGCGTTACGCAGGGTCGCGACATGATCGACATTGACGCCGAGGCGGAGCGGAGTTGCGGGCATTTCAGGACTCGCGAAATCGGAGGGGGCAAATGGCTACGGAAGACGTCTATCCATTAACACGTTCGACGCGGGCGACGACCGCCTTCGCGCGCAACTGGGCCAGGATCGCGCTCAAATGCTTCAAATCGTAGACTTCGAGATCGATCGTCGTCTCCGTGAAATCAGGTGAGCGGCGCTGCATGCTGATGTTGTCGATGTTGCCGTCGTGCTCGGCGATCACGGTCGCGATCTGCGCGAGCGCCCCCGGCTCGTTGACGTTCTCGACCTTGATGCGGGCCGGAAAACGCTGCGGCGCGGAATCCTCGATGTCCCAGCGGACGTCCAGCCAGCGCTCCGGCTCCTCCTCGAAATCCTTCAGGGCCGGTGCCTGGATCGGGTAGATCGTGATGCCCTCGCCCGGCGTGACGATGCCGACGATGCGGTCCCCCGGCACGGCGCCGCCGTTCGGGGCGAACTTCACCGGCAGGTCGGAATTGATGCCGCGGATCGGGATCGCAGCCGGGCTGCGCGGTCCCGAGGACTTCTCCTTGAGCTTGGCGGCAAGCCCCTTCTTGACGCCATAGCGCGCGATGCGCTCCTCCTTGTAGTCGGGGTACATCGCACGCGCGACGTGGGAGGCCTTGATCTCGCCGCGTCCCACAGCCGCCATCACGTCCTCGATCGAGGTGCGCGCAAGCCGCGGCAGCGCGCCCTTGAGCTTGTCGTCGGCATATTCGATCTTGGCGCGCTCGAACAGGCGCTCCACGATGCGCCGGCCGAGACCGGCATATTGATCGCGCACCGCCGTCCGCGTGGCGCGGCGGATCGCGGCGCGCGCCTTGCCGGTGACCGCAAGCGTTTCCCAGGCCGAGGGCGGTGCCGATTGCGCTTCCGACGTCAGCACCTCGACCTCGTCGCCGTTCTGGAGCTCCGAGGACAGCGGCGCGAACTGGCCGTTGATCTTGCAGCCCACCGCACTGTTGCCGACGTCGGTATGCACGGCGTAGGCGAAGTCGATCACGTTGGCGTGGCGCGGCAGCGCGATCAGCTTGCCCTTCGGGGTGAAGCAGAACACCTGATCGTGGAACAGCTCGAGCTTGGTGTGCTCGAGGAATTCCTCCGGGTTGGAACTCTCCGAGAGGATGCCGATGGTGTGGCGCAGCCAGGCGAACGCATTGGACTCGCGCTTGAGGAATTCGGTCGGCGAGCCGACGCCCTCCTTGTAGAAGACGTGCGCGGCGATGCCGCGTTCGGCGATCTGGTCCATCGCCTCGGTGCGGATCTGCAGCTCGACGCGCTGGTTGCCGGGGCCGATCACCGTGGTGTGGATCGAGCGGTAGTCGTTCTGCTTCGGTGTCGAGATGTAATCCTTGAAGCGCCCCGGTACGACCGGCCAGGTGGTGTGGACGATGCCCAGCGCGCGATAGCAGGCCTCGATGTCGTTGACGACGAGGCGGAAGCCGAAAATGTCGGACAATTGCTCGAAGCCGATCGACTTGCGCTCCATCTTGGTCCAGATCGAGAACGGCTTCTTGCGGCGGCCGTAAACCCGCGCGCCGAGGCCCCGGTGGCGCAGATTGTTGGAGAGCTGGTCCTCGATCTCGCCGATCAGATTGCGGTTGCGCTCGGCAAGCGCGTCGAGGCGCTGCATTACCACCGAATAGGCTTCGGGATCGAGGGTGCGGAAGGACAAGTCCTCCAGCTCCTCGCGCATTTCCTGCATGCCCATGCGCCCCGCCAGCGGCGCGTAGATGTCGAGCGTCTCCTCGGCGATGCGCCGGCGCGATTCCGTCGGAACGAAATCCAGCGTGCGCATGTTGTGCAGACGGTCGGCGAGCTTGACCAGAAGCACGCGGACATCGTCGGCAATGGCCAGCAACAATTTCCGCAGATTCTCGGCCTGCTTGGCCTCCCGCGACACCAGCTCCAGCCGCTTGAGCTTGGTCAGGCCCTCGACCAGGGCGCCGATCTCCGGTCCGAAAATCTGGTCGATCTCGGCCCGCGTCGCTTCGGTGTCCTCGATCGTGTCGTGGAGCAGCGCGGCCACGATGGTGGCGTCGTCGAGCTTCAGGTCGGTGAGAATCGCGGCTACTTCGAGCGGGTGCGAGAAATACGGATCGCCCGAGGCGCGGGTCTGCGAGCCGTGCGCCTTCATGGCATAGACATAGGCGCGGTTCAGCAGGTCTTCATTGGTGTTGGGATTGTAGGACCTGACGCGCTCGACGAGGTCGTATTGGCGCATCATGCGCGCGCGGGGCTTGGCCGGGCGCGCGACCGGCGCAGTCGGGGCCACGGCAACCGATTCGGTTG
The DNA here is from genome assembly GCF_016616425.1 of Bradyrhizobium diazoefficiens. Classification (NCBI taxonomy): domain Bacteria; kingdom Pseudomonadati; phylum Pseudomonadota; class Alphaproteobacteria; order Hyphomicrobiales; family Nitrobacteraceae; genus Bradyrhizobium; species Bradyrhizobium diazoefficiens. The sequence goes on from NZ_CP067101.1 coordinate 4,450,651, forward strand.
CGGCCTGCATCTGCGTGGATCTGCGGCGCCGAAATACCATGCCGTCCTGCCTTCAAACGAGCCTAAGCCGGCCCGTTGTATACATCTTAGCTCCGATCGCGCTTGTGTCCGATCAATTCAGTGACAGGACGCATCGCCGGCGACAACGCTATGGTAACCACGAAAACGTCAACAAAAGCAAAGGCCCGAACAAGTGTTCGGGCCTTTGATAAGATCACAAGAAATCGACGACTGCGACGGACGATTTACTCGTCTTCCTCGGGCTGCTCCTCGGGCGGCGCGAGGCCTTCGAGACCCTTCAGGAGCTCCTCTTCGGTCATGCGCTCGACAGCGACTTCGGTATCGTCCGCATCGACACTCGCGCCCGCGGAACCGATCAGCGGCACCGTATCCGGCTCGGGCTCGTCGACCTCGACGAACTTCTGGAGCGAGTGCACTAGCTCCTCGCGGAGATCCTCCGGCGAAACGGTCGTCTCGGCAATTTCGCGCAAAGACACAACAGGGTTCTTGTCGTTATCGCGGTCAACCGTTAGTTGTGAACCGGACGAAATCATGCGGGCACGGTGGGCGGCCAGCAGGACCAAGTCAAACCGGTTGTCGACCTTGTCGATACAATCTTCTACGGTGACGCGAGCCATGGACTGTCGCTCCGTTGCGGGTGGGACGAAATATGTGGATGAAGTGGGCTAGTTATAGGGGCCGGGGCGATTTCGCAAGGCCAATTTGTAATTTGGCCTCGCCAAACGGCTCTGCTACCCCCACATTGGGGCTGAGATGGGTGGCTGCCCGGTCTGCCACCGAGTGCGGTGGGTGTATGCAAGTCCGCCATAACTATACCTTGATTGCCCCGACTTCTCCGGATTTGCGGTTTCGACGGGTTTCGGCGGCCCTCTAGAACTGCGCGGCCTGCCGCCGCGCCAACAATAAACGATCAATCACGAACTCTACGCGAGCACACTGAATGTCACTTTCTCCCACCAACAAGATCGCGCTCTTCATCGATGGGGCCAATCTCTACGCGACGGCGAAAACTCTGGGCTTCGACATCGACTACAAGCGCCTGCTGAAGGAGTTTCAGGGCCGCGGGACGCTGTTGCGGGCGTTCTACTACACCGCGATCATCGAGGATCAGGAATACTCCTCGATCCGGCCGCTGATCGACTGGCTCGACTACAACGGCTACACCGTCGTCACCAAGGCGACCAAGGAATTCATCGACGCCTCCGGCCGCCGCAAGGTCAAAGGCAACATGGACATCGAGCTCGCCGTGGACGCGATGGAGCTCGCCGAGCACGTCGACCAGATGGTGTTGTTCTCCGGTGACGGCGACTTCCGCTCCCTGGTCGAGGCCGTGCAGCGCCGCGGCGTGCGGGTCACGGTGATCTCCACCATCGCTAGCCAGCCGCCGATGATCGCCGACGAGCTTCGCCGCCAGGCCGACGTCTTCACCGATCTCGTCGAACTGCAGTCCAAGCTCGGCCGCGATCCGTCCGAACGCCCCGCCCCGCGCGATCGTGGCGAGCGCGAGGCTCGCCACCACGCTCCGCAATTCCTCCAGCGCGCAACCACGATGGCGCCGAGGGGCGATGACGACTTCGAGGAGTGAGGCGGTCCGGCCAAGCTGCCGCCCTCTCACCGTCGTTCCCGACCGTGATTGTCCGCTCTGTCCGCGCCTGGTTGCCTTTCGCGAGGCAAATCGCATACGCGAGCCCTTGTGGCACAATGCGCCGGTAGCGCCCTTCGGCGACATCAAGGCGCGCCTTTTGATCGTCGGCCTCGCGCCGGGGATGCAGGGCGCCAACCGCACGGGACGGCCGTTCACCGGAGATTACGCCGGCGACCTGCTCTATGCCACGCTGCTGGAATACGGCTTTGCCAAGGGCGCCTATCAGGCGCGTCCCGATGACGGCCTCAAGCTGATCGACTGCCGGATCGCCAATGCAGTGCATTGCGTGCCGCCGCAGAACAAGCCGCTGCCGGTCGAGATCAACACCTGCCGGCAGTTTCTCGTCGCGAATCTCGAGACGATGCCGAAGCTGCGCGCGATCATCGCGCTCGGGAGAATTGCGCACGACAGCGTGCTCAAGCCGCTCAAGCTGAAGGCCTCCCAGGCCCCGTTCGGCCACGGCGCGGTGCATCAGGCCGGCGCGTTCAGGCTCTACGACAGCTATCACTGCTCGCGCTACAACACGAACACCGGCGTGCTGACGGCGGACATGTTCCGGTCGGTGTTCGCGAAGGTGAAGGCGGACCTCGATTAGTCTAGGACTAATTAGGCTGGCCGGTCGTGGTTCACCTCTCCCCGACGGGGAGAGCTCGGATTGCTATGGCGCGCAATTGCGCGCCTGAGCAATCCGGGTGAGGGGCAGCGGCATCCAATGAGACCAGATTCCCTCACCCGGATCGCATCTTTCGATGCGATCCGACCTCTCCCTACGGGAGAGGTGCGCTCTTGGCTCGCATCGGCTCAGCCAAAATTCATCCGACCTTGGCGGACGATCCCTTGGCCGGATTGGCTTTCAACCAGTCGAGGACGTCGCCCGCATTCCGGTCGGGCGGGAACACCGGGTAGAACACCCGCGTGACCTTGGCGTCGTCGATGATCAGCGCAAGGCGCTTGATCAGCGTCAGGCCTGCGACCTCCATCGTCGGCAAATTCAGGGCGCGCGTGAGCGCCAGCTTCTCGTCCGACAGCACAGGGAACGGCAGATGCAGCCGCGAGGCCATCTCGGTCTGGTATTCGTTGCTCTGGGTCGAGAGGCCGAACACCTGGGCGGCTCCGGCGGCCTTCAGCTCGGCGAACAGGTCGCGAAACGCACACGTCTGGGGCGTGCAACCACGTGCCCCCGGGATCATGTCCCAATCGTCCACCAGCGCTATCTTGCCGGGTTCGCCCGTGCGCGGATAGGCGAACACCACGGTTCGGCCGCGCAGCGCCGACAGGGTCACCGAGGTGTCGTTGGTCGCGAGCAGGCCGATCGGAGGCAGCACCATGCCTGCGAGATGGGCCGCCGCGCCGTCATCGACGGGTGCGGGAATCTGGCTCCAATCGACCTCGAGCAGGTTCCGCTGGGTCATCTCGTCAGCCCCTCGCCCGCATCAGGCGCCCCTTCTCCCGGCTCCAGTCACGCTTCTTCTCGGTCTCGCGCTTGTCATGCAGCTTCTTGCCCTTTGCAATCGCCAGCTGCAATTTGGCGCGGCCGCGCTCATTGAAATAGAGCTTGAGCGGGATCAGCGTCATGCCCTCGCGGTCGACGGCGCCCATCAGCTTGTTGATCTGCCGGCGATGGAGCAGCAGTTTCCGCGGCCGCTTCGGCTCGTGATTGAAGCGGTTGCCCTGAAGGTATTCGGGAATGGTGGCGTTGATCAGCCAGATCTCACCGTCCTTGGAATCGGCGTAGGATTCCGCGATCGTGCTCTTGCCGTTGCGGATCGACTTGACCTCGGTGCCGGTCAGCGCAATGCCCGCCTCGACCGTGTCCTCGATCGCATAGTTGAAGCGGGCCTTGCGATTTTCCGCCATGACCTTGATTGGACGTTCGTTTTTATCGACCATGAGAGGCAAACCCGATCGAGATGCGCAGCAAAGCTAACAGTTCGGATGAAGCGCGCGCGTCACTTCTTGAGGAGGTCGCGGATCTCGGTCAGCAGCTCGACCTCGGCCGACGGCTTCGGCGGCGCGGCGGCCGCCGCCGCCTCCTTGCGTTTCAGGGTGTTCATGGCGCGGATCACCAGGAACAACACGAAGGCGACGATGATGAAGTTGATCGTCAGTGTGAGGAAGTTGCCCCAAGCAAGGACGGCGCCTTGCTTTTTCGCATCAGCTAAGTTGGTGGCTGTGACCTTCGCCGACAAGGGGGTGAAGTAGTTCGAGAAGTCGAGCCCGCCGGTGACG